>NZ_CP071139.1:3850000-4450000 GCF_017639205.1 Streptomyces nojiriensis | reverse complement strand
TAGCGGGGCTCAAGCGTACCGCCGAAGTCGTGTCATTGCAGCAATAGGGCCAACGCCTGCTGTGATGGGTAGGGGAGCGTCGTGTGCCGGGTGAAGCAGCAGCGGAAGCTAGTTGTGGACGGTTCACGAGTGAGAATGCAGGCATGAGTAGCGATACACACGTGAGAAACGTGTGCGCCGATTGACTAAGGGTTCCTGGGTCAAGCTGATCTGCCCAGGGTAAGTCGGGACCTAAGGCGAGGCCGACAGGCGTAGTCGATGGACAACCGGTTGATATTCCGGTACCCGCTTTGAAACGCCCAATATCGAATCAGGCGATGCTAAGTCCGTGAAGCCGTTCCGGACCCTTCGGGGAAAGGAAAGTGGTGGAGCCGACGAACCAGACTTGTAGTAGGTAAGCGATGGGGTGACGCAGGAAGGTAGTCCAGCCCGGGCGGTGGTAGTCCCGGGGTAAGGGTGTAGGCCGAGGGGTAGGCAAATCCGTCCCTCATTAAGGCTGAGACCTGATGCCGAGCCGATTGTGGTGAAGTGGATGATCCTATGCTGTCGAGAAAAGCCTCTAGCGAGTTTCATGGCGGCCCGTACCCTAAACCGACTCAGGTGGTCAGGTAGAGAATACCGAGGCGTTCGGGTGAACTATGGTTAAGGAACTCGGCAAAATGCCCCCGTAACTTCGGGAGAAGGGGGGCCATCACTGGTGATCGGACTTGCTCCGTGAGCTGGGGGTGGCCGCAGAGACCAGCGAGAAGCGACTGTTTACTAAAAACACAGGTCCGTGCGAAGCCGTAAGGCGATGTATACGGACTGACGCCTGCCCGGTGCTGGAACGTTAAGGGGACCGGTTAGTGACCTTTCGGGGTTGCGAAGCTGAGAACTTAAGCGCCAGTAAACGGCGGTGGTAACTATAACCATCCTAAGGTAGCGAAATTCCTTGTCGGGTAAGTTCCGACCTGCACGAATGGCGTAACGACTTCTCGACTGTCTCAACCATAGGCCCGGTGAAATTGCACTACGAGTAAAGATGCTCGTTTCGCGCAGCAGGACGGAAAGACCCCGGGACCTTTACTACAGTTTGATATTGGTGTTCGGTTCGGCTTGTGTAGGATAGGTGGGAGACTTTGAAGCAGCCACGCCAGTGGTTGTGGAGTCGCCGTTGAAATACCACTCTGGTCGTGCTGGATGTCTAACCTCGGTCCGTGATCCGGATCAGGGACAGTGTCTGATGGGTAGTTTAACTGGGGCGGTTGCCTCCCAAAGGGTAACGGAGGCGCCCAAAGGTTCCCTCAGCCTGGTTGGCAATCAGGTGTTGAGTGTAAGTGCACAAGGGAGCTTGACTGTGAGACCGACGGGTCGAGCAGGGACGAAAGTCGGGACTAGTGATCCGGCGGTGGCTTGTGGAAGCGCCGTCGCTCAACGGATAAAAGGTACCCCGGGGATAACAGGCTGATCTTCCCCAAGAGTCCATATCGACGGGATGGTTTGGCACCTCGATGTCGGCTCGTCGCATCCTGGGGCTGGAGTCGGTCCCAAGGGTTGGGCTGTTCGCCCATTAAAGCGGTACGCGAGCTGGGTTTAGAACGTCGTGAGACAGTTCGGTCCCTATCCGCTGTGCGCGTAGGAATATTGAGAAGGGCTGTCCCTAGTACGAGAGGACCGGGACGGACGAACCTCTGGTGTGCCAGTTGTCCTGCCAAGGGCATGGCTGGTTGGCTACGTTCGGGAGGGATAACCGCTGAAAGCATCTAAGCGGGAAGCCTGCTTCAAGATGAGTATTCCCACCTCCTTGAGAGGGTAAGGCTCCCAGTAGACGACTGGGTTGATAGGCCAGATGTGGAAGCCCGGTAACGGGTGAAGCTGACTGGTACTAATAGGCCGAGGGCTTGTCCTCAGTTGCTCGCGTCCACTGTGTTAGTTCTGAAATAACGAACAGCTGTGTCAACACCAGCGTTCAAATTTCATAGTGTTTCGGTGGTCATAGCGTTAGGGAAACGCCCGGTTACATTCCGAACCCGGAAGCTAAGCCTTTCAGCGCCGATGGTACTGCAGGGGGGACCCTGTGGGAGAGTAGGACGCCGCCGAACAATCATTGTGGGAAAGCCCCGCACCAACCCGTTCAGGGTTCGGTGCGGGGCTTTTCTGCGTTCACGGCCCTGCGTGTTCCGAGCCGGAAGACGCAGGTGAGCCGGCGGTGGCACGTCGTTAAGATCCCGAACATGAGCGATGACTATGTGATCAGGGCCGTACGGGGCGACGAGTGGGAAAAAGTCAAGGAACTGCGCTTGGCGGCGCTCCGGGATCCGGCTGCGGCCGTGGCTTTCCTGGAGACCGAGGAGAGGGCTCTCGCCCAGGCCGACGAGTACTGGCAGCAGCGTGCCGCGGGAGCTGCCGAGGGGCGAGGCGCCCGGCAGTTCATCGCCGAGGCCGCTGACGGGCGGTGGGTCGGGTCCGTCACCGTGCTCATCGAGGCGCAGGGTGGCAGCGATTTCTTCGGTGAGCCCATCGAGCAGCAGCAGGGCCATGTGGTCGGGGTGTTCGTACGGCCCGAGCAGCGGGGGAGCGGGCTCGTGGAGAGGCTGTTCGACGCCGGGCTCGATTGGGCCTGGTCGCTGGAGGCGCCGGCGACGGAGCGGGTGCGGCTGTTCGTGCACGAGGACAACGCGAGGGCGGAGCGTTTCTACCGGCGGTACGGCTTCGAGCCGAGCGGTCTGCTGATACCGCTGGAGACGGGCGCCAAGGAGCGGGAGTACGTCTACGTGCGGCCGGCCGGGCCCGGCGCGAGCGGGTGAGGAAGGAAGAGCACACTCCGCTCGAGGAGCGGTTCCTGTCGGTCCAGTGCCATGCCGACGCGACGGCTCTGGCGGCCTTCGGGCAGGGGCTTGCGCCGCTGGCAGCGAACGAGGCATTCGAGCCCGGAATCCCGGTGACGGTCCGGGATCTGTCGTACGGAGCGCTCTGGTTCGACCATCGCGCGTCCGTGTACGTCTCGGACGCGGACACCTGGGAAACGTTCGCCGCCGGGGAGCCCGGCCTCTAGGAGAGGGCGGCTTCCGGCCAGCGGGAGCGGGCCTGTTCGCGGCTGCGGCACAGGGCGAGCAGGGGAAGCGTTCCCCCGGTCAGGAGGTCCGGGAGCTGGGGGATCGGAGCCACGGCGGCCACGTCGTCCAGCACCAGGGACAGTGGTGGGTCGAGCCGACCGTGGGATGACCGTGCGGCCATGCGGCGGCCGTGCTCGACCACGTGCGAGGCGAGTGCGGTGAGCAGGGGCATCGCACCCGGGTGGGTGCGGGGATCCTCCAGGGCTTCACCCACCAGATAGAGGGTGCCCCCTTCGGTGACGAACGATGCCAAGGTGAGGGCATCTGTTCGGTTCGGATTGCAGGCCTCGCGGATGTGGATCGAGGTCAGGCAGGAGAGGGCACGGGCCGTCAGGCTCTGGGCGAGCTCGCGGCGTTCGGGGTGGGCGGTGAGGGCGCTCTCCAGTTCACCGGCCGCGCCGGGGGCGGCCTGGGGGTGGGTGCGCAGGACGCGGACCGGGTCCTGGGCGCTGTTGCCCTGGGCCCAGCGGTGGAGCAGCTTGAACGGGCGGTCCTCCAGGGCGGCGGCCTGGAGCCAGCTGCGCAGGAGGGTTTCCGCGGTGTCGGCCACCGCCGCGTCCATGCGGGCCTGGGGGCGTACGGGGGCCAGCAGGGCGATCGCGCGGGCGGCGGCGGTGTCGCGGTCGGCGCAGCCCTCGGCCGGGTTCCAGTGCATGCGGGCCGGGGTGTCGCACAGGTGCGAGGGGTCGTAGAGGAGGACCGGGCCGAGTTTGGCGCGGGCGTCCTTGGTCTCGGCCCAGAGTGCGGGGGAGGAGGTCACGACGAGTGCCGCCCCCTCGATCTCACCGATGCGGTGGGCCGCGGCGCGCAGGCGGTCGTTCGGGCCGCCGTACGTGATCCCGTGCGGGGCGGGGGTGACGGTGGTGGCTGCGGGCTGGGGGGCGTAGCCGAAGCCGTAGCGGTACGCCTCGGTGTGGGTGCCGGTGGCGCTGCCCCGGACCCCCGCGCCTCGAACGCCGGCGGGGCCGGGTCGGTGGTGGCGGCCGCAGGCTGGGTGGGCGCTGGTAGGGAAGCGGGCCCCGATGCTGGTGACGGTGCGGGGACCTGTGCCTCCTGCTTCGCCAGGGCGCGGCGGGACTTGGTGCGGGCGATCACGCCGATGGCGAAGACGGTGAGTACGAACATCACCAGGAGCTGGCTGACGAACAGGCCCCAGAAGAGGCCCCAGCCCGACAGGGCCGCCGGGTCGGTGTCCGGCCAGGCGGCGGGGATGTCGTGCGGTTGCGCTATCAGGGCGCGGACGGCTCCCGGGGTCCGGGTGAAGGTGACGGTGTCGGGCCAGGTGCCGTGCGCGAAGACGGCCGCGAGGCCGGTGGCCGACCAGACGAGGACGGCGAGGCCCAGGAGGAAGGCCAGGAGGCCGACCAGCAGGCCGTCCGGGATGCCGCCGCCGCGTGCGGGGGGCTCCGTACGTCGTGCCTCGTGCATGGTCAGGCCACCGTGGTCGCGGATCCGGGGCCGCCGCGGCGGCGTTCGATGGACAGGGCCCTTTCCTCCGCCTCCAGTTCGGCGGCGAGCATGTCGGCGGGGAGGCGGGTGGGGGTGGAGGACTCGGTCATGGCGCGGTCGGTGAAGACGAGGGGGCGTTCGGCTTCGGTGATCAGGTGTTTGACCACCTGGACGTTGCCGTTGACGTCCCAGACGGCGATGCCCGGGGTGAGGGTCGGGATGATTTCCACCGCCCAGCGGGGCAGGCCGAGGACCCGGCCCGTGGCCCGGGCCTCGTCCGCCTTCTGGGCGTAGATCGTTCTGGTGGAGGCCATCTTGAGGATGGCCGCGGCTTCGCGTGCGGCGGCGCCGTCGACGACGTCGGAGAGGTGGTGGACGACGGCGACGAAGGACAGGCCGAGGCGCCGGCCGAACTTCAGCAGGCGCTGGAACAGCTGGGCCACGAAGGGGCTGTTGATGATGTGCCAGGCCTCCTCGACCAGGAAGATGCGCTTCTTCCGGTCGGGGCGGATCCAGGTGTGCTCCAGCCAGACGCCGACGATCGCCATGAGGATCGGCATCGCGATGGAGTTGCGGTCGATGTGGGAGAGGTCGAAGACGATGAGGGGCGCGTCGAGGTCGATGCCGACGGTGGTGGGGCCGTCGAACATGCCGCGCAGGTCGCCGTCGACGAGTCGGTCGATCACGAGCGCGACGTCGAGGCCCCAGGCCCGGACATCGTCTATGTCGACGTTCATGGCGAGGGCGGATTCGGCCTCGGGGTGGCGCAGTTGCTCGACGATGTCGGTGAGGACGGGCTGGCGGTCGCGGATGGTGTCGACGACGTAGGCGTGCGCGACCTTGAGGGCGAAGCCGGCGCGCTCGTCGAGGCCGTGGCCCATGGCCACCTCGATGATGGTCCGGAGCAGCGCGAGCTGCCCGGTCGCGGTGATGGCCGGGTCGAGGGGGTTGAGGCGGATCCCGTCGTCGTTGGCGGCGATGGGGTCCAGGCGGATGGGGGTTATCCCCAGCTGCTGGGCGATCAGGTTCCACTCGCCGACGCCGTCCTCGCCCTGGGCGTCGAGGACGACGACCTGGCGGTCCTTGAAGCGGAGCTGGCGCAGGACGTAGGTCTTTTCGAGGGCTGACTTTCCGTTTCCGGATTCGCCGAGGACCAGCCAGTGGGGGGCGGGGAGCTGCTGCCCGTACAGCTGGAAGGGGTCGTAGATGTAGCCCTTGCCGCTGTAGACCTCGCGGCCGATGATGACGCCGGAGTCGCCGAGTCCGGGGGCGGCGGTGGGCAGGTAGACGGCTTGCGCCTGCCCGGTGGAGGTGCGGACGGGCAGGCGCGTGGTTTCGACTTTGCCGAAGAGGAAGCTGGTGAAGGCGTCCGTCAGGGCGGACATGGGATCTCGCATGGGCGGCACTTCCCTCCAGCTAGCGTCGGATGCCGGTGGCGAACGGCAAGGTGTTGACGAAGGCGCGGTGGTGCTCGCGGTCGCACCATTCCAGCTTCAGGTAGGACTTTCCGGCGGAGGCGCGGATCGTCCGCTTGTCGCGGGCGAGGGCCTCCGGCGAACGCGAGGACACCGTGATGTACCCGACGAGGTTGACTCCCGCCGCACCGCTGGCGAGATCTTCACCTCTTTGGTCGAGCCGGCCGTGCGCGGCGATGTCGCGGGGGTCGACGGTCCGGTTCATCTTGGCGGCGCGGGAGGCGTCGGCCTCGTCGTTGGTCTTCTCGGTGAGCATGCGCTCGATGGCGACCTCGGTGGGCTCCAGGTCCATGGTGACGGCGACCGTGCGGATCACGTCGGGGGTGTGGACGAGCAGCGGGGCGAGGAAGTTGACGCCGACGGGCGTCATCGGCCACTCCTTGACCCAGGCGGTGGCGTGGCACCAGGGGGCGCGGGTGGAGGATTCGCGGGTCTTGGCCTGGAGGAAGGTGGGCTCGACGGCGTCGAGCTCGGCGGGCCAGGCGTTGCGCTTGGTCATGGCCTGGATGTGGTCGATGGGGTGGTCCGGGTCGTACATGGAGTGCACGAGGGAGGAGAGGCGGCCCTGTCCGAGGGGCTGGCGGACGCGGATGTCGGCCTCGGCGAGGCGGGCGCAGATGTCGGTGAGTTCGCGGGCCATGACGATGGCGAGGCCGGCGTCGCGGTCGAGCTTGCGGCCCTTGTGGGGGGTGCCGGCGCGGGCGATGGCGTTGGCCTCGGCGGCGAGTTCGCGCGTGTAGTGCATGCAGGCGACGAGGTACGCGCGGTGCTGCTCGGAGGAGGTGGACACCATCGACTGGAGCTGGTCGTAGGAGTCGCGGAGCCAGCCGGGGGCCTGGGTGTCGCCGCGCTGGGCCACGTCCTTGGCGTGCGCGTCGGGGTCGGCGGGGAGGGTGCGGGCGAGCATCTGGAGGCGGGTGACGAAGCCGTCGCCGTTGGCCACGTGCTTGAGGAGGGTGCCGAAGCGGTCGACGAGGGCTTCTTGGTCCTCGCTGTCGCGCAGGCCGACGCCGGGGCCCTCGATCTCGATGGCGGCGGTGACGGTGCGGCGGTCGGCGTGCAGGAGGACGGCGATCTCGTCGGGGCCGAAGGGGGCGGCGAGCCAGTTGATGCGGCCGATGCCGGGGGGCGGGCCGACCTCGACCTCGCGGCCGTCGGAGCCGCGGATGCCGGCTTCCATGGCGCCCGAGCGGTAGGTCGTGCCGCGGCGCAGGGTCCGCTTGTAGCTGCGGCTGATCTCGAACCAGCGGTAGAAGGTGCGGCCCTTGTACGGGACGTAGACGGCGGCGAGCGCGATCATGGGGAAGCCGGCGAGGCTGACGATGCGCAGGGTGAGGTCGGGGACGAGCAGTCCGCTCATCATGCCGAAGAACGCCCCGGCGATGATCAGGGCGATCTCGCCGGTCTCGCGGTTCTTGCCGACGATCGCGTTCGGCCGGGCGCGGCCGATGAGATACGTGCGGCGGGGCGCGACCGGGTGCAGCTGGTGGGACTGGGTCGTCAACGCCCGTCACCTCCTGTGTTCCTCGTGCTCGAGCTCGTGCGGGGCGGGGGTGCGGCGGAGGGGACAGATCCGCCGCCGGCTCCGCCGCCGGAGGTGGGTCGGCTGCTGTGGGCGGCCACGCCTCCGGAGATGGGGTTGGCGGGGCGGGGCGCGTTGTTGCCGCCGTCGCTGCCGTGGTGGGCGCCGCGGCTGCTGTGGGTCTTGATGCCCTGCGAGACGAGGGAGGCCGGGGAGCTGATGACGGCGGCCGCCTGGGCGCCGTCGGTGGCCTTGCTGCGGTTGGAGCGGGCGGAGGCGATTTCGTCGCCGAAGCCGGGGACGAAGCGGTAGATCATCGCGGAGGCGAAGATCGCCAGGAGGATGATGGCGAGGCCGGTGACGACGGCGGAGAAGGCGTTGGGGCCCTTTTCGCCGGTCAGGGCGCCGGCGAGGCCGAGGACTATGACGATGACCGGCTTCACGAGGATGACGGCGATCATGATGCCGGCCCAGCGGCGGACGTGGCCCCAGAGGTTGCGGTCGACGAGCCCGGAGTAGACGACGACGCCGAGGAGGGCGCCGACGTAGAGGAGGGCGGCCCGGATGAACAGCTCCAGGTAGAGCACGCCGGCGGCGAGGACGGTGACGAGCGCGACGACGATCAGCATGATCGGGCCGCCGCCGATGTCGTCGCCCTTCTTGAGGGCTTCGGAGAAGGAGCCGAAGAAGACGTCGGTCTGGCCGCCGGAGGCGGAGGCGATGACTGCGGTGACGCCGTCGGTGGCGGAGACGACGGTGTAGAGGATGAGGGGGGTGAAGGCGGAGGCGAGGACGGTGAGCCAGAGGAAGCCGATGGCTTCGGACATGGCGGTGGTGAGGGGGACGCCGCGGACGGCTCGCTTGGCGACGGCGAAGAGCCAGAGGACGAGGGTGAGGATGGTGGAGGCGGCGAAGACGACGGAGTACTGCTTGAGGAAGGCGGGGTTGGTGAAGTCGACCTCGGCCGAGCCCTTCACCGCTTCGCTGAGCTTGGTGACGATCCAGGAGGCGGCGTCGGCGCAGCCGCGGGCGAGGGAGGCTAGGGGGTTGAGGGCGTCGGCCGGGTCGCTGGGCGCGAGGCCGGGGACTCCGCCGGTGGCTCCGCCGTTGCCGCGCTCGCAGTATTCCCGGGCCGGGCCGGCGATCAGTGCACAGGGGTCCTTGGTCGCTGCGGGCGCCGACGGGGTCGGGTCTGGGGCCGCAGCCGCGCGGGTGGCGAACATGACGACCGCCGTCTGGACGGCTGCTGCCGCAGTGCCGATGCTGAGGGCCGAGAGCCTGGGGTTACCGGGCATAGGTGAACCCTCCGAATTCGGTGACCGCGCTGCTGATCTCGCTGGAGCCGGACACGGCGTTGTCACCGGTGACCGGGGTAGGGCCGTCCTTCTGTGAGGTTTCGACGACCTTCCAGTCGGACCCGTTCCACTTCAGCGTGACGGAGATGGTGAACCAGCCACTGGTCACGGGGCGTGTGGATTTTTCTCCGGTGAGGCCGAACATGCCGATGCACCACACGTCGACAGCGGCGGTTTCTCCGGCGTAGCTCTTGACCTTGGCTCCGGCGGGAACGGTCCGGTTGACGAAGGTGGAGCCCGCCGGGGCGAGACCGTCCTTGGTCAGACCGATCTGGGAGAGGAGCCCGGCGGAGTAGTCGGCGTCGAACCCGGACTGGAGCTTCGCCCGCGTGCTGTCGTCGGCGAGCGCATCCACGATGGCGCGTCTGCGCGCAGAATTGAACATGCCGTCAGAACCGAGCGCCACCGCGAAGTTGGCGGCGGCCGATTGGGCGCCCTGTTCGTCGTGGGCGAAGCCCTTGGGGATGCCTGCAGATTTGCCCGTCACCGGGTCCGTGCCCGTGGCCGCCGTGGAGGAGTCCGTCGGGGGTTTGTCCGAGGCGGGGTCCGAGGGGGTGTCCGGGGCGGAGTTGGCGAAGGCGATCGCGGCGATCAGGAGGACCACCACGCCGACCACGGTGATCAGGCTGCGGGAGGCGCGTGGGGTGCGGCGGGTGGGGCCGTAGGGGTCGGCCGGGGAGTCCGGGAGGCGGGTGCGGGTCTGGCCGGTGCCGCCGACCTCGCCGTAGCCGCCGGCGCCGCCGTACTGGTCGTCGTCGTTGTTCATTGCCTGTCCGCCCCCTCCGCGTCGTACGACGGTAGCGCTGGTTCCCGCGTGGATGTGGTGTGGTGATGCGTCATCGGCTACGGGGCCCGGCGCACGGCCCGGCTAGACGGCCATCCCGTAGACGATCGTGAACAGCGTCCCGAGGGAGCCGATGATGAAGACTCCGGTCAGCCCGGCCACGATCAGGCCCTTGCCCTGTTCCGCGCTGAACGTGTCGCGCAGGGCGGTCGCTCCGATGCGCTGTTTGGCCGCCCCCCAGATGGCGATGCCCAGGCAGAGCAGGATCGCGACGGCCATGACCACCTCGATCATGACCTTCGCTTCGTTGCCGAGACTGCCGAAAGGCCCCCAGTTCGGGGCGATTCCGCCGATGATGGTGGTGATGTCGCCCTTTTCGGCTGCCAGGATCATGTAACTCACCGCCCCTGTATGGGTAGTTCCGGAAGCCCCTTGCCCGACGGCAGGGGTCACGCACTATCTTCGCTGATGAAACCGCCGCCGTCGTCGACTTGACGGCTCTCTTTACCCGATCTCGCGGCCCGGGCTCCGCTTCCGTGCCCTGACCTGGGCAGGGGCGGCGCGTACGCGCGAGAACGTGCGGTCACTCTGTGTATCACGGGTGGTGACGCCGGGCAATGATTGTCGTCTCGACGTACGGGGGGTGGGGTGAGTGGCCGCCGTTCGGAGCAGTGGCGTGGCGTGTCGTTGGGCCGGCCCGCCGACATGCGTCCGATCCTCCTCCAGTCGTTTCATCGGTGCGCGAGCACGTGGCGGCGGGGTTGTCAGTGGGGTGCGGCACGCTGGGGAGCATGACGACTCCATGGACTCTCGCGGACCTCGAGGCGGCCATCCGGGCGGGATGGTCGGCCGAGACCTGCGAGCCTTCCGACATCACGAAGATCCCCTGGACTCCGGAGAATCCGGGCTGGGGGCACTGTGACATCACGGCCCTCGTGGTGCAGGACCTCGTGGGCGGGGACCTGATGCTGGGCGAGGTGTTCCACGACGGCCGGCAGGAGGGCTACCACTGGTGGAACCTGCTGCCCGGGGGGATCCGGATCGATCTGACGCGGGAGCAGTTCCGGCGGGGCGAGACGGTCACGCCGGGGCGGATCGTGAAGCGGCCGGGCGGGCGGTTGCGCAGGCGGTGGGAGGAGTACCAGCTGCTGCGGCAGCGGGTCATCGACAAGCTGGGGCCGTTGCCGGGGGTGATGGTGGCGCAGGACGGGCGGCGGCTCGCCTATACGGACTTCGGGGGGCCGGGAGCGCCGCTGCTGGCGTTGCACGGGCACTTCGGGGAGGGGGCGGGGGCGTTCGAGCGCCTGGCCCGGGAGCTGGGTCCGGCGTGGCGGGTGATCGCCCTGGACCAGCGGGGGCACGGGCGGTCCGACCGGGCGGCGGACTATACGCGGGACGGGTACGTGGCGGATGCGGCGGCCCTGCTGGAGCACCTGGGGCTGGGGCCGGCGGTGGTGCTCGGACATTCGCTGGGCGGGGTCAACGCGTACCAGCTCGCGGCGCGGCGGCCCGATCTGGTGCGGGCGGTGGTGGTCGAGGACATCGGGGCGGTGGTCGGCGGGGACCTGTCGTTCGTGCGGGAGTGGCCGAGACGGGCCGCGACCCGGGCCGGGTTCCTGGCGGGGGTGGGGAGTGCGGCTCCGCACCTGGAGGGGTCCCTGCAGGAGTATCCGGACGGGTGGGGGACCGCGTTCGAGGTGGAGGACATGGCGGAGTCCCAGCGGGGGCTGAACGGGGACCACTGGGGGGACTGGCTGGGGGTGCGGAAGCCGACGCTGCTGGTGCGGGGGGATCGGAGCGGGGTGCTGTCGGCGGAGCACGCGCGGGAGATGACGGTGCGGAGGGCGGGGGTGCGGTTGGTCGAGCTGCCGGCGGGGCATGCGGTGCGGGTCGGGGACCCGGAGGGGTATTTCGCTGCCGTGCGGGGGTTTTTGGCGCGGGTGTGAGGGGCTCCTGCCGGCGGGTGGGCGGCTGGGCGGGTGGGTGCGGCGCCGTTGCTGGGGCTCCGCCCCGGACCCCGCGCCTCAAACGCCCGCGGGGCTGGGAGAGCGGGGCTCCGCCCCGGGCCCCGCGCCTCGAACGCCGGCGGGGCTGGGAGAGCGGGGCTCCGCCCCGGGCCCCGCGCCTCGAACGCCGGCGGGGCTGAAAGATCGCCTCAAGCGCCGGCGGGGCTGGGAGAGGCTTGGCCGGGCTGGTGGGGCGTCTGGGGGCGGCGGTTGCCGGGTGGGTTGGGTCAGGTCCAGTGGGTGGGGCGGGTGAGGGTGGGGGGGATGTGGGTGGTGGGGTCGCCCTGGGCTGCGTTCAGCTGGGGCTGGGTGAGGAAGATGGTGTCGCGGAGGTCCGCGCCGCGGAGGTTGGTGTCGCGGAGGTCCGCGCCGATCAGGTCCGCGGTGCGCAGGTCGGCGCGGGAGAGGTCGGCGGCGATCAGGTAGGCGCCGCGGAGGTTCGCGCCGCGGAGGTCGGCTCCTGCCAGGCGGGCGCCCATCAGGTCGGCGCCGCGGTGGTTCTTCTTGCGGCCCGGCGCCTTCGCCCGGACGAGTTCGCTGGTCTTCAGGAGCAGGGTGTTGATCTGCTGGCGGAGGGGGCCGACGTCCAGGTCGGCCAGGGCCTGCGCGTCGGCGCGGGTCCACTCCTCGGTCTCCGCCAGGGCCCGGCGCAGCTCCGCGTGGACCGGGGCGGCGGCCGGGAGGGTCAGGGCCTCGCTGACGTAGAAGAGCAGCTCGTGCAGCTGCCGCAGGACCGGGAAGACCTCGAACATCTGGCGGGCGGTGCCGGGGTGGGTGCGCCAGTCGCGGCCGCCGAAGGTGACCTGGGAGGTCTGCTGGCCCGCGCCGAAGCAGTCGAAGACCGTGCAGCCCCGGAACCCCTTGTCGCGCAGCCGGGTGTGGATGCCGCAGCGGAAGTCCTGCTGGAGGTTCTTGCAGGGGGTCCCGGCGGGCTTGTTCACGGCGAAGTCGTTGGACTTGGCGAAGGGCAGCGCCACGCAGCACAGCGCGAAGCAGTTCGCGCAGTCGGCCTGCAGGACGGGCAGGGGGGTGGGGAGGTCGGCGGCAGGGTGGTTCGGCACGCCGTCCATTGTCCCCCGTCGTGCCGGGTGCTCGGGGTCTTGATCCACGGGGCGGCGGCGGTGAGCATCCCCGTATGACAGAAGTGATCGCAGTCGCCGTTATCACCCTCCTCGCCGTGATCAGTCCCGGTGCCGACTTCGCCATGGTGGTCCGCAACAGCTATCTCTACGGGCGCCCCACCGGGCTGTTCGCCGCCGCCGGGGTCGCGGCCGGCGTGCTGGTCCACGTCTCCTACACGATGCTCGGGGTCGGTCTGCTGATCGCCTCCTCCACCGCGCTGTTCACGGCGATCAAGCTGGCGGGTGCGGCCTATCTGGTGTGGATCGGGATACGCACCTTCCGGGCGCGGGCCGAGGTGACCGTCGACCTGGAGTCGAAGCCGCAGTTGACCCGGCTGGGGGCGATGCGGTCGGGGTTCTTGACCAATGTGCTCAATCCGAAGACGACGCTGTTCGTGGTGTCGACGTTCACGCAGGTGGTGAACCCGCAGACGCCGGTGTGGCAGCAGGTGGGGTACGGGCTGTTCATGTCGGCGGCGCACCTGGGCTGGTTCGGGGCGGTGGCGCTGTTCTTCTCCGTCTCGCGGTTGCGCGACCGGATGCTGAAGGCGCAGAAGGCGCTGAACCGGACCATCGGGTCGGTGCTGGTGGGGCTGGGGGTGGGGCTGGGGTTCGCCCGCTGAGTGGATCGCCGGGTCTGGTGCGCCGAGTTACCTGTCGGTAGCGTGGCTGTTATGGGTGCTGCCGAGGGTTTCTTCGAGAGGGTCGACGCCGGGCGGTTCCTGGCCACCGCGTACACGCGGGGGCCGTGGGACCCGGGCTCGCAGCACGCCGGGCCGCCGGCCGCGCTGCTCGGGCGGGCCGTCGAGGAGCGGCCGGGCGCGCGCACGGACATGCGGACCGCCCGGATCACGTACGAGATCCTGCGCCCGGTGCCGATCGGCGAGCTGGAGATCACGACCAGTGTGCTGCGGGCCGGGCGCGGGACCGAGGTGGTCGAGGCGGCCCTCGCGCCGGCGGGCGGTGCGCCCGTGATGCTGGCGCGGGCCCTGCGGATCCGGGTCGCGGAGGAGGCCGTGCCGGCCGTGGTCCCGGGGCCGCAGTTGCCGCCGCCCGGGGAGGTGGAGGTGACGCCGTTCTTCCCGGTGCCGTGGGAGACGGGCTACCACTCGGCCATGGAGACCCGGTTCACCGAGGGCGCCTTCGTCGAGCTGGGCCCCGGTACCTGCTGGATGCGGATGAAGGTGCCGCTCGTCGCCGGGGAGGAGACCAGGCCGCTGGACCGGGTGCTGATCGCCGCCGATTCGGGGAACGGGATCAGCTCGGTGATGGACTTCGGGCGGTACGTCTTCATCAACGGTGACCTGACCGTCCATCTGCACCGGCATCCGGTGGGCGAGTGGGCGTGCGTGGAGGCCCGTACGAGTGTGGACGCGGCCGGGATCGGGCTCGCGGACGCGCTGCTGCACGACGAGAAGGGGCCCATCGGGCGCAGTGCGCAGAGTCTTTTCGTGGCGCCGCGTTCCTAGGCCTGGCCGGCCTTCCGCGTCAACCCGGCGCGGTGGCGCGGGAGTCGGTGTGGCAGGCTCGTGCCGGTGGAGGCCCTGAGAGACGTCGACCCCGCGCAGATCGGGGCGCATGCGCTGTTGGCCCGGCTCGGTGCCGGAGGAATGGGGCAGGTGTACCTCGGGCGGTCGCCCGGTGGGCGCCTGGTCGCCGTGAAGGTGATCCGGGACGAGATCACCGGGCATCCGGAGGCGCTGGCCCGGTTCCGGCGCGAGGCCGAGACCGTGCGTGCGGTGCGGTCGGCGTACACGGCGAACCTGATCGACGCCTCGCTGGCGGCGGCGCCGTACTGGCTGGCGACCGAGTACGTGGCGGGCCCGACGCTCGGTCATGCCGTGGCGGAGCGCGGCGGGTTGCCCGCGGACACCTGCCGGCGGCTGTTCGCGGCCCTCGCGGAGGGGTTGGCGAGCGTGCACGCGTACGGGGTGACGCACCGGGACCTCAAGCCGCAGAACGTCATCCTGGGGGCGCAGGGGCCGCAGCTCATCGACTTCGGCATCGCGCGGGGCGTGGGGGAGACGGCTCTCACGCAGGACGGGCAGGCTCCGGGGACGCCGGGGTACACCGCGCCCGAGGTGCTGCTGGGTGCGGAGGCCGGGGCCGCGGCGGACGTCTTCGCGCTGGGGGCGACCCTCGCGTACGCGGCGACGGGGCGGCCGCCGTTCGGTACGGGCGTGGCGACGACGGTGAGCTACCGGGCGGTGCACGAGCCGGTCGACGTGGCCGGGGTGGAGCCGGCCCTGGCGGGGCTGATCGAGGCGTGCGTGGCGAAGGATCCGGTGGTGCGGCCGGGTCTGCGGGAGGTCATCGCCCGGTGCGGGGTCCGGGACGCGCTGATCGACGATCCGGTGTACCTGGGGCTCGGGGCGCTGGGCGAGGCCGTACCGGTGCACGAGATGCGGACGCAGGGACCGGGTTATCCGTACGTTCCGACGGCGGCCGAGCAGCAGCCGGCACCTGCCGCACGGGGTGCGGGGCTGCGGCGCGGCGCCGTGGTCGGGGCGGGGGTGGCCGTGGCGGTGGCGCTCGCCCTGACGGCCTGGAAGCTGATTCCGTTCGACGGCAGTGCCGGTGGCAGTGGTGGCAACAGCGGTGGGGCCGCTGCGCGGGACGGGGCCGACAAGGGCGGCGCCACGGCCACGCCGCCTGCGGCGCAGGGCGGGCAGCCGCCCGGGGCCACCGGTTCCAAGGGTGCGGCCAAGCCGCCGGCCGAGTACATCGACAACAACCAGATCTCGCGTTACGTGTGGAGCGGTTCCCCCGACCTGGACCTGGCTGTTCAGGGGGTCGGCCAGTGCAACCAGCCGGCCGAGGAGAAGTCTCCGGGCGCGGGCTTCCAGTCGGCGGTGTCGACCACCAGCGTCAACGGGAAGCCGGGCAAGTCGGCTTCCGTCAAGATGCGGATCAAGTACGCGGAGATGGGCCAGTCCGCGCCGGATCCGTACTACGTGTCCGTGGCGGTCAAGTCACCCCACGACATCGAGCCGTCCACGGGCAAGCCCTTCCCCATGGACAACCGGGCCGTCGGCTACACGAGCAAGCCCGTCGACATCTACACGCACTGGAAGTCGGGTGGCGACGTGACGCTCACCTACCCGGACGACTTCACGATGCACGCCGCGGGCAAGACGTGGCCCGCTGTGCCCCTGTCCGCCGACCCTGGGGACTGGACGGTGGTCTTCTACCACGTTGAGGATGATCCTACGAAGTACGCGAGCATCGCCTGTTCCGGCTTCCGAGTGGGGTAGTAGGACATGCGACACGGCGGAATCGCACGTTGAAGTGACGTGGATGGGGGAGGGTTGACGCGTGCGCAGATTCTGGATGGTCGGCGGGATCGGGATCGGGCTGTGTCTGACGTTCGTGGCGCTCCTCGTCGTGGGGACGTACTCGGCCGCGGCAGGCCTCGTGGGGTCCGGGGCGGGTGGGCGCGCGGTAGGGCTGACGAAGGGTGCCGTCCCCGCCAAGTACCAGGCTCTGGTGGAGAAGTGGGGCAACCTCTGCCCGGCCATCAACCCGCCCCTGCTCGCTGCTCAGCTGTACTCCGAGAGCGGCTGGAACCCGAGTGCCGTGAGTCCGGCGGACGCGCGCGGTATCGCGCAGTTCATTCCGGGTACTTGGGCGGGCCACGGTATCGACGGGGACGGGGACGGGGACCGGGACATCTGGGACCCGAAGGATGCGATCCCGTCGGCGGCCTCGTACGACTGCGAGCTGGCCAAGGACGTGGCGAGCGTGCCCGGGGACGACGCGTCGAACATGCTCGCCGCCTACAACGCGGGGGCGTACGCGGTCATCAAGTACGGCGGCGTGCCCCCGTACAAGGAGACCCAGGGGTACGTGAAGGCCATCACCACCCTGGCCAAGAGTTTCGAGCGGCCCGTCGGGCGGGTGGCGCCGTCGCAACAGGCGGCCGGGGCCATTTACTTCGCGCAGAAGCAGCTCGGGACGCCGTATCTGTGGGGTGGCAACGGGACGCCCGATCAGGACGGGCGGTTCGACTGTTCCGGGCTGACCAAGGCCGCGTACGAGACCGTGGGGATCGAGTTGCCGCGGGTGGCGAACGACCAGTACAACGCCGGTCCGCACCCGTCGCGCGATCAACTCCTGCCCGGTGACCTCGTCTTCTTCTCCGATGATCTGACGAACTCTCGGGAGATCCGGCACGTCGGGCTCTACGTGGGCGGCGGGTACATGATCAACGCCCCTTATACCGGCGCCGTCATCCGCTTCGACAAGATCGACACCCCCGATTACTTCGGTGCGACGCGCGTGACCAAGGACGGTGCGGAGGCCCTTCCGGCGCGTCCCGCCAGCGGTCCCGCGGCTTAGCAACTCTCCGTAATGCAAAGGCCCTGAGCTGCAACGATGGGTCACTCTTCGATAACGTTGGAGTGATCATTGCGTGGAGAATGGAACGCGGGGGCCAGAACGGGCGTTCCATGGGCGCGGGGGTTGATCAAGTGGGGGGCGGAGGGGCGCACACAGGGGTGCGTCCCGCAGGGGAACCACGGCAAGGGCAAGGGGCCGCATCACCATGGCTGGACTCACAACAGGTGGGCCGAACGTGGATGTCAGCCTGCTGTACCAGATCAACGGAGTCGCCCGGCACGCTCCGGCGTGGCTGGACCGGGTCGTGAGCCTGGCCGGGGAGTACGGGATCCTGCTGGCCCTGGTGCTCCTGGTCCTGTGGTGCTGGCGCGGTACGCGCCGGCAGGACGAAGCCTGCGCCGTCGAGACCTTCGCCGCGCTCGTCTGGGCCCCGCTGGCCGCCGGACTGGCGCTGCTCGTGAACGTGCCGCTGCGTGAATTCGTGGGGCGGCCGCGGCCGTTCCGCCAGCACGAGGGCCTGCAGGTGCTCGATCCCGCCTTCGGCTGGGGGCTCGGGCGCACCGAGTTCTCCTTCGTCAGCGGCCACACCACCCTCGCGATGGCCCTGGGCGTGGGCCTGTTCGTGGCGAACCGGAAGCTCGGCCTCGTGGGGATCGGGCTGGCCTTCGCCGAAGGCCTGTGCCGGGTCTACATGGGCATCCACTATCCGACCGACGTCATCGGCGGCGTCGCCCTCGGTACCGCCGTCGTGCTCGTGCTCGCGCCGCTCGCGATGGCGGCGCTGACGCCGGCGGTGCGGGCGGTGGCCCGCTCCCGGCGCGGTGGCTGGCTCGTACGGGCCAAGAACCCCGTGCTGGCCCGGCCGGTCGGCCTCCCGCAGGCACCGACCCCGCCCGCGGGGCGGCGTACGCACGAGAACGACCTCGCCGCCTGACACCCGTGGTGGTGCGGCAGGGGTCAGCTCTGCGCGTACGCGTTCCATACGGCGAGCAGCACTGCCGCCAGCAGGCACAGCAGCGCCGCCCCGAAGAACACCCGCACCGCCTTCGGCCGGGGCCGGGGCATCAGGGGTCACCGCCGTCGGCGTCGCGCCGGTACCGGGAGCGCAGCCACCAGCCGGTCGCCGCGGCCGCGGCCGACGTGAGTCCGACGGCCAGGGCGACGTCGGCCGGGCCGTCCGTCGAGCCCACGGGTCCGGCCCAGGCCGCGGCGGCCGGGGCGGACACGAGGAGCAGGGCCCAGAGGAGGGTCGCGAGGCGGGCTGCGGAACCTGGCATGGGTCAAGGGCATCCGCTGCGGTGCGCCCCGGCCAGCCGGGCGGTCCGAACGGCGTAGGGGGTGTCCGGCCCTGACCGGCGGGACTCCCTCTAGGCCGTGTGGCGGGCCGCGTCCCTGCGGGCCAGGTCGCGGGAGCGGCGGGCCGGACCGTTCCAGCCGCAGGTGCAGACGGCCAGACAGAACGATCCTCTGTCGGCGGTGGATGTGGTGTGGCCGGTCGGTGGCTCCGGCTGCGCGTGCGGCCGCGGGAGCGGCAGGGAGTCAAGCGGAGGGACCAGTCTCGCTTCGGTGTGCGGTTCCACAGGTCCACGGTACCGGGGCGGGCGACGCGCGGGGAGGGTGCGCCCCCGTGACGGGAAACCCCTGACCTCGTTAAGCGGAGCGGGTGGGGGCCTCGGGCAAGCAGCGGTCATGCGTTGGGGGTTGGCAGGCGATGGTGGATCACCAGCACAGGCGGCCGCGCGGACGTGCGGGTGAGGCGGTGCTCGCCGCCGGCCTCACCCTGGCGGTCACGACGATGACCGGGTGCGCGGGCGACGCGGGCGACGGCCGGCCCCCGGCGGACGCGGCGGCGGTGGTCCGCGGGGCCGCCGACGCACTGGCGAGGACCGGCAGCGCCCGGGCCCGTACGGCCATGGAGATGGCCACGGGCGGTACCCGGGTCACGATCCGCGGCGAGGGCGGGGTCGACTTCAAGAAGCGGATGGGTCAGCTCCTTGTGATGCTCCCGGCCGATGTGAAGGGCAAGGCCGAGCACCGGCCCATCACGGAGCTGCTCGTGCCGGGCGCGCTCTACATGAAGAACCGCGGCGCGGGCGTCCCGGACGACAAGTGGGTCAGGGTCGACACGACGACCCTGAACGACGGGAACCTGGTCACGGGCGGGGCCACCGATCCGCTGGTCGCGGCCGAGCTGCTGAAGGGCGCGCAGGAGGTGACGTACGTCGGGGAGACCGAGGTGGCGGGCACCAAGGTGCGGCACTACCGGGGGACCACCGACATCGGGCGGGCCGCCGGGAGCGCGTCGCCGGAGGTGAGGGGGGCACTGGAGGCGGCGGCGAAAGGGTTCAGCACGGACACGGTGCCGTTCGACGCCTACCTGGACGAGGAGGGGCGCTTGCGGAAGGTCAGACACCGGTTCACGTACGTCAACAATGGCGTGATCGATGTGTCCTCGACCACGCTGCTGTACGGGTTCGGGACGCCGGTGACCGTCGTATTGCCCGCAAGCGGGGACATTTACGCCGGGAAGATCTCCGACCAGTGAGGCGGACGAGGGGCGGGCGGTGCGATCGGGCCACGGCCCGGTATCCGGAAATGGTCCATCCGTGTCATGCGGGGGACGGCACGGCCTCCCTACGCTGAGAAGCCGGGCGCCGGCGCGTGGTGCGGTGCGGTATGACCGATGACGGCCGGTGGCCGGTGGCAGATTGAGGTGACACGCGTGACTCCCGCAGGCGGTACGACGGTGCAGGACCACGTTGCTCTCGCCGAGATCGAGCTGTGCGGTGAGCTGATCATCGCCGCCTCGGCGGCCGCGGAGGAGCGGCTCAGCCTGGACCGGATCGACGAGGTCCTGCTCGGGCAGTAGCCGGTCGCCTGCCGCGCCGTTGCCGGGGCTCCGCCCCAGACCCCGCGCCTCAAACGCCGGCGGGGCTGGAGGGTGCGCCTCGAACTCCCCCGGCTACCGCTGGGAGGTACCCCCTGGCGGGGCCGGGGTGTGTGGGGCCGGGTCTGCGGAGGGCGGCGGTCAGGTGCGCAGGAGGCGGGCGATGGCCTTGGTGGCCTCCTCGACCTTGGCGTCGATCTCGGTGCCGCCCTTGACCGCGGCGTCGGCGACACAGTGCCGCAGGTGTTCCTCCAGCAGCTGGAGCGCGAAGGACTGCAGTGCCTTCGTGCTCGCCGAGACCTGGGTGAGTATGTCGATGCAGTAGACGTCCTCGTCGACGAGCCGCTGGAGGCCGCGGATCTGGCCCTCGATCCGGCGCAGCCGCTTGAGGTGCTCGCCCTTCTGGTGGTGATAGCCGTGGACGGCTCCGGAGCCCTCCGCCTCGATGGTCGTCATAGGTCCTCCCGTGGTCCGGAACGAGGGGCGCATGCCGAACGCATACCCCTCATGGGTATAGAATACTGGGCCGCGCCGTGCGGGGCAGGGGTCCGTGGTCCTCACTCTGCCCGATGGAGGACACTGTGGAACGGCCGGTTAGCCGTGGCCGGGGGATGCGCCTAGCATCAGCCTGACCGAATCCAATGCATCCCGAGGACCTCACGTGCGATTTCGTCTGACCCCCAGGGAGACGAGCTTCTACGACATGTTCGCCGCATCCGCGGACAACATCGTCACGGGCTCCAAGCTCCTGATGGAACTGCTCGGAGCGGACTCCTCCGCCCGGGCCGAGATCGCGGAGCGGATGCGGGCAGCGGAACACGCGGGGGACGACGCCACTCACGCGATCTTCCACCAGCTGAACTCCTCCTTCATCACGCCGTTCGACCGCGAGGACATCTACAACCTGGCCTCGTCGCTCGACGACATCATGGACTTCATGGAGGAGGCCGTCGACCTCGTCGTCCTCTACAACGTGGAGGAGCTCCCCAAGGGTGTCGAGCAGCAGATCGAGGTGCTGGCGCGGGCGGCCGAGCTGACCGCCGAGGCCATGCCGCACCTGCGGACGATGGAGAACCTGACCGAGTACTGGATCGAGGTCAACCGCCTCGAGAACCAGGCCGACCAGATCCACCGCAAGCTGCTCGCCCAGCTCTTCAACGGCAAGTACGACGCCATCGAGGTGCTGAAGCTCAAGCAGATCGTCGACGTGCTCGAAGAGGCGGCCGACGCGTTCGAGCACGTTGCGAACACGGTGGAGACCATCGCGGTCAAGGAGTCCTGAACCTCGTGGACACCTTCGCTCTGGTCGTGACCATCGGTGTCGCGCTCGGCTTTACCTATACGAACGGTTTTCACGACTCCGCGAACGCGATCGCGACGTCCGTCTCCACGCGGGCGCTGACCCCGCGAGCGGCGCTGGCGATGGCGGCCGTGATGAACCTCGCCGGAGCCTTTCTCGGCAGCGGCGTCGCCAAGACGGTCAGCCAGGGCCTGATCGAGACGCCCACCGGCTCCACGGGCATGTGGATCCTCTTCGCGGCGCTGGTCGGTGCGATCGTCTGGAACCTGATCACCTGGTACTTCGGTCTGCCGTCGTCCTCCTCGCACGCGCTGTTCGGCGGCATGGTGGGCGCGGCGCTGGCCGGCGGTACCGAGGTGATCTGGTCGGGGGTCCTCGACAAGGTCGTCATCCCGATGTTCGTCTCGCCGGTCGTCGGCCTGGTCGTCGGTTACCTGGTGATGGTGGCCATCCTGTGGATGTTCCGCCGGTCCAACCCGCACAAGGCGAAGCACGGCTTCCGTATCGCGCAGACGGTGTCGGCGGCGGCCATGGCACTCGGCCACGGTCTCCAGGACGCGCAGAAGACGATGGGCATCGTCGTGATGGCCCTGGTCATCGCCGATGTGCAGAGCGCCGACGCGCCGATCCCGGTCTGGGTCAAGGTCGTCTGTGCCGTGATGCTGTCGCTGGGTACGTACGCGGGTGGCTGGCGCATCATGCGCACGCTCGGCCGCAAGATCATCGAGCTGGACCCGCCGCAGGGCTTCGCGGCCGAGACCACGGGTGCCTCGATCATGTTCGGCTCGGCGTACCTCTTCCACGCGCCGATCTCCACCACCCACGTGATCACCTCGGCGATCATGGGCGTGGGCGCGACCAAGCGCGTCAACGCGGTCCGCTGGGGCGTCGCCAAGAACATCATCCTGGGCTGGTTCATCACCATGCCGGCTGCGGCCCTGGTCGCGGCGGTGTGTTTCTGGATCGTGGACCTGGCGTTCGTCGGCTAGCGCCGGGACGTGGCCCCGTGCTGGGGGTCCGGGGGTCATCCCCCGGGGATGCAGTATCACCATGCCGGCTGCGGCCCTGGTCGCGGCGGTCTGTTTCTGGAACGTGGACCTGGCGTTCGTCTAGGTCCCGGACCCTCCCCGGACGGTATCCGGACGAAAGCGGGCCGGCTCCCCCCACCCAGGGGGAGCCGGCCCTCTTTCTTTTTTCGCCTTGCGGTGGCACCGCCATGCAGCACCGCAGGACGCCTGTCCCGGTCTAGCCGAAGCGACCCGAGATGTAGTCCTCGGTCGCCTGGACGGACGGGTTCGAGAAGATCCGGTCCGTGTCGTCGAGCTCGATGAGCTTGCCGGGCTGGCCGACGGCCGAGAGGTTGAAGAAGGCGGTGCGGTCCGAGACGCGGGCCGCCTGCTGCATGTTGTGCGTCACGATGACGATCGTGAAGCGCTCCTTGAGCTCGCCGATCAGGTCCTCGATCGCCAGGGTGGAGATCGGGTCCAGGGCGGAGCAGGGCTCGTCCATCAGCAGGACCTGGGGCTCGACCGCGATGGCGCGGGCGATGCACAGGCGCTGCTGCTGGCCGCCGGAGAGGCCGGAGCCGGGCTTGTTCAGGCGGTCCTTGACCTCGTTCCAGAGGTTGGCGCCCTGGAGCGACTTCTCGACGATGTCCGTGAGCTCGGACTTCTTGAAGTTGCCGTTCAGCCGCAGGCCCGCCGCCACGTTGTCGAAGATCGACATGGTGGGGAAGGGGTTCGGGCGCTGGAAGACCATGCCGACCGTGCGGCGGACCGCGACGGGGTCCACTCCGGTGCCGTACAGGTTCTCGTCGTCCAGCAGGACCTTGCCCTCGACACGGCCGCCGGGGGTGACCTCGTGCATGCGGTTGAGGGTGCGCAGGAAGGTGGACTTGCCGCAGCCGGAGGGGCCGATGAAGGCCGTCACGGAGCGGGGCTCCACGGTCATCGAGATGTCGTCGATGGCCTTGTGGGTGCCGTAGAAGGCGGACAGTCCGGAGACGTCGATTCGCTTCGCCATGGGGGTCACTTCGCTTTCATGAGTCGCGTCAGCGACCGGTCTTCGGGGCCTTCCAGCGGGCGATGCCGCGGGCCACCAGATTGAGGATCATGACGAAGGCGATCAGGACGAGCGCTCCTGCCCATGCCCGGTCGTAGGAGGCTTCACTGCCGACCTTGTACTGCTCCCAAATGTAGAGCGGGAGCGAGGACTGGGCGCCTTCGAAGGGGTTGCCGTTGATCAGCTGGGAGCCGAAGACCAGCAGCATGATCGGGGCGGTCTCGCCGGCGATGCGGGCGACGGCCAGCATCAGGCCGGTGGAGATGCCGCCGATGGCGGTCGGGAGCACGACCTTGAGGATCACGCGCCACTTCGGCACACCGAGGGCGAGGGCGGCCTCGCGCAGCTCGTTCGGGACGAGCTTGAGCATCTCCTCGGTGGAGCGGACCACGACCGGCATCATCAGGATCGACAGGGCCATGGCGCCGGCGAAGCCGGACGGGCCGAAGCCGAGCATCAGGTTCCAGGTCGTCAGGATGAACAGGCCCGCGACGATGGAGGGGATGCCGGTCATGACGTCGACGAAGAAGGTGACGGACTTGGCGAGGCGGCCCTTGCCGTACTCGACCAGGTAGACGGCGGTCAGCAGGCCGATGGGGGCCGCGATCAGCGTGGCGAGGGCGACCTGCTCGATGGTGCCGAGCAGGGCGTGGTAGACGCCGCCGCCCTCGTCGAAGCTGGTCACGCCGTTCATGGAGTGGCTGAGGAAGTCGCCGCTCAGGAGCTTCAGGCCGCGGCTGATCGTGGTCCACATCAGCGAGAGCAGCGGGATGACCGCGAGGACGAAGCAGACCCACACGAGGGAGGTCGCGACGCGGTCCTTGGCCTGGCGGCGGTTCTCGATCACCGCGCTGGCGGTGTACGTGACGGCGATGAAGAGCAGCGCCGCGAGCAGACCCCACTGGATCTTGCTCTCGAGGCCGAAGGCGAGGCCGATGCCGCAGCCGAGGGCGAGCGAGAGGGCCGCGATGGCCGCCGGGGCCCAGCGGGGCAGGCCGCCGCGGGTGAGGCCGGCGGGGGCGGGGGACTTGTGGGACCGGGTGGGCCGCTGGTCCTGGATTGCGTGGCTCATCAGGCGTTCGCCCCCGAGAAGTCCTTGCGGCGAGCGATGATCAGGCGGGCTGCACCGTTGACCAGCAGGGTGAGCAGGAAGAGGACGAGGCCGGAGGCGATCAGCGCGTCGCGGCCGAACTCGTTGGCCTCGTCGAACTTCGCGGCGATGTTCTGCGCGAACGTGCCGCCGCCCGGGTTCAGGATGTGGCCGGAGATCAGGAAGCTCGGGGAGAGGACGGTGGCGACGGCCATGGTCTCGCCGAGCGCGCGGCCGAGGCCGAGCATCGAGGCGGAGATGACGCCGGAGCGGCCGAAGGGCAGCACCGACATGCGGATGACCTCCCAGCGGGTCGCGCCGAGGGCCAGGGCGGCCTCCTCGTTCATGCGCGGGACCTGGAGGAAGACCTCGCGGCTGACGCTGGTCACGATCGGCAGGATCATGATCGCGAGCAGGATGCCGACGGTGAAGAGCGAACGGGCGACGCCGACCTGGGTCTTCTCGAACACGTACGTCCAGCCGAGGTACTCGTCCAGCCAGAGGTTCAGGCCGTTGAGCTGCGGGACGAGGAAGAGGGCGCCCCAGATGCCGTAGATGATCGACGGCACGGCGGCCAGCAGGTCGACCACGTACGCGAGGGGCGCGGCCAGCTTGCGCGGCGCGTAGTGCGAGATGAACAGGGCGATGCCGACAGCGATCGGAACCGCGATGGCCATCGCGACGATCGAGCTGACGACGGTGCCGAAGAGCAGGACGGCGATGCCGAAGACGGGCGGGTTGGCCGACGCGTTCCAGTCGAAGGTGGTGAGGAAGTTCCCCTCGTTCTTCGACAGGGCGATCGAGGCACGGTAGGTGAGGAAGGCGGCGATCGACGCCATGATCACCAGGAGCAGGATGCCGGAGCCCTTGGAGAGCCCGGCGAAGATCTTGTCACCGGCGCGGCCGGTGGACCCTCCGCTACGGGTGACAGGCGGAGCCGTGTCTATCTGGGTGGGTGTGGTGGAAGCCATGGTCTTTCCGGTCTGTGTGGGGGGCAGGCCCCCTGGCGGCGGTGCACCGGATTCCCCCGGGTGAAGGGGAAGGGTCCCGGGTCCGGTCCGCCCCCGGACGGGGGAGCGGACCGGACCCGGGGTCAGGATCAGCCGAGGGTGTTGATGACCTCGCGGACCTTGGTGTTGATCTCGGCCGGGATCGGGGCGTAGCCGTTCTCGAGGAGGACCTTCTGGCCCGCGTCCGAGGCGGCGTAGTTCAGGAAGGACTTGACGGTCGGGAGCGTCTCGGCCTTGTTGCCCTTGTCGCAGACGACCTCGTAGGTCACCAGGACGAGCGGGTAGGCGCCCTCGGCCTTGGTGGTGTAGTCGAGCTTGAGGGCCAGGTCGGAGCCGGTGCCGGCGACCTTGGCGGCGGCGATGGCCTTGGAGGCGTTCTCACCGCTGGCCTTGACCGGGGCGGAGGCGCCCGTGTTCAGGTCGACGGTCTTGATGTTCTGCGAGCTGGCGAAGGAGAGCTCGAAGTAGCCGATCGCACCGTCGACCTGCTTGACCTGGGCGGCGACGCTGGAGGAGCCGGAGGCCGACTGGCCGCCCGGGGCGGCCCACTTCTTCGCGGCCTCGTACGGCCAGGCGTCGCCCGCGGTGGCCTTGAGGTACTTGGTGAGGTTCTCGGTGGTGCCCGAGTCGTCGGAGCGGTGGAAGGCCTGGATGGCGGTGGAGGGAAGCGTGACGCCGGGGTTCAGCTTCTTGATCGCCTCGTCGTCCCACTTCTTGATCTTGTCGTTGAAGATGTTGGCGACCGTGGCGGCGTCGAGGTTCAGCTTGTCCACGCCGGCCACGTTGAAGCCGAGGGCGATGGGGCCGCCGACCATCGGGAGGTCGATGCCCTGGCCACCGGTGCAGATCTTCTTCGACTCCTCGACCTGCTCCGGCTTCAGCGCCGAGTCGGAGCCGGCGAAACCGACCGTGCCCTGGTTGAAGGCGACGATGCCCTCACCGGAGGAGGAGGACTTGTAGTTCACCTCGACGCCGGAGCAGGCGGCCATGTAGTTCTTGATCCACAGCTCGATCGCGTTCTTCTGCGCGGAGGAGCCGGAGGCCAGGAGCTTGCCCTTGGCGTCGTCGCACTTGATGTCGCCCGCGGCGGCCGCGGAGGGCTTCGCCGAGCCGTCGGCGGTCTTGGTGTTGTCGTCCGAGCCGCACGCCGTGAGGACCAGGGCGCCGGACACGACGAGCGCCCCGAGGGCGGAGGCACGAAGCATGTTCTTGCGCTGAAGCTTCACTTTTCGGGTGTTCCTTCCAGAAGCCGCCGGCCGCTTTCTGTATCGGGGCGGCGTGCGAAGAGGACTGCGTCGGTGGTGCGCGGCTGAGCTGCTCGACGTCCGGGCGACTCGCTCCGTGCATCACCGAAATTAGGCAGAACAGGTGAAGCAGCCGACCGGGCCAAGTGAACGGATGGTGAACCGTGGCGGACGACCCGGTGCGTCCCGAGCTGGTCGCATACAGGCGTCATCATCCGTTATCCGTACGTTATCGCGGCGTGACCGCGGGTTCCGGAAGCCAGAGGTGCTGGAACGCGAGACGCGCGGCCTCGACCTCGTGGCGCTGGTCGGCGTGCAGGACGCCCAGGGCGTAGGCCGTCGCCGGGGCGATGCGCGGGGTGCGGGCCGCCGTCGCCGAGGCGGTCGCCGCCTCGGCCGCGTCACGGTGGCGGTCCAGGGCCTCGCCCGCGGCCGCCGGCCGGGTCACGTCCTCGCCGAGGGCCTCCCGCGCGTACCGGTGGACCCGCAGCAGGCGGCGTACCTCGTGCCAGGGCCCGTCGTGGTCCGCGTTGTACGGATGGGCCCCGTCGACCGGGGGCAGCGCCGCGACCGCCGCCGACAGGCGGTTTTCGGCCACGGCGGCCAGTGGGACGAGCACGTCCGTCACCCGCCCCCGGGCCGCGACCGCGTCCAGCGGGACCTCCGATGCCAGCACCGCCACCGCGTCCGCGACCGCGTGGAAGCGGGAGGAGCCGAGGGCCTGGAGGGTGGCCGAGTGGGCGCGCGTACGGGCCAGGGTCAGCTGCCGTTCCAGCAGTGCGCCCGCCCGCGCCGAGCCCACCGTCAGCGCGCCGGCCGAGCCGCGCGGCGCAGGCAGTTCCGGGGAGCCCGACAGCCGGTGCAGGGCGTCCATCAGCCGCGTCAGCCGGGCCGCGTACGCGTGCTCGTCGGCCAGCGTCGAGGACAGCCACACCAGCTCGGTGCGCAGCCCGTCGGCCCAGGAGGACTCGGTCACCACCCGGAAGGTGGCCAGGGATCCGCTGATGCGGCGCGCAGCCCCCCGCAGGCTGCGCGCCGCGTCGCTTCCTTCGGCGGCATCGGCCCCGCTCTCCTCGTGCAGGCGCAGCCCGCGGAGGAAAGCGGTGGCCTGGGCGCGCAGGTACGCGCCGAGTACGGCACCTGCGTCCGCCGTCGCCGTAATCGGGTCATGGTTTGGCTGAGCCACGCCGGCGCCTCCGGGCGTCTATGAGCGTCTCCTGTACGTGCCGCAGCGGCTGGCCGTCCGCGTCCGTGCTGTGCCGGGTCCACTCGCCGTCCGGGCCCAGGTGCCAGGAGGAGGTGGCGTCGGACATCCCGGTTTCCAGCATCCGGTCCAGTGCCGCGCGGTGGGCCGGGTCGGCGACCCTGACCAGTGCCTCGATGCGGCGGTCGAGGTTGCGGTGCATCATGTCGGCGCTGCCGATCCACACCTCGGGTTCGCCGCCGTTGCCGAAGGCGAAGACCCGGGAGTGTTCCAGGAAGCGGCCGAGGATCGAGCGGACCCGGATGTTGTCCGAGAGCCCGGGGACCCCGGGGCGCACCGCGCAGATGCCGCGCACCCAGATGTCGACGGGCACTCCCGCCTGGGAGGCCCGGTAGAGCGAGTCGATGAGGGCCTCGTCGACGATCGAGTTCATCTTGAGCCGGACGTAGGCGGGGCGGCCGGCCTTGTGGTGGGCGGCCTCCTTGTCGATCCGCGCGATCAGTCCGTCCCGCAGCGAGCGGGGCGCCACCATCAGCCGGCGGTAGGTCTCGCGGCGCGAGTAGCCGGACAGCCGGTTGAAGAGGTCGGAGAGGTCCGCGCCGACCTGAGGGTCGGCGGTGAGCAGGCCGAGGTCCTCGTAGAGCCGGGCGGTCTTGGGGTGGTAGTTGCCGGTGCCCACGTGCGAGTAGCGGCGCAGCGTCTCGCCCTCCTGGCGGACGACGAGCGACAGCTTGCAGTGGGTCTTGAGGCCGACGAGCCCGTAGACGACGTGGCAGCCGGACTCCTCCAGCTTGCGCGCCCACTTGATGTTGGCCTGCTCGTCGAAGCGGGCCTTGATCTCGACGAGTACGAGGACCTGCTTGCCGGAGTCGGCGGCGTCGATCAGGGCGTCCACGATCGGGGAGTCGCCGGAGGTGCGGTAGAGCGTCTGCTTGATGGCGAGGACGTCCGGGTCGGCGGCGGCCTGCTCCAGGAAGGCCTGCACCGAGGTGGAGAAGGAGTCGTACGGGTGGTGCAGCAGGACGTCCCGCTCGCGCAGGGCGGCGAAGATGTCGGGCGCGGACGCGGACTCGACCTCGGCGAGGTCGCGGTGGGTGCCGGCGACGAACTTCGGGTACTTCAGCTCCGGGATGTCCAGCGAGGCGATCCCGAAGAGGGCGGTCAGGTCCAGCGGGCCGGGCAGCGGGTAGACCTCGGAGGCGTTGACCTTCAGCTCCTGCACCAGCAGGTCCAGGACGCCCGGGTCGATGGACTCCTCGACCTCCAGGCGTACGGGCGGGCCGAAGCGGCGCCGCATGAGCTCCTTCTCCAGGGCCTGGAGCAGGTTCTCGGCGTCGTCCTCCTCGACCTCCAGGTCCTCGTTGCGGGTGACCCGGAACATGTGGTGCGCGAGCACCTCCATGCCGGGGAACAGCTCCTCCAGGTGCGCCGCGATGACGTCCTCCAGCGGGACGTAGCGCTGCGGGGAGGCCTCCAGGAAGCGGGAGAGGAGCGGCGGGACCTTGACCCGGGCGAAGTGGCGGTGGCCGCTGACCGGGTTGCGTACGACCACGGCCAGGTTCAGGGAGAGGCCGGAGATGTACGGGAAGGGGTGCGCGGGGTCCACGGCCAGCGGGGTCAGCACCGGGAAGATCTGGTTGCGGAACAGGGTGAAGAGGCGGGCCTGCTCCTTCTCGGTGAGATCGGGCCAGCGGATGAGGTGGACGCCCTCCTCGGCGAGTGCCGGGGAGATGTCCTGCTGGAAGCAGGCGGCGTGCCGGGCCATGAGCTCGCGCGAGCGCGTCCAGATGAGGTCCAGCACCTCGCGGGGCTGCAGGCCCGAGGCCGATCGGGTGGCGACACCCGTCGCGATGCGCCGTTTGAGGCCGGCCACGCGCACCATGAAGAACTCGTCGAGGTTGCTCGCGAAGATCGCCAGGAAGTTCGCGCGTTCGAGGAGGGGCGTGGTGGGGTCCTCGGCGAGCTCCAGCACCCGTTCGTTGAAGGCGAGCCAGCTGCGCTCCCGGTCGAGGAAGCGTCCCGGCGGGAGCTCGTCGCCGTCCTTGTCGTCTTCGTAGGCGTCCAGATCCGCGTCCAGATCGGGCTCCAGGTCGACGTGCGGGCGGTGCGCCGAGATGGAGCCTATGCGGGCGTGGGCTCCGGTGACGGACCGGCCGGGGGCGGCGCCGGGGGTGTGAGACGGGTGCTGGGCGGGGACCTCGGTGGGGCCTGCGCTGGGCTGGTGGCTCATGACTCCATTGTTCCGCGCAAGCGGCAGGACAGGCGCGTCGGAAGGGTTCGCCGTCAGTCGGAGTCGGGGCTGCATTGGGGGAGAGTCGCAAGCGCTTCTGAATGCCCGGTTAATGGCGTGTGGCTTCCCGGGTCCGGATGGCGCACGAGTCGCCTCCCGGCGGGGGTGGCGGGGGCCGGTGCGCCCCCCGCGTGCGCGGGTGCGGCGCCGGTGCGGGTGGCTCCGCATGCGCGCGGGTGCGGCGCCGGTGCGGGGGCTCCGCCCCCGGGCCCCCGCCGGGCTCCGCCCGGACCCGCGCCTCAATTGCCGGCGAGGCTGAAAGAGCGGGGCTCCGCCCCGGACCCCGTGCCTCGATCTCCCCCAGCTAACGCTGGGAGGTGCCCCCGGGCGTGAAAGAGCGGGGCTCCGCCCGGGACCTCGCGCCTCGATCTCCCCCAGCTACCGCTGGGAGGTGCCCCCGGGCGGGGCTTCAGCTTTCCGTGCGGTACATCAGGTCCACCTCGTGGGTGGTGAAGCCGAGGGCCTCGTATACGGCCAGGGCCGCCGGGTTGTCGGCGTCCACGTAGAGCATGGCCGTCGGCAGGCCCCGGGCCGCCAGGTGGCGCAGGCCGATCGCGGTGAGGGCCTTGCCGAGGCCGCCGCCCTGGGCGCCGGGGCGGACGCCGACCACGTAGACCTCGCCCAACTGCTCCGCCGCGTGGACCTTCGTCCAGTGGAAGCCGACGAGCTCGCCGTCGCGCTCCGCGAGGAAGAAGCCCTCGGGGTCGAACCACGGCTGCGCGATCCGGTCGTCCAGGTCGCGCTGTGTCAGCGAGCCCTGCTCCGGGTGATGGGCGAAGGCGGCCGCGTTCGCCGCGAGCCAGGCCTTGTCGTCGGCGCCGGGCACGAAGGTCCGTACGGTCACCCCCGGCGGGAGCACCGGCTCCGGCAGCGGGTCCCCGCCGGCCAGCGGCCGGCGCAGCTGGCGCAGCTCGCGGAAGAGGGTCAGGCCGAGCACCTGCGCGAGGTGCCGGGCGGCCGACTTCCCGCCGTGCGCCCATACCCGCAGCCGCTTGCCGGAGGCGGCGAGCAGGGCGGTGCCCATGGCCCGCCCGTGCCCGCGGCCGCGCAGCGCCGGGTGCACGACGAGTTCGGCGGCCGGGGCCTCCACCGGGTCGGTGTCCTCCAGTTGCCCGTATGCGGAGAGCCGGCCGCCTTCGGTGAGCAGGAAGTGCCGGATCCCCTCGCGCGGTCCGCCGCGCAGCTGGAGCCGGCCCTGTTCGGACACGGCGGTGGTGCCGTCGGTGCGTGCCGCGTCCTCGATCAGGTCGAGTACGGCGATCGCCTGTTCCTCCGTCAGCTCGTCGAGGGTCTGAATCTGCCGTCCCGGCTCCAGGGCCGCTGCTGCGTCAGTCATGGCACGAGCCTACGACCGCCGCGGGTGGCGGGCGGAGTGCGGGCGCGAGGTCGGTCCTTCTTCTGCGCGTAACCAACGCGATACCCCTACCCCCTGGTAGAGCTACGCGCGTTGACCATAGGCTTCGGCGGACCTCCCACGTTCTACCGCTGTCACATAAGGGGACTAAATGTCAGCGACGCCACAACGGCACCGCCGAACCCGCCGGTTGACCCTCACCGCCCTCGCCGTCACGGCCGGTGCCGGGGCCATGGTCGCCGCCGCACTTCCGGCCGGTGCCGCGAGTGGTGGCGGTGCGGCCAAGAGCCGGACCGTCGATGTGCAGATGCTGTCGTTCAACGACTTCCACGGCACGCTGGAGCCCCCGCAGGGCTCCTCCGGCACCGTGACCGAGCGTCAGGCCGACGGCACCACCAAGGCGATACCCGCGGGCGGTGTCGAGTACCTCGCGACCGGCCTGCGCGAGGCCCGCAAGGGCCACGAGTACTCCGTCACGGCCGCGGCCGGTGACATGATCGGCGGCAGCCCGATGCTGTCCGGTCTCTTCCACGACGAGCCCACCGTCGAGGCGCTGAACAAGCTGAAGCTGGACGTCACCAGCGTCGGCAACCACGAGTTCGACGAGGGCAAGACCGAGCTGCGCCGCATGGCGTACGGCGGCTGCCACCCGGTCGACGGCTGCTTCGAGTTCGGCAAGGAGTACACGGGCACCGAGTTCAAGTACCTCGCCGCGAACGTCACCGACGAGAAGACCAAGCGTCCGCTGATGTCGCCCACCTTCATCTGGAAGAAGGGCGACGTGAAGATCGGCTTCATCGGCGTCACCCTGGAGGGCACTCCGGACGTCGTGACCGCCGACGGGGTCAAGGGCCTCAAGTTCGGCGACGAGGTCGAGACGATCAACAAGTACGCCGCCGAGCTGGACAAGCAGGGCGTGAAGTCGATCGTCGCGCTGATCCACGAGGGCGGCCTGCCCGCCAGCGGCGCGTACAACTACGACTGCAACGTCCCGGGGGCCGGCGCCGGCGTCTCGGGCGCCATCGTGGACATCGCGAAGAACATCGACCCGAAGGTCGACGCGCTGGTCACCGGCCACACGCACCAGGCGTACGCGTGCAACATCCCCGACCCGGCCGGCAACCCGCGCATGGTGACCTCGGCCGCCTCCTACGGCCGCGCGTTCACGGACACCACGCTGACGTACGACCGCCAGACCAAGGACATCGTCCGCACCGCGGTCTCCGCGCCCAAGCCGGTCACCAAGGCCGTCACCCGGGACGTGCCCAAGGCCCCGGACATGACCGAGCTGATCACCCGCTGGAACGCGCTCGCGGCCCCGGTCGCCGGCCGTCCGATGGGCTACATCTCGGCGGACATCGCGGGCCGCGGCTCCGAGGCCCCGGAGAAGCCGCTCGGCGACCTGATCGCCGACGCGCAGCTGGAAGCCACGGCCCCGGCAGCCAAGGGCGGCGCGCAGCTCGCCCTCATGAACCCGGGCGGCATCCGTGCCGACCTGGCCTACAAGGCCGCGGGTGCCGAGGGCGACGGCGTCGTGACCTACGGCGAGTCCTACACGGTCCAGCCGTTCAACAACCTGATGAACATCGTGGACCTGACGGGCGCGCAGCTGATCACCGCGCTCCAGCAGCAGGTGACCGGCCCGGTCAACGGCCCGAACCCGAAGATCCTCCAGGTCTCGAAGGGCTTCACCTACACCCTGGACATGACGAAGACGGGCGCGGACCGCATCGTCGTGGACTCGGTGAAGCTGAACGGCGCGGCGATCGACCCCGCCAAGACCTACCGGGTCGCGATGAACGAGTTCCTCGCGGGCGGCGGTGACGGCTTCACCGTCCTGAAGGACCACAAGAACAAGCTGGTCGGCGTGCCCGACCTGGAGGCGTTCAACGCCTTCCTGGGCAAGTCGACGGCGGAGGCCCCGATCGCCCCGCCGGCGGCGAACCGCATCACCGTCATCAAGTAACCCCCCGCACGCAGCGCGCCCGAAGGGGCGGTGGGCCGGTCGGCCCGCCGCCCCTTCGGCGTTTCCCCGGGCACCCCCGTGGCGCGGGGACCAGGCGGATCAGAGGGTGGCCAGGAACGTCCCGACCGCGGTGTGGAAGCCGTCCGGGTCCGTGAAGGGCACGAAGTGGTCGCCGTCCAGGGGGGTGTACGAGGTCTTGGGGCGGCGCGCGACCATCGCGTCGGCGGTGTCCTGGCGCAGGACCTGGCTGTGGACCGCGTGGATCAGCAGGGCCGGGCAGGTGCTCGCGAGCCAGGTGTCCCAGTGGTCGCCCCGGCAGGCCTCGATGGAGTCGAGCATGTCCTGGGGGTGGAACGGCAGCCGCCAGCCCTCGCCGGAGGGGAGCGGGCGCAGGGCCTGCTCGACGAACTGGGCGCCCACCGGCCCGGCGGCTTCGAGGAGTTCCTCGCGGGTGGGGGCGGTGTACCGCATGGCGTGCAGGAAGTCGAAGAGGGGGCCCTCGGTGGCGGGCCGGATCTCGATGGTGGCGTCGACGCCGATGAGTGCGGAGATCCGGTCGGGGTGCGCGGCGGCGAGGTGGTAGGCGTTGAGGCCGCCGAGGGAGTAGCCGAGGAGGGCCACGGGGGCGTCCAGGCCGAGGTGGTCGAGGAGGGCGACGGCGTCGGAGACGTAGCCCTCGCGGCGGTAGTGGGGGGCCCGGTCGGAGCTGCCGTGGCCGCGCTGGTCGGGGGCGATGACCCGCCAGGCGTCGCCGAGGTGCGCGGCGAGCCCGGCGAAGGCGAGGCCCTCGGACAGGCCGCCGTGCAGGGCCAGGAGCGGGCGGCCGGTGCCTCCGGAGTCCACGTAGGACAGGGTGCGGTCGTCGATCTTCATCTCGTGGCGCTGCATGGCGTCCTCCCCGTTTCGTCGATCTTCCGATCTGCCGGTGTCTGAAGCCTGCCAGGATTTGGGCGCACGCGCAATACGAATGTGTAGGGCGCTTGCCCAAATCGGGGCGCGGCTACGATCCCCGCATGGGAAATCGCGAGGACCTGCTGGCCGGAGCGCGGCGCTGCCTGGAGGAGAAGGGCTACCTGCGCACGACCGTGCGCGATGTCGCCACGGCCTCGGGGGTGAGCATGGCCGCGATCGGCTACCACTTCGGATCCCGGGAGGCCCTCCTCAACCAGGCCCTGTTCGCCGCCATGGAGGAGTGGGCCGCCGGGTCCGGCCGGCTCACCGGCGAGGGCGAGACCGCGGGGGAGCGCTACGCCGACACCTGGGACCGCAAGATCCGCGACTTCGGCGAGACGCGCTGGCTCTGGCTGGCCTCCGTCGAGGCCTTCGTCCACGCGCAGTCCTCACCCGAACTGCTCGCGATCCTCGCCGAGGTGCAGCGCCGCAACCGGCGGATGGTGGCCGCGGCCCTGCGCGGGGTGCCGCAGGAGGAGGTCTCCGAGGCGGACGTGCGGTCCCTCGGCTCGATGCACATCGCGCTGCTCAGCGGGGTGATGGTGCAGACCCTGACCGATCCGGAGCAGGCTCCCGACGGCGGCGAGCTCCTGCAGGGGCTGCGCTCCATGGTCGAGCTGCTCGAAAGATGACCACTGCCGACAGATGGTAAAGCTGACGTGTGCACGCCATAATCCGGCCATCACCGGGTCGGCGAAGGGGCGGGCATGGGCATCGGCATGGGCACGGTCACGGGCGCCGGCAGGGGCGCGGGCATGGACCGGCGGGCGTTCCTGGCCGGAGCAATGGCCGCGGGCGCGGCCCTCGGACTGGGAACCGCACCCGCCTCGGCCGCGACGCTCGGCACCCAGGACTGGATGGCCGGCCTCGGCGACTCCACCCCCCTGCAGCGGATGACCATCCCCGGCACCCACGACTCCGGCGCCACCAAGGGCGGCCTCTACGTCGCCTGCCAGAACACCTCGATCGCCCAGCAGCTCGACTCCGGCATCCGCTTCCTCGACGTCCGCTGCCGGGTCACGGGCGGCTCCTTCGCCATCCACCACGCGGCCTTCTTCCAGGACCTGATGTTCGGGGACGTCCTCGTCGCCTGCGGGAACTTCCTCGCCGCGCACCCCGGCGAGACCGTCCTGATGCGCGTCAAGCAGGAGTACTCCGGGGAGAGCGACGCCACCTTCCGCGCCGTCTTCGACGACTACCTCGACCACCGCGGCTGGCGGCCCCTGTTCCGGATCGCCGACACCCTGCCCGCCCTCGGACAGGCCCGCGGGAAGGTGGTCCTGCTCGCCGACAACGGCGGCCTGCCGGGCCTGCGCTACGGCGACGGCAACGTCTTCGACATCCAGGACGACTACAACACCGAGCCCTTCGCCAAGCGCGGCCGGATCGAGAACCACTTCCGCAAGGCCGTCCAGCAGCCCGGCAGGCTCTTCGTGAACTACGTCAGCACCTCGGCGTACATGCCGCCGCGCTGGAACTCCGACCGGCTGAACCCGCAGGTCCACTCCTTCGTCGACGGCGCGGAGCTGGCCGGCCGGACCGGGCTCGGCATCGTCCCGATGGACTTCCCGAACACCCGCTCCGGCCTGGTCGCCTCACTGATCCGGCACAACTGACGGATCGGAGGGCGGCGGGGTCGGCGCCCCCGGGATGCGGAGCACCGCCTCCGTGCCCGGGCCGCCGTCCGCCGCCGCCCGCAGCTCGGCGCTGCCGCCCGCGCGCGCCGTCGTACGGGCCACGATCGACAGGCCCAGCCCGCTGCCGGGCAGGGCGCGGGCCGACTCGGACCGCCAGAACCGCTCGAAGACGTGCGGCAGGTCCGCGGCCGGGATGCCCGGACCGTGGTCCCGTACGGTCAGCTCGCCCGCCCGCAGCGTCACCGCGACCGTGCCGCCCGACGGGCTGAACTTCACCGCGTTGTCCAGGACGTTGACCACCGCCCGCTCCAGCGCGGCCGCCTCGCCCCGTACGTACCAGGGCCGCAGGTCCGAGTCGAAGCGGAGCTCCGGACCGCGCAGCCGGACCCGGGACAGCGCGGCCCCGGCGATCTCGTGCAGGGCGACCACCTGGAGCGGGCTGCCCGCTCCGGCGTCCGGCCGCGACAGCTCCTGCAGGTCGCCGATCAGCGAGGCCAGCTCCGTCATCTGCGCCTTGACCGAGGCCAGCAGCTCCCGCCGGTCGTCGGGCGGGATGGCCCGGCCGGTCTCCTCGCTGCGCGCGAGCAGCTCGATGTTGGTGCGCAGCGAGGTCAGCGGGGTGCGCAGCTCGTGCCCGGCGTCCGCGATCAGCTGGGCCTGGCGCTCCTGGGAGGAGGCGAGGGCCGCCGTCATCGAGTTGAAGGACCGCGACAGACGGGCGATCTCGTCGTCCCCGGCGTCGGGGATCCGTACCGTCAGGTCCTCGGTGCGGGCGATGTGCTCGACCGCGTCGGTCAGCTCGTCGACGGGCCGCAGTCCGGTACGGGCCACCCACAGGCCGGCCGCGCCCGCGCCGACCGCTCCGACGCCGCAGACCAGGAGCAGCACCCAGGCCAGGGTGGACAGCGGCTTGTCGATGTCGGCGAGCGGCTTGGCCACCGTCAGTGCGGCGGGCTGACTGCCCACGAGGGCGGGTTGCGTGTAGACGCGGACGGGGATGCCGCTGGTGGTGGTCGCGTCGTAGAGGACGGGGCCGCGGCGTCGCTGGGCGACCTCCAGGTCGATCGCGGTGACCTTCAGGGTGTTGTTGCCGTCGACCCAGCAGTGGCCGCCGTCCTGCAGCACGATCTGCACCTGGGCGCTGAGGTTGTTGGCCGCCTGCTCCGGCAGGGGCGGGCCGGGGATGCAGCGCAGCTTGGCGTAGACCTGGTTGGCCTGGGCCGCGGCGTCGGTGGCGCGCAGCGAGCTGTCCAGCTGCGCACGGAGCTGGGTGCGGACCATCACCCAGGACACCGCCGCCACGGCCGCGACGGCGAGCGCCACCGCCACCGTGACCAGCAGCGCGAGGCGGGAGCGCAGCGGCAGCGCGCGGAATCTGGCCACCGGGCTCACTCCGGCCCGCTCTCGCCGGCGCGCAGCGCGTAGCCGACCCCGCGCACGGTGTGGACCAGGCGCGGCTCGCCGCCGGCCTCCGTCTTGCGGCGCAGGTACATCACGTACACGTCCAGGGAGTTGGAGCTGGGTTCGAAGTCGAAGCCCCAGACGGTCTTGAGGATCTGCTCGCGGGTCAGGACCTGGCGCGGGTGCGCGAGGAACATCTCCAGCAGCGTGAACTCGGTCCGGGTCAGCTCCACCGGCCGCCCGCCCCGGGTGACCTCGCGGGTCGCGAGGTCCATGCGCAGGTCGCCGAAGGTCAGGGCGTCCTCGTGGCTCTCGCCGGGGGCCTGCGCGGCGGCGTAGGAGCTGCGGCGCAGCAGGGCGCGGACGCGGGCGAAGAGCTCGTCGAGTTCGAAGGGCTTGACGAGGTAGTCGTCGGCGCCCGCGTCGAGGCCGGTGACGCGGTCGCCGACGGTGTCGCGGGCGGTGAGCATCAGGATGGGTGTGAGGCTGCCGGAGGCCCGCAGCCGGCGGGCGGCCGTCAGCCCGTCCATCCGGGGCATCTGGATGTCCAGGACGATCAGGTCCGGGGCGTACGAGGCCGCCTTGTCGAGGGCGTCGAGCCCGTCGACGGCGGTCTGCACGGCGTACCCCTCGAAGGCGAGACTGCGGCGCAGGGCCTCGCGTACGGCCGGTTCGTCGTCGACGACGAGGATCCGCGCTTCGCCTTCGGCGGGATTCATGGATGGATCTCCCAGGGGTGGTGGTCGGCCGTGGAGTGCGGCACGTGACGGCGCCTCCAGCCTCGCACGGGCGGGTCAGAAGCTGGTGCCGAAGCCGTTGGCGGCGGAGCCGGAGCCGGTGCCCGTGTCGGAGGAGCCCGCGCCGCCGGGGCCGCCCTTGCGCAGGGAGTCCAGGTCGGCCTTGATCGTGTCGACGGGGATCGCGAAGCCGAGGCCGACGCTGCCGGCGGCGGAGTTGCCGGAGGCGGGGGAGTAGATCGCCGACGGCATGCCCACGATCCGGCCGTTCATGTCGACGAGGGCGCCGCCGGAGTTGCCGGGGTTGAGGGAGGCGTCCGTCTGGAGGGCCTTGTACGAGGTGGTGTCGGAGCCGGTGTCCCCGTTGAACTGGCGGCCGCCGAAGGAGAACGGCCAGCTGTCCTCGCCCTGCTGCCGGCCCTGCGGTGACTGCTGCTCGGACTTGGGCACCTTCACCTCGCGGTTCAGCGCGGAGACGATGCCGCTGGTGACGGTGCCGGTGAGGCCGTCGGGCGAGCCGATGGCGACGACCTGGTCACCGACCTTGACGCCGCCGGAGTCGCCGAGGGCGGCGGGCTTGAGCCCGGAGGCGCCCTGGAGCTTGATCAGGGCCAGGTCCTTGTCGGGGTCGGTGCCCACGATCTTGGCCGGGTACTTCTTGCCGTCGCTCATCGTCACCTGGACCTGGGCGGCGCCGCTCACCACGTGGTTGTTGGTGACGATCTCGCCGTCGGCGCTGAGGACGATGCCGGAGCCGGTCCCCTGGCCGGAGCCGGTGCGGACGTCGATCCGGACGACCGAGGGGCTGACCTGCTCGGCGACTCCGGCGACGGTGCCGGAGCTGGACTGCGAGACGTTGGTGCCGTTGACCCCGCCGGTGCTGCCGGCCTGCCGGTCCATCAGCTGCTGGACGGCTGCCGCCGTGCCGCCGCCGACCAGGGCCGCGGCGAGCGCGACGGCGGCCAGCAGCGCGACCGGCCGCTTGGCACGGGGTGCGGGCGCCGCGGCGTGGGCGGGCCGGCCGGGGCCGCCGCCCTCGCCGCTCCCCTCGCCCCCGCCGCCGCCGCCGTCCGCGGCCGCGGACGCCGGGACCGTCTCGCCCCGGATGACCGGCGGCAGGTGCGCCTCGTGCCAGCCGGGCGCGGCCGGCGGGTACGGGGGCGGCGGCGGGTAGGCCCCGGCCCCCGCTCCGGTCCCGGTCCCGGCCCCGGCTCCGGCCTCCTGCGTCAGCCTGTCGTGCCCGCGCTGCCAGTCCTCGCCGAACGGCGCGTGCTGGGCCGGGCTGTTCTCCTGCGGGTACTCGCCTTCGCGGCGAAAGCTGTCGGTCATGGCACCGACTCTGACCGCGGATCATGAGAGCTTCCTGAGTCGGGCCTGAGAAGCCCGACAGAACCGCCCGCGACCGACATGAGAACCGGCCTTGACCCTCGACCTGGTGGAGGTCCCAGAGTCACAAGCGTGGAGAGCGAGATGCACAGCATTGGCGAGATGGGCCGCGACAGCGGGCTGGGCGTGAGCGCGCTGCGCTTCTACGACCGGGCGGGCGTCCTGCCGCCCGCCCGGGTGGACCCGGCGACCGGATACCGCTGGTACGCGCCCGAACAGCTCGACGAGGCCCGGCTGCTGGCCCGGCTCCGGCAGGCGGGGATGCCGCTCGCGGACATCCGGCTGGTCCTGGCGGCCTGGTCCGGCGGGGACACCGGCCTGGTGCCCCGGCTGCTGGACGGGCACCTGCGACGGCTCGAACGCGAGCTCGCCGACGCGCGCGGCGCGCTCTCCGCGGTACGCGCACGCCTCGGACACAAGGAGAGCACCATGACCACCACCACCCGCACCGCCCGGCTGACCGTGCCCGCCACGCAGTTCGCGGCCGCGCTGGACTCCGTACGCTTCGCCGTCGGGACCGATCCCGAGCTGCCGGTGCTCGGTGGGATCCACTTCGACGTGGAGGGGGCGGACCTGCACGTCGTGGCCACCGACCGCTACCGGATGGCCGTGGCCCGGGCGTCCACCACCGGCCACGGCGGCGAGCGGGTCCAGCTGACCGTGCCCGCCCCGCTCGTGGACGCCATGCGGGCCCTGCTGACCGACGACGGCCCGGCCCTGCTCACCGTGGACGGGGACGCGGTCGAGCTGGAGACGCAGGGCCGCCGGGTCGCCGGGCAGGGCCTGGGCGAGGAGTTCCCCGACCACCGCCGCCTGATGCGGCTCCCCGAGGGCCGCCGCATCCCGCTGGACGTGCCGGCGCTGCGGCAGGCCCTGGCCGGGCAGGGCGGCGAAAGGTGCGCCCTCGTCCTGACGGACACCGTGGCCGTCGCCGACGCCGACGACACCTACGGGAGCGGCGCCGCCTCCGCCGGGGACCGGGTCGGGGTCAACCCCGCCTTCCTCCTCGACGCGCTCGCCGTGGGCGACGACATGCTGCTGGAGTACGTCGGCCCCAAGGCCCCGCTGGTGCTCCTGCGCGCCGGCACCGAGGACGCCTTCTCCCTGCTGATGCCGTGCACGCTGGACGCGTGACCCGCGCTCAGCGGCAGCCGCAGGACCGGCGGACCACCAGCGCCGACGGGAACTGCTTCAGGCGTTCCCGTCGGGAGCCGGCCACGCGCAGGCCGTCGTCCAGGACCAGGTCCACGGCCGCGCGGGCCATCGCCGGGCGGTCCGAGGCGATCGTGGTCAGCGGCGGGTCGGTGAGGGCGGCTTCCTTGACGTCGTCGAAGCCCGCGACGGCCAGATCCCCGGGCACGTCGATGCGCAGCTCGCGTGCGGCGCGCAGCACACCGATCGCCTGGTCGTCCGTGGCGCAGAAGATGGCCGTCGGCCGGTCGGGCCGCGCCAGGACCTCCAGGGCGACCGTGTACGCGTCGTAGCGGTTGTACGGGGCTTCGATGAGCCGGCCCTCGATCGAGCGGCCGGCCTCCTGCATGGCCCGGCGCCAGCCCTCGACGTGGTCGGCGACCGGGTCGCCGACGGACGGGGTGTTCTCGATGCCGCCGATGCAGGCCACGTACTCGTGCCCGTGCTCCAGCAGGTGGCGGGTGGCGAGCTGGGCGCCGCCGATGTCGTCGGTGACGACGGCGACGTCGTCTATCGCCTCGGGGCGCTCGTGGAGGAGGACCACCCGCGCGTCCCAGGCCTCGATCTCCGACGCGGCCTGCTCGCTCATGCCCTGGCTGACCAGGATCAGCCCCGACACCCGCATGCCGAGGAAGGCCCGCAGGTAGTGGACCTCGCGCTCGGTGCGGTAGTCGGAGTTGCCGACCAGCACCATCTTTCCGCGCTCGGCTGCGGCCTGCTCGACCGCGTGCGCCATCTCCGCGAAGAACGGCTGCCGGGCGTCCGGGACGATCATGCCTATGAGGTCGGTGCGCCGCGAGGCCATCGCCTGGGCGACCCGGTCCGGGCGGTAGCCCAGCTCCTTGATCGCGGCGAGGACACGCTCGCGCGTGGCCGGGGCGACCGGCCGGGGTCCGTTGTTGATGACGTAGCTCACGACGGCGGTCGACGTACCCGCAAGTCGTGCAACGTCATCCCGCGTCACCTTGGCCACGCGCGGCAGTCTACGCGGGGTGACCTACCTCTGGGCAGGGCGTCCTGCCGAGTGGATGCTCACACCGTCTGGGCCGATCAGGTGACGGCCGGAGCCGACTGCGCGGCAGCCGGTGCGGCCGCCTGCGAGGCCGTCTGCGCGGCGGCCTTGGCCGCCGCCTGGGCCGCGGCCTCCGCCGCCGCCCGCTCGACCTTCTCCGGCGTGACGAAGCGGTAGCCGACGTTGCGGACCGTGCCGATCAGGGACTCGTGCTCGGGGCCGAGCTTGGCGCGCAGCCGCCGTACGTGCACGTCGACGGTCCGGGTGCCGCCGAAGTAGTCGTAGCCCCACACCTCCTGCAGCAGCTGGGCGCGGGTGAAGACCCGGCCCGGGTGCTGGGCGAGGTACTTGAGCAGCTCGAACTCCTTGAAGGTGAGGTCCAGCACCCGCCCCTTGAGCTTGGCGGAGTACGTGGCCTCGTCCACCGACAGGTCGCCGTTGCGGATCTCCATCGGGGAGTCGTCCGAGCCCAGCTGCTGACGGCCGGTGGCCAGCCGCAGCCGCGCCTCGACCTCGGCGGGACCCGCGGTGTCCAGGAGGACGTCGTCGATGCCCCAGTCGGCGGTGACGGCCGCCAGGCCGCCCTCGGTGACGACCAGGATCAGCGGACAGCCGGGTCCGGTGGAGCGGAGCAGCTGGCACAGCGACCGCACCTGCGGCAGGTCGCGGCGGCCGTCCACGAGGATGACATCGGCTCCCGGGGTGTCCACCAGGGCAGGGCCCTCGGCCGGGGCGACCCGGACGTTGTGCAGCAGCAGGCCGAGGGCGGGCAGCACCTCGGTCGACGGCTGCAGGGCGTTGGTGAGCAGCAGGAGAGAGCTCACGACCGACCACCTGCCCGGGTCGGACGGTGGTGCACGGTTCGCTGGTCCATCACGTCGGTTCCTCCTCGGTCCCGTCGAGGACATGCGTGGTACTGCTTCGTACGTCTTGCCCGGCGTCCCCGCGCTCCCCGCGCCCTGGGGTCCGCATGGATACCACTGTTCTCGGTTCGTTCAACGTGCTGAAAGCACAAAAGGACCCGGGGGCAACGTTGCCCGGATCCTCTCGCCAAGCAGAATAGCCCACCCGTCGATGCGTGGCCGAGGCCTCTTCCGCTTCCACTTCTGTGGTTCATGCCACGCTCCCGCCCTGCGTAAGCCCGGGTTTCACCGGAACGGGGGCCCGCCGTGCGGTACCTCCGGCCGCCCCGGCGCACACCCGGCGCGTCGGGGCACGCCGGGGTCAGCGGTGGGAGGGGCCATCATGGAGGCCGACGGTAGAGAGCCGACGATAGGAGCAGCAGTGGCAACCGGAACCATCCGCTACTGGGCGGCGGCCAAGGCCGCGGCCAAGACGGCGGAGGAGCCGTACTCGGCGCGCACACTGGCCGAGGCGCTCGACGCCGTGCGGGAGCGCCACCCGGGTGAGCTGACCCGGGTGCTGCTGCGCTGCTCCTTCCTCGTGAACGACGAGCCTGTGGGCAAGCGCCCGCATGATTCCGTCCCGCTGACCGAGGGGGGCACCGTCGAGGTGCTCCCGCCGTTCGCGGGCGGGTGAGCGGGAGCCGATGAGTACGCCTGAAGAACAGCAGCGCCGGCAGTACGCGCAGCAGCACCAGCAGGACCAGCAGCACCAGCAGCAGGAGGACCCGTACGGGACCCAGACCTGGCAGTCCGACACCTGGGACACCAGCTACCAGCCGGTCCATCCGCCGCTGGGCGCGGTGCCCGGGCAGCCGGCGGCGCCCGAGGGCTGGTTCCGCGACGAGGCGCAGGCGGCCCCGGCCGCCCCGGGCCCCTGGCCGGACGGCTCCGCCGCCGGCGGCTACGCCCCGGCCCCGGCCCCGGAGCCGTACCCGCAGCAGGTGGCTCCGGAGGGCTGGTACCGGGACGGGTCCCAGGACCCGGCGCCCGCCGCGGCTCCGGGGCAGGGCTGGCCGCAAGCCGCCGAGACGGCCTACCTGCCGCCCTACCCGGGCCCCGAGCACGACCAGCAGCCCCAGCAGCCCCAGCAGGCGGTGGCTCCGGAGGGCTGGTACCGGGACGGGTCCCAGGATCCGGCGCCCGCCGCGGCTCCGGGGCAGGGCTGGCCGCAGGCTGCCGAGACGGCCTACCTGCCGCCCTACCCGGGCCCCGAGCACGACGGGCAGTACATGCCCCGGCAGCAGCCCCGGCAGCAGCCCCGGCAGTCGCCGCCGGTCGAGGAGACCGCGTACTTGCCGCCGGTGGTGGAGGCGTCCGCCCCGGACGAGGAACCGGCCGGGGCCACCGGTGAGCCGCTGGAGATCACCTCCTGGTCCCCGCCCACCCTGGCCGGCAACACCCTGCGCGCCGTCGACCCCGCCCAGGCGCGCGCCGAGGGCCGGTCGCCGATCATCGACCCCGGTCCGCAGTCGGCCATACTCACCGCCGTCCTCGGGCTGCTGCTCGCCGTGGCCGCCGCCCTCGGGCAGTACGCACTGCTCCTGCCGCTGATCGCCCTGCAGGGCCTCACGGCGGCCGGCTGGTTCCGCCTCAACGGCATGTGGCCCGCCCGCCAGGGCATCGCCCTCGCCTTCGCCGGAGCCGTCGTCGCCGACGTGGCCGTGCTCGCCGTCGACCCCACCAACGGACCCGGTGCGATCGTCGGGACCCTCGGCGCCTGGGTGCTGCTCACGCTCGTCCTGCAGCTGCGCAGCCACGCCGATCCCGACGAGCGGATGTACGGGCTGATGGCCTCGGTGGCCTCGGCCGCGCTCGCCATCATCTGCGCCGGCTATCTCGCGGCCGATTCCGCCGCCGCCACGGTCGGCGCGGCCGCCGTCGCGGTCGCCGTCTTCGCCCGCGCGCTGCCGCTGCCCACCGCCCCCTCGGTCGGCGTCTCGCTGGCCGCGGCCGCCGGTGCCGGTATCGCGGTCGGCGGGCTGACCCCGGTCGGTGCGGGCGGGGCGCTGATCGGCCTCGCCGCCGGGGTGTGCGCGCTGGTCGGGCTGCGCGTGGCGGCGTACGACTACCCGTCGAAGTTCGTGCACATGACGGCCGGTGTGGCCCTGCCGCTCGCGGCGGCCGCCCCCGCCGTGTACCTGATCGGCCGGGTGGTGAGCTGATCCCTGCCCGACGACGGGCATGGTCAACTAGAACGCACGTACCGATTAGTAGGGGGAGGGAACGTGCGTTTCCTGCGTGTCGTTGTGATCGTCGGAGTGGTTCTGGGGGCCCTGTTCGTAGGGGTGGACCGCTGGGCCGCGAGTTACGTCGAGAACCGGCTGGCCGACCGAATACAGGCGCGGCAGGGCCTGGCCGGTTCCTCGGAGGTGGAGGTCCACGGCTTCCCCTTCCTGACCCAGGTGCTCAGCCGCGACCTCGACCGGGTCGACCTGAAGCTGCGGGGCGTCGAGATCACCGCCGAGGACCGCAAGACGCGGCTGTCGGAGCTGGACGCGAGCTTCCGGGGCGTGAAGCTGAACGGTGACTACAGCGGCGGCACCGCCGACCGGGCCGAGGGCAGCGCCCTCATCACGTACGCCGACCTGACGACCGCCTCGCAGACCGGCGCGACCCTTTCCTACGGCGGCGCGCCGGGCAAGGTGAAGGTCACGGCGTCCGTGAACGTCCTCGGCAAGGTGCTGACGCACAGCGTGGTGTCGACCGTCACCCTGGAGGACGCACCGGGCGGAAAGGGCCGGAAGATCGTCCGCGTGCGCGCCGACGAGGTGCCCGGCGGGGGCGTTCCGGTGGTCGAGAAGGAGATCCGCAAGAGGACCGACTTCGACCGCGATCTCGGCAGCGGCCTGCCGGCCGGGCTCCAGCTCTCGTCCCTGACCTCGGACGAGGCCGGTGTGCACCTCACGCTGGGCGGTACGAACGTGGTGGTGGCCGGATCGTGAGACGGTGCGGTCCGATCCGCAGAAGGACGGGCCGTACGGCAGGCCCCGGGGGCGGCGCGGCGGCCGCCCGGGGGCCTCTTATCCCAATATTCGGACGATCCTGTCTCGCTATATGACACGCCGGTGACAGGGCGGCTGATTCGTCCCTACGATCCATGGCTATGAAGCATCAGCAGGCGGACCTCACGAAGCGACGGGCAGTAGACCTGTGTCGCGTCGCCGCCATGCTCTGTCGATCCATGTGAACTGTGAGCGCATCCGCTCCATCGACCGGACGACGGCCCCACGGCCTTTCCCGCGTGACCGCACCAGCCTCCTGATCCCCTGACGCCTCCCCGCGCAGGACCTCGAGCGCACCCGCAGGCACGCAGCACGCGTTACCGCGTTACCAGCACAGCCCCGCCGCACACTGCCCCGGAGGAGAACACCATGAGCCGCAGCGACGTCCTCGTAGACGCCGACTGGGTCGAGGCCCACCTGAACGACGCCAATGTCGTCATCGTCGAGGTGGACGAGGACACGTCCGCGTACGACAAGAACCACATCACCAACGCCGTCCGGATCGACTGGAAGAGCGACCTCCAGGACCCGGTCCGCCGCGACTTCGTGGACCAGGAGGGCTTCGAGAAGCTCCTCTCCGCCAAGGGCATCTCCAACGACGACACCGTCGTCCTCTACGGCGGCAACAACAACTGGTTCGCGTCCTACGCCTACTGGTACTTCAAGCTCTACGGCCACCAGGACGTGAAGCTCCTCGACGGCGGCCGCAAGAAGTGGGAGCTCGACTCCCGCGACCTGGTCGACGGCAAGGACGTCCCGAACCGCCCGGCCACCGAGTACAAGGCCAAGGCCCAGGACACCTCCATCCGCGCCTTCCGCGACGACGTCGTGGCCGCGATCGGCTCCCTGAACCTGGTCGACGTCCGTTCGCCCGACGAGTTCTCCGGCAAGCTGCTCGCCCCGGCGCACCTCCCGCAGGAGCAGTCGCAGCGCCCCGGCCACGTGCCGAGCGCCCGCAACATCCCGTGGTCGAAGAACGCCAACGACGACGGCACCTTCAAGTCGGACGACGAGCTGACCGCCCTCTACCAGGCGGAGCAGGTCGACCTGGCGAAGGACACCATCGCCTACTGCCGCATCGGTGAGCGCTCCGCGCTCACGTGGTTCGTTCTGCACGAGCTCCTGGGCCAGGAGAACGTCAAGAACTACGACGGTTCGTGGACCGAGTACGGCTCGCTCGTCGGCGTGCCGATCGAGCTCGGCGCCAACAAGTAATCCAGACGGACGACCGGGCACGCGACGCCCTCGTAGTACGACCTCTCTAGGACAGGACAGAGAACATGTGTGGAGCACAGATCGGCGGGCCCGACCTCGCGACGCTGAAGCCCGGTGAGACCGCCATCCAGGGCCAGGTCACCAAGGACGGCGAGCCGGTGTCCGGCTACGTCCGCCTGCTGGACTCGACCGGCGAGTTCACCGCGGAGGTCCCGACCTCGGCGACCGGCCAGTTCCGCTTCTACGCCGCCACCGGCTCCTGGACGCTGCGGGCGCTCGTCCCGGGTGCCCAGGCGGACCGTGCCGTGGTCGTCGCCGAGGCCGGCGGCGTGACGGACGTGGCGATCGCGGTCTGAGCACCGCACACAGGTGATCGCCTGATCGAACGGCCGAAGGGCCGCACCCCCGGGGGTTGGACGCCACTGGAACGGGGTGCGGCCCTTCGTGCCGTCCGTGTCCGTCCGTGTCCGTCCGTGTCCGTCCGCGCCCTTGCGCGCGGGGGCGCCGGATCTACGCTGGAGTCATGTACGCCCGGCGCCGGCGCGCCTACTTCCTGCTCATGGGCGGATGCCTGGTCCTCTTCGTCTCCGCCTGGACCTTCGTGCGCCTGCTGTCGGTGGAGGCGGCGGTGGCCATGTGCGTGGTCGCGATGGTCATCCCGCCGGTCGCCGCGATGATCGCCAACCGGCGCGGCCCGGACGACCGCTGGTGGGACGACCCCTCGGGCGATCCGAAGTCCGACGAGTGGTGGGACGAACTGGACGGAAAGCGGCGTCACGAGGATTGAAACCTCGCGAGACGAGAATGTGATCTTCCTTCGTACAACTGCTCCGTCGTGGTGCGGGTCAAGGGGTACGCGCGGGTAACCAACTCGCGCCTGCAGTCCTGTGGGGGACCCCTTTGGAACACGAACAGACCATCCCGGAGACGCGGAAAGAGGGGGAGACCGCACCGGAGTCGGACACTTCGGTCCCGCGCCGCCGGGTGGGGCGCACGGCTCTCCTGATCGCGGGCGCGGCAGCGCTCGGCGTCCTCGCCGGGACGATCACCGGCTACGCGGTCCAGTACCACCGCGAGCCCACCCCGCTGCCGCCGCTGGCCCAGCAGAAGATGGCCGAGCCGGCGCCGGCCGCCATGAACGACGCGACGAGCCGGCGCTCGATCAACGCCAACCGCTGGCACAAGGCGGACGACGACCTGGCCAAGAAGCTGGTGGACGTCCCCGGCGGCGTGCAGGACAGCTTCTCGGGACCCGTGTCCCCGGACACCTTCTCCGCGAGCTACTTCCTCGAGCCGTCCGAGGGGGTCGGCTCGGTCGTCCGGCACGCCAAGCGCCTCGCCACCGCCCGGTGGGCCGAGGACGACCGGAACTTCATCGAGATCAACCTGATCCAGTTCCGGGACCGCCTCGGCGCCGAGGACTTCTACACGGACATCGTGAAGTACATGCCCAACAAGGACTTCGCGGGCAACACGGGCAAGGATCTCCCGGGCGCTCCGGCGGACTTCGGGCACATGTGGATCGACTCCAAGGCGCATGAGGAGCCGGGTTACCACCCGATCCGGCAGGGCCGTGCCCTGATCCGCCGCGGCGACATCGTGGCGAGCATCGAGTACACGAACAACCGCGGCGAGATCGACGAGAAGACCCTGGCCGAGCTGGCCAAGCGACAGATGGAGCGGCTGTGAGCGAGCAGCAGAACGCAACCGGCGCCGTGCCGGAGCCCGCGCAGCACACCGAGCCCGCGCCCGCGGCGGCCGAGCCCGCGGCCCGGCCCGTGATCGCGGCGGCCGAGGCGGCCGCGCCCGAAGCCGCGCCCGAAGCCGCGCCCGCGCGCAAGACGAACCGCAGGACGCTCGCACTGGTCTCGGCGGCCGTGGGCGTCGTCGTCCTCGCGGGCGCCGGTGTCGCCGGCGCGGCCGCGCTCGCGGACGCCGACCGGACCTCGCCGACGCGGTACTGGGTGCCCGAGAACCACACGACCGGCGGCTCGGCGGCCCCGGTGCCGTCCGTGCCCCCCAACGATCTGACGGGCAAGCTGATGCCGATGCCCGCCGACTACTGGCCCGGCCCCGACCTCGACCCAGAGGGCAACTTCTACTACCTCCCGAGCGACAAGGCGCTGCAGAGCTTCAAGGACGCCCGTACGGGCCTCTCCAGCAGCGAGCGCACCGAGCGGGACAAGGTGCTGGCGGACATGAAGCTCAAGGGCATGGCCGGGCGCAGCTATGCCCGCGGCGAAGGCTACGGCGGTGCGGTCGCCGAGATCCGGCTCGTCCAGGCCGATCCGCAGCAGCTCGTCAAGTTCGGTGAGTTCGCCAAGAAGCTCATCGAGTTCACCGCTGCCGAGGGCAAGGCGCCCCAGGTCGAGGGCCATCCGCAGGCCAAGTGCGGGCTGGACGACTCGCTCAAGGGCGGGAAGGACGGCAAGGAGAAGATCGACGCCCTCGACTGCGTGGCCGTCGAAGGGGACGTCCTCGTGACCTTCCGCATGTACGGGAGCAAGGGATTCGCGGTGAAGGACGCCGCGGGCCTGTTCAAGCAGCAACTCGACCACCTCAAGTCCCCCGGAGAGTCCGCGTGAGCGAGCAGACCACCACCGGCACCGAGGGGGAGGCTGTGCCCGCGCCCGCCGCCGTGCCCGCGCCCGCCCCGCAGGCCCCCGAGGCCACCGCCGCCCCCGAGGCCGCGCCCGCGGCTGCCCCCGGAGCCGTGACCGGGGCCAACCCCTGGGCCGAGCCCGCGCCCGAGGCCGTGACCGAGGCCAACCCCTGGGCGGCCGCGCCCGCCCCGCCCAAGGACCGGCGGGCCCTGTTCGCCGCCCTGCGCTGGACCGCAGCCGTCGCCGTCTTCGCCGCCGTCGGTACGGGGGTCGCGTACGGGATCACGGTGCCCGAGCGCACTGACGTCCCGGGCCTGTCCACCGAGGACGACGGCCGCTGGACGTTCCCGGAGCTGTCCCGGCCCGCGCTGCCCGCCGGCGCCCCGGTGCCCCAGGGTCCGGACAACAAGGACGGGACGCACTACGCGCAGCTCAACGGCCTGCTGCTGCCCGCTCCCCTGGGCGCCAAGGCCGACGACACGGTCAAGGTGGACAAGGACGGGGCGGTGTCGCCCGACGCCTTCCTGGAGGAGTACACGCCCGAGGCCCGCGAGAAGCTGAAGCAGTCCCTCGAATGGGACGGGCTGCGGCAGATCACCGGTCGGGGCTGGACGACGGCGGACGGCACGCGGACGCACGTGTACCTGCTGCGCTTCCACTCCTCGGGCTTCGTGGACGCGTTCAAGGGCTGCGACAGCAACGCCCAGCTGAACGGTGTCTCGGCCCTGGACCTGGACGACGTCTGGAGCAAGGCCAAGAACACCCAGATGAACAGCACCACGCTGGACTTCCCGGGGGCGGCCAACTTCGACGGCACCGAACTCAGCATCTACCAGGAAGTGAAGCCCGTCCTCGGGGACGAGCAGACCAAGATCGGGTGCCTCCGGACGGGTGATGTCCTGGGCATGGTCATCCAGACCCGCAAGGGCGAGGTGGCCCCCGTCACCTTCCACCAGTCGGTGATCCTGCAGAGCCAGCTGCTGAGCTGACCCGCCGGGCCGGCCCCCGGGCCGAGCCCCCGGCCGGCCCGGGGCTACGGGCCACCTCACACCGTGCGCCCGGCCCCGGGACAGTAGGCTTGGGAACCGGCCCGTACCCCCCGAACGAATTCCGAGGAGCACCCCGTGCTTGAGGCAGTCTTCACCTCCCTGCTGGTCCTGGTCTGCGTCGGCGTCATGGCCTTCACCGGCCTGGCCGTCAAGAAGCTGTACCAGGGTCAGCGCTGAGCGTCCGCCCAGCAGACCGCCCCGGAACCCCTCCGACAGATCGCCTGAGCAGCCATTCATGATCCAGATCCCGTCCGACCTGAACCCGGGCCTCGTCCCCCTCGCCTTCCTCCTCGGCAACTGGGAGGGTGCGGGAGTCTTCGACTTCCCCGGCGAGGAGAAGTGCAACTTCGGCCAGGAAGTCGTCTTCAGCCACGACGGCCGGGACTTCCTGGAGTACACCTCCCACACCTGGGTCCTCGACGCCGAGGGCAAGAAGGTGCGCCCGCTGGAGTCCGAGTCGGGCTACTGGCGCATCGACAAGGACCGCAAGGTCGAGATCGTCATGGTCCGTGACCAGGGCGTCGTCGAGGTCTGGTACGGCGAGCTCGCCGACCAGAAGCCCCAGATCGACCTCGTGACCGACGCGGTCGCCCGCACCGCGGCCTCCGGTCCGTACAGCGGCGGCAAGCGGCTCTACGGCTACGTCAAGAGCGACCTCATGTGGGTCGGCGAGAAGGCCACCCCGGACGTCGAGCTGCGCCCGTACATGTCGGCCCAGCTGAAGAAGGTCGTCACGCCCGAGGAGGTCGCCGAGATGGCGCGCAACCTCCCGGACATGCCGGACGACGGCATCGCCTTCTTCCGCTGAGCCCACCGGCTGTACACGGCGCTGTACGCAAGGCTGTGCGAAAGGGGACCGCGGGATCGCCCGCGGTCCCCTTCGCGCGCATACACTGGCCGGGTGGGGAGCGGCGTGGACACCGAAAGCTCTGACTGGAAGAGCGACCTGCGGCAGCGCGGATACCGGCTGACACCGCAGCGCCAGCTCGTGCTCGAAGCGGTCGACTCCCTGGAGCACGCCACGCCGGACGAGATCCTCGTCGAGGTGCGCAAGACCGCCTCCGGGGTCAACATCTCCACCGTCTACCGCACCCTGGAGCTCCTGGAGGAGCTCAAGCTGGTCTCGCACGCCCACCTGGGGCACGGGGCCCCCACCTACCACCTCGCCGACCGGCACCACCACATCCACCTGGTCTGCCGGGACTGCGGCGAGGTCATCGAGGCGGACGTGGACATCGCCGCCGAGTTCACGGCGAAGCTCCGTACCGCCTTCGGCTTCGAGACCGACATGAAGCACTTCGCGATCTTCGGTCTGTGCCGCAAGTGCGCTGCCAAGCAGCGTGCCGCTCAGCCGTAGCAGGGTCGTACGCTTGGTCCCATGACCAGCAGCCCCTTGCTCCATCTCCCCGGCGCCGTACCGGCCGAAGGCCGTGACGAGGGCGTCGCCGCCCACTACGGCGAGCTGTACGGCGAACAGCGCGCCCTCGCGGAGGGGCGCGGCTTCGTCGACCTCTCGCACCGCGGAGTCGTCACCGTCAGCGGGCCGGAGCGCCTGAGCTGGCTGCACCTGCTGCTCACCCAGCACCTCACCGAGCTGCCGGCCGGGCAGGCCACCGAGGCGCTGATCCTCTCCGCGAACGGGCACATCGAGCACGCGCTCTACCTCGTCGACGACGGCGAGACCACGTGGGCGCACGTGGAGCCGGGCACCCAGGGCGAGCTGATCGCCTACCTGGAGTCCATGAAGTTCTTCTACCGCGTCGAAGTAGCCGACCGCACCGAGGAGTTCGCGGTCGTGCACCTGCCGGCCGGCTCCATCGCCGAGGTCACCCGGGACAAGGAGCACATCGTCCGGGAGACCGCGTACGGCCGGGACGTCTTCCTGCCCCGCGGCGAGCTGGAGTCCTTCGCCGCCGGGCACGGCCCGGCCGCGGGCCTGCTCGCGTACGAGGCCCTGCGCGTCGAGGCGCACCGGCCGCGGCTCGGCCAGGAGACCGACCACCGCACCATCCCGCACGAGCTGGGCTGGATCGGCACCGCCGTGCACCTGCAGAAGGGCTGCTACCGCGGCCAGGAGACGGTCGCCCGCGTCCACAACCTGGGGAAGCCCCCGCGCCGCCTGGTCTTCCTGCACCTGGACGGCTCGGAGGTGCTGCTCCCGGCACACGGCACCCCCGTGCGACTCGCCTCGGACGGGGAGGAGGGCCGTCAGCTGGGCTTCGTGACCACGGCCGTCCGCCACCACGAGCTGGGTCCGATCGCGCTCGCGCTGGTCAAGCGGAACGTGCCGGTCGACGCGCCGCTGCTGGCCGGGAAGACGGCCGCCGCGCAGGAGGTCGTCGTAGCGCCCTGACCGCCTCAGATGTCGATGACGATGGTGAACGGGCCGTGATTGGTCAGCGAGACCCGCATGTCCGCGCCGAACCGGCCCGTCTCCACCGTCGCACCCAGCGCGCGCAACTGCGCCACGACCTCGTCGACCAGCGGCTCGGCCACCGGGCCGGGAGCGGCCGCGTTCCAGGTGGGGCGGCGGCCCTTGCGGGCGTCGCCGTAGAGCGTGAACTGGGAGATCACCAGCAGCGGTGCGCCGTTGTCGCTGCAGGACTTCTCGCCCTCCAGGATCCGTACGGACCACAGTTTGCGGGCCAGCAGCTCCGCCTTCTCCGGGGTGTCGTCGTGGGTCACCCCCACCAGCACGCACAATCCCTCGCCGACGATCTCGCCCACGGTCTCGCCGCCCACGACGACGCTCGCGCCGTCCACCCTCTGCACCACTGCTCGCATACCACCTGTGTACCAGGCTTGCACCCGTCCGGGGCCGATCGGGTGGAGTGGGACTGCACCCGGGCCACGGGGAGTGGCACGATGCACGCAGGCGGTGCGGGTGCGCCGCACCGGTCGAGGGGACGGACCCGTTCGTATGAATACATCTGGTACCTCCGTACCTGCATCACCCGCTTCCGTCGCAGCTGCCGCGGTACGACCGCCCGCGCAGCGCACGGCCGAGACGCAGGGGCCGCCGGGCGCGGCCACCTCGCTCGGGCTGCCGGAACTGCGCGCGCTGCGCCGTGACGCGCAGCGCGACGAGGCCGATCTGAGCTACGTACGCAGACTGCTCCAGGGCCGCATCGACATCCTGCGGGCGGAGCTGGCCCGGCGGACGGACCCCGAGGCGCCGGTGGTGGACCGGCTCTCGGTGATCCTCGCCGACGCCCCCTCCAGCCGCAGCGCCTCCGCCCGGCACGTCACGCTCGGCACCCCGCACAGCGAGGAGTACCGGCTGCTGGCCGCGGAGATGCTGGCCGACGTGGAGCTCTCGGACCTCGGCGCCCGTACGGACGACGAACTGCACGACGGGATGGGGCGGCTGGTGCGCTACGAGCAGCAGGTCTCGCGGCGCCGCCAGCAGCTCCAGCGCACGGTGGACGACTGCACCGCGGAGATCACCCGGCGGTACCGGGAGGGCGAGGCGCAGGTGGACGACCTGCTGGCGTAGAAAATTCGGGCGACCCGCGCCGGTCGGGCGATTAGCGTGGGCCGCTATGAGTGCTGACGTCCGGCCGATCGCCGAATCCGAACTCCACGACTGGCTGCGCGCCGTTCACACCGGTTTCCTGACCGCGACCCGGGTGACCGACTCCGATGTCGCCCAGCGCGCCAAGGGCAACGATTTCGCCCGCACCCAGGGCGCGTTCGACTCCGACACCGGCCGCTGCGTGGGTGCCTTCCGTTCCTTCGCGCAGGAGTTGACCGTGCCAGGCGGGGCCGCCGTCCCCGTCTCCGCCGTCTCCAACGTGGGCGTGCTGCCCACCCACCGCCGCCAGGGTCTGCTGACCCGGATGATGGCCGCCGAGTTCGCCGCGGCCGGGGAGCGCGGCGACGCCCTGGCGACGCTGATCGCCGCCGAGTACCCGATCTACGGGCGGTACGGGTTCGGGCCCGCCACCACCCTCACGGAATGGGAGATCGACGTACCGCGCGCCGGGCTGGACCGGCGGTGGTCGACGCCCGAGGACGGCGGGCGGATCGACCTGGTGGACGCCGCCGAGTTCCGGCGGTTCGGCCCCGGGCTCCACGACAAGGTGCGGGCGGCCGTGCCGGGGGCCGTGAACCGGAACGAGCGCTGGTGGAACCTGGCGACCGGGCTGGAGGAGATGTCGCACCGGCCCTACAAGGAGAAGTTCCACGCCGTGTACCGGACGGCGGAGGGCGAGGTGGCCGGCGTGGCCGTCTACACCGCCGACGACCACTGGACGGACGCGAAGGTCCCGCAGAACACCGTGCAGGTGCAGGACCTGCTGGCGCTCACCCCGCAGGCGGAGCGGGCGCTGTGGCACTTCCTGTGCTCCATCGACTGGGTGCTGAAGGTCCGCACCGGCCACCGGGCCCCCGACGACCTCCTCCCGAACCTGCTGCCCGACCCGCGTGCCGCCCGTGTCGTCACGACCGCCGACTTCCTGTGGGTGCGGGTCCTGGACGTCGTACGGGCGCTGGGCGCGCGGACGTACGAGGTGCCCGGGGTGCTCGTCCTGGAGGTCGTGGACGGGACGGGGCCGGCCGCCGGCCGCTACCGGCTGGACGCGGGCACCGGCGTGTGCGAGCGGACCGAGGAGGCGGCGGACCTGCGGCTGGACGTGGCCGAGCTGGGCTCCTTGTACCTGGGGGACGCGTCCGCGGTGCGGCTGGCCGCACTGGGACGGGTCACGGAGGAACGGCCGGGTGCGGCCGCGCTGGCGGACGCGGTCTTCCGCACCGCGCGCCGCCCGTGGTGCCCGGACGTCTTCTGACCGCCTTCGGGGGCTGCGTACCGATTGCCGAGTACCGAGTACCGAGTACCGAGTACCGAGGACCGAGGAACGATCTCTGTGACATCACTTGTGGAATCCCTGCGCGCGGCGGGCTGCGTCTTCGCGGAGGAGGAGGCGGAGCTCCTGACCGGGGCCGCCACCGGCGCGGACCACCTGGCGGAGCTGCTGGCCCGCCGGGTGGGCGGCGAACCGCTGGAACACGTCGTCGGCTGGGCGGAGTTCTGCGGGCTGCGCATGGAGGTCGGCGCGGGGGCCTTCGTGCCGCGCCGGCGCACCGAGTTCCTGGTGCGGGAGGCGGTGGCACTGGCCCGGCCCGGCGCGGTGGTACTGGACCTGTGCTGCGGGGTCGGCGCGTTGGGCGCGGCGGTGGCCGCGCAACTGCCGGGCGGCGTGGAGCTGCACGCGGCGGACATCGACCCGGCGGCGCTGGTGTACGCGCGGCGCAACGTGGCCCCGTACGGCGGCCGGGTGTGGGAGGGCGACCTGTACGCGGCGCTCCCGCCCTCGCTGCGCGGCCGGGTGGACGTGCTGGTGGTCAACGCCCCGTACGTGCCGACGGAGGAGATCGTCCTCATGCCGTCGGAGGCACGCGACCACGAGCCGCTGGTCTCCCTGGACGGCGGGGCCGACGGCCTGGACATCCACCGCCGGGTGGCGGCGGGGGCCCTGCCCTGGCTGGCCCCGGGGGGCCACCTGCTGATCGAGACGAGCGCCCGCCAGTCCCCGTCGACGGCCTCGGCCCTGACCTCGGCGGGCTTCGCGGTCCGGGCGGTGACCTCGGAGGAGCTGTACGCGACGGTGGTCATCGGCACGGCCTGACGCCGCGCGGCGGCCCGGCGGTGTTCGAGGTGCTGCCGCGCACGGGTCTGGCCCTGCCGCACCGGGCGGGCGTCCTGCGGTTCGGCATGTCCGGGCGGGCGGCCCGGTGGGCCGTCGCGACCCTGGCGGACGTGCGGGACACCTGGGTCTGCGGGACGGGCTGGGCCTTCACCGCCCGCTGTGAAGGCCTGGAACTGCTCGCCTACGGGGACTGCCCGGACCGCCTCGGCCGCACCGGCCACGACCGCCACGGTCTGGCGGCCGTCCACCTCGGCCGGTGCGGGCCGGAACCGGCCGGGCCGTCCGCCGTCCCGGTGGTCCTCCACGGCGTCGACCTGTTCGGGTACCCGGCCGCCGAGGTCCTGGAGGCCCTCGGGCCGGGCCCGCACCCCGGCGTGAGCCTGCCGCGGCCGGGACCTCCGACGGGCTACCTGCCGGAGGTGCGGCTCTCGATCCCGTAGGCGAGCGGGTCCGGCGCAAGAAGACGTACGCGTGGTTCGGGAACCGAGGAGACGAGTTGATCACGGAGTACCAGCAGAGGCTGCGCGAGCGCTACGTCGCCGCTCCCGTGCTGCCGGCCCCGGAGCCCTGGCGGCCGGTGCCGGACCGCCGGACGCCCATCGGGGGCCTGCTCGGGATCGGCTTCGCCGTCCACCCCGACCGTGGGCACGACCTCGTCATGGTCGTGTCCAGCGCCGGCCACGGACTCTTCGACGCGGTCACCGGCGAGAGGATCGCCCGCGACCGGGACCCGGACTTCGACACGAGCACCCCCGACGCGCACCCGGACCTCGCCTGCCCGGGGCTCGGCCCGATCGCCGGCGCCCCGGTACGCATCGCCGGGCTCTTCGGCGGCGGCCTGCACCGCACCACACCGGACGGCTGGACCCTGGACGTGGTCAGCCCCGAGTGGCCCCGCGACCGCGTCGTCCTCTCCGTCGACGGCGGGGCCCACGAAGGCCCGCCGGGAGGGAGCTGGTGGCACGTCTTCCACTCCGATTACTCGGAGCTCCGCGCAGCCGGGTTCTCCCCCTCCGGCCGCACCCTGGCGGTCGCCACCAGCAGCGACCTCACCCTGTGGACCCGGCCCGGGCTCGAGTTCGGCGACTGAACGGATCGCCGCCCGCCGCCGGGTGGGAGATGCTGCAAGCATGTCGCTTGCAATAGTTAGCAAGGTCGGGCAGGATCTGAGCATGGCATCGCTCAACGTCGGAAATCTCGGCGAGTACCTCCGTGAGCAGCGTCGGCAGGCTCAGCTTTCGCTGCGGCAGCTGGCCGAGCAGGCGGGGGTGTCGAATCCGTACCTGAGCCAGATCGAGCGTGGGCTGCGCAAGCCGAGCGCGGACATCCTGCAGCAGCTGGCCAAGGCGCTGCGGATCTCCGCGGAGACGCTGTACGTGCAGGCCGGGATCCTGGACGAGCGGGACCCGGACGAGGTGGAGACGCGAGCCGTCATACTCGCCGACCCCTCCATCAACGAGCGGCAGAAGCAGGTGCTGCTCCAGATCTACGAGTCGTTCCGCAAGGAGAACGCGCTCGAAGTGCCCACCGACGAGATGCCGTCGAAGACGAACTGAAGTTGATCCGGGAGGACCAGCACATGGCCATCGCCGATGACCTGAAGAAGACCCTCACCGACCCCACTCCCCTCTACTTCGCCGCCGGCACCGCCGACCTGGCCGTGCAGCAGGCCAAGAAGGTGCCCGACCTGATCGAGCAGCTGCGCGCAGAGGCCCCCGCGCGCATCGAGGCCGTGAAGAACACGGACCCGAAGGCTGTGCAGGAGGCGGTCACCGCCAAGTTCGCCGAGGTGCTCGGCGCGATCGACCCGAAGAAGCTCGGGGAGACCGCCCAGGACCTGGCGCTGCGCGGTGTCGGCGTGGCCGCCGAGTACGCGGTGCGCGCCAAGGAGACGTACGACAAGGTCGCCGTGCACGGCGAGCAGGCCGTGCGGACCTGGCGGGGCGAGGTCTCCGCCGAGATCGTCGACATCGCCGTGGCCGTCGAGCCCGAGGCGGAGCCGGCGACGGCCGAGCCGGTGGCCGACGCCGCCGACGGGGAGCAGCCCGCCGCGAAGAAGACCACCGCGCGCAAGAGCACGGCCAAGAAGGCCGCGGTCACGGCGGGCGACGCGAGCTGAAGCGCAGCCGCATGAGCGACGGCGGGCCGGGCACCCTTCAGGTGCCCGGCCCGTTGTGGTTCATGGAGGGGCCTGTGCCGGTAGCGTGGAGTCGGGCGGCATCGGAAGTGCGAAGCAGAAGCTGAGAAGGCGGTCGAAGCGATGTTGATGGAAGGGTTCGATCGAGGCGTGATCCCGTTCCTCGGGCTCGTCATGCTGGTGCTCGCCGTCGTGGCCTTCGTGTTCGCCCTGGTGGCGCGGGAGGACGCGTACCGGGCGGCCGACAAGCAGAGCAAGACCTTCTGGCTGGTCATCCTCGGCGTCACCGTGGCCGTGGACTTCTTCCTGGGCATGCTGTTCCTGCAGATCGCCGGTCTCGTCGCGACCATCGTGTTCTTCGTCGACGTGCGCCCGGCCCTCAAGCAGGTCTCGGGCGGTGGCGGCCGGCGCGGCGGCAGTAGCAGCGACGGGCCGTACGGGCCCTACAACGGCGGACGGTAGGCGGCGCCCTGCGGCCGGAAGCCGTAGCCGGGGCCCGGCGGGCTCAGCCCTCGGCGCGGGAGAGCAGGACCACGGCCACGTCGTCGGTCAGCTCGCCGCCGTTGAGCCGGCGGGCCTCGGTGACGGAGGCCTCCAGCAGGCCCTCACCGCTCAGCCCGCGGTCCAGATGGCGGTTGATCATGTCGACCATGCCGTCCTGGCCCAGACGTTCCTTGCCCTCGCCGATGTGGCCCTCGATCAGGCCGTCGGTGTAGAGCATCAGGCTCCAGGTGCCGCCGAGCTCCACCTGGCGGCGCGGCCAGCGGGCCCGGGGCAGCAGCCCGAGGGCCGGGCCGCTGTTCTCGTACGGGAGCAGCCGCGCGCGGCGGCCCGGCCGCGAGATCAGCGGGGCCGGATGGCCGGCCAGGCACAGACCGGCGCGGCGTCCGTCCGGGGCGATGTCGACCGTGCACAGCGTCGCGAATATCTCCTCGCACGGCCGCTCCACCTCCAGGACCTCCTGGAGGGTCGACAGCAGGTCGTCGCCGCAGAGGCCGGCCAGGGTCAGGGCGCGCCAGGCGATGCGGAGCTCGACGCCGAGTGCGGCCTCGTCGGGGCCGTGGCCGCAGACGTCGCCGATCATGGCGTGGACGGTGCCGTCGGGGGTGCGGACGGTGTCGTAGAAGTCGCCGCCGAGCAGGGCCCGGCTGCGGCCGGGGCGGTAGCGGGCGGCGAAGCGGAGGTCGGAGCCCTCCAGCAGGGGCGTGGGGAGCAGGCCGCGTTCCAGACGGGCGTTCTCCTGGGCGCGCAGTTTCGATTCTGCGAGCTTGTACTGGGCGATGTCCGCCCTTTTTCTCTCCACGGCGTAGCGGATGGCGCGGCTCAGCAGCCGGCCGTCCAGCTCGTCCCGGAAGAGGAAGTCCTGGGCGCCGACCCGTACGGCCTCGGCGGCGCGCTCGGCGTCGTCCTCGCCGGTGAGGACGAGGACGGCGTGGCGCGGGGCGAGGCGCAGCACCTGGCGGAGGGCGACCAGCTCGTCCACGGCCGTGGCGGTGGCGGTCCCGTTGGCCGAGCCGTTGGCCGCCGCTCCCGGCGTACGGGCGCTGGCGTCCGGGAGGGACAGGTCGAGCAGGATGCAGTGCACGTCGGGGGTGAGAAGCCGCTCGGCCTCGGTGAGGTTGCGGGCGGTGCGGAGCCGGATGCGGTGGCCGTCGGCGTCGAGGATCTCGGGGACGGTGAGGCCGCCGGCCGGGTCGTCCTCGATGACCAGGAGGGTCAGCGGGGTCGTGTGGGGGGTCGCTTGAGGGGTCGCTTGCGCGACGCCCGTGGCGGCTGTGGCCGGGGCGGCGGTCAGCAGAACGGCCTGACCGCTCTCCGTGGCCGAGGTGTCCCTCTGCCGCGGTACGGGTACGGGCATCGTCTCCGGTTCCTTCCCTCCCCCCGAGGGTGCGCTCGTCCGGCAGACCCTAGCGGTCCCGGCCCGGCAAACGGAATGCCGTCCTCGGTGAGGGCCTCCGTCATATGCGGTTATCGCGGGGGAAAATCGGCCTCACTGGATGACAAAGGTCACGGCGGGGCCGCGTTCCGTCCCGTTCAGCGAGACGTGTCCGAGCCCCGCCGGGTTGCCTGCGTCACACGATCCGCCGCCCCGGCGCCGCCGAGCCCCGGACCCGCCGCCGAGCGACCCCGCAGGGGCTAGGCCGTCTCTTTCGGATCTTGCCGGGCCCGCGACGCCCGGCACCGCACCTGGCCGTGTTGTCGGGGCGCCCGAGTACGTCCAGTACACGATGCGCTCCTCCGCCTTGCCATGTACGGCACCGGACGCCGCGGGCTCGGCCGACAAGATCCGAAAGAGACGGCCTACGCGTCAGGGCGGACCACTGCCTTGATCGGCATCGAGCCCGCGCCCGCCAGCGTCACGTTCCGGCCGGGGCGCGGGGCGTGGACCATCGCGCCGTCGCCGACGTACATGCCGACGTGGGTCGCGTCGTCGAAGTAGATGATCAGGTCGCCCGGGCGCATGTCCTTCACCGCCACCTTCGGCAGCAGCCGCAGCTGCTCCTGCGAGGTGCGCGGGATGCCCCGGCCCGCCGCCAGCCAGGCCTGGGAGGTCAGCCCGGAGCAGTCGAAGGACGCCGGGCCCACGGCGCCCCATTTGTACGGCTTGCCGATCTGGGCGGTGGCGAACTGCACGGCCCGCTTGCCGGCCTCCGTGGCCGCGCCGTTGACGTCCTTCATCGCGCCCGTCGACAGCCAGGCCGTCTGCGCCTTGTACTGGGCCTCCTGCTCCAGCTGGATCAGCCGGGCCTTCTCCTCGGCCTCCAGCTTGCTCTCCAGCTCCTCCGCGGCCTTGATCTTCTCCTCGATCTGCTTCTTGGACTCCTCCGACTTGACCCGGTTGGCCTCCAGGGTGGCCCAGCGCTGGCTCGCCTCCTCGGCGTAGCGCTGCAAGTCGGCCTGGGTCCGGTCCAGTTCGGAGAGCATGCCCGAGGTGGCCTTCTCGCCCTGGCGCAGCCGGCCCGCCCCGTCGAGGTAGTGGTTCGGGTCGTCGCTCAGCGCCAGCTGCGCGCCCGGCGGCATCCCGCCCGTGCGGTACTGGGCGCGGGCGGCGGCGCCCGCCCGGTTCTTCAGGGCGGTGATCTTCTCCTTGCCGGCGACGACGAGATTGGCGATCTCGACGATCTTGTCCGACTGGGCCTTGGTCTCGGCCTCGGCGAGGTTGTAGGCGTCTGTGGCGGTGCCCGCCTGCCGGTACAGCTCCTCGATCTCCTTGCGGACCTGTTCCAGGGACTTGCCGCCCGGTTCGGGGAGGGGTGCGGCCGGGGCCGCCGGAGACGCGGGGGCCACCGGGGCGGCCGGAGCCGCGTACGCCATGCCCGTCGCGAGGCCCGGCGCCGTCAGTATCGCCATCGTGCACAGCAGCACGAGAGAACTTGCGCCTCGCCGTTGCCTTGCGGCTCCCATGGTCCCCCCAGGCACCCGAGTCAGACCCGGTCTCAGATCTGACTATTCATCAGTAACTTCTCGCTGCCATCGGGATGGTGCCACGTGTCGATGAATTCCAACACCCTTGTGGATGGCGATCCGATCTTGTCCGCCCCAACGGACGCCATTCCCACCCCCGCACGGTTCAACGGAACGCCCCCGCCCCCGGTTCCCCCGCAGGCCGCGTTCACCCCACCGGGCGCAACGCTTCCCAGGGCAGGGTCAGTTCCCCCTGCCGCCACCGCCGCGGCCCGTCCACCAGCGGCCAGTCGCCGGCCAGCGCCCGCGCCGTCCGGATCCAGCGCTGCCGCGCCCCGTACGAGGCGTACGGGGCCGCCGCCGCCCACGCCCGGTCGAAGTCGCGCAGGAACGCGTGCACCGGCTCGCCCGGAACGTTCCGGTGGATCAGCGCCTTGGGCAGCCGCTCCGCCAGGTCGGAGGGGCGCTCCAGGGAGCCCAGCCGGGTCGCGAACGTCACCGTGCGCGCCCCCTCCGGGCCCAGCGCCACCCACACGTGCCGCCGCCCGATCTCGTCGCAGGTCCCCTCCACCAGCAGCCCGTCTGGGGCCAGCCGCCCGCACAGCCGCGCCCAGACCTCGGCCACCTGCTCCTCGTCGTACTGGCGCAATACGTTCGCCGCGCGGATCAGCGCCGGGCGGGCCCCGCCGTCCAGCGGCACCTCGAAACCGCCGTGCCGGAAGCTCAGCCCCTCCCGCTCGTACGGCTTCGCCCCCGCCACCCGCGCCGGCTCGATCTCGATGCCGACCACCCGTACCCGCGGCGCCGCGTCCCGCAGCCGCGCCAGCAGCTCGACCGCCGTCCAGGGCGCGGCCCCGTAGCCCAGGTCCACGGCGACCGGCGCCTCCGCGCGCCGCAGCGCGGCCCCGTGGGTGGCCGCGATCCAGCGGTCCATCCGGCGCAACCGGTTCGGATTGGTCGTCCCGCGCGTCACCGAGCCCACGGGGCGGCCGGGCGCGCGGCTGGAGGGCGGGGTACTGCGGGAGGCCATGAGCCGAGGGTAAGCGGAGGGCCCGCACACCATGAAAATCCCGCTGCGCAGCACTGAAGACGAGGAAACCTCCAGGAAAACCGGACACCCCGGAATGCGCGGGACGGCCATCCGGGTTGCACTCCTTGCAGGGCGTCTTCCGCGCCCTCGCCGTCATGCCGTCCGGCATGCGGTCCGTCATGCCGTCCGAGCGTCGTGCGTGCGCCGTCCGAGCCGAGAGGACTGGTCCTTTGAGCCAGTACGTGTCCCGCCTCAGTGGCCGCCTCGCCGCCGCCCGTGCCACCCGCCACGAGCCGCCCCGCCTGCGCCTTCCGGCCGTCGGCCACCACCGCAAGCCGCGCCGCGTGGCCATGCTCAGCGTGCACACCTCACCACTGCACCAGCCCGGCACCGGCGACGCGGGCGGCATGAACGTCTACATCGTCGAGCTGGCCAAGCGGCTCGCCGCGATCAACATCGAGGTCGAGATCTTCACCCGGGCCACCACCGGCGGGCTGCCCCCCGTGGTCGACCTGGCCCCCGGCGTCCTCGTACGGCACGTGGACGCGGGCCCCTACGAAGGCCTCGCCAAGGAAGAGCTCCCCGCCCAGCTGTGCGCCTTCACCCACGGCGTCATGCAGGCCTGGGCCGGCCACCGCCCCGGCTACTACGACCTCGTCCACTCCCACTACTGGCTTTCCGGCCACGTGGGCTGGCTCGCCGCCGAACGCTGGGGCGTCCCGCTCGTGCACGCCATGCACACCATGGCGAAGGTCAAGAACGCGGCACTGGCCGAGGGGGACACCCCCGAGCCCGCCGCCCGCGTCATAGGCGAGACCCAGATCGTGGCCGCCGCCGACCGGCTCATCGCGAACACCGCCGAGGAGGCCGACGAGCTCGTCCGGCACTACGAGGCCGACCCCGCCAAGGTGGCCGTCGTCCACCCCGGCGTGAACCTCGACCGGTTCACCGTCGGCGACGGCCGGGCCGCCGCCCGCGCCCGCCTCGGCCTCCCGCAGGACGCCGTCATCCCCCTCTTCGCCGGGCGGATCCAGCCGCTGAAGGCCCCCGACATCCTGCTGCGCGCCGTCGCCGTCATGGTCGACCGGGACCCCTCGCTGCGCCGCCGCCTCTTCGTACCCGTCGTCGGCGGGCCCAGCGGCAGCGGCCTCGCCAAGCCGGAAGGCCTGCACAAGCTCGCCGCGAAGCTCGGCATCGCCGACCTCGTGCACTTCCACCCGCCGGTCGCCCAGGACGGCCTCGCGGACTGGTTCCGGGCGGCGTCCGTGCTGGTCATGCCCTCCTACAGCGAGTCCTTCGGGCTCGTCGCGATAGAGGCACAGGCCGCCGGCACGCCGGTGCTCGCCGCCGAGGTCGGCGGGCTGCCCGTCGCCGTCAACGACGGGGTCACGGGGATCCTCGTACCCGGGCACGACCCGGTGGACTACGCGCGCGAGCTGCGGCGCTTCGTGGACGAGCCGGCGCTCGCGGACCGGATGGGCGCCCAGGCGGCGCGGCACGCGCAGTTCTTCGGCTGGGACACCGCGGCCGGCGGCACGGCCGACGTCTACACCGCGGCCATGCATGATCACCGCCGTCGCGTACGCTCCCACCATGGCTGACACCGCCGAGATCATCGAGAGCGCGCTCACCGCCGCGGAGCTGAGCTGGGAGAGCCCCGAGCCGGGGTCCTACGTCGTCCAGCTCCCCGGCACCCGCAAGCTGAGCACCACCTGCTCGCTGAAGGTCGGCCGGCACTCGCTGTCGGTCAACGCCTTCGTGATCCGGCACCCCGACGAGAACGAGGCGGGCGTCCACCGCTGGCTGCTGGAGCGCAACCTCAAGCTGTACGGCATGGCGTACGCGGTGGACCGCCTCGGCGACATCTACCTGACGGCCCGGCTCCCGCTGTCGGTCGTCGACCCGGAGGAGCTGGACCGGCTGCTCGGCACGGTCCTGGAGGCCGCGGACGGCTCCTTCAACACGCTGCTGGAGCTGGGCTTCGCGAGCGCGATCCGGCGCGAGTACGAGTGGCGGGTCTCGCGCGGCGAGCCGACCTTCAACCTCGACGCGTTCAAGCACCTGACGCGCCCGCAGGGCGAACCGGCCGGCCCCGGCACTCCGATCGGCTGACACGCGGCACCGAACGGCGCGGGAAGGCGTGTCGGCCCGCCCGGCCGGGCCCGGACGCCCGCACCGTGACGGGATGAGCGGGACCACAGCCGAAGCACTCATGTACACCTGGTTCGCCCTGGCCCTCCTGTCCACCGGCTACGTCGCCCACGACGCGTTCACCAAGAACCCCGAGCTCACGGTGATGAAGTGGGGCTGGGTGCTGGTGACCCTCTACATCGGCCCGGTGGGCGCCGCGCTCTACGTGCTGTCCTGCAAGGAGCCGCGTCCGGGGACCCACGAGCGGTTCGTGGCGCCGCTGTGGAAGCAGGCGCTCGGCTCGACCATCCACTGCGTGGCCGGCGACGCGACCGGCATCATGGTCGCGGCCGTCGTCGCCTCGCTGCTCGGCCTCCCGCCGTGGGCCGACGCCCTGTTCGAGTACGCGGTGGGCTTCGGCTTCGGGCTGCTGGTCTTCCAGGCCCTGTTCATGCGCGACATGCTCGGCGGCAGCTACGTGCGGGCCGTCCGCTCGACGGTGTACGCCGAGTGGCTCTCGATGAACTGCGTGATGGGCGCCATGGTCGCGGTGAACGTGATCGTGCGCAGCCAGGTGCCGGGGGCGCGGGACGTCGGCGACGTGCGCTTCTGGGCGACCTTCTCGCTGGCGGTGCTGGCCGGCCTGGCCTTCGCGTACCCGGTCAACGTGTGGCTGGTCGCCAACCACCTCAAGCACGGGATGGGGACGGTACGGGCGCTGGGCGAGGGCGGCGAGCCGCTCCCGGCCGCCGCCCACGCGGGTGCCTCCGGCACGGCCGTGCCGGAGGCGGAGGTGACGGCGGAGCAGAAGACGGCCATGGCGGTGCTGACGGTCCTCCTCCTCGCGGCCGGGGTCCTGCTGGCCGCGATCTTCGGCCACCTGGCCTGACGCGGTCAGCCCGCGGGCAGCGGCTCGGCCGCCGGTGCGGGAGCACCACCGGCCACGGGCGTGCCCGTACCCGCGTCGCCCTCGGACAGACCCCGCATCAGCAGCCAGTAGCCGGCCGCCGCGACCGTGCCGAGGACACCGGTGGCCCCCCACAGCCAGTCGGCCCCGTACCGGTCGATCAGGAAGCCCGCCATCAGCGGCGCCACCAGCGCGGCCACCGCCCAGGACAGGTTGTAGACACCCTGGTAGCGGCCGCGCCCGTGGACCGGCGAGAGCCGTACGACCAGGCTCATCTGGGTCGGCGAGTTCACGATCTCGGCCAGCGTCCACACGCAGACCGTCAGCGCGTACGCCCACACCGGTCCGGCGAAGGCCGTCAGTGCGAACCCGTACCCGGCCAGCAGCGCCGAGACCACCAGCAGCTTCTGCGGGTCGCGCCGCTCGATGAACGCCGTGACCGGGATCTGCAGCAGCACGATCAGCAGCCCGTTCACGGCGATGACCAGCCCGTAGTCCCTGGGCGAGAAGCCCGCGGAGCCCATCGCGACCGGCAGGCCGACCGAGCCCTGCGTGAAGATCAGCGAGATCAGGAACGACAGCCCGACCACGCCCATGAACCGCCCGTCCCGCAGCACGGTCCCGAGCCCGATCGCGGGCTCCTCCTCGCCGGCGGCGGCGGCCGACGCGCCCTCGGGCCGGGCGGGCCGGTCCGGCCGCGACTCGGGCAGCTTGACGAAGACCAGCACCGCGCAGAGCAGCGTCAGCGCGGCCTCGCCGAGGAAGCCGGCCAGGTAGCTGTACTCCGCGATCAGCCCGGCCGCCGTCGCGCTGACGGCGAAGCCGAGGTTGATGGCCCAGTAGTTGAGCGCGAAGGCCCGTACGCGGTCCTCGGGGCGGACGATGTCCGCCATCATCGCCGCGACCGCCGGCCGGGAGGCGTTCGAGGTCATGCCGACCAGCAGCGCCACGGCCGCGATCGCAGCCGGGTGCTCCATGAACCCGAGCAGCGCCACCGAGAAGGCGGTCGACGTCTGGGCCGCCAGCAGCGTGGGCCGGCGCCCGAGGCGGTCGGTCATCACGCCCGCGACGAGCGAGGAGACGACGCCGCCGAGTCCGTGGAGCGCCACCACGAGTCCCGCGAAGGAGGCCGAGTAGCCCCGGTCCAGGGTCAGGTACAAGGCCATGAAGGTGGCGACGAAGGCTCCGAGCCGGTTCACCAGCGTGCTCGTCCAGAGCCACCAGAAGGCCCGGGGGAGCCCGGAGACGCTCCCCCGGGCGGCCTGTGCCAAACGGGCAGCTGACATAAGGGATCCCCCCGGTGGTGTAAGCATCACTCGTACGGCGTGCACATTACGAGCGGCAGGCCTCCGGGCGCCACCGGATTGACGCGCACCGTCAATCCGGCGGGACCCGGCGCCGCGCGCGAGCGCCCCCGGGCGTCCACTAGGCTCGTACGCATGGCCGACGCACCGTACAAGCTGATCCTCCTCCGCCACGGCGAGAGCGACTGGAACGCGAAGAACCTGTTCACCGGCTGGGTGGACGTCAACCTCACCGAAAAGGGCGAGAAGGAGGCGGTCCGGGGCGGTGAGCTGCTCAAGGACGCCGGCCTGCTGCCCGACGTGCTGCACACCTCCCTCCAGAAGCGCGCCATCCGCACGGCGCAGCTCGCGCTGGAGGCCGCCGACCGCCACTGGATCCCGGTGCACCGCTCCTGGCGCCTGAACGAGCGCCACTACGGTGCGCTCCAGGGCAAGGACAAGGCGCAGACCCTCGCGGAGTTCGGCGAGGAGCAGTTCATGCTGTGGCGCCGCTCGTACGACACCCCGCCGCCGGTCCTGGAGGACGGCACGGAGTTCTCGCAGTCCGCGGACCCGCGCTACGCGTCGATCCCGAACGAGCTGCGCCCGCGCACGGAGTGCCTCAAGGACGTCGTCGAGCGCATGCTGCCGTACTGGTACGACGGCATCGTCCCGGACCTGCTGGCCGGTCGCACGGTCCTGGTCGCCGCGCACGGCAACTCCCTGCGCGGCCTGGTCAAGCACCTCGACGGCATCTCCGACGCCGACATCACGGGCCTGAACATCCCGACCGGCATCCCGCTCGTCTACGAACTGGACGCCGACTTCAAGCCCCTGAACCCGGGCGGCACCTACCTCGACCCGGACGCCGCGGCGGCCGCCATCGAGGCCGTCAAGAACCAGGGCAAGAAGAAGTAACTCGCGCGATCATGCCTCCCACCTGCGCATGCGGCGCCGGTGGGAGGCATTCTCATGCCCCGGGTCCACCCGGGGCCCGCGCCGTGCCAGTGCGGCGGCTGACCGGAGCGCGTGCGCGGAGCAGGGCCCTGTCCGGAGACTCCGGGCAGGGCCCCTCGTGCTGACCCGGCGGCGTGACGGCCGCCGTGGTCGGGGTAACGGCCCTCTCGCGTGGCGGGGGGGGGGGCAGGGGGCGGCGGGCTTGGCGGCGGGCTTGGCCGGGGCGACGGCCGGTGCGGCGGCCGGTGCGGCGGGCTTGGCCAGCAGGGACTCCGCCGTGTCCTGGAGCGCGGCGACGTTGCCGTTGGACAGGACGACGTTGGGGTTCAGGACGCGCTCGACCGGCACGTGCACGACCTCCGAGATGTCGGAGATGTTGAGGTTGTCGAGGAGCGAGAGCAGCGGGTTGTCGGCGGCCTGGGCGGGCGCACCGCCGAGGAGCAGGACGGCGCCGGCGAGAGCGCCGACGAGCGAGGTTCGATTCAGCTTCATGCGCGGGGAACGCCCCGCCCGTTCCCCCGGTTACCTCCCCACCCCGCCGGTCCCCCCGTTCAGCCCCGCCCAACCCCCCGTCCGGCCGGACCCGCCCCCTCCCTGGACTACTTCTTGCACTGGGGCAACTCTGGGCCCTCCGAGGGCGACGGACAACGAGCCGGGCCAGGGGAAACGCACGCCCTGCCTCCGGTTCACTGGCGTTCTTCCGAGGTGACGCACAGGGTGTCGTCGGCCGGAGGGGTTACCTTTGTGATCATGCCTCCCGTCCGTGCGTACGGCGCGGGCGGGAGGCGTTTTTCATGCCCCGGGGCCGTTCTCGCGCCATTCGCGGCCGATCGAGCGCAGCAGGGCCGGGTAGACCCCGAGGTACCGGAAGGGCTTGATGGCCAGCATGTAGAGGGCGCCCAGGCGCCCGTTCGGCTTCACCAGGACCGTCATCAGGCCGTGGTAGCCGCCCTTCCCGTCCGGGACCCAGCCGATGTGCAGCAGGCCGTGCATGGTCCGGTTCGCGCTCTCCGCCACCCACTCGTCGTGGGTCTGGTAGACGGAGGTGAAGGGGACCGCCCGCAGGTCGGGGCCCCGCTCGCCCTCGCGGAGGTCGGCCGGCAGGCGGTCGCGCAGGGTCGGGACCCGGGTGCCGACCCCGTCGTCGGGCCGGTCCCAGCCGAGCAGCGCGCCGAGCTTCCAGCGGATCGCGAAGAGGGCGCGCGCCACGGGGGAGGGGACGGGATCCCCGTTGCCGTCCGCGAACTGGCGCACCAGGCGTGCGAGGTCGTCGGGCCCGCCCGGGGTCGGTAGCGCCCATACGTCCTCGACCCGGAAGTCGCCGGCGATCTCGTGGACCCGCCAGGGGCGGGAGGTGTGCGCGGTCTTGGGGAGTCTCATCGGTCGGCCCCTATCTATACGATGCCGTATAGATCGAGGCTAGCACTCATCTATACGGCACCGTATAGATGGGGGCCGCGTGAGGAGGAGCACAGCATGGGCGCGACCCGCACACCGCGCGCAAAGTGGATCGAGGAAGGGCTGCGGGCGCTCGCCGCCGGCGGCCCCGAGGCGGTCCGCGTCGAGGCGCTGGCGCAGGCGCTCGGCGTCAGCAAGGGCGGCTTCTACGGGTACTTCGGCAGCCGGGGCGCCCTGCTGGCCGAGATGCTCGACACCTGGGAGCACGAGGTCGCCGAGGCCGTGATCGAGCAGGTCGAGAGCGGCGGGGGAGACGCGCGGGCCAGGCTGGAGCGGCTGTTCGCGATCGCCTCGACGGCCGACGGGCCGGTCCGGGGCACCACGGCCGACCTCGCGATCCGTGACTGGGCCCGGCGCGACGAGGACGTCGCGCGGCGGCTGCGGCGTACCGACAACCGGCGCATGGAGTACCTGCGTTCGCTGTTCCGCGCCATCTGCACCGACGAGGACGACGTCGAGGTCCGCTGCCTGCTGGCCTACTCGCTGCGGATCGGCGAGCACTTCATCCACGTCGACCACGGCGGTCGCACGCACGCGGAGGTCATGGAGCTGACCCGGAACTGGCTCCTGAGGTAGGCGCCGGTGCGCCGGACGACCTAGGCCGTGTCCGCAAAGTCCCGCCTGCCCCGCGACGCCTGGCACCGCACCTCGCCGCGTTGTCGGGCCGCCCGAGTACGTCCAGTACACGGGCGGCCCTCCGCCTTGCGATGCACGGCACCAGACGCCGCGGGGCCCGCCCTCCGGGCGGCCGGCGCTACTTTGCGGACACGGCCTAGTCGTTGAAGGTCTTGAACGTGACGGCGGCGCTGTCCGCGCCCTCCCACAGCACCTCGACGGTCACCTTGTCGATCCCGCCGTTCCCGAAGTTGGGCGAGCGCGGGTGATCGAGGTCGAGGTGGAGCCCGTACGCGTCCCCGGTCGCCCGGCCGTAGCCGGCGGCGGTCGGCGCGTTCCGGTAGCGCGGTGCGGGGTGGGAGTCGATCCAGGCCGCGACCTCGGAGCGGGGCATGCGGAACGTTCCCGACCACTGGCTGGGCCAGGCCGCGTCGTCGATCTCCAGGCATTCCTGGCGCTCCGCGCGGGGCGGCAGCTTCCAGCCGACCGCCGTCATGGCCCTCCCGCACCCCGTGGCGCGCGTCTCCGTTTCGCCCGCGTGGTCGATCGCGTAGAGGAGCCCGCAGAACCAGACCAGGGCGGGCACCTCCACCACGGCCACGAAGAGGACCGCCAGGGCGATCATCCATTTCGTTTTCCGCGGCACGCTGCCCCCAAGATCGATTCGAACACGTTCAGAATCTAGGACGGGCAGATGCACGCGACGGTTCCGCGCGTACGCACGCGAAAGGCCCCGACCGAGGGAACTCGGACGGGGCCCGTCGTGCGCGTGGAGCCGGCGGAGGCGTCAGCCGCCGCACTGGCAGGGGGCACCGGACTGGCAGCCGCAGCCGCAGCCGGAGCCGCACCCGCAGGCCGCGAGCAGCGGTAGCCGCAGCGGCTCCGGCTTCGGCGCCTGCTCCTGCTCGGGGGTGATGGGGACGGGGGAATCGGGCATGGTTCCTCCTCGGAGAAGGCGGTGCCCCGCGGCATACGGGACTTCGTACGACGACCGCCCTCGCCCTCATTCATGCCCAGCGGTACCGGCGCGTCAACGGCGCATTGGGGCTCGGTGCGGCCCGCGCTCCGGGTGCCCCGTCCGGATCCCCCGCTTCCGGTGCCGGGGTCAGACGCCCTCGACCTGGGTCGGCTGCTGCAGGTCGTCCGCGTGCTCACCCGTGACCAGGTAGACCACGCGCTTGGCCACCGACACCGCGTGGTCCGCGAAGCGCTCGTAGTAGCGGCCCAGCAGGGTCACGTCCACGGCCGTCTCGATGCCGTGCTTCCAGCGGTCGTCCATCAGGTGCTGGAACAGCGTGCGGTGCAGCTGGTCCATCTCGTCGTCGTCTTGCTCCAGCTGGAGGGCGAGGTCGACGTCCTTCGTGATGATCACCTCGGCGGCCTTCGCCATCAGGCGCTGCGCCAGCTGCCCCATCTCCAGGATGGTGGCGTGCAGGTCCCGCGGCACGGCCCGGTCCGGGAACCGCAGCCGGGCGAGCTTCGCCACGTGCTGGGCGAGGTCACCGCTGCGCTCCAGGTCGGCGCTCATCCGCAGCGAGGTCACGACGATGCGCAGGTCGGTGGCGACCGGCTGCTGGCGGGCCAGCAGGGCGATGGCGCGGGCCTCCAGGTCGTGCTGGAGGTCGTCCACCTTCTGGTCGGCGGCGATGACGCTCTCGGCGAGCTTCAGGTCGGCGTCGAGCATGGACGTCGTGGCCCGCCCGATCGCGGAGCCGACGAGCCGGGCCATCTCGACCAGGCCTTCTCCGATCGAGTCCAGTTCCTCGTGGTACGCGTCGCGCATGTCTCGTGTCCCTCTCTCGACCTACTACTGCGGTACTGCCCGTGGGCGGGCCGGGGCGGCCAGCGGCCCCACGTTGACACGGTGAGCCGCAAACGCGTCCGACTCCGGCACCACAAGTGAATCAACCCCGTCGTCAGGGTGAACTCTGGGCGACGACTGTTCGAGGTGCCACCCGAACGGCTGTGGAAGTGTCGTTGTGCCTGCTTAACCTGGATCCATGGACGTGAACGCGGCGGTCGCCGCAGCTGCAGCGATCGCCGGTCTTTGCACCGGTGTGATCGCGATGCTGGCGTTCCGCTGGAGCGAGCGCGACCAGGCCCGCCCCACCCGGAGCTCCATCCGCCCCGACCTCAACGCGGTGCTGCCGCCCGGCGTGGACACCGTCCTCTCCGTGCTGCGCTCCTCGGCGGTCGTACTGGACGAGGGAGACGCGGTGGTCAAGGCCAGCTCGGCGGCGTACGCCCTCGGCCTGGTCCGCGGCGGCAAGCTCGCCGTCGAGCCGATGCTCCACATGGCCCGCGACACCCGCCGCGACGGGGAGATACGCCAGGTGGAACTGGACCTGCCCCGGCGCGGCACCGGCCGGGGAGAGGCCCTCGCGGTCTCGGCGCGCGTCGCCCCGCTCGGCTCCCGCCTGGTGCTCCTCCTGGTCGAGGACCTCACCGAGGCCCGCCGCATCGAGGCCGTACGCCGCGACTTCGTGGCCAACGTGTCCCACGAGCTGAAGACCCCGGTCGGAGCGATCTCCCTGCTGTCCGAGGCCGTCATGGACGCCGCGGACGACCCCGAGGCGGTCAGCCGCTTCGCGGGCCGCATGCAGATCGAGTCCACCCGGCTGATCAACCTCGTGCAGGAGCTCATCGACCTCTCCCGGGTACAGAACGACGACCCGCTGGAGGACGCCGAGCCCGTACGCGTGGACACGCTGGTCGCCGAGGCCATCGACCGCTGCCGCCACACGGCGTCCTCGAAGCAGATCACCATGGCCGCGGGCGGCACCGCCGACCTGCGCGTATGGGGCAACCGCGGACAGCTCGCGGCCGCCCTCGGAAATCTGGTCGAGAACGCCGTCAACTACAGCCCCGCCCGTACCCGCGTCGGCATCGCCGGACGCAGGGTGACGGCACCTGGGGGAGACTTGATCGAGATCGCCGTGACCGACCAGGGCATCGGCATCCCGGAAAAGGACCGCGAGCGCATCTTCGAGCGCTTCTACCGCGTGGACCCGGCCCGCTCCCGAGCCACGGGAGGAACGGGCCTCGGCCTTGCGATCGTGAAGCACGTGGCCGCCTCGCACGGCGGGGAGGTGTCGGTATGGAGCTCGGAGGGCCAGGGTTCCACGTTCACCCTGCGACTCCCCGAAGCAGCCGCCCCGGCCCCGGCGGCGGCCCCCCGCACCCACCCGACCCCTGCCTGACCCAGAACCGCTCCAGCCATTCCTGCCCCGGAGGTCCTTCCGTGACCCGAGTGCTCGTCGTCGAGGATGAGGAATCCTTCAGCGACGCCCTGTCCTACATGCTCCGCAAGGAGGGCTTCGAGGTCGCCATCGCCGCGACCGGGCCCGACGGGCTCGACGAGTTCGAGCGAAACGGCGCCGACCTCGTCCTCCTCGACCTGATGCTGCCCGGCCTGCCCGGCACGGAGGTCTGCCGGCAGCTGCGCGGCCGCTCCAACGTCCCCGTGATCATGGTGACCGCCAAGGACAGCGAGATCGACAAGGTCGTCGGGCTGGAGATAGGAGCAGATGACTACGTCACGAAGCCCTTCTCCTCCCGCGAGCTCGTCGCCCGCATCCGCGCGGTCCTGCGCCGCCGCGGCGAGCCGGAGGAGGTCACCCCGGCGGCCCTGGAGGCCGGCCCCGTACGGATGGACGTCGACCGCCACGTGGTCACGGTCTCCGGCGGCAAGGTGGACCTCCCGCTGAAGGAGTTCGACCTGCTGGAGATGCTGCTGCGCAACGCGGGCCGCGTACTGACCCGGATGCAGCTCATCGACCGGGTCTGGGGCGCCGACTACGTCGGCGACACCAAGACGCTGGACGTCCACGTCAAGCGCCTGCGGGCCAAAATCGAGCCGGACCCGGGCGCGCCGCGCTACCTGGTCACGGTCCGCGGCCTCGGCTACAAGTTCGAGCCGTAGGCCGGACGTAACGGAAAGGGCCCCCACCCGCCGAGGCGGATGGGGGCCCTTTCCGTGCGCGTACGGGGCCTGCGTCAGTGGCCGGCGCCGTGCGAGGGGGAACCCGACGGCGTGCCGGTGGCGCTGCCCGAGGCGGAGCCGGACGGGGTGGCACCCGCGGCCGCACCGGAGGCTCCGGCCGACGGGGAGCCGGACGGGGAGCCCGAGGGAGAGCCGGACGGCGTGCCCGAGGGGGAGCCGGACGGGCTGGCGCCCGCGGTCGGGCCGAACGGTGCGTACGGGCCGGTGGCCGGGACCACGAAGGCCTCCAGCTCGATGCCACCCGTGCTGCTCAGCTGGAAGGCGACCTTCTGCACTTCGCCGTCCCGGACGGTCGCGGCGCCGTCCTCGATCACGGCCGAGGCGTTGCCCTTGCCGCCGATCACCACGTAGCCGAGGGCCGGCACGGTGACCTTGCCGGAGCCTTCGGCCGGCTTCAGCGTGACCTTGCCCTTGCCACCCGGGAGGGTGATGCCGTCAAGGGTCTCCGCCTTGGTGCCGTTGTTGAAGACCGTCGCGGAGACGACCGCGGGGCCCTTCTCGCCCTTCTGGCCCTGGGTGATCACCAGCGCGTTCTGGACCTCGATCTGGCCCTTGGCGGCGGCGGCGTTGTCCGGCTTGATCTGGAGGGTCTGCGCGTCCCGGCCCGCACCGCATGCGGCCAGCGAGGCGATCGAGAACACGACGGCAGTGGCGGCGAGGGCGCCGCGTCGAAGGCTGCGGCTCACGGCGGCGGCAACTCCTTGGACGAACGGAAGGGGCGGGTGGACGCTCGGAACGGCCGAGGTAAAGCCGCTCTAAGGGTGTGTCAGCGCGCTTAGGTTACCGAGCCGCCGCCCCGCCCCCGCACCCGACCCTCCGCAGCGCGGCCCCCGCCCTGGGCGCGCCCCGCGATCTTGCATTCCGCGGTGCCGTTCACCGCGCCGATCTTGTGGCGCTCGCATATCGTGCGCCCGACCCCGGTTGATCAATTTCCGGATTCCCTCGAACACCGCCGAGTGATCAATTCGGGATTGGGCCGGAACCCGCCCGGTGAGGGCGGCCGCCAGTCGGACGGAGTAGTTCGGTTTCTCGACTCGGAACCCGGCAAAACGGGATGTACGTCACACTGATGGGGGTGCCGGGCAGGTGTAGCGTGGCCCTTTCGCCCGGTCCGCGCAGCGCCCCCGACCTGCGAATACCCCCTTCCGGAAGCTCTCCGCAGCACGTTCGTGTTGCTGTTGTCAAGCCCCGAGATGTGCCCTGACCTGCGAAAACGCCATTCATAACAGTCAGTTCTCGTGTTACCCTGGATAGCCACGGAAGGGGTACCTGTCACATGACGTTCAAGGTTGGCGACACCGTGGTCTATCCCCATCACGGGGCCGCGCTGATCGAGGCCATTGAGACTCGTCAGATCAAAGGCGTGGACAAGACCTACTTGGTGCTCAAGGTCGCCCAGGGCGACCTGACGGTTCGTGTGCCTGCGGACAATGCGGAGTTCGTCGGCGTTCGCGACGTAGTCGGCCAGGACGGGCTGGACCGGGTCTTCGAGGTGCTTCGCGCACCGTATGCAGAAGAGCCGACGAACTGGTCCCGGCGCTACAAGGCAAATCTGGAGAAGCTCGCTTCTGGCGATGTCATCAAGGTCGCCGAAGTGGTGCGTGACCTGTGGCGTCGTGAGCGTGAGCGCGGGCTTTCCGCGGGTGAGAAGCGCATGCTCGCGAAGGCACGCCAGATCTTGGTGAGCGAGCTCGCGCTCGCTGAGAACACGAACGAGGACAAGGCCGAGGCCCTCCTCGACGAGGTGCTCGCGTCCTGACGCGAGTTCCCGTGCGCCATGTGGTGCACAGCTTGCCGCGGTGCCCGATGACAAGGTCTCTCCACGAGAGGCCTGTTGCCGGGCGCTGCGGCATGTCTGTATCCGTACCTATTGCCTCACCGCCACGCCACCGCCACCGTCGCGATGGCGTGCCGGGTCCGGGCGGCCCGCTCGACCGGTCGTCCACGGAAGGGGCGAGAGGCGTCGCACCCGGCACCCTTGAGGCCATACCCATGTCGGCCGAAGTCACAAACCTGGCTCGGAGCTACTGATGTCTGACGTAACGCGTCCCCACCGCACCGCCGCGGTGATCCCGGCCGCCGGCCGGGGGGTACGCCTCGGTCCCGGTGCCCCCAAGGCCCTGCGGGCCCTCGGCGGCACCCCGATGCTCATCCACGCCGTCCGCGCGATGGCCCGCTCCCGCGCGGTCTCCCTCGTGGTGGTCGTGGCCCCGCCCGCCGAGGCCGCCGAAGTGCGCCTGCTGCTGGGCGAGCACGCGCTGCCCGAACGCACCGAGCTGCTGGTCGTCCCCGGCGGGGAGACCCGCCAGGAGTCCGTCCGCGCGGGCCTGGACGCGCTGCCCGCGGACATCACCTCCGTACTCATCCACGACGCGGCCCGCCCGCTCGTCCCCGTGGACACCGTGGACTCGGTCATCGAGGCCGTACGCGACGGAGCGCCCGCCGTGGTGCCCGCGCTGCCCCTGGCCGACACGGTCAAGGAGGTCGAGCCCGGCAAGCCCGGCGAGGCGGAGCCGGTCCTCGGCACGCCCGAGCGGGCCCGGCTGCGCGCCGTCCAGACCCCGCAGGGCTTCGACCTCGCCACCCTGCTGCGCGCGCACGCCGCGATCGCCGTCGACGGCGAGGGCGCCACCGACGACGCCGGAATGGTGGAACGGCTCGGTGTCACCGTCGTCGTGATCCCCGGCCACGAAGAGGCCTTCAAGGTCACCCGCCCGCTCGACCTGGTCCTCGCAGAGGCCGTACTCGCCCGCAGGAGGGCCACCGATGGCTACTGAGCCGACCACGCACACCGCCCCCCTGATCCCGCTCGTCGGCATCGGCACCGACGTGCACGCCTTCGAGGCCGGCCGCGAGCTGTGGTGCGCCGGCCTGCTCTGGGAGGGCGAGGACGGCCTCGCCGGGCACTCCGACGGTGACGTCGCCGCCCACGCCGCCTGCGACGCGCTCTTCTCCGCCGCCGGCGTCGGCGACCTCGGCGCGCACTTCGGCACCTCCCGCCCCGAGTGGTCCGGCGCCGCAGGCGTCACCCTTCTGGCGGAGGCGGCCCGTATCGTCCGCGCCGAGGGCTTCGAGATCGGGAACATCGCCATCCAGGTGATCGGCGTGCGCCCGAAGATCGGCAAGCGGCGCGAAGAAGCGCAGAAGGCGCTCGCGGCCGCCGCCGGCGCCCCCGTCTCCGTGTCCGGCACCACCACCGACGGGCTGGGGCTCACCGGCCGCGCCGAGGGCCTCGCCGCCATCGCCACGGCCCTCGTGTACCGGACGAACCGGGCCTGATCCCCCGTAGCGGCCGTACATCTTCGGCAACAAAGGTGCCCCGGGTCCCGAAAGGGTCGCGGGGCACTGCTACAGGCCCACTACCCTGGATGCCGTGACTATTCGCCTGTACGACACCAGCGCCCGGCAGATCCGCGACTTCACCCCGCTCACCGCGGGCTGTGTCTCGATCTACCTGTGTGGCGCCACGGTGCAGGCCGCCCCGCACATCGGGCACGTCCGCTCGTACCTGAACTTCGACGTCATGCGCCGCTGGTTCGCGTACCGCGGCTACGACGTGACCTTCATCCGCAACGTCACCGACATCGACGACAAGATCATCGCCAAGGCGGCCGAACAGGGCCGCCCCTGGTGGTCCATCGGCTACGAGAACGAACTGGCCTTCAACTCCGGCTACGACGCGCTCGGCTGCCTGCGGCCCACCTACGAGCCGCGCGCCACCGGGCACGTCCCGGAGATGATCGAGATGATGCGCGGGCTCATCGAGCGCGGTCACGCGTACGAGTCCGAGGGCAACGTCTACTTCGACGTGAAGTCCTTCCCCGGCTACCTCTCGCTCTCCCGCCAGGAGCTCGACAACATCCGCCAGCCGGAGAGCACCGGCGAGACCGGCAAGCGCGACCCGCGCGACTTCGCCATGTGGAAGTCCGCCAAGCCCGGCGAGCCCTCCTGGGAGACCCCGTGGGGCCGCGGCCGTCCCGGCTGGCACCTGGAGTGCTCCGCCATGGCGCACAAGTACCTCGGCGAGGCCTTCGACATCCACGGCGGCGGGCTCGACCTGATCTTCCCGCACCACGAGAACGAGATCGCCCAGGCCCAGGCCTTCGGCGACGAGTTCGCCAAGTACTGGGTCCACAACGCCTGGGTCACCATGTCCGGCGAGAAGATGTCCAAGTCGCTGGGCAACTCCGTCCTCGTCTCCGAGATGGTCAAGCAGTGGCGCCCGATCGTCCTGCGCTACTACCTCGGCACCCCGCACTACCGGTCGATGATCGAGTACAGCGAGGAGGCCCTGCGCGAGGCCGAGTCGGCCTTCGCCCGGATCGAGGGCTTCTACCAGCGCGTCATCGAGAAGGCCGGCGGACCCGTCGAGCCGGCGCGCGAGGTCCCGCCCGCCTTCGCCGAGGCCATGGACGACGACCTGGGCGTCCCCCAGGCGCTCGCGATCGTCCACACCACCGTCCGCCAGGGCAACAGCGCGCTCGCCGCCGACGACAAGGACGCGGCCATCGCGCGCCTGTCCGAGGTACGGGCCATGCTGGGCGTCCTCGGCCTGGACCCGCTCGACCCCCACTGGGACGCCGGGAACGCCTCCGACCGCGGCGAGGAGCTCCACGGCGCCGTGGACACCCTCGTACGGCTCGTCCTGGAGCAGCGCGAGTCCGCCCGGGGCCGTAAGGACTGGGCGACCGCCGACGCGATCCGCGACCAGCTCCAGCAGTCCGGGCTGGTCATCGAGGACAGCCCCACGGGTCCGCGCTGGACGCTCGGCCCCCGCTGAGCCCGGGCAGCTGAGCTTGGTGTGCTGCCCGGCGCTCCGGGCGGCACACTCTTCATACGTACATATCGCAGCACCAACGAAAACAGGTAGAGGTCATGGCCGGGAACAGCCAGCGCAGGAACCGCCGCACGTCCAACAAGAAGGGCGCCACGGTCGGCAGCGGTGGCCAGCGGCGCAAGGGCCTGGAAGGCAAGGGCCCCACGCCCAAGGCCGAGGACCGCAAGAAGCACAAGGCGAACCGCATCGCGGGCGCCATGGCCCGCCAGGCCGCCAAGCGCCGCCCCGCCCCGCGCCGCGGCGGCCCCAAGGGCACCAGCGAGATGGTCGTCGGCCGCAACCCGGTCTTCGAGGCGCTGCGCGACGGCGTCCCCGCCACCACCCTCTACGTCCAGCAGTTCATCGACAACGACGAGCGCGTGCGCGAGGCCCTCCAGCTCGCCGCCGAGCGCGGCAACATCAACCTGATGGAAGCCCCGCGCCCCGAGCTCGACCGCATGACCAACGGGCTCAACCACCAGGGCCTGGTCCTCCAGGTCCCGCCGTACGAGTACGCGCACCCCGAGGACCTCACGGCGGCCGCCTACGACAACGGCGACGACCCGCTCATCGTCGCCCTCGACGGCGTCACCGACCCGCGCAACCTCGGCGCGATCGTCCGCTCCGTCTCCGCCTTCGGCGGCCACGGCGTGGTCATCCCCGAGCGCCGCGCCGCCGGCATGACCGCCGGCGCCTGGAAGACCTCGGCCGGCACCGCCGCCCGCACCCCGGTCTCGCGCGTCACCAACCTGACCCGCGCCCTCCAGGACTACAAGAAGGCCGGCATCACCATCGTCGGCCTCGCGGCCGAAGGCACGCACACGGTCAACGACCTCGCCGAGCTGGCGGGCCCGGTCGTCATCGTCGTCGGCTCCGAGGGCAAGGGCCTCGGCCGCCTCGTCGGCGAGAACTGCGACTACCTCGTCCGCATCCCGATGCCGGGCGGCGCCGAGTCCCTCAACGCGGGCGTCGCTGCCGGTGTGGTCCTCTACGAGGCGGCCCGCCGCCGCGCCGACCGCGGCCGCGTCTGATCGCCGCGCGACGGGTCCCCGCACGCCGGATCCCTCGCGCAACTGATCCACTTGGCTCACGGAACATGACCCGTGAGCGTGTCACCCCGCCCGATTCGGGCGGGGTGGCTTGATCTTGACGGGTCTCGGACACATCCCTGACGTCAAGGCAGTGTCCTAACCACTGATCACTCGGTTAGATGAGTGTGGACACCAGAACGTCAGGGTTCGACGACCAGCCCGCGCTGAGCATGGTCAAGGTGCCGTGCGACCCCGCACAGGTCATCGTCAACCACGCCAGCTTCCGCGTGCGGCTCGCACCGAGCCCGAGCGCGCGTTCCAAGCCCGCGAGGGCCCCCGGCCGCGCACCCGTGCTGGGTGGCGCCGTGGTGGCAGCCGCCGGGGCCACCCGCCGCCGGGCCCCCGTGGTCTGGAGCGGCAAGTCCGACGCCGGCGACGCCGCAGCCATGGGCGGCCTGCTCCAGGCCGTCCGCGAGGCCGGCCGCGGACACGACGAGTACGACGGCGGCGCCACCCAGGTCATCCCCCGCGTCGACCTGGCCCACGACCTCGCCGAGGACACCGTCGCCACGCCGACCGTCATCGGCCAGCGCAGCTACGGGGACCCCACCGAGACCCGCCCCCTGGCCGCCGTACGCGACCTTCCGTACCAGCAGGAGCCGCCCGGCTCCGGCCCCGGGGCCGACTCCCGCCGGGCCGGACCCGACACCCGCGGCCAGGCCTCCTACTACCCCGGCCGCCGGATGAACCTCGGCGTCGTGCTGCTCCCGCTGCGCGTCTTCCTCGGTTTCATCTCCATCTACGCCGGCATGGGCAAGCTCTGCGACCCCGTCTACTTCGACGGCGGCGAACGCGGCTCGATGGTCACCTGGCTGCACACGCTCACCCCCTGGGCCCTCGCCGAGCCGCTGCGCGACTTCGCGCTCGCGCACCCGGTGGGCGCGGGCCTGAGCGTGGCCTTCCTCCAGGTCATCGTGGGCGTGCTGACGGTGTTCGGCCTGTGGCAGCGGTTCGCCGCCTGCTTCGGGGCGCTGCTGTCCGCCGCGCTGCTGATGACGGTGAGCTGGAAGACCGTCCCGGCCTACGACGCGCCCGACATCATCTACCTCGCCGCCTGGAGCCCGCTGATCATCGCGGGTGCCCCGGTCTACTCCCTCGACGGACGCCTCGCCGGCGAGGCGTGGCGGACCCTCGGCCCGCGCTCCGAGGTCTGGCGGCTGCGGCGGCGCGTACTGCGCCGCGGAGCCGTCATGGCCGCCGTCGTGTGCGGGCTCACCCTGCTCGTCGGCTCGCTCCTCGGCGGCGCCGTCCGCTCCTCCACCGTCGTCACCGTCCCCGGGCCGGGCGAGGCCCCCAGCAACTACCTGCCCGGCCGGCCGCTGCCGCAGGCACCGGCCAGCCAGCAGCCCGTACAGCAGCAGCCCACGAAGCCGCCGGCCAAGTCCGCCTCGCCCTCGGCCACCGCGACCGAGCCCGCGGCCAAGTCCGGGAAGACCGCTTCCGGCACCCCCTCCAAGGGCACCTCGGGGACCCGCTCCGAGTCGCCCGCCGCGACGCGCGGCACCACCGGCAAGCAGCAGACCCCGCGCAGCACCCCCCGCCAGTCCTCCGCACCGAAGCAGCCGTCCTCCTCCGCGGGGAGCAGCACGGGCGGCGGGGCTCCGGCCCCGAAGCAGCCGGGCCTGATCGGCGGGCTCATCGGCTGACACCGGCACAGGGAAACCGGGGCCCGGCACGCACGAGCGTGCCGGGCCCCCGTGCGTGTGCCGGGCGCGCGAAGCCGCGTACGTACCGGGCGTACGGGCACCTGTCGGCCCCGCGAAGGGCCTCAGAGGGCCTTCTGCGCCGCCAACTCCCGTGCGGCCTCGGTGAGGTCCTTCGCGGTGTCGATCGCCCGCCAGTAGGCCCCCTGCGGCAGCGGGAAGCCGGCGAGGCGCCGCTCACGGGCCAGGCGCGGGAACGTCGTGCGCTCGTGGTCCCCCAAGTCCGGGAGCAGCGCGGTGAATTCGGCACTGAAGACGTACACGCCGGCGTTGACCGGATAGGGCGATGGCGGGGCCTCGATGAAGTCCAGCACCTGCCCGAACTCGTTGGTCTCCACGACCCCCCACGGGATCCGCGGCCGGGCCAGCGCGAGGGTGGCAACGGCGTCCCGCTCCGCGTGGAAGGCGGCCATCTCGCGGAGCGAGAACCGGGTCCAGATGTCGCCGTTGGTCGCGTACCAGGCCTCGGCGGGATGCGGGAGGTGCCGGGCGGCGTACTTGAGACCGCCGCCGCGCCCCAGCGGCTCCTCCTCGACCACGGTGGTCACGCGCAGCGGCAACCGGGCCCCGGCGAGCCACTCCTGGAGCACCTCGGCCAGGTGCCCGCAGGAGACCACGGCGTCCGTGACCCCCTCGGAGGCCAGCCAGGCCAGCTGGTGCCCGATGATCGGCACCCCCGTCCCCGGGATCTCGACCATCGGCTTCGGGCGGTCGTCGGTGTACGGACGCAGCCGCGAACCCTGGCCGCCCGCCAGGACGACGGCCTGGGTGGGGGCGGCGGGGAACGCGGCTGCGGAGGGAGCGGGCGGAGCGGATCGGCGGTCGTCGGTCATGACGGCCAGCGTAGGGACGTGGCGTGCGTCAGCCCATGGAGGCGACGCCGGAGGCGTACGAGGTGTCGCAGACGGGCCGGGCGAAGGACTGGGCCTTCGTCGGGCCGTACGCGTCCACGGCGGCCCGCCCCACCGCCCGCGCGATCCCCACGCAGTGCTCGGCGAGCGACGGCCGCCGGTCGACCTCCTGCTGGAGGTGGGTCAGGACGTCGTCCGGCCGCCCGCCCTGCTGCAGCTCGCCGACGAGCTGATCGCGCAACACCTCGTGCGCGGCACGCGGCTTCGCGGGGACGGAGACGTCCTCGGCGGAGGCGGTCAGGATCTGGGAGGACGAAGTGTCCGCCCAGGGGACCATGGTGACCGCGAGGGTCCCGGACAGGACCAGGACGACGGGCAGGACCAGGGCGAGGGAACGGCCGATACGGCGGGCAGTGTGGGTCACGAGGGCGAGAGTAGCGCTCGGTGAAGATTTGGCGACATTTAGTCACCCTGTCGGGGGATGGTTCGACGTGGTTTTTCGAATTAAGGGTTGACGGTTGGGGCCGAATGGCCCGGTCTGCCGGAGTTCCGTCCGCGGTCCCGGACGGGCGGCGCACGGGCAACGGACGCCGAAGGGGCGCCCCTTGACGGGACGCCCCTCCAACGACCGCGAAACCTACGGGAACTGCGGGACCCGCTAGTCGGACAGCCGCTCGCCGGAGGAGGTCGAGAAGACGTGGATCTCGTCCGCGCGGGGCACCACGTGGAGGCTGGAGCCCTTCTCCGGGACCTGGCGGCCGCCCACGCGGACCACGAGGTCCTGAGAGCCCCCGGCGGAGGTCGTGGAGCCGTAGACGTAGCCGTCGGCGCCGAGCTCCTCGACGACGTTCACGACCATGGTCAGACCGCCCGTCTCGGCGACGTCGAAGTGCTCCGGGCGGACGCCGACCGTGACGGTGCGGTCGCCCGCGTCGGCCGCCGCGGACAGCGCCTCGCGGGACACCGGGACGACGCTGTCGCCGAACTTCACACCGCCGTCGGTGATCGGGACCTCGACCAGGTTCATGGCCGGCGAGCCGATGAAGCCGGCGACGAAGAGGTTCGCGGGGCGGTCGTACATGTTGCGCGGGGTGTCGACCTGCTGGAGCAGCCCGTCCTTCAGAACGGCCACGCGGTCGCCCATCGTCATGGCCTCGACCTGGTCGTGGGTGACGTAGACCGTGGTGATGCCGAGGTCGCGCTGGAGCGCGGCGATCTGCGTGCGGGTGGAGACGCGGAGCTTGGCGTCGAGGTTCGACAGCGGCTCGTCCATGAGGAACACCTGCGGCTTGCGCACGATGGCGCGGCCCATGGCGACGCGCTGGCGCTGACCGCCGGAGAGCGCCTTCGGCTTCCGGTCGAGGTACTGGGTGAGGTCGAGCATCTTCGCCGCGTCCTCCACCTTCTTGCGGATGGTGGCCTTGTCCTCGCCGGCGATCTTGAGCGCGAAGCCCATGTTGTCGGCGACGGACATGTGCGGGTAGAGCGCGTAGTTCTGGAACACCATCGCGATGTCCCGGTCCTTGGGCGGCAGGTGCGTGACGTCGCGGTCACCGATGCGGATGGCGCCGCCGTTGACGTCCTCCAGGCCGGCCAGCATGCGCAGCGAGGTGGACTTGCCGCAGCCGGACGGGCCGACGAGGACGAGGAACTCGCCGTCCTGGATCTCCAGCTCGAGCTGGTCGACGGCGGGCTTGTCGCCGCCGGGGTACAGCCGGGTCGCCTTGTCGAAAGTGACAGAAGCCATGGTGATGAATCCCTTCTACCGGCAGGAACGTGCCGGACGATCCGAGTGGAAGGAAGAATGGGTCTAGTCCACCGAGTGGACTTTCCGCCCGACGCTACCCGCCCGGACGGCTCCTGTCAGCACCGCACGGAGGTGACATCGAAGTCTGTGCGATCTGTCGGAACCCACTGCTTGGATGGCGTGCATGAACGCCACGCATGATCCCCGCGACGTACACGAACTGATCACGGTGCTCCCAGACGTCCCGGTCCTGCGCGACCGCTGCCGGGCTCTGGCGGCCCTGGACGCCGTGATGGGCCGCCGGGGCGGCAGCTACTTCGACTACGACCCCGCATGGGGGCCGGGCGTCGAGGCCGCGCTGATGACCAACGGTGCCGGCGACGAGTACACGATCCTCTTCACGCCCGACGGGGTCTTCGGCCGGGGCTTCGACCACGAGTCCTGGATGAGTCCCTACACGAACGACGACATGGCCCTGTGGCCCGGCCTCGTGGACACCCTGCCGGAGGTCTTCCGGCCGCTGCTCGCGGAGCCGGCCTTCTGCGACGACGACGTGCTGACGGCCACCGTGGTCTTCTGGCGGGAGAACTCCGACACCGCATGGCGGGCCGGGCCGGTGGAGATCCCCGACGACGACGGCGACGGCACGGGCTTCCTCTTCCGGGTCCTGGCGGCCGGCACCCCCGAGGCGTACGTGGACTTCGCCCAGGGCTACTACGAGCGCGACGTCGACCTCGAAGCGGTCCGCCACGTGTTCGCCCTGCGCCCCCTCACGGAGGCGGTGGTCAAGACCCTGAACCCGCGGGCGGAACCGTCCGCCGTGGTGGAGACCGCGGCCCGGGCCGGATATCCGGCCCGGGGCTGAGCGGAGCGGCCTGCGGAACGCGCGTGCCGGCACCCACTCGGGCGGGTTCAATGCGATGGCCCGGGGAATCGCGTGCTGTGTAGAGTGATGGCGGCTTCGCACGCAGTACACGCGGGCATGCCGTGCCTCCTTAGCTCAGTCCGGCCAGAGCAACGCACTTGTAATGCGTAGGTCGTCGGTTCGAATCCGACAGGGGGCCCACCGGACTCCCAGCCCAGATCTGTTCTGAGCTGGGATTTTTCGTTTCAGCGAATCTTGCGGCGACGCCGGGCCCGCGCCGCGCGGGTGCTCTCTGTCTCAGTTCTGGTCTCAGACAGGGGTCCGGGGCCAGGTTCGGGAGTCGCCGCGCGGCCGGGCACGGGGCCCGGCATGAAGGCCTCGCCCATCCGCCGCATCGCCTCGCGGGACAGCTCGGAGCGCCCCTTCACGTACCGGCGCGTCTGACTGATCTGGGTGTGCCGGAGGATCTCCATGATGGTGGGCATGTCCACCCCCAGCTCGTTCAGGATCGTCCCCGCCGTGTGACGGCTCCCGTCGTGCTGGCGCCGGTCGCTGATCCCGGCCTCGGCGAGCAGCTCCTTGAATTCCGCCCAGTCCGCCCGCGGATCCAAAGGCCGGCCGTCCTCGCGCGTAAATACGGCGTCGCACTCCTCCCACAGCTCCCCGGCCCTCCGCCGCTGCTCTTCCTGCCTCGCCCTGTGCTCCAGGAGATAGGGCAGGAAAGGCGGCGGGATCGGCACGGGGTTCTGGCTCTTCTTCGTCTTGGGCCGGGTGAAGGCCAGGCCTCCGCCCTTTCGCTCGGGGCAGGCGCTCGCGTGCCGGCGGCAGGTCTTCGGGCACGGCGCCGGACAGCCGCGGACGTAGTTCCTGTGCGTCGAGCACTCGGGCGGGCACGGCTCGAACCGATGGAGCCGGGCTCCGCAGGCGCGTGCGTCCCGGCACCCGTGCTTCCAGGTGAGCCGCTGGAGCTGCCAGGCGGGATGGAACAGCCCGTGCTCCAGGTCGACGTACGACCAGCGCAGGCCCAGGGCCTCACCTTGCCGGAATCCCATGCCGACCCCGATCGCCCACCGCATGAACGTGGGGCGCTGCGCGGCGGCGGCGAGAAAGGCCTTCGACTCGTCCCGCGAGAACGGGTTCGCCTCCGTCTCGTCCACGGACGGGGGGTCCACGAGGGTGGCGACGTTCTCGTTGATGATCCGGCGGCGGTGGGCGATCTTCAGGGCCCGGGACAGGATGCGGTGCACCTTGACCACGTGCGACGGGGCGTGGCCCTCGTCGAGCATGACCGCGTACATGGCCTCCAGATGCTCGGGCGCGAGCTTGTCGAGGCGGTGCTTGCCGACCCCGGGGATGATGTCGTTGCGGGTCTTCGACCAGTAGTCGTCCAGGGACCGCGGCTTCAGCTTCAGGCTCGCGATCGTCGTCAGGTACGTGTCCATCCACTGTGCGACGGTCGGCTTGCGCCCGGCCTTCACGGCCCGGCCCTCGTCGCGCAGCTTCTCCAGCTCGCGGACCTTCTTGGTGACGGCGGCCTCGGTCTTCGCCCGGCGGTGCCGGCGGTCCGGTCCGCCGTCGGGCTTCACGCCCATCGTGACGCGGCCGTGCCACCACCCGTCACTGCCAAGGTAGATGGACGACTCCATATTCGGCTTACGGGTGCTCATGGGCTCCTCGATGTTCCCTGCAGGCGGCAGGCGGCCCCGGGAAGCTCCCGGGGCCGCCTGTGGACGGGGCTGAGATCAGACCGACTGCGGCGGGAGTTGGGCGACGAACGCGTCGATGTCCGCCCGCTTGATGCGGCGGGCCCGGCCGAGCTTGATGAAGGGCAGCTCGCCGGAGGCCATCAGCTCGTAGATGGTGGAGCGGCCGAGCCGGAGCAGTACGACGGCGTCCTTCACGGTGCAGAGGACGGGGGAGGAGGACTGTGCTGCGGTGGTCACTGCTCATATCTCCTTGGTGATCGAGTGCGGGCCTGACTCCGGCCCCCTTCTGGGGATCCGCAACAGCCGCCACGCCGCAACAGCGCTGGTCAGGGGCGCGGGTTTGTGGCGGATCCGGTTTTTGTGGCGGATCGGTGCCGCAACACGCGGGATGTGGCGGCACCGATCAGGGGTGGTTCAGGCGACGCCGGCGGGCTGCGGTGTGGCGGTCTGGTGGGGCGTGTGGCGGATGCCGGGGAGGGGTTCCGCCACAGATTCACCCCCGCTGACCTGCGGTGTGGCGGATGTGGCGGCTGTTGCGGACTTCTGGGGGTGCGGGGGGCAGTAGCGGGCCCAGGCGTCGGCCAGGTCGTCGGCGTAGTAGCCCTTGGGGGTGGCGGAGCCGACTCGGATCCCGCGGGGCTTGATGGGCTTGTTGGCGGCGGTGACGTACTGGCCGAGCATCTGGGACAGGACGCGGGAGGTGAGGGGCTTGCCGTCCAGGTCGGCCCAGGGGGCGTCGTCCATGCGGAGGAGGCATTCGAGGATGGTCGCGGTCGGCATCCGCTCCTGGCCGCGGAAGACGTGGTCGCGCAGGTCGGTCAGCAGGCGGATACCGAGGGAGGAGGCGTCGTTCTCCTTGGCGGCGGTGACCAGTTCCAGGCAGGCGTCACGGGCCCGCTCGGGCCAGTCACCGCCCGCGGCTTCGGCGACGGAGAGGAGCGGTTCCCACACGTCCGCCGGCCGGTCGGTGATCCCGTCGGGCATGGTCGGCCAGGACCCGGTGACCTGCTTTCGGACGGATTCGGCCCAGGCGAAGAGCCGGTCGCGCAGAGCGTGACCCTGCTTCTTGTGGATGCGCTCCCGCCAGGGCTCGCACTTCTCGTTGGGGGCCTTCTTGCGCATCCGGATGATGACGGAGCGGGTGAAGACGGTGTCGGGCAGGGAGCCGAGACCCGCGAGGGCGACGGCGCAGTAGGCCGGGAAGCCCTCCACGGTCTGGTTCGCGCCGTCCCCCACGCACCGGTACATCTTCCGGCCCCGGGTGTGACCGGCATTGAGGAACTTCCGCAGGTTCTCATCGCCCGCGGCCTTGGGACCGAAGATGGTGTCGATCTCGTCGAAGAGGATCGTGGGCCGTTCTCCCTCGATCCCGGCGACGGACCGGAACAGCGCGGACTGAGAAGCGTCCACCGCTGCCATGGAGTTGGGCACGAGGGTCTCGATCACGTCCAGAGCACGGCTCTTGCCGGACCCCGGCTCCGGGGAGAGGAACGCGATGCGGGGGGTGGCGTCGAAGGCGTCGAGCAGGTGCGCGTGCGCGTCCCACAGCGTCACGGCAACGTAGGCGGCCTCGCGCGGGAAAATGTTGAACCGCCGGTGGAAGGCTTCCACCTCGTCGAGCAGACCGGCTCCGTCGATGGGTGCGGCCTGGGGCTTGTGGTCGCTCATCAGGCGGCCTTCCCTTCCTGAGAAATGAGCAAGGGGCAGAGGGAGCGGTGCTGGACGTGGTCCTCGATCAGGGCGAGCGCACGGCGCTGCCCTGCGGCGAACAGGTCCCGTCCGCACGCGCACCACGACCGGACGGACGGGGTGACGCCGCGACCGGGAGCGACGATGTGGAGCCAGGCGACGGGCCGGCGCCCGTCGTCGGTGTGCGGGTCAGGGCGAACAGATGAAGGGACGCCTTCGGCGACGACCTTCAGCGCGCCTGCCACCTGCTGTGTCGGCGGCTGTTTGGCGTCCTCAGCGACACGTTGGTCGAGAGGGCTCTTAGAGGGAGCGGGGGGCGGGGCGGTCATGCCGCGCGCCGGCCGCTGGTGGGGTTGTTGGCGATCGACCAGTTCAGACCTCGGGTGATGACGTCGTCGTAGTAGCGCTCCGACTCGGTGGCGTTGCCCGCCGCTGCGCTTCTAAGAGCCTGCTCAACCTCCGCGCGGGTCAGGTCGCCCGACGCGACGAACCGTCCCAGAGCCCTCGCGGCCCTGAGCAGCGTGTCGTTGCGGGTCCCATCCCCGGCATGGGCGACGTTCCGTACTTCGTTGTCGACGGCCGCTTTCGCGTACCGGGACCCCTTCACGCTCAGGGGCATCGGAACGTCCCGGACGGACTTGGGCCGGGCCGTCAGCGCGTTGGCGAGCCATCCGGGGAGTGGGATGGGGCTGATGCTGTCCAGCACCGTGTAGGAGCCGTCCGGGGTGCTGCTGCCGGGGGCGACGACGTACCCGCCCCAGCCCCGGGTGTCGATGTGCTTCCCGAGACGTCCGGCGGTGTTGCCGAGCCGGGCCCCGTCGGGCTGGGTGAAGTACAGGTGCCGCCCGCCACGGGCGGTCCGCACGCGGTAGGTGGTGGGGACGGCCTGTCCGGCGCGCTCGCAGAGCGCCTCAAAGGCCGTTACGCCGTCAGGCGTTCCCTCCTTGTCTGTCGGCTTGAGCATGTCGAGGTCGACGACGAGCAGCCCGGACGGGCCGGTCGCGATCCCGACGTTGTACGGCGCGTGGGTCCACGCGGCGGCGATCAGGTCCGGGTCGGTCGTTGCCCGCTGCTCGGGGGTGCGGTGGCCGGTGGTGCAGCGGCCGGTGCCGGGGCAGGAGCGTTCGGGGTGGCCGGCGGGCCGCTTGTCCTGGGGGCGCAGGGGGAAGACGTGCCAGCCGTGCTGGGCGGTGTCGATGGCGTGGGCGAGGAGTTCGAGACCGGGCAGATCAAGACCGGGCAGGTCGTTCATGCGGCTTCCTCCTGCCGGGTGTGGGTGAGGTGCTGGGTGGCGATCCAGTGGGTGTAGGCGGGGGGGACGGCCTGGCGGGCTTCGGTCTTGTTCATCCAGGTGCAGCCCATGGCGTCGGCGTAGGCGCGTTCGCCCTTGTGCTCGAAGGCCAGCAGCTTCTTGTGGTGCCAGCAGGGCGGGAGGAGGTCTCCGCCGCCGCCCCAGGAGGTTTCGAAGGTGCGGTGGCGGCGGACGTTGAGGCCGAACTGCGACCCGCACAGCAGGTAGTCCGGCCGCAGGGGTGCTTCGGGGACGTTCTCGATGACCCATGGGATCCCGGACGCCTGGAGCCGTTCGCGGCCGGGGGTGAGGAGGTCGGGGTGCTGGGTGCGGTCGCCGCGCCAGGCGGTGACGCGGGCGAAGTGCTGGCAGGGCCAGGAGGCGTGGATGAGGTCGAAGCCGTCGAGGGGGAACGTGAGGGCGTCGGCTTGGTGAAAGGTGAAGGGGTAGTTCGGCTGGGGCCGGTTGTCGACGCCGGTGACGTCGAATCCGGCGAGGTGGTAGCCCATGGACAGTCCGCCGGCGCCGCAGCACAGGTCCAGCACGCGCAGGCCGTTCGGCCGCCGCAGCGGCAGCACCATCGCGGGCGCGCTCATGCGGCCACCGCCTGTGTGTTGAGGAAGGCGAGGGCCTGGCGGCCGATGTGCTGGGTGTAGGCCGGGGGGACGCATTCGCGGATCCCGTCGCGGTTCATCCAGGGGACGCCCATGTCGGTGCGGGCTTCGGCGACGCCGGGGAAGTTGCCGACGTAGTGGGCGAACTCTCCGGCCCGGCGCGGGCGGCCCATCTTGGTGAGCGGGACGGTGTGGGCCTGGTGGGCGGGCGGGGTGAAGGTGAAGCCGCCGCCGGTCTCGAAGAGGCGGTGGCGGTAGGTCCGCATCCCGAAGACTGCCGCGCACATCGCCACGGGGTTCCGCAGCTCGGGGGCGGCTTCCTCGACGTTCTCGATCACCCACGGCCGGCCGGTGGCCTGAAGGGCTTCCCGGAGAGGGGCGATGAGGTCGGGGTGGGGGCGGCCCTGGATCTTCTGGGCCCGGCTGTAGCGCTGGCAGGGCGGGGAGGCGTGGATGAAGTCGAAGCCCTCCCCGAACGCGCGGATGAAGTCGAGCGCCTCGCCCTGGTGGAAGCCGAGCGGGTAGCGGGGCTGAGCCGTAATGTCGACGCCGGTCACGTCGAATCCGGCCCGGTGGTAGCCCATGCCGGCGCCGCCCTGGCAGCAGAACGCGTCCAGGAGTAACGGCCGGTCGGGGTTGTGGTCTCGCCGGATGTCGGCGGTGTGGGTCATGCTGGAGTCCTCCAGTTCAGTGCAACTGCTGGATGAGGGCGGCCCGGACTTTGCCGAGACGGGGCCGCCCTCGCTGTGTTCAGTGGCGGGAGTGGTCGATGACGAGCTCGGTCAGCCGTTTGGCCTCGTCGGGGGTGACGTGGCGGTAGCGGACGGAGACGCCGCATCCCGAGTAGGGGCAGCGGACGGTGTGTTTGCCGGTGAGGAGTGCGGCGGCGTCGGAGACGCGCTCCGACAGGAGGTTCCGGTACATGGGCGGTCCTTTCAGCGGTGGTTGAGGGTGCCGGTGGCGCGGCCGAACATCCCGGAGGCGCTGATGTTCTGGGTGATGTGCTGGACCGGCACTGTGCTCCGTTCGGTCCCGCGCCCGGCGCGGAGGAGGAGTGGGGCGAGGGTGCCGGCGGCGATGAGGGTGAGGGCGGCCCAGAGGGCTTCGGTCATGGCGATCAGTCCCGGGGCGGCGTAGGAGATCCCGAATCCGGCTGCGGCGATCCCGCCGCCGACGGTCGGGGCGAGGAGTGCGGTGGTCTTGGCCCACGCCGGGATCGGTTGCACGGCCGGACCGGCTGCGGGCGGGGTGGGCTGGGTGTAGGCGAGGGTGCGGTAGCCGCCGGGGAGGGTGACCATTTCGACTCCGGGCGGGAGTTCGGCGGGCAGCATCTGGGGCTGCTGGACGGCGGTCGGGTAGAGGATCGGGTCGCCGTAGCGGGCGGGCTGGGGGGTGCTCGTGCGGGTGGGCTCATGCACGACTGGGCTCCCTGGTAAGCGCGAGGACCACACCTGGACGTTTAGGTGTGGTCCTAGCTGGCTTGTCGTCTGGCTTGTCGCTTGTCTTGTCTTGTCGCTTGTCGCCTCCCAGGTCAGAAGCCGTTTCCAAGCCCTCAGAAGAGTCGGAGCGGGCTTCTGCCAGGGGCAGGCGACAAGCGACAAGGTCAGCCCTCGGAGGGGCCGTCGGGGGCGTGCTGGCGGTGGACGTAGCGGGTCTTGGTGCCGGTCCCGATCCGGACCGCCGTGCCGTCCTCGGTCCAGGTCTTGAGCCATCCGGCGACGGTCTGTCGGGTGGTCCCGTACCGGTCGAGCTGGCGGGCGATCGCGGAGGCGCCGGTGCCTTCCGGTCCGGCGGCGATCAGGAGCGTGAGCGCGGCCTGCTGGGCCGCGCTGTCTCCGGCCTGCTCGGCACGGTGGGCGGACAGGTTCAGCCCCGGCCGAACCGGCGTCTCCGGCTTCCCGGGTTCGGGGGTGGTCGCGAACTGGGCGTCGATCTCCCGCCGGAACTGCTCGGCGAGCGCGTCCTCGTCCGGAGCCATCGGCGCGGTGGTGGTGCGGTGGGCGGAGAGGTTCAGGCCCCCGCTCGCCGGAGCGTCCCCGGCGGGGGCCGGGGCGGGTCGGTCGGTGTCGGGTTCGGTGTGCCGGTAGTCGGTGATCCACGCGGTCCGGGCGGAGTCCCAGCGGCGGGCGTACTCGGGGCCTGCGGCCTTCGCGGAGATCGCGTCGAGGTAGGGGTGCCGGTCGCTGGTGGCGTGGACGATGTCGCGGATCTGGTTGGGCAGGATCCGCCACGTCCCGAACAGGGCGGCCGGGGATTCGGGGGTGCCCATGAAGCCGGTGCCCTTGTGGGGTGCCTGCTCGATCCGCAGCCCGGTCCCGCCGGGGAACAGCTTGGACAGGTCCATGCCCTCGGTGGACCCGCCGGTCAGCGCGACGCGGGTCTTGGCCTCGCGGCGGATCATCATGTTGCCGAGGACGGATCCGGTGGCGCCGAGTGCGGTGAGGATGGTGCGGATGCCCATGGCGCGGAGCATCCGGATCACTTCGAGGATCTTCTTGGCGAGCTTGCGTTTCTCGGGCTCGGGGCTGATGAGGATCTCGGCGCCCTCGTCGATGACGAGCATGATCTGCGGGATGTCGTGGCTGATGGGCAGGAGGTCGGTGTTGGCCTTGGCCATGAGGTCCTGGTAGGCGCGCTTGCGCTGCAGTCCGACCCGCAGCGCGGCATCCAGCATCAGCTCGGCTTCCTGGTGGGTGGCGGCGAGCCAGTCGATCCCGGGCCGCACCACCCGGCCGGTCCCGGCCTCCATTGCGGGGCGGACCCAGGGCAGGCCGGCCGATCCGGCGTTGAGGTCGATGACCCAGGTCAGGATGTCGTCGGCGCGGGCGAACCCGGCGAGGATGACGTGGACCATGTTCGTCTTCCCGGACCCGGTCGGCCCGACGACGAGGGCACACTGCTCACGCAGGTAGGTGAGGATCTCCTCGGCGTTGGTGCGGTAGCCCCACGGGATCCCGGTGTGGACCGAGAGGGGGCTGTAGTCGGTGGGGTAGGGGACCTCGGCGGCGAGGACGTTGACGGTGGTCACGTCGATGAGGACGCGGCCCTGGTCGATGCCGGGGGAGGCGGCGGCGGTGCAGCCGTGCGGCAGGCGTGCGTCGGCGGAGAGGCGGGCGTTCTCCCGGGCGATCCGGTCGTAGGTCGTGCCTCCGGCGGGGAGTTCGGCGTCGATGGTGAACCCGGTGTTCGTGGGCCACATCTCCACCGCCAGCACCCGGATCGTGATGCCGCAGACCCGCTGGATCCGGTCCACCCATTCCGCGGCGACCGCGCGCCGGTCGGCGGACAGTTCGCGGGCGACCTGGCGTTCGGCGGCGGCGATGGCTTCGAGTTCGCGGGCCTCCTCGTAGAGGCCGGTGGAGCGGGCGGCGGCGCCCATGCCGACGCCGATGACGGCGAGGGAGCCCAGCGCGGTCCAGGTCAGGGGGCCGGTGGCCAGGGCCCAGGTGGTCCAGCCGGAGCCGAGGAGCCAGGACGCGGCCCGCGCGCCGATGGTGCGCGCGGCGAGCTTCTGGCGCAGGCCGGTGGCTGTGTGGCCGATCGCCCCGACCGTGCCGATGGCCAGGGCCCAGGCCGGGGGCATGTGGGCGAGGGTGCCGACGGTGGCCACCGCGTAGGCGCCGGTGGTTGCCGAGAGGGCGCCGGTGACGGGGCCGTGGCCGGCGGCCCAGTCCAGGGCGAGGCCGTTGTGCGTGACGGTCTGCGTCTTGGCCGCCATCAGACGTTCCAGCCCTTCTCGGCCTCGTGGCCGTTGCGCGGGTCCTCGAACCGGGCGATGTCCGCCTCGTGCGCCTGCCGGAACGTCGAGCCCAGCTCCTCCGAGGAGGACACCGAGGTGACGAACACGGAGTAGAGGTCGGAGAGCATGTCGGCGACGACCTTCTCCAGCGGGAACTCGGAGTCGGAGCGCTCGGCGAGGATCTTCAGGATGTTCGCGATGGCCTGCAGGGCCTCGGGGAGGCCTTCGAGCATGGCGAGGATCTCCATGCAGTTCTCCGGCTCGTAGGACTGCGCGGCCTGCTCCATCTCGGCGGCCAGCTCCTCGAACCGGAACCCGGAAACGTTGCTCACGTGTGCTCCTCGGCTGGTGGGCGGTGCGGGAACGTGCGTGGTGGGACGGGCGGCCTGGTCGCCGACCTCGTCGGTGTCCTGCTCCTCGGCTTCGACCTCGGCCTCGGCGGCTTCCTCGTCGGCTTCGAGCTGGGCGCCGATCTCGGCATCCCGGGCCTCGCGCTGGGCCCGGGCCCGGCCGGCGAGGAACCGGTAGAGGCGGCGGCCGGGGTTCATCAGCCAGCCCCAGCCGAGCTTCCGCCCGAGAGGGGTGGTGACCAGTCCGACTACTCCGAGCGCGCCGCCGAGGACGGCGGCCAGGGCGCGGCGGGCGTGGAATCGGGCCGCCGACCGGCGCAGGGCCTTGCGGGCCGCCTTCTGCGCGGGAGCCTTGGCGGCGGCCAACCGGGCACGGTGGGCGGCCTGCTGCACCTGCTCGCGGTTCCTGCCCACCGTCCGGCCGGTGGCGCGGTCGTGCGCGGTGCGGGCCGCGCCGGCGGCCTTGTCGCGGACAGCGGCGGCCTTGCCCATGCCCTTTGCCAAGGTCCGTGACGCTGCACCCCGCGGTTTCGCCGTCGTACCGGCGGTGCCGGCGCGTTCGGCAGCTTTCGCCGCGCGGCGGGTGTCTGCGACCTGACGCCGGGCCTGGACAGTGGCCGTGCGGGCGGCGGACCGGGTCGGGGACTGTGTGCGGGCCTGGGAGCGCAGGGCCTGGACCTGTCCGGCCCGGCCACCGGCCAGACCGGCCGCCGCACGCGCGGCCCGCTGCCGGGCCGACGGCGAACCCGCCTTCCCCGCGGTCGAACGGGAACGGCCACCGGTCGCGCCGGCAGCATGCCGGGCCTGCCCGCCGGCCGTCTTCCGGGAACCGGCCCCGGCTCCCCTGTTCGCGGTTCCTCCGGAGGTCTTGCCGGTGCGGGACTGGGAGGGGATCCGGCCCAAGAGGCCACGGCCACCCGCTCCGCCCGAGGTCCGGGTGGAGGCCGGGGACGGTTTCCCGTCCGGGGTCTTCTTGGTGTTCTTGGCGCGGTGGTGGGCGGCGGCGGTGCCCAGGACGGCGGCCCCGGTCATCGCCACCGCCAGAGCCGCCGGCCCACCGGCCAGAGCGGCGGTGGCCAGGAGCCCGGCGGCCGCGTTCGTCCCCGACAGGGACAGCGGAACCACCGGAAAGCCCCCAGCGGTGTGGTCGACCGTCTTGCCAGGAACGGCCGTGCTCGCGTCCGGGGTGGTCGGGGCGGGGGTGGACTCTTCGGGGGGAGCCTGCGGTTCGGTGATGGTCTCGGTCATGCTGTACGAGCCCCCTTCAAGGGAGTGAAAGGGCCCGGCCGCCAGCCTCCTACAGCAACGGCCGGGCCCTGCCTGTACGTGCAGGTCAGAGCTGGTTGGACTCCAGGGCGAAGAACATGGTGTTCGCGCGGGCCATCTCCGGGTGGTCGGCGGTGACGTGCCTCCGAAGGGCCACGTAGGCGTCGTAGCGGGTCGTCCCGGCGGGCGGCGTGTAGGTGCCGAACTGCGTCATCGCCGCCCGCCCGGGCAGCTCCAGCGTCAGCACCCAGTGATGCGAGCCCTGTCCCGCCGAGGTCTGTGCGTTCTGCGTGGTCACGTGTGACTCCTGATCAGGTCGGGTGCTCAGGCGGCGCGCTGTTCCGGGAAGTCGTGGCAGGCCACGCACATGCCGAGCGAGGGCGGGATCACGTAGGGCAGGTGGTCGCTGCAGACCGGGCAGCGGCGGCGGGCGGCATCCGCCTTGGCGAGCGCGGCCCACCGGTTGGGGGTCATCGGACGGACCGGCTTCGCCAGGTCGACCCGGTACAGGTAGGCGACCAGCGGGCCCCGTCGGCGCCGGGGGCGCTCCAGCTGGGCGGCGACGTCCTGGCCGCCGGGCCGGAGCCCGACTGCGCGGAGCTGACGGCGGGTGGCCAGACCCTCAGGTGCGAGGCGCCAGCGGTAGACGGGCAGGGTGCTCATGCGGCGTTTTCCTCTTGGGAGAGGAGGGTGCCCCAGGCGGTGCGGACGCGCTGTTCACCGCCGACGAACCCGGCGGCACGGAAGGCGGTGACCGCGTGCCGGTAGGACATCGCCGGGTCGGTGGAGTAGCGCAGGAACCGCAGGACGACGATCAGTTGCGTGTCGGTGAGGGCCACGCCGGCTTCGGGGACCGTGACGCCCGCGACGGCCGCGACCTCGGCCAGCGTCACGGGCGTCACGGGCGGGTGTGACGCCCCCGAGACGCCGATCGGCTCGGGCTCCGTTTCGGGGGGTGTGACCTGCGTGTCTTCCACGTCACGGGGAGCTGTGACGGACGGCAGAACGGCCGTCTCCTCGCCCTCGGGCAGGGCGGGGACGGGGTCGGCCGTCACGGCCGGTGTGACGGGGAGGGAGAACATGCCGCCCAGGGCCGCGTCGGCGCCTTCGGTGAGCCGCTCCCGCTGGATGTCCAGGAGCCGGGTGCCCAGGGCCAGGTCTCCGGCGCCGACCTTCCGGGCCAGCTTCCAGGACGCCTTGACCGACTTCCCCTGGACCCTGGCGTCGGGGTGGTTCGCGGCGCGGGCCCGGTGGTAGGCGAGCGCCTGTACGACCGCCGCGTTCCTCGCTTCGGCTTCGGCGTCCCGGCCGTCGGTGTGGACGACGATCCGCCGGGCGAGGAAGGCCATGCCCTCGGCGGACACACACATCCCCAAAGGTGTGATCGCGTAGATGACCGTCCGCCCCGCATCCGGGGCGGCCATCGCGGCCATCACCGAAGCCGCGGCCGGCAGAGCCCACAGGCCCAGCCGGATCACCTGCGGGGAGGACTGGCCCAGCATGGTCAGTCCGAGGAGGACCAGGCCGAGGACGGCGGTGGCGCCCTCACCGGCCGCGACCGCACCGAGCGCTGTGCCGGTGCCGTAGGCGTGGGAGATGTTGCTGTACGTTCCCGCCCCGCCCATCACGCCCGTGCCGATCATCGGCGCGAACGCGGCGGCCAGGACGCTCTTCTGTGCCGTGGACAGCGAGCGGCGGCCCACAGGGCCGCTGTGCTCGCTCACGACGTGGCCTCCGCCCGTGAACGCTCCCCGTCCGGGACGGGGTTCTCGGCGTAGCCGATCAGCTTCACGACTCCGCCGGAGTAGCTGGTCTCGGCCTTCAGGACGCGGGTGCGGCCACTGTTCTGAACACCGTGCGACACGTTCCGGGACCGGATCCCCAGTGCCAGACACCACTCCTCGAACCCGTCGAGGTCGTCGTGGAAGGCTAGTTCCAGCACGTTGGGGTAGACCGTCGACACCGACACGCACGGTGCCGGCAGGTTCCGGTAAATGTCCTCGAAGATGCGCAGCGCCATCAGCGGCGCGGCCATGGCCGACAGGGGCATCGCCGGTGTGGTCATGCGGCACCGCCCGTCAGGCCCACGACGGCGGCGGCCTGGTTGGTCAGGTCCCGGCGGACGGCGAGCATCCGTCGGCGGGCCCGGCGGATCCGCTGGCCGTCCAGCTCGGACGGCGCCCGGTCCAGAACGGCGATCTCCGCGTCGAGCAGGTCGACCTCCGCCAGGATCAGCGGCATCTCCCACTCGATCGCTTCCAGCTCCGCATCCGACGGCTCCAAGCCATCCGGCCACGGGGTAACGAGGTTCTGAAGTGCAGCGATGGACTTCATGGGTCTTGCTCCTTCTACAGAGGAACGGGACTCAGCAGCCCTCGGCGCGGGAACGCCGGGGGCTGCACTGCGTTGGGTGAAGCAGGAAGAACTCCGGCTCCCCTCAACCCCGCCCGTACGAGACGGGCAGAGGAGGCAACCGGCCGCGGCCCGATCGGGCGACGGAGGGGTTGGGGTAGCACTGTTCCGCGCACGGGGCAGAACCCGCACGCGCCGTCCGCTCGGAGGGGGACGGATACCTCGATCCACTGTTCAGTTCTCAATGAGCAATCGCTTCCTTCGAGCCGTCTCATGGGCTCTCCGGGCGCCGAGAGCAGCCCCAAGAAGGCCCTCTCCGGTTCGCTGTCCTAGGACTGCGAACCTCTGTGAACGACTATGGACTCACAGTCCTAGGACTGTCAACAGTCCTAGGACTGTGTTTGACTGGACCTATCGAGAGGAGCTCGCGTGGCACCCAAGTGGCGAGAGCTGGCTGACAAGCTGGCCGAACAGATCAGGCGGGGCGACTACGCCCCTGGCCAGCAGCTACCGCACATCCGCGACCTTGTGGATGCGGGTGAGGGTTCGAAGTCCACAGTCCACGCGGCATACAAGGCGCTCGAAGCCGAGGGACTTGTGACCTCGTCGCGGGGGCACGGCACGGTCGTGCGGCAGCAGGCTCCGTTGAAGCGTCTGGGCATCGCTCGGTACGACAAGGCGAAGTGGCGGGACGGCGATGAGGTGGCGTTCATCGCCGACCGCGTGGCATCAGGCCGTGCGTACAAGCGCGGCGAGCAGACGCAGAGCGTCAGCCGGGTGCCGGCGCCGCCGCTGGTGGCAGCGGCGCACGGGCTTCCCGAGGGTGCCGAGGTGTACGCGCGAGCCAGGCTCGTGAAGGAAGGCGACCAGCCGACACACACCCTGACCAGCTACTACCGACCCGAACACGTTGAGGGAACGCGCATCGTCGACCCGGCCCCGGGGCCCGCCGGCCGGGGCGGCGGCTTCCGCGTCCTCTACGACGCGGGTTACGAGATCGACCACATGCGTGAGGAGTTGTTCGCGAGGGTTGCGACAGTGGAGGAGGCGACGTTGCTCCAGCTGGCGCCCGGCGAGTGGGTCGTTGAACTGCACCGGACGACCTACACGGCGGACGGAACTGTCGTCGAGTACGCCATTGGCCTGCACGCGGCCACCCGGTTTGCGTGGGCCTACGACTTCCAGGTCCCCGACTCGGCGCGGGAGGCAACACCGTGATCTCCGCGCAGAACTGGGCCGACGCCGAACAGCTCTGGGACTTTCAGCAGATGCACCACGAGCCGCGGCGCTGCTCTGTGGCCATCGGGCTTGGCAGCCATGACCTCGGAGTCGCTGAAGTCGTGGTCGACCTGTACCAGCGCGGCATGTCGCCGCTGATCGTCTTCACCGGCGCCACAAGCCGAACGACTCGCGAGCGGATGCCCCGTGGTGAGGCGGAGCACTACCGTGAGCGGGCCCTAGAGTTGGGCGTTCCCGACTCTGCCATCCTCGTAGAGCCGAAGGCTCGAAACACGGGCGAGAACATCCGCTTCTCCCGGTCACTCCTTGCGGACCGGGGCGTGTCCGTCGAGTCGGTGCTGCTGGTCAGCAAGCCCTACGAGGAGCGGCGGGCCTACGCGACGGCCCGCAAGCTGTGGCCAGAGGTAGAGATCGTCAGCGCGTCCGCGCCGATGACGCTCGCCGAGTACGTGGAATCGATTCAGGATCCCCGGCTGGTCTTCGACATGCTCGTCGGCGCGCAGCAGAGGCTGCTTGTCTACCCCCAGCAAGGGTTCCTGATCCATCAGGATGTCCCCCTTGCGGTTTCTTTGGCCTACGAACGTCTCTGTGTCGACGGTTTTACTAGTCGCCTTGCGGTATAGGAATGACCGGCCAAGTAGTGCATTTCTCAAGGCTGGGTTGGTGGTGAGGCGTCGACTTTAACCTCGCTGTGGAATCTCAAAAATTTCAGCCAGTTCCGAGGCGAGCCGGTCGCTGTCCATTTTCCCGCCCCATTTAATCCAGTGAAAATTAGGATTTCCCTCTAGATGGAGTAGTCTTCTCGCGGCGCTGGAGAGGTCGACGTTGCTGAATAGGGCGACGGGGGAGAGGGGGCTCTGGGCGAGACTTAGCGCTTTCTTCAGCGATTCTGGAGCGATGGTGCGTGTTGCATGCTTTACGACTCCTCGTAGGTGCACCTCGTTGCCCTCGTATTCGAGAGATAGATCGAAGTCGTGACCTCTGTCTACTTGTGACTCGGAGATGCTCGCCCTTGCGTCTGGCGCGACCCGGGAGATTACCCTGATGATTTCTGCGGTGAGGTTTCGCTCGTATGCGTAGGCGTGAGCCCAGTCTCCCGGTCGCGGGCCGGAGCCCTCTTCCCATGGCCGGACTGAGTCGGCGGGCAGGGTTACGGATACTTCCTCGATGTTTGAGCCATGCAGGTCGGGAACCTCAACGTTCACGACGACCTTCAGTCCGCGGCCTGTGTCGTAGGTGCGCAGCACCACTCCCTTCAGGAGGTCGAGCCCCCAGGGGACCTGAACCACTTGACCGGGCTCCAGCTCGCTCATCTCTCTCCTCACCATGGCCGATTACCCCCCGCGAATTCACCCAAGTAGTCCCCTACGACATCATCCATCGTGACGGCCAGACCGTCGACAGCTCGCTGCCATGTGCGGACCGTGGTCAACGTTATAGGAAGTTTCCCCTTTTTCTTTAGCTTCAGGAATTCGGACTGGTCGTCGTGGGCGATGGCATTGCGGGCCGTATTGAGAGTTTCGAGCTCGTCCTGCCATTTCCCGGCCCGCTTGTCGGCCGTCTTTAGTGCGGGCCATAGGCCCAATCCTAGACTGGCGAAATCGCTACCAAGGGCGGACGGTTGTGCATTCCCCCGGTCGAGTTTCCGTCCTCTGGAAAGCCCGCTTCGTAGAATCGCCTGGAGGGTGGGGGAGGTGATGGGGTCGCAGAGAATGTCTGATGCCTCATCGTGCAAATCTCTTGAGAATCCTTGAAATTCCCCAGCAAGCCTCAGTGTGATCGACCAGTTCACCTGTGTGGTACGCCACCGGCGTCCACGCCCCTGGCCTCCGACGCTCGCATGTGCATCGAACAGCTCTTTGAGCTTCGAATTTCTCTCCGTCGCCCAACGCCTATATGCAGTCGATGGCACCCTTCCCCCTCGGCAGAGTCGCGCATGTCAGCCCGTCCGCTGCATCCTAGACGCGCAGAGGGCTCTGCTGGCCATGGTGCTGGGGCAGTTGGTGGGTGGCCTTGGAAGGGATCGTTGTAGGCGCTGTCCGACGTGCTGCTGAGGCTCGGGTCCGGGCGGGCTATGAGGACGCAAGAGGGCTCAGTTGTGGGCCCATTCGAGGCTTCATTCGTGATCGCACGCCGGTGTCCGCACGTGTACGAGAACCCTGCTGACCAGCCGCGGAGGAAGGGCCACATGAGCCTACGGACGCCATCGGAACGGGATCGGACAACTTGTAATGCGTAGGTCGTCGGTTCGAATCCGACAGGGGGCCCCACCGGAACCCCGGCTCGGATCCCCGAGTCGGGGTTTTCGCGCTCCCGCCGGGCCGTGGTCAGTGGCGGCCCGAGATGCGGTCGGCCAGGCGGGCCAGGGGGGTCGTCGTCGGGCGGTGGGTGGCGGTCTCGTGGCGGTCCGCCTCGCGGTAGGCGGCGTAGAGGGCCTGGACGCCGAGCCAGCGGAAGGGTTCCGGCTCCCAGCGGCGGACGCGGTGGTCGACCCAGGGCAGGGTGGTCAGTTCGGTGGATTCGCCGAGGACCAGATCGCGCAGGGTGCGGGCCGCGAGGTTGGCGGTGGCGACGCCCGAGCCCACGTAGCCGCCCGCCCAGCCCAGGCCCGAGACGCGGTCCAGGGTGACGGTGGCGCACCAGTCGCGGGGCACGCCGAGCACGCCCGACCAGGCATGGGTGATCTCCGTACCCGCGAGCTGCGGGAAGAAGGAGGTCAGGAGGGTGGTCAGGGCGGAGACGGTGGCCGGCTGGGTGCGGCCGTCGTTGTCGGTGCGGGATCCGAAGCGGTACGGGACCCCGCGGCCGCCGATCGCGATGCGGTCGTCGGCGGTGCGCTGGGCGTACATGTAGGCGTGGGCCATGTCGCCGAGGAGCGTGCTGTCCGACCAGCCCAGTCGGGACCAGGTCTCGGCGGGGAGCGGGGCCGTCACGATCATCGAGGAGTTCATGGGGAGCCACGAGCGCTTCTGGCCCTTGAGGGCGGCGGTGAACCCCTCGGTGCAGCGCAGTACGTAGGGCGCGCGGACCGTGCCGTACGGGGTGACGGCCCGGCGCGGGGCGATCTCGGTGACGGGCGTGGACTCGTGGATGACCACCCCGAGGGCTTCGACGGCGGCGGCCAGGCCCTTGACCAGCTTCAGGGGGTGGATGCGGGCGCCGTGGGGGCTCCAGCTGGAGCCGACGGCGTCGGCGATGTCGATGCGGGCGCGGGTGGCGGGGGCGTCGTGGAGCTCCCGGTCGGTCTCGCCGAAGGCGACCTCGTGGGCGTGGAAGGCCTTCAGGCGGCCGAGCTGGGCGGGGGTGCGGGCGACCTCGAGGACGCCGCCGCGGTGGATGTCGGCGTCGATGCCTTCCTTGGCGGTGACGTCGATGACCTCGGTGACGGTCTCGTTCATGGCCTGCTGGAGTCGGCGGGCGGCCGGGCGGCCGTGGAGGGCGGCGTAGCGGTCGCGGCCGGCGATGCCGTTGTAGAGCCAGCCGCCGTTGCGGCCGGAGGCGCCGTAGCCGCAGAACTTCTGTTCCAGGACGGTGATGCGGAGGTCGGGGGCGGCGCGCTTGAGGTAGTAGGCGGTCCACAGGCCGGTGTAGCCGCCGCCGACGATGACGACGTCGGCGGCGGCGTCGGTGGTCAGGGGCGCGCGGGGCGGGGTGGCCGGGGTGCCGGTTCGCTCGGACGCGTACCAGAAGGAAATGCCGCCGTTGATCGTCATGGGGGAGTTGGTACACCTCGTTCCGGAGGGGTGTCCAGAGCCGGGCGCCCTGCCGGGCCCCTGCGGGGTGGCTCGGCGGTGTGCTCGGCTCGGGCTGTTTGCCGGGTGCGGGTCGTGTGCCGGGCGCTGCCCGGACCCGCGCCTCAAACGCCGGCGAGGCTGAAAGTGCGCGTGCCTCGGCGGGTGGCGGGGCTGGGTGTGGCGGGCTTGTCGGTTCGGGGCGGTCCGTGGGGCCGGGGCGGGGTGTCTCCTCGGCTCGGCGCGTGCGGGCTTGTCTCGGTTGTTCCCGGTGGTTGCGCGCTCGTCCTGCGGGGACACCCCGCCCCGTCCCCACTCCCCTTCCGCCGTCGTAGCCCTGCCGTGGGGCGGGGACACGCAGGAGGGTCCCCGCAGGACGAGCGCGCAACCCAGGCCGCACGGCAGAACCACGGCCGCCTGGCGCGAGCCGAGGAGACCCTCGTGCGGGGCACCGCCCCACCCCTTCAAGCCCCGCCGGCGATTGAGGCGCCGCCCCCGCGGGGGCAGCCCGCGCCGTGAACTGCCGAGCCGCCTGCAGGGCACCCGGCCCCGGCGGGGGGCAGCCCGCGCCGTGGACCGCCGAGCCGCCCGCAGGGCACCCCGCAGGGATACGGTCCGGGGATGGTCGAGATTCCGGATGGGTTGATCGAGGCGCAGGTTACGTACAACGGGGACGCGGGGCGGGAGTTCATCGCCGCGTTGCCCGGGCGGGCGGCGCGGTTTCTGGAGCGGTGGGGGCTGCGGCGGACCGGGCCGGTGATGCATGGGGTGACGGCGCTGGTGCTGCCGGTGGAGCGGGCCGACGGGAGTGGGGCCGTGCTGAAGCTGGTGGCGGTGGACGAGGAGAGCGTGGGGGAGCCGGTCGCGCTGCGCGCGTGGGCCGGGGAGGGGTGCGTACGGCTGCTGGAGCACGACGTGGACACCGGGACCCTGCTGCTGGAGCGGTTGGACGAGGGGCGGGATCTGGCGGCGCTCGCGCGTGAGGACGCGCGACAGGCGGTGGTGGTGGTCGGGGAGTTGCTGGCGCGGCTGACGGCGGTGCCGGCCCCGGCCGGGTTGCGGGGGCTCGGTGGGATGGCCGCCGGGATGCTGGAGGAGGTGCCGCGGGCGCTGGGGCAGCTGGTGGAGGCTCGGGACAGGCGGGTGTTGAAGGACTGCGCGGCGGCGGTGGCGGAGGTCGTGGGGGAGCCGGGGGACCGGCTGCTGCACTGGGATCTGCACTACGAGAACGTGCTGGCGGGCCGCCGGGAGCCGTGGCTGGCCATCGACCCGAAGCCCTTGGCGGGCGATCCGGGTTTCGATCTGATGCCGGCGATCGTCAACAACTTCCGCGCCGGGGACGTGCGGTGGCGGTTCGACCTGCTGACGGAGGTGGCGGGGCTGGACCGGGAGCGGGCGCGGGCCTGGACGCTGGGGCGGGTGCTCCAGAACTGCCTGTGGGACGTGGCGGACGGGGAAGAGCGCCTGGACGAGGACCAGTTGACGGTCGCCGAGGTGCTCATGGGGCGTTGAGCCGGGTCAGGGTTCCAGGACGACCTTGCCGGTGGTGGCGCGGGTTTCCAGGTCGCGGTGGGCGGTGGCGGCCTCGGCGAGCGGGTAGCGGGTCAGGGCGGGGCGCAGGCGGCCCGCGGCGGCTTCGGCGAGGGCGCGGGTTTCCAGGACGCGCAGGGGGTCGGGGGCGCCGACGCGCTGGAGCATGGCGGGGCCGAGGACGCTCTGGGTGGTGATGGCGCGGGCGTCGAGGTCGGCGCGTTCGGCGTCGGTGAGGTGGAGGGGGCCGCCGGACCAGCCGAATACGAGGTGCCGGGCGCCGGGGGCGAGGAGGCCGAGGGCGGTGCGGGCGGTTTCGCCGCCGACGGAGTCGAAGAGGACGGTGGCGCCGCCGGGGTGGTGGGCGCGTACGGCGTCGGCCCAGCCGGGGTCGGTGTAGTCGAGGGCGAGGTGGGCGCCGTTCGCCGCGGCCCGGGCGGTTTTGGCGGGGCCGCCGGCGAGGGCGATGACGCTGGCGCCGGCGTTGACCGCGTACTGGACGAGGAGGGTGCCGATGCCGCCGGCGGCGGCGGGGATCAGGGCGACCGAGTCCGGGCCGAGGTCGGCGAACTGCAGGATCCCGAGGGTGGTGCGGCCGGTGCCGATCATGGCGACGGCTTCGGCGGGGTCGAGGCCGGGCGGTACGGGGTGCAGGCGGTCGGCGTCGGCGACGGCGTACTGGGCGTAGCCGCCGGGGGCGAAGCCGAGGTGGACGACGACGGTGCGGCCGAGCCAGGCGGGGTCGGTGCCGGGGCCGAGGGCGTCTACGGTGCCGGCGACCTCGCGGCCGGGGATCGTGGGGAGCTCGGGGAGCGGGGCGGGCGGGCCCTGGATGCCTTGGCGGAGGCTGGTGTCGAGGAGGTGGACGCCTGCGGCGGCGACGGCGATGCGGACCTGGCCGGGGGCGGGGACGGGGGTGTCGGTGAGCTCGTAGGAGAGGTTCTCGGCGGGGCCGAAGGCGTGGAGGCGGATGGCTCGCATGGTGGTCATGGCGATCACGGTGCTACCTCGAGCGGGGTTGAGGTCAAGGGCGGCCGTTGGGGGCTGTTGGCGGCTGTTGTCACTGGGGTGGTTCACGATGGGGGCATGGCGCGCAACGGGCAGCAGGAGACGGTCAAGGCGGCGCGGCGGCCGGAGCTGAGGCTGCCGGAGCTGACGGTGTGGGAGGGGGGCGGGCTGGAGCCGGACGGGGACTACGACGGGCTGGAGTTCGCGGATCTCGACCTGGCGGGGCAGGAGGGGATCGGGTCCCGGTTCATGGACTGCGCGGTGCGGCGGTGTGCGCTGGACGAGGCGGGGCTGGCGAAGGCGCGGGTCCTGGATTCGGTGCTGGAGGGGGTCCGGGGGGTGGGGACGGACCTGTCGGGGGCCTCGCTGCGGGACGTGGAGGTGGTGGACGCGCGGTTGGGCGGGGTGCAGCTGCACGGGGCGGTGCTGGAGCGGGTGGTGGTCCGCGGGGGCAAGCTCGACTACCTGAACCTGCGGAAGGCGCGTCTCAAGGACGTGGTCTTCGAGGGGTGTGTGCTGGTGGAGCCGGACTTCGCGGGAGCGGTGCTGGAGCGGGTGGAGTTCCGGGACTGCGCGCTGCGGGGGGTGGACTTCAGCGGGGTGCGGATGGCGGACGTGGATCTGCGGGAGGCGTCCGTGCTGGAGATCGCGCGGGGGGTGGAGGCGCTGGCCGGGGCGGTGATCAGCCCGGCGCAGCTGTTCGATCTGGCTCCGGCGCTTGCTTCCCGGCTGGGGGTGCGGGTGGTTCCGTAGCCCCAGCCGGGCGCTGCCCGGACCCGCGCCTCGAATTCCCCCGGCTACCGCTGGGAGGTGCCCCCTGGCGGGGCTGGAGGGGGGTGTGGCGAATGGCCGAGCGTCCGGGTGTCTGGACGGGCGGGTTATCGGCTGAGCTGCCTAACGTCTCAGACAGACACGTCGGTGTGCGAGGCCTGTGGAGGTGGCATGTCCCATCGGAGCCGCTGGCTGGCGGGTGCCTGCGCCAGTACGGTCGCCGTCGGCCTGCTCGTCGTGGGGGGCTTCCTCGGCGCACCGCCGGCGCGGAACGGGTCCGGGGGCAGCGCGGGGACGGAGGGCGCCGAGTCCACCGGGATCGCCTTGGGCGCCTATCTGCACTACGGCTCGCCCGGCGTCGAGCGGATGGGGGAGCTCTCGCGCTGGCTCGGCGGTACCGAGCTGCGCGCCGGGCACACCTATCTGCCCGGCGACACCTGGCCGAACATCGAGGGGGAACCGGATTCCCTGCGCACCTGGGCCCGGTGGCGCCAGGAGAAGGCCGATCGGCTGTTCGTCCTGAACGTGCCCATGCAGGCGAACAACGAGGCCCGTGTTCCCGACGACCGGGTCGCCGAGCTGATCCGCTCCGGCGCGCAGGGGGCGAACGACCACCACTTCCAGCGGCTGGCGAGGCGGCTGGTCGATCTCGGGGTGCCGGACACGGTGATCGTGCTCGGCTGGGAGATGAACGGATTCGACTACGCCCACCGGTGCAGTCCCGATCCGGAGAACTGGAAGACGTACTGGCGGCGCATCGTGGCCGCCATGCGTTCGGTGGAGGGGCAGCAGTTCCGTTTCGACTACGCCCCCAACCGCGGGAGTGACGCCATCCCCTGGACCAGCTGCTATCCCGGAGACGACGTCGTCGACATCGTCGGCATGGACTCCTACGACCAGGAGCCCGGCCGTACCTTCGGCGAGCAGGTCACCCAGCCGTACGGGCTCCAGCAGCAGGTCGACTTCGCGAAGGCGCACGGCAAGCAGATCTCGTACCCCGAATGGGGGCTGTTCCGGCACGGCGACAACCCCGAGTACGTGCGGGGCATGCTGGCCTGGTTCGCCGAGCACGAGCCGCTCTACCAGAGCATCACCGACTACTGCCCGCACGGCGTGTGGCAGTGCGGGCAGAACCCGCGCTCCACGGAGGTGTTCCGGCAGCTGCTGTCCTCCGGGTGAGGCCCAGGTCGTCTCTTTCGGATCTTGTCGGCCGAGCCCGCGGCGTCCGGTGCCGTGCGTGGCAAGGCGGAGGGGCGCCCGTGTACTGGACGTACTCCGGCGCCGCGACAACGCGGCCAGGTGCGGTGCCGGGCGTCGCGGGCCCGGCAAGATCCGGAAGAGACGGCCTACGCCGGGACGCGGGGGAAGCGGGCCTGGAGGGTCCAGATGGCCGGGTTGTCGGCGAGGCCGTCGTGCATGTCGATCAGGTCCGCGATGAGGTCGTGCAGGAAGTCGCGGGCCTCGCGGCGCAGCAGGCGGTGGCTGAAGGTCAGCGGGGCTTCCTCGGCCGGCATCCAGTCGGCCTCGACGTCGACCCAGCCGAAGCGGCGCTCGAAGAGCATCCGGTCCGTGGACTCGGTGAAGTCGAGTTCGGCGAAATGGCGGTTGGCGGAGCGGTTGCCGCGGGGGTCCTTGTCGAGCTGCTCGACGATGTCGCACAGCGCCCAGGCGAAGTCCAGTACGGGCACCCATCCCCAGGCTGTGGAAACTTCCCGGTCCTTGTCGGTGTCGGCGAGGTAGACGTCCCCGCAGAACAGGTCGTGCCGCAGGGTGTGGACGTCCGCGGAGCGGTAGTCGGTCTGCGGGGGGTCGGGGAAGCGCCGGGAGAGGGAGTAGCCGATGTCGAGCACGTAGCTGATGGTGTCACGGGTGCCGGGGGCGTTCACCTCCGGTGTCAGGGCAGGAGCCGCTGTTCCTTGGCCACGGAGACCGCGCCGGCGCGGGTGTCGACGCCGAGTTTGTCGTAGATGCGGCCCAGGTGGGTCTTGACGGTGGCCTCGCTGATGAACAGGGCGCGGGCGATGTCGCGGTTGCCCAGGCCCCGGGCCAGCTGGCCGAGGATGTCGAGTTCGCGGTCGGTCAGGGTGGGGCGGGTGCCGCGCATGTGGGCCATGACCCGGCTGGCCACCGGCGCGGACAGGGTGGTGCGGCCCTGGGCGGCGGAGTGGATGGCGGTGAAGAGTTCTTCCGGGCGTTCGGCCTTGAGGAGGTAGCCGGTGGCGCCGGCGCCGATCGCGCGGGTGATGTCCGCGTCGGTGTCGTAGGTGGTCAGGACCAGGACGTGCGGGGGCCGGGGGAGCGCGGTGATGCGGCGGGTCGCCTCGACGCCGTCGATGCCCTCGCCCAGCTGGAGGTCCATCAGGACCACGTCGGGGTGGAGCTTCGCGGCGAGGGCGACTGCCTCCTCGCCGCTGCCCGCCTCGCCGAGGACCTCGATGTCGGGCTCGCTGCCGAGCAGGGCCAGGAGTCCGGCGCGGACCACCACGTGGTCGTCGCAGAGGAGGATCGTGGTCATGGGGCCGGCTCCAGGGGGATGGCCGCGGAGAGGACGGTGCCCTCGCCCGGCGTGGATTCGATCGTCAGGGTGCCGCCGAGCTGGCGGACGCGGGCCCGCATGGCCGGGAGGCCGTGGCCGCGTCCGGCGGTGCCGGGGCCGGTGCGGGGTTCGCTGAAGCCGTGGCCGTCGTCGGCGATGTCCAGGACGACCTGGTCGCCCAGGAAGCTCAGGGTGAGGGCGGCCGTACGGGCGCCGGAGTGCTCGCGGACGTTGGCCAGCGCGCCCTGGGCTATGCGCAGCAGGGCGGACTGGACGCGGTCGGGGAGCGGGGCCGGGGTGCCTTCGAGGTGGAAGCGGACCTCGATGTCCGGGCCGGCGTCGAGGGAGCGCAGGGCTTCGGCGAGGCCGGCGCCGTCGGCGAGCTCGGGCGGGGCCAGGTCGTGGACGAGCCGGCGGGCTTCGGCGAGGCCGTGTGCGGCGATGCCGGTGGCGGTACGGACGTGCGCGCGGGCGGTGGCCGGGTCGGTGTCCCAGGTGCGGTCCGCGGCCTGCAGCAGCATCTGCTGGCTGGAGAGGTTCTGGGCGAGGGTGTCGTGGATCTCCATGGACAGCCGCTGCCGCTCGGCGAGGGTGCCTTCGCGGCGTTCGGTGGCGGCCAGCTCGCGGCGGGTGCGGATCAGGTCGTCGATGAGGGTGCGCTGGGCCTGGGCCTGGCGTTCCATGTGGACGAAGACGGCGGTGGCGAGGGCGGCGACGGCGGGCGGGGCCAGGAGGAGGTTGGGGTCGAAGGACTTGGCCAGCTGGAGCTGGGCGATCACCACGAAGCCGGTGAGGAGGGCCACGAGGACGATGGCGGCGCGGGGCGGGAGGGTGCGCAGGGCGGTGAAGAACAGCGGTACGGCGCACCAGGCGAAGCTCGGCGCGAGGACGACCAGGACCATCCAGGTGGTGACGACCAGGCCGAGCCACAGCAGCCGGCGGGCGGTGGGGGCGGCGCCGAGGGCGGGGCCGAGCACGTAGAGCAGGGCCAGGGTGATGCTGAGGGCGAGGATCCACGGGGTGCGGGGTTCGCCGGGGTGGCGGAGGAGGAAGCGGACCAGGGAGGCGCCGAGGAGGAGGAAGAACGCGGTGTGGGCGACCGTGGCCAGCGTGCGGGTGTCGTCGCGCGGTGGCGGGGCGGTGTGCACGGGGTGCTCCTCGGTCGGGGGCATGCGTCCATTGTCGGCTGCGGCGCCGCTGCCGGGGCTCCGCCCCGGATCCCGCGCCTCAAACGCCGGCGGGGCTGAAAGAGCGGGGCGCTGCCCTGGACCCCGCGCCTCAAACGCACGCGCTCGGCAAGTAGCCCGCGGAGTCCGCCCGCCTAGGATCGAGTACGTGGAACTCCGTGCTCTCTCGCGCCTCGCCGCCCCTGCCGTCGCCGCCCTGCTCGCCCTCACCACGGGGTGTACGGGGGAGACGGTGCAGGGGCGGCCGGGTGCGTCGGGGCTGCGTGATCCGTACTTCCCCCGGGCCGGGAACGGCGGCTACCAGGTCGACCACTACGCGCTGGACCTGGACTACGACCCCGCCGACGGGCAGCTGCACGGTACGGCCGTGATCACGGCTCGCGCCGAGCAGGCGCTCAGCTCCTTCAACCTGGACTTCAGCGGCCTGGACGTCGAGGGCGTGACCGTCCAGGGCGAGGGGGCCCGGTACAACCGGACCGGCACCGAGCTGACCGTGCGCCCCGCCGAGGACCTGGAGAAGGGCGAGGTCTTCCGTACGCGGGTCGACTACAGCGGGAAGCCGAAGGCCCTCGCGGATCCGGACGGTGCCAAGGAGGGCTGGGTCACCACGAAGGACGGTGCGGTCGCCGTCGGTGAGCCGGTCGGTTCGATGACCTGGTTCCCCGGCAACCACCATCCCAGCGACAAGGCCGCGTACGACATCACCCTGACCGTTCCGCGGGGCTACGAGGCGGTGTCGAACGGCGAGTTGCGCTCCCGCACCGGGGACGCGGACGGGCGGACCGTCTTCGCCTGGCACAGTCCGGAGCCGATGGCGAGCTATCTGGCGACCGCCGCCGTCGGGCCGTACAAGGTGACGACCGGGCGGACGGCCTCGGGGATCGGCCTCTACAGCGCCGTGGCGCCCGGGGAGGAGGCCGCGACTACCGGTCCGCTCGCCCGGCTGCCGGAGATGGTGGACTGGAGCGCCGGCCGGTTCGGCCCGTACCCCTTCGCCACGGCGGGTGCGATCGTGGTGCCCGCCGGGACCCTCACCTACGCGCTGGAGACCCAGGGCCGGCCCGTCTACTCCGGCGCGCCCGAGGACGAGGAGCTCGTCGTGCACGAGCTCGCGCACCAGTGGTTCGGCGATTCGGTGTCGCCGAAGTCCTGGAAGGACATCTGGCTCAACGAGGGTTTCGCGACCTACGCCGAGTGGCTGTGGGCCGAGGACCACGGCGGGCCGACGGCGCAGCAGCACTTCGAGGCGTTCCTGGCCGGGGACACGGACGTGGACAAGGACGCCGGGGTCGACTGGGACGCCTTCCCGCCGGCCTCCCCGCCCGGGCCCGAGGAGATCACCGCGGCTCCGGTGTACTACCGCGGCGCGATGGTCCTGCACCGGATCCGCCAGGAGGTGGGCGACGAGAAGTTCTTCGCCCTGGTGCGCGGCTGGGCCGCCGACCACCGCCACGGGAACGCGAGCACGGCCGAGTTCACCGCCTACGCCGAGAAGAGGACGGGGCAGGACCTGAAGAAGGTCTGGGACGTGTGGCTGTACGGGAAGGCCCGGCCGAAGTAGCAGCGGCCCGGTCCGCTACGGGGCTTCGAGCGGCTTGCGCAGCACGGTGCAGTCGCGGCCCAGCTCGCGGTCCGTGGCCTTGCGCAGGGTGACGTACCCCTGGGACTGCCAGAAGGCGAGGGCCTTGGGGTTGTTGTCCAGTACGGCGATGCGTACGCCCGTGCGTCCGGCGGCGCGGAAGCGGTCCTCGACCAGGGTGGCCACGGCGCGGCCGTATCCCTCGCGGTGGGCGGTGGCGTCGATGAGCAGCAGGCCGATCCACGGGTCCGGGTCGTCGTCGGCGGGTGCCTGCGCGAGGGTGGCGGCCAGCCCGACGAGGCGTCCGGCGGAGCGGGCGAGGAGCACCTCGGCGCTGTCGTGGGCGAGTTCACCGGCGAGCGCGGCGGCGACCTGTTCGACCGTGATGCGGTCCGGGTCGGGGAAGTCTCCGCTGAGTTCGAAGAACGCGTGGTTCGTCGAGTAGAGGGCGGCGATCTCGGTGAGTACCGGGCCGGGAAGGGCGCCGTCGATGGGGACGAGCGGTTGCAGGATCACCCGTCGAACGGTAGCGAAGCCCCCTCCCCGGACGGCCGGGAGGGGGCTTCACCAGCGCTGGTGTCCGGCGGGTGCCGGACCGGGCGGGTCTTAGACGTTGACGCCGAAGTCCTGCGCGATGCCGGTGAGGCCGGAGGCGTAACCCTGGCCGACCGCGCGGAACTTCCACTCGGCGCCGTTGCGGTAGAGCTCGCCGAAGACCATGGCGGTCTCGGTCGCCGCGTCCTCGGAGAGGTCGTAGCGGGCGATCTCGGCGCCGCCGGCCTGGTTCACGACGCGGATGTACGCGTTGCGGACCTGGCCGAAGTTCTGGCTGCGGGCCTCGGCGTCGTAGATGGAGACCGGGAAGACGATCTTGTCCACGTCGGCCGGGAGGCCGGCGAGGTTGACGTTGATGGCCTCGTCGTCGCCCGCGCCCTCGCCGGTGCGGTTGTCACCGGTGTGGACGATGGTCTGGTCCGGGGTGGACTTGTTGTTGAAGAAGACGAAGTGGCCGTCGGAGACGACCTTGCCCGTCGGGTTGACCGCGATGGCCGAGGCATCGAGGTCGAAGTCGACACCGGTGGTCGTACGGACGTCCCAGCCGAGGCCGACCGTGACGGCAGCGAGGCCCGGGGCCTCCTTCGAGAGCGAGACGTTGCCGCCCTTGGACAGGCTGACAGCCATGGGAATGTCCCTTTCCTCATCCAACATGCACGTACAGGCGGTCAAACTACCGCTGCCCCCTATAACGCGACGAGAGGCCGGTCGGGTTCCCGTCGTGAATTGTCCGTGACGGCGGATCTTCGCGAGCCGGATGCGACGGCCGGTAAATACGGGTGACGGCGGCCGGGCCGGGGGCGGATCATAGGGACATGCCTGGTCCTTATGTCATCCGCGGTTCTGTCGTGCTCCCCGAGGGGGAGCTCGCCTGGCGGTTCTCGCGGTCCTCGGGGCCGGGTGGTCAGCACGTGAACACCTCGGACTCGCGCGTGGAGCTGCTGTTCGACCTGGCGGCCACCAAGGCGCTGCCCGAGGTGTGGAAGGAGCGGGCGCTGGAGCGGCTCGCGGCGAAGCTGGTGGACGGCGTGGTGACCGTACGGGCCTCCGAGCACCGCTCGCAGCTGCGCAACCGGGAGATGGCGCTGGTCCGGCTGGCCTCGCTGCTGGCCGAGGCGACGGCGCCGCCGCCGAAGCAGCGCCGGGCGACGAAGATCCCGCGCGGGATCAATGAGCGCCGGCTGCGCGAGAAGAAGGCACGGGCCGAGACCAAGCGCGGCCGTACGGGCCGGGACTGGTAGTCCCGCCCGTGCCCGTCTTACGAGCCCAGGTGCCGGTAGCGCCCGCGGAAGTACGTCAGCGGCTGTCCGTCGGGGGACGGCAGGCCGGCCGTCAGGACCCGGCCGACGACCAGGGTGTGGTCGCCGGCCTCGACGCGGTTCTCCGTACGGCATTCCAGGGTGGCCAGGGCGCCGCTCAGCAGGGGTGCGCCGGAGGCCTCGCCGCGTACGTACGACAGGTCGGCGAAGAGCAGCCGGTCGCTGATGCGGCCCTTCATCGCGAAGCGGCCCGCCACCTGGAGCTGGTGGTCGGCGAGGACCGACACCGCCCACAGGGGCTGTTCCGCCAGCAGGTCGTCCATCCGGGAGCCCTCGCGCAGGCTCACCAGGACCAGCGGCGGGTCCAGGGACACGGACATGAAGGCGGTCGCCGTCATGCCGACGTCCTCGCCGCGCGGGCCGTCCGCCGTCAGCGGGGGCTCGTGCGCGGTGATCAGGCACACGCCCGCCGCCAGCCGGGACATCGCGGCCCGGAACTCGTCATTGCTCACTCCCTCAGCATGGGGGGTTCCGTCGGGCGGGGCGGGTACGGGGGTCGTCTTCAGCACGCCGAAACGCTAATCTCGCCCTCCCGCGCCGCACATCGGGCCCTGGTCCGAGTCGCGCCCCCGCCCCTTGGCCTAGGCCCGGGCGTATCGTTTGCTCTCCGGAATGTGAGGGAGCGCTCCCAGTCATGCGCAGGCCCGCTGCGCACCGATATTCACCTGATGTGACTTGAGTCACAGAGGGCAAGATTTGTTGACCCTGTGTACCTGCCGCACAGCTCACTGTGATTCAGTGGACGGGACACCGCAACGAAACGCCGATGACAAACCTGGAGTTGCTGTCGAGGTCTCGGGGAGAGCGAGCAATGGAGACCGAGTCGGAGCCGTACGTCCGTCTTGCGACCCTGCGGCAGCTGCACCGGGTGGTGGCCGAGCTCAATACGGCCCGGAGCCTGGCGGACACTCTGCAGACCGTCGTGGACGGCATCGTCGTGGGGCTCGGCTACGAACTCGCCTGTGTCAACCTCGTTCGCCCGGACGGTGATCTCGTCGTCGCCGCCTTCGCCGGTGATCCTGCTGCGGAGGCCCTCATCACCGGCCGCGTCGGCTCCCGCGCCTCCTGGGAACGCCGCCTGACGATGGGTGAGAACTGGGACGGGCTCAGGTTCATCCCGCACACCGAGGGCTGGGTCCTCATGGAGGACGACGTCCCCCAGTGGCACACCGACGGCCCCGATCCGCGGTTCGAGGACGAGTGGCACCCCGAGGACCGGCTCTACGCCCCCATGTACGCGTCCGGCGGGGAACTTCTGGGTGTCATTTCGGTGGACAGACCGCGCAACGGCCGCCGGCCCGGTGCCTGGGGCCGCGAAGCGCTCCAGATGTACGCCTTCCAGGCGGCGATTGCGATCAGCAATGCCAGGCTCCGGGCGAACATGCAGCGCGCCCTCGTCCGGCTGGAGCGCGAGCAGCAGGCGCTGCGGGCCAGTGAAGAGTCGTTCCGCCAGGCCTTCGAGTACGCGCCCAGCGGCATGGCCATCGCCGAGATGGGCGGCGACCAGCACGGCCGGCTGCTGCGGACCAACGACGCGCTGTGCCGGCTGCTGGGCCGGCCCGCCTCCGTCCTGCGCCGCTACTCCTTCTCCGACCTGGTCCACCCCGAGGACATCGGCACCCTGCTGCGCACCTCCGCCGAGGGCGGCCGCGCCGAGCTGCGGCTGGGCCGCCGCGACGGCACGTATGTGTGGGTCTCGCTGCGCAACTCCGTCGTCGCCGACGCCGCCGACGGACCCCGGTTCCTGCTCACGCACGTCGAGGACATCGAGGAGCGCAAGCGGCACGAGCTCCAGCTCGCCCACCGCGCCAGCCACGACTCGCTGACGGGCCTGCCCAACAGCGCCGAGCTGCGCGCGCGGCTCGGCGCCCGGCTGTGCCGTCGGCCACAGTCCGTACGGGCCAGCGCGATCGAGGCGCTGGACGCGGCCTTCGAGGGGCGCGACGGATACGACGGGCATGCGGCGCACGGGGCGCACGGGGGTCATGCGGCGCACGCGGGGCACGACGGGCACCCGGTGGGCGCGGAGGCGGGTGGTGCCGGTGAGCACGGGTTTCATGCCGATGGGCCCGACCGGTACACCGGCGCCGACCCCTTCGAATTCCCCGGGGCGCCGCCCGGCCCGTCGGACGGTCCGTACGACCACCACGTGCACACCGTGGCGCCCGCGACCGACATCGACGACGGGACGAAGGGGCTCGCGGTCCTCTTCTGCGACCTGGACGGCTTCAAGTCGATCAACGACCGGTTCGGTCACCACACGGGCGACGCGGTCCTGATCGAGGTGGCCCGGCGGCTGACGACGGGCGTCAGGGACGGTGACACCGTCGCCCGGCTGGGTGGTGATGAATTCGTCGTCCTGGCCGACGGGCTGGGCGCCGCCGACGCCGCCGACCTCGCGGTCCGCCTGCGCAACGCGATCATCCCGCCGATCCGGGTGGACGGCCGTGCGGTGCGGGTCGGGGCCAGTTTCGGCATCGGCTGGGCCAGCTGCGGGATGTCCGCCGACGAGGTGCTGCGCTCCGCCGACCAGCGGATGTACATCGAGAAAAGGTCCCGGTCGAAGGCCCATCGCAGGGCCGGCTGACGCGGTCTGCCGCTCGTGGGCGCACGTGTTCGGGGTAGGCTCCCGGGGGTCGAAAGGAGTGACCTGCGATGACGACGCCCGCGAACAACGGCCCGCACGGTGGGGCGAACAAGCCCGAGGACGACGATCCGTTCGGCTACCTCTACGAGGACGGCCAGGCGGCCGGAGCCACCCCGCCCACGTCGGGCGGTGGATACGGGTACCCCGGAGCGTCGGCGGGCGGTCACCCCGGTCCCCAGCCCGGCGTCCCCCGCACCTCGCACCACCAGGTGCGTACGGTCGGCGAGCGCAGGAACGGCGGCCAGCGCGGACCCGTCCCGCAGCAGCAGGGCCCTGGCTACCAGGCCCAGTACCAGGCCCCGGAAGCGCTCCAGGCGGGCGGCTACGGCGTTCCGGCGCAGCAGACGCAGACGGTCGCGCAGCCGGGCGGTCACGGCGGCGGTCACGGCGGCGGTCGTGGCGGCGGCGGTGGCTCCAGCCGCCGTGGCCTGCTGATCGCTGCCGTCGCGGTGGTCGCCGTGGTCGTGGTCGGCATCGTCGCGGCGCTGCAGTTCGGTGACAAGGACAAGGGCAAGGGCAAGGACGAGGCCTCCACGGGCGGCGGCCAGCAGTCGGCGGCCCCCCAGAACCCGGCCAGCCCGGCCCCGAGCGCGAAGCCGTCGCAGGCTCAGCTGCCCAAGGCGGACTTTGCCGGCAGCGGCATGTCCCTCACGGGCGGTGCGATGCTGCAGAACACGGTGCCGGGCGCGAAGAGCGAGGGCGGCCAGTACGTGGGCGGTCTCAACACGCCGGGCGCGGCGGCCACCTGGTCGCTGGAGGTACCCAAGGCGGGCAAGTACAAGCTGAAGATGACCTACGGGGTGCCGGGCAAGGACGCCAACACCACGCTGACCATCAACGGCGAGGCGCAGACCCGGCCGGTCAACATGGCGAACTTCTCCAAGGCCGCCGCGGGCGACTGGGCCAAGGGCTGGACCAACACCTACTCGCTGGTGGACCTCAAGCAGGGCGCCAACACGATCAAGATCTCGTGCGAGGCGGGCAATCAGTGTGAGGTCGTCCTCGACCAGCTCTGGCTGGAGCAGGGCTGATTCCCCGCGCGACCTTCACCGACCCCCGTACCTGCTCTTAGGTGCGGGGGTCGCATTCTCCCGCCACGCCGGGGCCGTTCGCCGGGCAGGGCCCGGAGCGGTGGTGCGCAGCTCCGGACCCGTACCCGTACCTGTACCCGGGCGCGAAGGCGAAGCCGGTGCCGACGGCGTCAATCAGCGGTACACCGCGAAGGATTGACGCATGATCAGGGAATCGCCACTCCCGTGGCGGAGACGGCGCCCCGCAGCTCCTCGTAGACGCCGGGGTCGAACTCTCCCGCCACCGGGGCGAGGACGGTGGCCGCCGAGAGGGCGACCGCGCGGGTGAGGCGTTCCGGCCAGTCCAGGCCCTCCGCCAGTGCGGACAGCAGGCCGGCGACCGCGGAGTCGCCGGCGCCGGTCGGGTTGCCGGACAGCCGGCGCGGCGGGGCCGCCTGCCAGCAGCCCTCGGCGGTGGCGGCCAGCAGGCCGCCCGGGCCGAGCGAGGTGACCACCGCGTGGGCGCCCCGGCGGCGGGCGTCGCGGGTGGCGGGGACCGGATCGCGGGAGCCGGTGAGCTCGGCCAGTTCGGCGGCGTTCGGCTTGATGATCTCCGGGCGGGCGGCCACCCCGCGGCGCAGGGCCTCGCCGCTGGTGTCCAGCAGGACGGGCACCCCGGCCGCCCGGGCCGACCGTACGAGCAGCGCGTACGCGCCCACCGGCACGCCCGGCGGGAGGCTGCCGCACAGGGCCACCGCGCGGGCGCCGCGCACGAGGTCCTCGTAGCGGGCCAGGAACCGTGACCACTCGGCGGCGGTGATCTGCGGGCCCGGCTCGTTGAACTGCGTGGTGTCGCCGGAGGCCGCGTCGGCCACGGCGACCGTGCGGCGGGTGTTGCCCGCGCAGGGCACCAGGGCGTCGGCCACGCCCGGCGACCGCTCCAGCAGCGCCCGTACGACGGAGCCGACGGGCCCGCCGGCGAAGCCCGTGGCGGTCACCTCGTGGCCGAGGGCGGCCAGGACGTGCGCGACGTTGATCCCCTTGCCTCCGGGGCGTTCGGTGACGGTGGAGACCCGGTGCGAGGCGTGCGGCAGCAGCCGCGGCACTTGGTACGTGACGTCGAGCGCGGTGTTGAGCGTCACGGTAAGGATCATGGGCACTCCCGGGTCTGATGCTGCCGGGATCATGCCAAACGCAGGGCGGTCGGCCCAGTCCCGGGGCCGACCGTTTTCCCTGTGTACGGCCGCTCGGCCGTCAGATCGGCGGTCAGGAGGGCGGGCTGACGATCCATTCGCCGCGCCGCATGACTCCCTTGACGTCGAACGCGGCGTCCAGCACGACGAGGTCCGCGTACTTGCCGGGCTCCAGCGAGCCGATCTCGTCGTACAGGCCGATCAGCTTGGCCGGGTTGGCGGAGATCGCCTGGACCACGGACTCCACCGGCAGCTTGTCGAGGGTCACCGAGCGCTTGAAGGCGGTGTCCAGGGTCAGCGTCGAGCCGGCGATGGAGCCGCCCTCCACCAGCCGTGCCACGCCGTGCTTGACCTCGACCTCCAGCGGGCCGAGGTGGTAGGTCCCGTCGCCGAAGCCGGCCGCGTCCATCGCGTCGGTGATCAGCGCGACGCGGTGCGCGCCCGCGTGGTGGAAGGCCAGTTCCAGTGCCGCCGGGTGCAGGTGGGTGCCGTCGTTGATGAGCTCGACGGTGATCCGCTCGTCCTCCAGCAGTGCGGCGATCGGGCCGGGTTCGCGGTGGGCAAGGGGCGGCATCGCGTTGAAGAGGTGGGTGGCCACGGTCGCGCCCGCGTCGATGGCGGCGCGCGTCTGCTCGTACGTGGCGTCCGTGTGGCCGATCGCCGCGATGACCCCGTGCTCGGCGAGCAGCCGTACGGAGTCCAGGCCGCCCGGCAGTTCGGTGGCGAGGGTGAACATGCGGGCGGCGCCGTGCGCGGCGTCGATCAGCTTGCGGACCTCGGCCGGGTCGGGGTCGCGGAGCAGGTCCTCCTTGTGGGCGCCCTTGCGGCAGGGGTTGATGAACGGCCCCTCGAAGTGGATGCCGGCGATCTCGCCCGCTTGCGTCAGCTCGGCGAGCAGGGCGGCGCGGCGGGCCAGCTCGTCCAGGTCCCCGGTGACGGTGGAGGCGACGAGGGTGGTGGTGCCGTGCTCGCGGTGGGTGCGGACGCCCTTCAGGACGTCCTCGGCGGTGCCGGAGGTGAACGAGGCGCCGCCGCCGCCGTGGTTGTGCATGTCGACGAAGCCGGGGACGATCCAGTGCCCGGTCAGGTCGACGCTCCGCGCACCCTCGTGGGCGCTGCCGGCGATGCGGTCGCCGTCGACGATGACCCTGCCGTTCGCCACCGTTCCGGTGGGCAGCACCACCCTGGCACCCGAAAGAACAGTGCTGTGCGCGCTTCCGGACATCAGGCAGGTACCTCCGTGGCGAGTAGGTCCCAGGCGAGCAGCCCTGCGCCCAGGCATCCGGCGGTGTCCCCGAGGGCAGCCGGAACGATGTGGGGGAGCCGCTGGAACGTCACGCGCTCCTCCACGGCCGTCCGTAGTGGTGTGAACAAGGTCTCCCCGGCTTCCGCCAGCCCGCCGCCGATGATCAGCGTGCGCGGGTCCAGCAGGGTGATGGCGGTGACCAGGCCGTCGGCGAGGGCGCCGATGGCGGCCAGCCAGACCTCCCGGGCGCGCGCGTCCCCGGAGGCGACGGCCTCGGCGCAGTCCGCGGCGTCGGCCCCGGGGTCGCCGGAGGCTGCGGCCCAGGCGCGGCTGACGGCCGCGGCGGAGGCGAGGGTCTCCAGGCAGCCGTGCTGGCCGCAGCCGCAGGCGGGGCCGCCCGGGCGCACCACGATGTGCCCGATCTCGCCCGCGTAGCCGTGGGCGCCGGCCTCGATGCGGCCGGCGATGCCGATGGCTCCGGCGATGCCGGTGCCGAGCGGGACGAAGAGGAAGCGGTCGGCGCCCCGGCCGGCGCCGATGCGGCCCTCGGCCAGTCCGCCCGTGCGCACGTCGTGGCCGAGGGCCACGGGGATGCCGCCGAGGCGGCTGCTGAGCAGGGCGCGCATCGGTACGTCGCGCCAGCCCAGGTTCGCCGCGTAGACGGCGATCCCGTGCTCGGCGTCGACGATGCCCGGGACGGCGACGCCGGCCGCCGAGGCGGGCCGTCCGAAGCGTTCCCGGCCGGTGTCGAGCAGCTCGGCGGCGAACTCCTGGATCGTCTCGACGACGGCGTCGGGGCCCCGTTCGCGGCCGGTGGCCCGGCGCGCTTCGTGGAGCAGGGTGCCGTCGTCGGCGACGAGGGCGGCCTTCATCCCGGTGCCGCCCACATCGAGGGCGATGACGTGTTTCACGGGTTTCACAGAGACAGTCTCGCGTGCTCGGCGGGGAAAGGTCTAGTCCAATGAGGGAGATTGTTGAGCGGCCATACAAATTCGGGACCCAGGTCGGGAGCTCGATGTGGACGAGCCGCCAAAGTGGTGTAGACCTTACGTGGATCGTACGTACAAGAAGGGGTGGATGGAGAACTGTGAAGGGCCGTTACCTGAGCCTGGCCGCGTCCGGCGCCGTGCTGTGCCTGACTGCCGTGACGCTGACGGGCTGCGGAGCCGTCGGGGGGCTCACCGGAGACAACGAGGTGACCCTGCGGGTCGTGGCGGCCGACTACGGGGACAATCCGCAGAACTCCTCCGAGGCGTACTGGAAGGACCTCGCCACGGGCTTCGAGAAGGCCAACCCGGGCACCAAGGTCGAGGTCAGCGTCTACTCCTGGTCCGAGGTCGACGCCAAGGTCGCCGAGATGGTCAAGGCCGGCAAGGCCCCCGACATAGCCCAGATCGGCGCCTACTCCGACTACGCGGCCGCCGGCAAGCTGTACTCGGCGGAAGAGCTGCTCTCCGTGAAGACCGAGGCCGACTTCCTCGGCCCGCTCGCCGACGCCGGCAAGGTCAAGCAGGTCCAGTACGGCATGCCCTTCGTGGCCAGCACCCGGCTGCTCTTCTACAACGAGAAGCTGCTCGCCGACGCCGGTGTGATCGGCAAGGACGCCAAGGGCTGGCAGCCGAAGAACTGGGCGGACCTCGAAGCCGCCGCCAAGAAGCTCAAGGCCGCCAATGTGCCCACCCCCTTCGCGCTGCCGCTGGGCCGCGAGGAGGCACAGGCCGAGACGATGATGTGGATGCTCGCGGGCGGCGGCGGCTACACCGACAACGAGGAGTCGTACTCCATCGACTCCGCCCCCAACGTCAAGGCGCTGGAGTTCCTGCGGGACAAGATGGTCGGCCAGGGGCTGACCGGCCCCGTGGAGCCCGGCAAGCTGGACCGCCAAGCCGCCTTCGACGGCTTCACCAAGGGCGAGGTCGGCATGCTCAACGGGCACCCGACCCTGCTCAAGCAGGCCGCCGCCAAGGGCGTGAAGTTCGGCATGGTGCCGCTGCCCACCTCCGACGGCAGCGACCAGCCCGCGATGGGCGTCGCGGACTGGGTCATGGCCTTCAAGAACGGCCACCGCCAGGAGTCCGGCAAGTTCCTGGACTTCCTGTACCAGCCGAAGAACGTGACGGCCTTCACCGAGAAGTACGACCTGCTGCCCGCCACCACCAGCGGCTACCAGGCCAAGCAGGCCGCCACGGGCGGCTCGGCCCCGCAGCTGAAGCCCTTCCTGACGGCACTGCCCAGCTCCCGGCTGTACCCGGTCGGCAAGAAGTCCTGGGCGGGCGTCAGCGAGGACATCAAGCAGAACATCGGCAAGACCGTCCAGCCGGGCGGGCAGCCCGCGAAGGTGCTGGAGCAGATCGCCACGGCCGCCCGGGCGGCGGATCCGCGCTGACCGGTGGCGGCGGGCCGGGTGTCAGAGCGCGGCGTTAATCTGGCGGTATGACGGACGAGGGGCAGCTGACGGCCACGGAGGCCGCGGTGCTCGCGTACGAGGGACGCACCTGGCCCGGGCCCGGAGCCAAGGAACGGGCCATCCGGGAAGGGCTGGGGATGACCCCCGTCCGCTACTACCAGTTGCTCAACGCACTGATGGACGACCCGCGGGCCCTGGCCCACGCCCCGGGCACGGTGAACCGGCTGCGCAGGATCCGCGAGGCCCAGCGAGCCCGGCGATAGCCGTAGCCGTGGCACCGCCCGGCCGTTAGGGTCGTGCGTATGGGGAGTCATCCGCACGACCTGCCGATGCCCGTCACCGCAGCCGGACGCGAGGGACTCGAAGCCCTGCTCCGCGTACCCCGCCGGTCCGTGGTCGCCCTGGACTTCGACGGCACGCTCGCCGACATCGTCCCGGACCCGGACCAGGCCCGAGCCCATCCCGGAGCCGTCCCGGCGCTGTCCGCACTCGCCCCCGAGGTCGACTCGGTGGCCGTCATCACCGGCCGGCCGGCGGGCGTCGCCGTCCGCTACGGGGGCTTCGCCGGAATCCCCGGCCTGCAGCACCTGGTCGTCCTCGGCCACTACGGAGCCGAACGGTGGGACGCCGTCAGCGGCATCGTCCACGCGCCCGCCGAGCACCCCGGGGTGGCGGCGGTCCGGGCGGAGCTGCCCGGGTACCTGGACTCCATCGGGGCCTGGCGCGGCACCTGGATCGAGGAGAAGGGCCGGGCGCTGGCCGTGCACACCCGGCGGGCGCAGGACCCGGCGGCGGCCTTCGCGGCGCTGCGGGAGCCGCTGGCGGAGCTCGCGGCGCGGCACGGGCTGATGGTCGAGCCGGGGCGGGCGGTGCTGGAACTGAGGCCGCCCGGCATGGACAAGGGCGTCGCCCTGACCGAGTTCCTGGCGGAGCGGGACGCGGAGGCGGTGCTGTACGCGGGCGACGACCTGGGCGACCTGGCGGCGTTCTCGGCGGTCGAGAAGGGCCGGGCCGACGGCCTGCCGGGGCTGCTGGTGTGCAGCGGCTCCGCGGAGGTCCCCGAGCTCGCCGCGCGGGCCGACCTGGTCCTCCCCGGCCCGGGCCCGGTAGCCGCCTTCCTGGCCGCCCTGGCCGAAGCCATCCGCCGCTGATATCTCAGCCCCTCCGGCGTTTGAGGAGCGGGGTCTGGGGCAGAGCCCCGGCAGCGGCGCCGCTGCCGGGGGCCGGCCCCCGGACCCCCGCGCCTCAAACGCCGGCGGGGCTGGAGGGGCCGAGGGCCGAGAGCTGGGCCCTGAACCAGGCCGTCGGGGGGAGGGACGTCGCCGCCGCCGCGAGGCGCTTGGTGCGTTCTGCCCGCTCACCCACCGGCATGGCCAGCGCAGCGTGCAGCGCGTCCGCCGTCGCCGTCACGTCGTACGGGTTCACCGTCAGCGCGTCCTGGCGGAGCTCCTCGTACGCCCCCGCCCCGGTGGACAGCACCAGCACGCACCCCGCCTCCGACACCACCGGGATCTCCTTCGCCACCAGGTTCATCCCGTCCCGCACCGGGTTCACCAGCGCCACGTCCGCCAGCCGGTACGCCGCCAGCGAGCGTTCGAAGTCGTCCTTCACCGACACCAGCACCGGCTGCCAGTCCTCCGTGCCGAACTCCGCGTTGATCTCCGCCGCCAGCTCCGCCACTGCGGCCGTGTAGTCCCGGTACACCGCCAGGTCCTGCCGGGACGGGTACGCCGACGCCAGGTGGACCACCCGGCCCCGCCACTGCGGGCGCCCGGTCAGCAGTTCCCGGTACGCCAGCAGGCCGCGCAGGATGTTCTTCGACAGCTCCGTGCGGTCCACGCGGACGATCGTCCGCAGTCCGTCGACCTCCGCCCGCAGCTCCGCCAGCTTGGCGTTCACCGCAGGCCGGTGCGCCAGCGCCCGCAGTTCGTCCCCGTCCACGCCCAGCGGGTACGCGCGCACGTGCGTGGTGCGGGTGGGCCACACCGCGTACCGCCGGTGCTCCACCACCGGGCCGTCGCGCACCTCCGACCGCCCCCACGCGTCGTCGAGCCGCGCCGATCCCAGGAACTCGGCCGCCCAGGCCTCGGTGTGGAAGCCGAGCACGTCCGCGCCGAGCATGCCCCACAGCAGGGTCTCGCGGACCGTGTCGGGCAGCATGGCGAGATAGCCGGGCGCGGCCCACGGGGTGTGCGTGAAGTGCGCGATCCGCAGGTCGGGGCGGAGCACCCGCAGCAGCCCGGGCACCAGCGCCAAGTGGTAGTCCTGGACCAGCACCTGCGCGCCCTGCCCGGCCTCCTCGGCCAGGGCCTGGGCGAAGGCCTGGTTGTAGCGCTCGTACGACTCCCACTGCCGGCGGAACCCGGCGTCGAAGACCGGTTCGCGAGGGATGTCGTACAGATGGTGATGTGTGAACCACAGCACAGAGTTGGCGATGCCGTTGTACGCGTCGTCGTACATCGTGGGATCGATGTCCAGCATCCGGACGCCCGGTTCGGCAACGCCCCGGCGGACCGCCTCCCGGTCCGCGTCCGACAGCGCCGCACAGATCCACAGCGCGTCCGGCTGCTCGGCGAGGGCCGTGGAGAGTCCGGAGACGAGACCGCCCCCGCCGCGCCGGGCGCTGAGCGTCCCGTCCTCGGCGAGGGCGTAGGAGAGGGGGCCGCGGTTCGCTGCGACGAGCACCTGGGAAGCCATGCGGCCAACCTAGCCCGGCCCGCACCCGCTCAAACCGTACGTTCGCTCACGCCACGCGACGCAGCGCGTACTCCTCGATGCCCGCCATCGGCGGCCGCTCCTCCGTGTCCACGGGATGCGTCCGCGGTACGAAACCCTCCGGCCCGCGCTCGAACTGCGTGAGCTCCGGCCGTACGAGGTGCCCGCGCGAGAGCCGCACCTGCGCGGTGCGGTAGATCGCCGCGGCCATCCGGCCCAGCGCCTGCCCGTCCTGGTGGCGGTGGACCCGCACGCCCACGTCCACCTGGGCCAGCGCGTCCAGCCCGACGCTGTGCAGCGCGTCGACCAGCAGGCCCAGCTCGACGCCGTAGCCGACGGGGAACGGCAGCCGCTCCAGCAGGGAGCGGCGCACGGCGTACTCGCCGCCCAGCGGCTGCACGAAGCCGGCCAGCTGCGGCCAGTGGAGGTTGAGCAGCGGGCGGGCGACCAGCTCGGTGACCCGGCCGCCCTGCCCCGGGGCGTCCCCCAGCGGCCGGTCGTACATCGCCTTGACGAACTGCACGTCGGGGTCGGTCAGCAGCGGTCCGACGATGCCGGAGACGAAGGCGGCGGAGAAGTCCCGCAGGTCGGCGTCGACGAAGCAGACGATGTCCCCGTCGGTGGCCAGCAGCGAGCGCCACAGCACCTCCCCCTTGCCGGGCAGCGCCGGGACGCGGGGCAGGATGTCGTCGCGGTGCACCACCCGGGCCCCGGCCTTCGCCGCGATCTCCGCGGTCCGGTCGGCGGAGCCCGAGTCGATGACGACCAGCTCGTCCACCAGGGGGACCGGCAGTCCCTCGATCAGCTCACGCCGGATGACTTCGACGATCGCGCCGACCGTCGCCTCCTCGTCCAGTGCGGGCAGCACGACGCTGACCGTGGTTCCGGCCGCCCGTTTCCGGTCGAGCAGCTGGTCGAGCGGTCGGTCGGCGGCGGACCAGGAGCGGTCGGCCAGCCATCGCTCCACCTCTTCCAGCACCCTCAGCACTCCCTGCGTGTCGGCGATATTCGCCCTTATGTGATCCATCTCGCGGTTCGGACGCCTGTCTCAACCGCGCGGGCCTTCGGTTACAGTCTTGAACAACGCGAAGGACCACCGCATGCCGGGGGTCCCCGCGTACAAACGCACCGGCGCGCCACAGAGCGCGTGTGCCGGTGCCATACCGCTCATCCAGAGGGGCAGAGGGACACGGCCCGTTGAAGCCCCGGCAACCCTCCAGTCGGTTCTCGCGATCGCGCGTCAGCGCTCGTCAGCGAGGTCCCCGGCTAGGGAAGGTGCCAATTCCGTCTCATGGCGAAGTGCGCCATGGGGAAGATGAGGAGAAAGGGCCTCGCCATCATGGCTGCACAGACTGTCGCCACCTCTGTTGATCTCGGACCTGCCACCGGCCTTTCCTGTCGCGAGTGCGGTACCCGTTTCGAGCTCGGCCCCATCTTCGCGTGCGCCGAGTGCTTCGGACCGCTGGAAGTCGCCTACGACCTGCCGACCGGCGACCCCGAGGCCCTGCGCGCCGCGATCGAGGCCGGCCCCAACAACATCTGGCGCTACGCGCCGCTGCTGCCCGTCCCCGCGGACGTGGCCGGCAAGCCCAGCCTGAACCCCGGCTTCACCAAGCTCGTGGACGCGGCCAACCTGGCCAAGGAACTGGGCATCACCGGCAAGCTCTACGTCAAGGACGACTCCGGCAACCCGACGCACTCCTTCAAGGACCGCGTCGTGGCCATCGCCGTCGAGGCCGCCCGCGCCTTCGGCTTCACCACCCTGTCCTGCTCCTCGACCGGCAACCTGGCCGGCGCCGTCGGCGCCGCGGCCGCGCGGGCCGGCTTCCGCTCCTGCGTGTTCATCCCGCACGACCTGGAGCAGGGCAAGGTCGTCATGGCCGGTGTGTACGGCGGCGACCTGGTCGGCATCGAGGGCAACTACGACGACGTCAACCGCTTCTGCTCCGAGCTCATCGGCGACCCGCTGGGCGAGGGCTGGGGCTTCGTCAACGTCAACCTGCGTCCGTACTACGGCGAGGGCTCCAAGACGCTCGCGTACGAGATCTGCGAGCAGCTCGGCTGGCAGCTGCCCGACCAGATCGTCATCCCGATCGCGTCCGGCTCGCAGCTGACGAAGATCGACAAGGGTCTGCAGGAGCTCATCAGGCTCGGCCTCGTCGAGGACAAGCCGTACAAGATCTTCGGCGCCCAGGCCGAGGGCTGCTCCCCGGTGTCCACCGCCTTCAAGGCCGGTCACGACGTGGTCCGCCCGCAGAAGCCGAACACCATCGCCAAGTCGCTGGCCATCGGCAACCCGGCGGACGGCCCGTACGTCCTGGACATCGCCCGCCGCACCGGCGGTTTCGTCGAGGACGTCACCGACGAGCAGGTCGTCGAGGCCATCAAGGTCCTCGCGCAGACCGAGGGCATCTTCGCCGAGACCGCGGGCGGCGTGACCGTCGGCGTGACGAAGAAGCTCATCGACAACGGGCAGCTCGACCCGACGCTGACCACCGTCGTCCTCAACACCGGTGACGGCCTCAAGACCCTGGAGGCGGTGGCCGCGGACAGCGGGCAGACCGCCACCATCCGCCCCAGCCTGGACGCCTTCCGCGCCGCCGGCCTGGCCTGACCACTTCTCCTCCGCCCTACCGGAAAGGCAGTAGCGCCATGAGCGTCAACGTCCGCATCCCCACCATCCTGCGCACCTACACCGGCGGCGTCGCCGAGGTTCCGGCCGAGGGCGCGACCCTCGCCGAGGTCATCGAGTCCCTGGAGAAGAACCACCCGGGCATCGCCGCGCGCGTCCTGGACGACCAGGGCAAGCTGCGCCGTTTCGTCAACGTCTACGTCAACGACGACGACGTGCGCTTCGAGGGCGGGCTGCAGGCGGCGACGCCGGACGGCGCCGGCGTCTCGATCATCCCGGCCGTCGCCGGCGGTTGCTGATTCCCCGGATCTCTCCCGGTTCTCCCGGGTCGCCGCCCAGGTGACACGCGCAAACCGAAATTGCCCCCTCCGCTAAAAGCGGAGGGGGCAATTCTGCTTGATTGGGCACGGTAGGGTTGGGGAAGTCCCCTCCGCTGTTCTTGCCCCCTGCATATGAACGGGCCGCGCAAGGGTCGACATCGGGCCAACATGCGAGTGCGGTATGGGGCTTTGGCGAGATATGTCAGGCCCGAGTTGCCCGGGAGTATGGCAAATTTTCACTCTATTTCAATGTTTCTCGGTGTCCAGAATTCTCATCGGATTGACCTGTTGCAGACAGCATCCGCGCAGATACATTCAGCCTCGGTCGACGCGTTCCGACGCAAGTTCTGACCCGGGATCGTGAAGTGCGTTCCTGCGCAAGGGCCAGTAATAGGGGAGTTAGGCATGGCTCAGGGCACCGTCAAGTGGTTCAACGCGGAGAAGGGCTACGGCTTCATCGCGGTCGACGGTGGTGCGGATGTGTTCGTCCACTACAGCGCCATCCAGATGGACGGGTACCGCACCCTTGAAGAGGGTCAGCGGGTCGAGTTCGAGATCTCGCAGGGCCAGAAGGGTCCGCAGGCGGACATGGTCAAGCTCGCACTCGGCTAGTCCTGGAGCGATCGACCACCGACGCACAGTCTTCGGCGAAGACCTGGAACACCACGAGGGGCCCACATCCTGGACACGGGATGGGGGCCCCTCGTCCGTGTGCCCGGTAGTAGCGGGGTGATGCGCGAAGCCGCTTGCACTCGGAGGGGTCGAGTGCTAATCATTGGCGTTAGCACTCTCCGGTTGAGAGTGCTACTGAACGAGGACCGGGTCGGTGAGGCCCGCAGGGTCCGGCGGGAAGGAACCGCCGGGCACGCAGGCCGTCCGTCGCGGGCGCGGGCGCGGTCCTGGGAGCAATCCACCGCTGTCCGGGAGGACCACTTCAGATGGCCAAGATCATTGCGTTCGACGAGGAGGCCCGCCGCGGCCTCGAGCGTGGGATGAACCAGCTCGCCGACGCCGTCAAGGTCACCCTTGGCCCCAAGGGTCGCAACGTCGTCCTTGAGAAGAAGTGGGGCGCCCCCACGATCACCAACGATGGTGTGTCCATCGCCAAGGAGATCGAGCTCGAGGACCCGTACGAGAAGATCGGCGCCGAGCTGGTCAAGGAAGTCGCCAAGAAGACGGACGACGTCGCCGGCGACGGTACGACCACCGCCACCGTGCTGGCCCAGGCGCTCGTCCGCGAGGGCCTGCGCAACGTGGCCGCCGGTGCCAACCCGATGGCCCTCAAGCGTGGTATCGAGAAGGCCGTCGAGGCCGTCTCCGCCGCCCTGCTCGCCCAGGCGAAGGATGTCGAGACCAAGGAGCAGATCGCTTCGACGGCCTCCATCTCCGCCGCCGACACCCAGATCGGCGAGCTCATCGCCGAGGCCATGGACAAGGTCGGCAAGGAAGGCGTCATCACCGTCGAGGAGTCCCAGACCTTCGGTCTGGAGCTGGAGCTCACCGAGGGCATGCGCTTCGACAAGGGCTACATCTCGGCGTACTTCGCCACCGACATGGAGCGTATGGAGTCGGCTCTCGACGACCCGTACATCCTGATCGTCAACTCCAAGATCGGCTCGGTCAAGGACCTGCTGCCGCTCCTGGAGAAGGTCATGCAGTCCGGCAAGCCGCTGCTGATCATCGCCGAGGACGTCGAGGGCGAGGCGCTCTCCACCCTCGTCGTCAACAAGATCCGTGGCACCTTCAAGTCCGTCGCCGTCAAGGCCCCGGGCTTCGGTGACCGCCGCAAGGCCATGCTCGGTGACATCGCCATCCTCACGGGCGGCACGGTCATCTCCGAGGAGGTCGGCCTCAAGCTGGAGAACGCCGGTCTCGACCTGCTCGGCCGCGCCCGCAAGGTCGTCATCACCAAGGACGAGACCACCATCGTCGACGGTGCCGGTGACAGCGACCAGGTCGCCGGTCGCGTGAACCAGATCCGCGCCGAGATCGAGAACTCCGACTCGGACTACGACCGCGAGAAGCTCCAGGAGCGCCTCGCGAAGCTGGCCGGCGGCGTGGCCGTCATCAAGGCCGGTGCCGCGACCGAGGTCGAGCTCAAGGAGCGCAAGCACCGCATCGAGGACGCCGTTCGCAACGCGAAGGCGGCCGTCGAGGAGGGCATCGTCGCCGGTGGTGGCGTGGCCCTGCTGCAGGCCTCCGCGGTCTTCGAGAAGCTGGAGCTCGAGGGTGACGAGGCGACCGGTGCCAACGCCGTGAAGCTCGCCCTGGAGGCCCCGCTCAAGCAGATCGCCGTCAACGGTGGTCTCGAGGGTGGCGTCGTCGTCGAGAAGGTGCGCAACCTGCCGATCGGCCACGGTCTGAACGCCGCGACCGGCGAGTACGTCGACATGATCGCCGAGGGCATCATCGACCCGGCGAAGGTCACGCGCTCCGCGCTGCAGAACGCCGCGTCGATCGCCGCGCTGTTCCTGACGACCGAGGCCGTCATCGCCGACAAGCCCGAGAAGGCCGGTGCCCCCGCGGGCGGCGGCATGCCGGGCGGTGACATGGACTTCTGATCGACCCGGGCTCCGGCCACGGTTGATCGGCTGTTCTCGAACGAGGGCGGCACCCCCTGCGGGGGGTGCCGCCCTCGGGCGTTCCGTGAGGCGTCGGAAGCCGTGGCGCACGGGTGGTCGCGCCCGGGTGCCGAGACGGGCCGCCACCGATCGGGGGGCTTTGGTTGACTGGGGGTATGAGCGATCTCTTCGTGAAGATCTGCGGTCTGAAGACCGCGCACGACGTCGACGTGGCCGTCGAGGCCGGGGCGGACGCCGTCGGGTTCGTCTTCGCCCCCGGGAGTCCGCGGACCGTGGACGCCGTCACCGCGCGGGAGCTCGCCGCGCGGGTGCCCGCCGGGGTGCTCACCGTCGGCGTCTTCCGGGGGCAGCCGCTGGACGAGGTCCGGCAGCTGACCGAGGAGAGCGGCGTACGGGCGGTACAGCTCCACGGGGACGAGGGGCCCGAGTACTACGAGGCCCTGCGCGCCGAGGGCCGGACCCTGCTGCGGGCCACCGCCGAGCGCGTGGAGCGCTGCGGGGAGTACGGGGAGGACCTGCTGCTCATCGACGCCCCGGACCCGGGCTCGGGCAAGCCGTGGAACTGGGGGTCCGAGGAGTTCAGCGCGCCGGAGGGGCGCTGGCTGCTGGCCGGCGGGCTGAACCCGGGGAACGTGCGCGAGGCCGTGCAGACCACCGGCGCCTGGGGCGTGGACGTGTCCAGCGGGGTGGAGAGGGAGCGCGGGGTGAAGTCCCCCGACCTGATCCGGGCCTTCATCGAGGCCGCTCGGCGGTAGCGCCCCGCGGGCCGGACCGCGTCGTCCGTGGGCCCCGACGACCTGCGCGTTCGTCCCGTCCCGGTGCAGCGTGCAGCGGTGGTCGGGGGATTGCCACGCGCATACCGCTCGTACCGGGAGGAGTACCGTCCCCTCCCCGCCGTCGTGGCGAGGGGGCACGGCGGATGACGACCGCGCGAGCCGTCGGGGCGGGTGTGGTCAGAGCTGCTGCTCGCTCGCCCTGACCGGTCTCATGGGGCGCCCGTGGCCGTGGCCGTGGCCGTGGCCGTACTCAGTTGACACTGAGCCAGATGTGAGAGTCGGCCTCTTCCACCTCCACGTCCTGTTCCGCTCGATGCGCGGCCGGCGACGCGGTGTCGTGCCGGCCGGTCGTGCCATCGGGTTCCGGGCTGCCGTGTTCTTGGAGGGGACGCACGGAGAAGTCAGTCCTCTCTGTTTCCATCCGTGTTCGAGGGCCGACGGCAAGGACCGTCGGAGTCGTGGGCGGTGCACCCGCCGAAACCCCCACGGCGCAGACGTACCCGCCGAGGAGACGACACACGTTGAACTCGCCGACGGTGTAGGGCGTGTGCGCGGAAAAGGGAACCCGCGGCTCTCCGCGCCGGCGGAAGTCGACGCGCTTCATACCCGCGCGCATGCCCTCGCCCGTCAGTTTCATCGCGGCTTCCTTCAGCACCCACAGCGCCGCCCTGTGCTCCGCCGCGGGCCCCGCCGAGGGCAGGGCGGAGATCTCGGCAGGAGTGAGGAAGGCACTGTCCGGCAGCACGGACACCCGCGAGATCTCCTCCACGTCCACACCCACCCGCGCGCCGAGCGCCGCGGCGGCCACCGCGTAGCGACCACTGTGCGCCATGCTCAGAAACAGGCGCGGCTGCGTCTTCACGTACGGGCGCCCATCGCGATGACGTCCGAGCTGGAGTCCGGCCCACGGGACGTCGAGGAGCCGGCCCGCGGCTTGCAGGGCCAGCCAGCGGGCCAGCACCGAGCGCGTTCGATCGGCGGGGCGGTGCAGGCGTGCCACCCGCTCCTGGTCGTCGGGGGAAAGGCGGCGCAGTGCCGCTCGGGCCGCCGCCTCGGCCCCCGGCGCCTGCAGGTCGCAGGCGAGGAAGAGGCTCTTCGGCGACCGACCCGGCCCTGTCCTCGCGGTCATGACAGCCCCAGTCGTGCCAGGCGCCGGGTTACCGCGTCGTAGGGGATGAAGCGCGCGTCGTCCTCCGTTTCCCGCTCCGTACTTCCGAGAGCGTTCCCGATGCCGGGGGCGAAGATGTTCAGTACCGCGACCAAGGGGTGTTCTTCCTCCGCACGAGCGGGAGGGTGCGTGTTCACCGGAGTGGCCATCAGCGGTTCTCCTGCCGTGCGGCGAGTTCCCGGGTCATGCGCGCTGTTCCGTTCCCGGTGACCGCCGGTGCAGGCACTCCTCCGCGAAGCCGAGAGCCCGCAGGTGGTAGGCCCGTGCCGCCCAGCCGAGGCTGATGTTGTGGCCTGCGCCGGGCTGGTGGTCGATCAGGACCCGGGGTGCCGCGACCAGTCGGCTCCGCAACCGTGTGAGCGCCTGGTGGTCGCGGCGCCACCATGCCTCGTGCTCGGCGAAGGTGAACCGGACCGGAACGCGTATCCGCTCCGCGAGCGCGGCGAACACCGTCGGCCACTGGGCGGCGTCCGCCAGTTCACGTTCCGGTGCCGGGGCGACCACGCCGATGCTGGATTGGAACGTCCCCGGGGGATACAGCCGCAAGGGGCCCCAGTTGAGCTTCCAGCTTCCGGCGCGGGTGCCCGGTGCGGTGGGGGGGACCAGGTATTCGGCGCCGCAGCCGGACAGGTCGAGGCCGATGATCTCGGGGACCGTGCCGTCCGCCGCGATCTGCAACGCCGGCTTGCTCCCGAAGGAGTGCCCCATCAGGAAGATGCCCGCGCCCGTCTCGTACTGCGCCACCAGCCGGCGCAGCGCCGCGGCCAGGGTGTGGGACTGCGCCACGACCCCTTGCCCGTAGGGGAGCCGGCCGGCCGACCGGCCGTATCCGGGGCGGTCGATGGCCACCGCCGTGAAGCCCAGTTCTGCGGCGACCGCCAGCAGCGAGGTCTCCGGGTGAGCCGGTCCGTCGAAGTACCCGGCGCTCATCCCCGCCCCGTGCAGAGCGACGATCGTGGCCCTCGGCGGGACGTGCACCGGCTGCGCGAGCCTGGCGGACAGCATGATGCCGTCCGCGTCCAGCGTGATGTGCCGTTGGTCGATCGACCGCGCCGGGGGCGGGGCGACGGGGGCCGTGGTCATGAACGGCCTGCCCCGGCGAGTCCTTCCGCGTACTCCTTCGCGATGCCGAGGGTCGCCTTGCTGTTGGTGCTGAGCGCGGTGCGTACGTATGCGATCGCGTCCTGCACCGTCGCGTCCGCTCCGAGCACCTTGGCGATGTTGTCCGTGTTGACCGTGAAGGTGTGCTGCGAGGACGCCGCGACGCCGTCGTCGTTCGGCGTGAAGGTCCAGTGACCCGTGTGCAGCGTGATCAGCGCGGGCAGCGTGGTCTGCTTGTAGGCGATCCGGTGGGGAGCCAGGCCCACGCGGTGCGACTTGGTGGTGTGGCTGCTGCCGTCCTTGGACAGCGTGTCCATCTCCAGGGTCTGCACCCCCGGTGTCGGCTCGTCCAGGCGCACCGTGATCACGTGGGGCAGCCGGTCCGCCCACAGGTTCGCTTCGTAGATGAAGTCGTACACGTCCTGAGCGGCCCCCCTGATCTGCACCGTGTCCTCGAAGGAGCAGGTCAGCTCGTCAGCGGCCGCGTCCCGCGACTCGGCCAGTGCCTTGAGGGAGTCGAGTTCGGAGCGGGAGTTGCGGTCCACGACCTCCTCGAGCCAGGTCAGGCTGTCGTCGTCGGCCGCCCGGAAGTCGTGGCTCAGGCGCACCAGGGTCTCTCCGGAAGGGAGGGCCTCCACCTGCCAGGATCCCCCCATGGCGGCCACGGGATGGGTGCTGACCTCCTGCCGGAAGCCGATGCGGAGCTTGTCCGGGTCCAGGGTGCGGTGCGAGGTCCAGTGCTTGACGGTGTCGCCTGCCGTCGCCCAGATGCGGATGCGTTCTTCGCGCTCGCCGCGCTCCACATGGTCGACGTAGATGTTCGGCGGAAACAGCTGGGGCCACTTCTCCGCTTGCGCCAGCAGGCGGTAGACGTTCTCGGCCGGTCCCGCGATCTTGATTTCGTGCTCGGATGTACGCAGTTCGGACGGCATGGGGCTCCTCGGGTGGGGACGGGCGCGGTGCGGTCAGAAGTTGCCGAGGCCACCGCAGACGTTCAGGGCCTGGGACGTGATGGACGCCGCCGTGTCGGAGGCCAGATAGCCGACGAGGCCGGCCACTTCCTCGGGGGTCGAGTAGCGGCCCAGCGGGATCTTGGCCTGGAACTTCTCCAGGATGGCGCTCTCCGGCGCACCGGAAAGGCGGGAGTAGTTCTGTCGTACGCGCTCGGCCATGGGCGTCTCGACATAGCCGGGGCAGACGGCGTTGACGGTGATGCCGGTAGGCGCCAGCTCGTTGCCCAGAGCCTTGGTGAAGCCGACGACGCCGTGCTTGGAGGCGGAGTACGGCGCCCCCAGGACCACGCCCTGCTTGCCGGCGGTGGAGGCGATGTTGATGACGCGGCCCCAGCTCTTGTCGCGCAGGCCGCCCGTGGTGAGGACTTCCCGGGTCAGCCGGAACACGCTGTTGAGGTTGGTGTCGATGATGTCGTCCCACAGGTCGTCGGCGATGTCGGCGGTTACCCCGCCGCCGCTGATGCCCGCGTTGTTGACGAGGATGTCGACCCTGCCGAACCGGTCGACGGCGGCTTGGACGTAGGCGCGTATCGAGTCCGTCGAGCGCACGTCGAGGACCGTACCGTCCACGTCGAGCTGCTCCTCCTGGAGCTGCTTGACCGTGGTCAGCACCTTGTCCTCGGTGCGCGAACCGATGAACACCCGGTGGCCCTGTCCGGCCAGCAGCCGGGTCACGGCCAGACCGATCCCGCTGGTGGCGCCGGTCACCAGGGCGACGCGCTGCTCCTGCTGTGTCATTTCTCCCCTTGTCGGTTCGTTGGTGGGCGGGATGTTCAGGCGGCCGGTACTGCGAGGTGCCCGATGACGGCGTCGATGAAGACGCGGGGCGTCGTGGCCTCGCCCATGACGGACTCGTCCAGCTCGATGCCGTACTCGCGCTCGATCCGGCTCGCGGTCTCGAGCAGCGCGAGCGAGTCGTAGCCGATGTCGGAGAACTCGGTGTCGAGGCTGTCTCCGTCGAGACCGCCGCCCTCGGGGGCGCCGGAGCCTTCGAGGAGAATCCGCTTGAGGTCGTCGAGGGTGAAAGTGGCCTGGGACATGAGGGTCCTGCCTTTCGGGGAAGGGATCGGGATGAAGGGCTCAGGAACGGACGAGCATCGCCGAGTTGAAGCCGCCATGGCCGCGGGCGATGACGAGCGCCGTACGGACGTCGGCGGTGCGCGGCTGCGAGACGACCAGGTCGAGGCCGTACCGGTCGGCGGGTTCCGTGTGGGCGGTCGCGGGGATCAGGCCCGCCTCCATCGCGAGGAAGGCGGTGGCGAGGTCAAGGGCGGCCGCGCCCGCGTACAGGCGGCCGGTCATCGTCTTGGGCGCGGTGACCGGGACGCCCCGCTCGCCGAACACCTCGACGAGGGCCTGCGCCTCGATCCGGTCGAGCTCGGGCTCGGCCGCACCGTCCGCGAAGACCACGTCGACGTCCGAGGGCACCATGCCGGCGTCGGCGAGAGCCAGTTCCACGGCCTTGCGCAGGCCCGGCTCGCGTCCGTCGAACGTGGCGGCGTAGCCGGCGATCTCGCCGTACACCTTGGCTCCGCGGGCGCGGGCGGAGTCGGCGGACTCCAGGATGAGCAGGGCGCCGCCCTCGCCGGGCACATGGCCGGCCGCCCGGTCGTCGAAGGGGAGGTAGGCGCGGGCGGGGTCCTGCTCGGTGCTCAGCCGACCGCTGGTGTGCAGTCCCACCCAGCCCCAGGAGCACAGCAGTGCGTCCACGGCGCCCGCCACCACGAGAGAGGTGCCCTTGCGGATCTGGCGCCGTGCCTGCGCCACCGCGTCGAGGCCGCCGGCCTGGTCGGTGACGACGACGCCGCTGGGGCCCTTCATCCCGTTGCGGATGGATATCTGGCCGGTGTTGACCGCGTAGAACCAGGCGAACGACTGGTACGCGCTCACGTACTCGCCGCCCTTGCTCCACAGGCTCTTGAGCTCGTTCTGGCTGAACTCGAAGCCGCCGGCCGAGCTGGCCGTGATCACGCCCATGTCAAAGGCGGGCAGTTCGGCGGGGTTCACACCGGCGTCGGCGAGCGCCCAGTCCGCCGCGACCAGCGAGAGCCGGGTGACCTGGTCGGTCTGCGGCATCAGGCGGCTGGGCAGGTGCTCCTCGGCCACGAAGCCGTCGATCTCCCCGGCGAGCTTCGCCGGATACGGCGATGCGTCGAAGCGGGTGAGCGGGCCGATGCCGCTCTTGCCGACCCGGGTCGCACTCCAGTAGTCCTTCGCACCGAGCCCGTTGGGGGCAACGACGCCCAGTCCGGTCACCACGACAGATGCCGTCATGCCGTATTCCTTTCGGGTTGAGCCAGCACCATCGCGCTCTGGAAGCCCCCGAAGCCGCTGCCGACCGTGAGGACGGCGTCGACCAGCTGGTCGCGTGCGGTCAGAGGGACGTAGTCGAGGTCGCACTGGGGGTCGGGGGTGTGCAGGTTCGCGGTCGGCGGCACGACGTTGTGCTGGATCGCCAGGATCGACGCCGCGATCTCGATGGAGCCGATCGCGCCCAGCGAGTGGCCCACCATGGACTTGATGGAGCTCACGGGGGTGCGGTACGCGTGATCGCCGAGGCTGCGCTTGAAGGCGGCGGTCTCGTGCCGGTCGTTCTGCTTGGTGCCCGAGCCGTGCGCGTTGATGTAGTCGATCGCGGTGGGGTTCATCCGGGCCTCGTCGAGCGCGACCGTGATCGCCTCGGACATCTCGGCGCCGTCAGGGCGAAGCCCCGTCATGTGATACGCGTTGCTGCGCGTCGCGTATCCCGCGATTTCCGCATAAATTCGCGCCCCGCGGCGTTGCGCACGCTCCAGTTCCTCGAGGACGAACACCGCGGCGCCTTCGCCGAGGACGAAGCCGTTGCGGGTGGCGTCGAACGGCCGGGAGGCGTGCTCCGGATCGTCGTGGCGAGGTGTGGTCGCCTTGATCGCGTCGAAGCAGGCCATCGTGATCGGTGAGATCGGCGCGTCGGTGGCGCCGGCGACCATGACGTCCGCCGTGCCTTCCCTGATCAGCTCGACGGCGTACCCGACGGAGTCGAGCCCGGACGTGCACCCCGCCGACACCACGCTGCTCGGCCCCTGCGCGCCTACGGCACGGGAGACCTCGGCGGCGAAGGAGCTCGGCACGAAGTAGTTGTAGAAGAAGGGATCGGCGTAGGTGTGATCGACCAGATCGAGCCGGCCCCCGTCACTGACGACGCGGTAGTCCTCGTCGAGGCTCATCGTGGAACCCACCGCGCTGCCGATGGTGACACCGATGCGGTAGGGGTCCAGGGCACCCGTCTCGAGGCCGCTGTCCGCGACGGCACCGCGCGCCGCGACCACCGCGAACTGGGCGGCCCGGTCCATGCGCCGCACCTCGTGCGGGGTCAGCCCGTGTGCGTACGGATCGAAGTCGATCTCCGCGGCCACGCGCGACCGGAACTGGCTGGGGTCGAAGAAGGTGATCCCCCGTGTAGCCGTACGGCCTTCGCTCAGCAGGGACCAGAAGTTGTCCCTGCCCACGCCGCCGGGGGCCAGCACCTCCATCCCGGTGACGACCACGCGACGCTTGCTCATGCCGTGACCTGCCAGGTGTAGAAGCGCGAGGCCATGGCGTCGGAGGGCGAGCGCCATGTCTCCGGATCGAGGACGGAGATGTAAGGCAGCAGATCCTGTTGGATCTGCACGAAGCGCGGGTCGGACTTCGCCCGCTCGATCAGCTCGCCGCCGTTGTCGGACTCGAAGTCCTGGATGTGGAAGTAGAGCCCGTTGTAGGCGAACAACTGCCGGCGCCGGGTGCCCATCGTGTGCGGCAGCTCGGTGCCGGTGTCGAAGTCTCCGAACAGCTTCGCGACGGTACCGATGTCGGCGGGGTTGAGCCGGGCCACGATCACGGTGCTGTACATCCGGTGCTCGTCGCTCACCGGCTGTCCGTGCCACTCGTAGAACCGGGTCGCGACCTGGCCCGACGGCGCGGTGCCGGCGACCGGGTCGTATGCGTCGAGGAACGGGGTGAACGCCTCGTCGGAGCCGTGTTCCACGACCTCGGTCAGGTTCTCCTGGGTGTGGTCCTGGAGGTGGATGTATATGCCCTTGTATTCGAAGAGCTGGCGGCGCAGGAGGTTCCGGGTGCCGGACGGCTCGCCGTCCCGCCCCGCGAAGACGCCTGCGACCGCTTCGGTGGATCCAGGTTTGATCCTGCCCACGATGACACTGCTGTGCATACTTCCTTCTCCGTACCTCGAGCGGGCTGAATCCCGAATCGGCGCGTGAGTGGTTGCCTTCTGAACTGATCAAGTTGGTGACGAGAACGAGTCTTCCGGCACCCGATACAGGTTTCAACACGGGCAACTTCAGGACTCTGCAGGATTTCGATGCCGGAGGCTCAACGATTTACAGAGAGGGAAAACCTACGTCAGAACTTCGTCAGAAGACCTTGAAGTCGGGGCGCCGCAGACATTCCGGCGTGCAGCATCACAGGTATGACCAATCTGGATACGATCACTGCGATCAAACGCATGGAAGACCTCTTCGCTCTGCAGGCGCTGGTAGCGCGATTCGCCCGCGCGGTCGACACCCGCGACCACGAGGCGCTGTCCACGGTCTTCGCCCCGGACGTGACGATGGAAGTGGCGCCGGATATCCGGATCGACGGCCGTGAGACGTTGGCCGGCATGTTGCGTGACGACCTCACCTGGGCCACCACGATGCACTTCGTCAGCAATGTGCTCCCCGAACCGGAGGGCGACAGCGCGACGATTCACGCGAACATCACGGCGGTGCACGTGAGCCGGGACGGGGCGGGCAGGCACTTCGATCTGGGTGCCCGCTACACCTTCACCGCCGTGCGGACCGCCGACGGGTCGTGGCTGCTGTCTCGGATCGGGATCGAACCCGTCTGGACCGCCGGCGACGATCAGGGCATGCACGACGGCCGATGACAGGTGAAGCCGCGCCGGGGCCTTCCCCTCAGGGGAAGGCCCCGGCGCGGCTTCGTATCGGATCACTCCTCCACGAGGGACAGCGCCTTCGCCGGGCAGATGTAGACCGCTTTGCGGGCGGCGGCCACGTCGGCGCCCTGCGGCCGCTCGACCAGGACGCTCACCAGGCCCCGGTCGTCCTGGTCGAAGATCCTCGGCTCGGTCAGCACGCACTGACCTGCGCCGATGCATCGGTCGTGATTCTTCTCGAGTTTCATGGTCGCCCCTTTCACCAGGTCACGGGCAGCTCGTAGAGGCCGTAGACCAACGCGTCGCTCTTGAACGACAGTTCCTCTTCCGGCACGGCCAGGCGGAGGTCCGGCAGTCTCCGGAAGAGCGTGTCGAACACGACCTGAAGCTCCAGGCGGCCGAGGTTCTGTCCCAGACACTGGTGCGGCCCGTAGCCGAAGGCCACGTGGTGCCGTGCGTCCCTGCCGAAGTCGAGCTCCTCCGGATCATCGAACACCGCGGGATCGCGGTTCGCCGCGAAGGTGGAGGCGATGACGGCCTCGCCCTTGCGGATGAGGAAGCCGCCGATTTCGACGTCGTCCAGCGCCAGCCGGTGCGCGCCGAAGTCCGGAATCGTGTAGAACCGCAGCAGCTCGTCGACGGCCTTCGGGGTCTTCGAGGGATCCGCCTTGATCTCCGCGAGCAGTTCCGGCTTCGTCAGCATCGAGAACACACCGAGATTGATCATGTTCGCCGTGGTCTCGTGCCCTGCCAGCAGCACCAGCAGGCACAGGCTGGCAAGCGCAGGGCGGTCGATACCGCCCTCCTGCCGCTGCAGTTCGATCTGCCGGCTCAGCAGGTCGTCGCCCGGATTGTTGATCTTCTCCTCGACCAGCTTGTCCATGTACTTGCGGAGTTCGACCGAGACGGCGATGCGGCCCTGTTCGTCGGTCGTGCGCCGAAGCAGGATCTCGGCGAGCTCCATGAAGTACTCGTGGCCCTCATAGGGCATGCCGAGGATCTCGGAGACCACCAGCGACGGGACCGGCAGGGAGAAGACCTGATTCAGGTCGACGGGCTTCGGCAGCTTCAGCATCTCGTCGATGTATCCGTCGACGATCTCCTGGATCCGCGGTTTCATCGCGGCGACCCGCCGCACCGAGAATTCACTGATGACGGGCCGCCGCGCCGCCGCGTGCTCCGCGCCGTCGAGAATGATCATGAAAGGGGCGTGCTTGGCCAGTGCCGCATTCTGACCGGGCACCACGACCGGAAAATCCGGTGCCCGACGGTCCGAACTGAGCTTGGGATTGGCCATCACGGCCCGCACGTCGTCGTATTTGGTGACGAGCCAGGCCTTTCCGCCGTCCGGGAGGACCACCTGACTGATCGGTGATTCCTCCCGGAACTTAGTGTAGACCGGCGGAATGGCGAAAGGGCATGTGCGCTGAATCGGGAAAGAGACGAGTTCGTTGGTTTCGTCTATATCGGCGTTCGCCATGAGACCCCTTGGTCGGAGTTTGCTCTTTCTGCGAACTCACGATAGCCCGGGCATCTACACGGCCAGGTTCAGTGAATGTCAATTCGCCGCACGTGAATTGTCATCACAAGCTGCGGAGTTTGAAGCCCACCCCACGAACGGTAATGATCCAGTCCGGCCCGCCCAGCTTGCTCCGGAGGCTGCTGACGTGGGTGTCGACGGTGCGGCGTGACCAGGACTCGCCCCAGACCTTGTGCATGATGGATTCCCGCGAGATCACCCGTCCCGGTGTGCTGGCCAGCAAGGCGAGCAGATCGAACTCTTTGCGCGTCACCGGAACCGGTTGGCCGCACATCTCGACCTCACGCGAGTCGCTGTCGATCCGGAGCGGGCCGTGCTCGAGCACGGCCGCGCCGTCGGCGCAGGCATCGGTGTGCGTGGTCTGGCGCGAACGCCGCATCACCGCATTCAGACGGGCCATGAGTTCCCGGAGCCCATAGGGTTTGATGACGTAGTCGTCCGCTCCGGCCTGCAGCGCGAGTACGCAGTCGAGCTCGGACCCTTGCGAGGTGACGGCGATGACCGGGATGTCGCGGGCCGCCCGGATCTCGCGGCACACCTCGAGGCCGTCCAGATCCGGGAGGTCGAGGTCCAGGAGGACGAGGTCCGCGGTCTCGAACGACGCCAGTGCGTCCCCGCCCGAGTTGACGGCAGTGACATCGTGGCCGTGCCGCGCGAGGGCTTCGGTAAGGGTCGCGCGATCGGTCTTGTTGCTCTCGGCGACGAGGACCCGCCAGGTGTCCGAGACGTTCCGGGGCGGCGGTGGCGGTGGTGCCGCGGCGCCGCGCTGGCTGCCGAAGATCGATCGGACCGTCGCGCGGTGCTCGCCGTTGTGGGTTTCGAGTAACTCTTCTTGAGCAGTCGCTTTCATTGTGCTGTTATCCCCCGTTCTCAGTTCCCCGCTCAGTTCGGCGGGTTACCGGTCTTCCAGATCAGCTCGAACGAAAGGCGTGAAAGGCGCCAGCCGTGTTCGGTGTACACCGCGTCGCCCGTGATGTAGGTGCCGGACACGTAATGCGGCAGCGCCTCGCCCTCCCGCTGGTGGTGCATATGAACCGACGTCATGTTGGCGCGAAGCGTCGCGCGATCGGCAGTGATGCTCACGATCGCCGGCGTATTCTGATGATGGGTTCCGTCCCACATCGCCAGCGCCTTCTGGTGGTATTCGACGAGGCCGTCGATTCCCGCGTGCCGACTGACGGGGAACTCGATGAGTACATCTTCCGAGAAGAGGCCGGACGCCCACTCGTCGTCAAGTTTGTCGTAGTCGAGCCCGAGAACGTATCGGTCAAGAAGTGAACTTATCTCGGCGTCTAAGTGGCTTGTTTTCATTGGACGATCATGTAGCCTCTCTAGTGGTTACGCAACCATAACGGGACTCATGTGATGGGTGTCACCGCGGGCCGGTCGCGCCGTTTCAACCCGCCGAATTACCTGCAGCTGCACGAAACTGCAAGAGTTACCCCCGGTTTTTGGTGAACTCCTGAACATCGGCGTATGCCTCGGCGCGGCGACTTTCCGACCGCGCACCGGTCGGCCGCCATGGCCGACGGCGGCCGACGCCCTGCACGCCCAGCGCGACCATGCCGGCCTTCGTGTCGGGGCCGAGGGGCGCATCCCGTGTCTGATTCCTGTCGCGTCGAGCGTACACGAGTCGAAGTCACAACGTAATCATAGTTGCTAGGCAATCCTCCTCGCATCAGGTTTTGGTCGACCTATTGCCAAAGGTAATCGTCGAGTGACGTTGCGTGAATGCATATTGCGGGCGACCCGTCTTGAAGTGGTACAGACAGGCGTGAAGCCTCTGGTAAGCGGACCTGGTCTCGGGGGACCAGTTCCTGTACCAGAGGCTTCACGCCTGCCCGGCTGCGCCGCGATCCGTTGCTGCCGGCGACTCATCGGGTCATGACGCCTCCCAGCCGTAGAAGCGGCTCGCGGGGCCGTTCGCCGCGGGCTGTTCGGGGGCGAGCTCCGGCAGGTCCCGGACCACCTTGCCGGACCAGATGTCCGACGCGACCTGCTGCGCGATATCCGCACCATTGCTGCCGGTGTATTCCTGGATGTGGATGCACAGATCCTTGAAGGCGAACAGCTGGCGCCGGCGGATTCCCGTCGGTCGGGAGGATTCGGCGGATTCGAACTCCCGGAAGATGCTCGTGACGGCGGGAATCACTGCCTGGTCCATCCGCGTGATGGTGACGACGGTGCCCGTCGGACCCGGATTCTCGATCGGCTCGCCCTCCCAGTCGTGGAAGCAGAAAGCCGTGGAATCGGCCGGGGAGTTCCATGTCTCGGGTTCGTACGGCGTGACGAACGCCTTCATGTCGATCGCCAGTCGACCCATTCGCGGATCGGTCTTGACCTTTTCCAGCGCGGCCTGGTCGGACTTTTCGGCGAAATCGTACAGGTGGATCTGAATGCCGTCGTGGATGAAGAGCTGGCGGCGGCGCAATCCGATCATGTTCGGGATTTCGGTGCTGTCGAATTCGGCGAACAGCTTCGAAACCTCGGGAATGGAATTCTGGTCCATCTTCGCGACGGTGACCATGGTGCGCATGTTCATCACTTCCTGGTGGGAGATTATCGGACTTCGGTTACGCGATCGGCGCGGTTTCCACCTCGGGCAGCTGCGCCCCGGCTTCGGCGGTGCGGTTCTTGGTGGTGACCGCCGCGAGGACGAGGCCGACGACCGCGATTCCGGCGCAGACGCTCAGGAGCAGGCTCATGCCGCTCATGAAGGCCGTCTGGACGCCGTGGAGCATCGCCTGGTCGCCGAGCGAATCGGCAACGGCCACACCGGAGCCGACGCCCTCGGAGATCGGCTTGTGGTTGAGCGGGCCGAGCTCGGAGTGGTACCGGGTGGACAGCACCGTGCCGAGCACCGCGACACCGGTGGTGCCGGCCGCCTGGCGCAGGGCCGACAGCAGGGCCGAACCGGCGCCCGCCCGCTCGGGTGTGAGCGCGCCCACGGCCAGTGCCATGGAGGTGGGCAGTACCAGGCCGATACCGAGGCCGACAATGGCCATCCAGGTGGCGACGAACCCGTACGAGGTGCCGATGTCGGTCGTCGAGCCGAGTCCCATCCCGACCGCGAGAACGCCGAAGCCGATCATCAGGGTCGCCTTGAGGCCGATCTTGTCGCGCAGGCCCTCCAGGAAGTTCGAGGCCACCAGCAGGCCGCCGATCATCGGGAGCATGCGCAGGCCGCTGCCCAGCGAGTCGACGCCGAGTACCGACTGGAAGTACAGCGGGATGGTGAAGAACAGGCCGAACATCGCGAAGGCGTTGATCAGCTGGTAGATGGTGCCCATGCTGAACCCGCGGTCGCCGAAGAGGCTGAGGTCCGCGAGGGCGTGTTCCCGGGTGCGCTCCCAGGCGACGAAGCCCGCGATCAGGGCGAGGCCCGCCGCGAAGGTTCCCCAGGCCGTGCCGTCGCCCCAGCCCTCGTCGCCGAATCGGATCAGACCGTAGGTGAGGCCGACCAGTCCGGCCCCCGAGAGCACCACGCTGACCGGGTCGATGGGCCGGCGGACCCGGCTGCGGGATTCCGGCATCCACAGGCCCACCGCGATCGCGCCGATGATGACGGTCGGGATGTTCACCAAGAACACCGAGCCCCACCAGAAGTGGTTGAGCAGCAGGCCGCCGACGATGGGGCCGAGCGGCATTCCGAGCGTCACCGCAGTGATCCACACGGTGGTGGCCCGGCCGCGTTCCGCCGGGTCGGGGAACAGGACCGGGATCATTCCCATCGACAGGGACATCAGCGCAGCCGCCGCGACACCGAGAAGTACGCGGGCCGAGATCAGCTCGGCGGACGACGAGGCGAGCGCGCACCAGACCGAGGCCGCGCCGAACAGCGTCAGGGCGCCGAACACGACCTTCTTCCGGCCTAACCGGTCGCCGAGCGCACCGGCGGGCAGCATCACGCCCGCCAGCGTCAGGGTGTAGGCGGTACTGAACCACTGCAGGGCCGCGGTGCCGGCGTGCATGTCGCGGGCGAGCGTCGGCAGGGCGATGTTCAGCACCGTCATGTCGAGCCCGACGGTCAGCATCGCAAGAGCGAGTGCACCGAGGGCCAGCCAGCGGTGCGTAGCCGTCACTTTCATGAGTCCTCCTCAAATTGGCGAAGTCACTACGAGTTCAGAGTAGATCTGAATTTGGAGTGCATGTCAATACAGATTCACTTGCCTTCCGGGCACGGTTCGGGGCAGGGTTGGCCTCTCCCGGTCCGATCCGGACGGGGGTGCTGGCCGAGGAGGGGCCGATGGACGTACCGCTCGAGCCGTTGGCCGCCTTGAAGTGCCGCGGGGAGCCGGCGCCATGAGGCTCACGCCGTTCGAATGGCGGGTGGTCACGGCGTACCGCGCCGCCCGGGGGCAGGGCTGCCGAGCCGTCGCGGCGGTCTGCGCGGGGCAACTGCGCCTCGATCGCCACGTGTTGGCGGCGCTGATCGAGTACGCGACGGACGTCGGGTCGCCGGGCGTCGGCGCCTTCGGCTTACGCGCGGCCGCGACCGGACCGTGCTGTCTTCATCTGGACGCCGACCCGTCGCTTCTCGGGTACCTCGTCCACCGGCTCTCCGCCGCCGACTTGGGGCCCGAAGAACGATGCGCCGGCGTGCGCGGCCGGCCGGACCGCCTCGAACTGCGGACGCGGGACGGGCATGGACGGATCGTCTTCCACCTGGACGCCGCCGGAGTGCACGCCCTGGGTGAATGGGAGCGGGATCTCGCCCTTGTCCACGGGGGTGACCGGAGCACCTGCCGTACGGAGCCGCTGCGCCCGGGCGTCACGCGCCAGGGCGGTGGCCTCGCGGACGACGTGCCGGCGAGCCGGGAGCTGCGGCGCCTGCTGAGTCGCCTGCCCGCTGTCCCCCGTGCGCACGAGGCGTCGATGCCGGTGCGGATCGAGGCCGACTCCGTAGGTCATTCCCGTATGTGATCCCCGCGCTCGAACGCCCGACGGGACCGCTCGGTGCCTGGCCCTGTCGGGGGCGCGGGGAATCGTGGAGCGGTCGACTGCGCGGCCCGTATCGGCCGGAGCCGCCGGCCGCCGAGCGCGCGGTTCTACTCCGCGGCGTCGGGCTTCCGGGCGGCCGCGGTGCCGAAGTCCGCCCAGCCGTACCGCAGTCGCTCGAACACGGACTTCAGATCCTCCGGGGAGTGATCGCCGTACGTGACGAGGAAGATGGCGTCCAGCATGAAGCGGGCGAGGGCCGTCGCGAGCAGGTCGCCCTCCGGGACCCCGGCCTCCTGCGCGAGGGTGGCGGCGAGGCTGGCCTCCCAGCGGTGCCGCACCCGGCCGGCGTAATCCAGCAGCGCCGGTGTGGATTTGACGAGTTCGACGAAGTCTTCGCCGGACGGGCCGCCCGGCGCGGGCTGCGCCACCGGCGCCAGGTGCGCTTCGAGCGCGTCCAGGATCGAGACGCCGGCGTCGCGGTCGCGGACCGCGGCCGTCAATGCGCGGTCGTACTCGTCTTCGGCGTCGAAGACCAGTGCTTCCTTGCAGGGGAAATAGGCGAACAGTGTGCTCACGGCGACTTCCGCGGCGTCGGAAATCTCCGCGACGGTCACATTCTCGAACCCGCGCTCGCGGAACAGGGTGAACGCGGCGTCCGCCAGGCGCTTTCGCGTCTGCGCCTTCTTCCGTTCTCGCAGTCCCGCCACTCCGGCAACCCCTTGCACTAGGGACGTATTGGATCGTTGTCCATCGCCCCTGCATGGCCCTGCCGCTTGAGCGGAATTGGGCGAATTGACGCCCTGGCGGCGGAAAGCTGCCGCAGGCTTGCAAGGGAGCGAGTGCAGAGATTGTATCCGGGTGCCGAAATCAGGTCACCTTTCCGGGGGCGAGCTTACAGCGTGGGCCTCGGTCCGTAGGCGACGGCCGACGCGCGGCGGCGCACGCCCAGTTTTCTGTAGCGATCGCTACGAAAGTCGTGCTACGTTCATTCCGTAGTGATCATTAAGGAAATGAGGGGGATGCACCATGAGCAAGAACGCGCTGGTCACGGGCGGCAGCAGGGGCATCGGACGGGCCGTCGCCGAGCGCCTCGCCGCCGACGGCGTCACGGTCGTGCTCACGTACGCGAGCGACGCGGCGGCGGCCCGCGAGACCGTCGAGCGGATCACCGAGGACGGCGGCCGGGCCTTCGCCCTCCAGGCGGAGCTCGGCAGCCCCGGCTCCGCCGCCGCGCTCTGGGCGGCGTACGACGAGCTGGGGCTGGACGGGGTCGACATCATCGTCAACAACGCGGGCATCGGACTGCCCATTCCACTGGGCGAGATCACCGAGCAGGACTTCGACCGGGTCTTCGCGGTGAACGTCCGGGCGCCGTTCTTCGTCGTCCAGGAGGCCCTCGGGCGGCTGCGCGACGGGGGCCGGATCATCAACGTCTCCAGCGGTGCCGCCCGCATCGCGATGCCCGAGATCCTCGCCTACGGAGCCACCAAGGGGGCGCTCGACACCCTGACCCTGAACCTCGCCAAGGCCCTCGGCGCGCGCGGGATCACCGTGAACTCGGTCGCCCCCGGCATCGTCGACACCGACGTCAACGCCGGCTGGCTGCGCGGCAACGCCGAGGCCGAGGCGCACGCCGCCTCCCTCTCCGCGCTCGGCCGGGTCGGCCGACCCGACGACATCGCGGACGTCGTCGGCTTCCTCGCCTCCGACGCCGCGCGCTGGGTGACCGGGCGCGTGGTCGACGCCACCGGAGGCTCCGCGCTCTGAGTTCCGGGCCCCGGTTAGGCTGCGGTCGGGAGGGGATCATGGACATGGAACGACCGCGGCCCGCACGGCTCTTGGGGTACCTCGCGTTCACCGCCGCCGCCGCGTGCGCGGCGGTGGCGGCCCTGTACCTGGTCCTCCTGGCGAAGCTGGTGTTCACCGACGCCCCCGGCCGCATGTGCGGGATCGACAGCTGCCCGCGCGGCACCGGCACCCTCGCCCTCCTCGCCCCGCTGTGCGCCGCCGCCGCGTGGCTGCTGTGGCGTACGCCGAGGAAGCGTGGCCACGGCCGCGCCCCGGTGCACGTCCGGGTGATCGCCGGCTGCGTGGCACTGGCCGCGCTGGGGCCCGGCTGGCTGGGCTTCGAGTGGATCCGCGGCCCGCAGCTCGAACTGTCCGGGTGGCAGGAGCCGGTGCATCCGGCGGCGGCCCCGGTCGGCGTCTGGGCGCCCACGTTCGGAACGCTCGTACGGGCCCGCACCGACGGCCTCGTCGCCTACAACGGGGAGGGCCGCAAGGGCTGGCGGCTGCCCGCCCCGGAGCGTACGCCGCTGTGCGCGCTCAGCCGGACGACCCCGTCGGGCACCGGCCTCCTCGCGTACGGGGAGAGCGTGGGGACGTGCGGCTCGCAGGTCGTCGCCGTGGACCTGACCGACGGCCGGGTCCGCTGGACCCGGGACACCGGCCGGGCCCTGGTGGCCGCGGCGGGCGCGAGCGCCGTCGTGGCGGACCGGGACACGGTGACCGGTCTCGACCTCGACGGCGGCCGGGAGCTCTGGCGGGTCCCGGTCCCGGCCGACTGCACGGTGAAGGCCGTCGACGGCTCGGAGCAGCGCGCCCTGTACGTCGAGGAGTGCGGCGACGCCGCCCGGATGACGGCCGTCGACGCACGTACGGGATTCCGCGCCTGGCAGACCGCGCTGCCGACGGCGAGCCGGTTGCGCGAGGTGCGGGTGCTGTCCGCCGTCCCGCCGGTCGTACGGGTCACGGAGACGGCCGAGCACGGCACGGACGCGGTGCTGCTGTTCGACGCCGAGGGCCGGGCGCGCGGCTCCGTACCGGCTTCGGGCCCGGCCGGGGACCTGCTGTCCGAGCCGGCCCCGGTGCTGACCGGCGACACGCTGGTGACCGCCGTGAAGCAGGGGAAGCGCAACGGCGTGTCCGCCTACTCCCTCACCGACGGCCGACGCCTGTGGCACGCGGGCGTCGGCGACGAGGAGGTCCGCGGGCTGGCCCCGACCGGCCCGGGCGAGGTCGGCGTGGTGACCTCCGGCCGCTGGTGGACGTACCTCACCCACCACGGCCTGGCCGACGGCGGGCGCCGGGCGCGGCCCACGGTCCTGCGCGACCTGCCGCTGGGCGAGCGGTTCGCGTTCTACCCCGGCCCGCCCGGCTCGTACGTCTTCGTCAACCTGGACCGCAAGGGCCTGCTGCCGCCGACCTTCGACATCGACCCGGTCTTCGGCTGGTGACGGTGCCGGCGGCGCCGCGGGAGGTGTCGGTGCCGGCGAGGGCGTGATCCGCCCCTCGGTCACACGCCCGAGGGCCCCCAACTCCAGTACCGGACGTGGCCGAAGGCGTCGTCGCCGGTGGCCCGGCCGTCCTCCTCGACGGTCTCGACGTCCGGCATCTCCTGGAGGGCCTCGACCTGGTCGGGGCTCAGCCGGGCGGAGAAGCCGTGCAGGACATTGCGGTAGACGTGCACCGGGGTGGCACCGACCCGGTCCGCCACCTCGACCGGGTCGCTGTCCTCCCGCACGGTGACGATGTACGTGGCGTGGTCGGCGGCGGGAGCCGTGTGCGGTACGGGTTCCGCCGCGCCGGCGGTGGCCGCGCCGACGGGCAGGGCGGCGACGGCGGCCAGTACGGCGACGGCCACGGGCAGGGCTCGCTTCAAGCGGATGCGCATGCCCCGAGGCCATCACGGGCGGCGGGGCCGGTCAACGACGCCCGCGGGTGTGGCGGGAGCACGCAGCGGCGCACCGGCCATGCGCCCCCTGATGTGGGGGCGGGCCGAACGGGTGATCTTTCGGAGCGGGCCGACGGCCGTGCGGAACCGGGCACGACCGGTACGGCACAGCGGAACAATCCTTTCTGCATCGCGCGCGACCGGGCGCGTCGACGCGGGCGCCGCACGGGCAACCAGGTGAGTTGTTGGGTTCAAGCCGCACACAGGTGGCAGCGATGGAGCCGAGGGCCGCCCCCGCAGGAGCACCCGGTGCCGCGAGGGCGGCTCGACCCATGCCGTCTTCCGACCCCGTCAGGGAGTTCCTTCCATGCGTCTGCTCGCACGCCTGGCCGCCGCGGCCCTCCTCACCGTCCCCCCGGTCGCGGCCGGTACGGCCTCGGCCGCGGCCCCGGAGCCGACCCCGGCACCGCTGAAGACCGCCGCCAACCCGGTGCCCGGCAAGTACATCGTGACGCTGGAGAAGGGGGTGGACGCGGCCGAGGCCGCGCAGGAGCTGGGCCTGAAGCCCTCGTTCGTCTACACCTCGGCGATCAACGGCTTCGCGGTCCCGATGACCCCGCCCCAGCTGACGATCGTCCGCAACAGCCCGGGGGTGAAGTCGGTCGAGGAGGACGCGACGGTGCAGTCCGTGCCGAGGCCCAGCACCGCCCCCGGCACCCGGGCTCCGTCCAACTCGTGGGGCCAGGACCGTATCGACCAGAAGAACCTGCCGCTGGACGACAGCTTCACCGCCGAGGGCAACGGCGCCGGGGTGACCGCGTACATCCTCGACACCGGCATCGACTACGGGCACACCGAGTTCGGCGGGCCCGACGCCACCCGTGCCGCCTTCGGCTTCGACGCCGTCGACGACGGCCGCGACGGCCAGGACTGCCAGGGCCACGGCACGCACGTCGCGGGCACGGTCGCGGGCCGGACGTACGGGGTCGCGAAGGAGGCGAGCCTGGTCAGCGTGCGCGTCCTGGGCTGCGACGGCACGGGCACGTGGTCGGGGATCATCGCGGGCCTGGACTGGGTGGCGAAGAACGCCAAGCAGCCGGCGGTGCTGAACGCCTCCCTGGGCGGGGAGCGGTCGGACGCGGTCAACAGCGCCGCGAACGCGGTCACCGACGCGGGCGTACTGCCGGTCGTCGCGGCGGGCAACTCCGCGAAGGACGCGTGCTCCGTCTCGCCGGCATCCGGCGAGAAGGTGTTCACGGTCGCGGCGAGCAACCAGTATGACGAGGAGACCTCCTTCTCCAACTGGGGTGCGTGCGTCTCCGTGTACGCACCGGGCGAGGGCATCGTCTCCGCCCAGCTCGGCGGCGGCAGCGTGGCCCTGAGCGGCACGTCCATGGCCGCGCCGCACGCCGCCGGTGTCGCCGTCCTCTACAAGCAGGCGCACCCGGCGGCCGAGCCCGCCGAGATCGCCGCGTTCCTCGAGGAGGAGTCCACCAAGGACGTGCTGACCGGCGTCAGCACGTCCTCCCCGAACAAGCTGCTGTACACCGGCGGTCTCTGATCCCGGACCCGGAGCCCGGGCCTCAGAAGGCGGTGCCGAAGCCGGTGGCTCCGCTGTCCTCCTCGACGGTCACGACGTCCGGCATCGCGCGCAGTGCCTCGACCTGGTCGGGGCTCAGCCGGGCGGAGAAGCCGTGCAGCACGGTGCGGTAGACGTGGACCGGGGTGGCGCCGACCCGCTCGGCCACCTCCGCCGGGTCGGCGTCCCCCCGCACGGTGACGATGTACGTGGCGTGGTCAGCGGTGGGGGCCGCGGGCGGTACGGGTCCCGGCACGTCGGCGGTGGCCGCGGCGACGGGCCGGGCGGCGACGGCGGCCAGTACGGCGGCGGCCACGGGCAGGGCCCGGCTCAGACGGATGCGCATGGCCCGAGGCCATCACGCGCGGCAGGGCCGGTCAACGACGCCCTCGGGTGTGGCGGGTGCACGGCGGGCACCGGCCGCGCGCTCCCTGATCCGGGGGCCGGACGTACGGGTGAATCCCGTACGGGTTTCCGCACCCGAGCCGGAGCTGCCCGCAGCCCCGGCGGCACAAGGGATTAACCCTTTCTGCAGCGTGTCCGACACGGCAGGTCGACGCGGCGAACGGATGATCGGCCAGGTGGCGGCGATGGTTCAAGGCGCGCCGAGGCGGCGCCCGATGCAAAGGGGGGCCGCACCCGCGGAGGACTCCAGACCGCGGGGGCGGCTCCTCCATGCCGATGTACCACGCACTCCAGGGAGTTCCCTTCATGCGTCAGCTCGCAGCCCTGACCGCCGCCGCCCTTCTCGCACTGACCCCCGTCGCGGCCGGCGCGGCTTCCGCCGACACCCCGGAGCCGACCCCGGCGCCGCTCCTCACGTCTGCGGACGCCATCCCGGGCAGCTACATCGTCACCCTCGACAAGAAGGTCGCCCCGGCGGCGTTCGCGAAGCGACTGGGCCTGGCGGCGAAGTTCACCTACACCAAGACGATCAACGGCTTCGCGGCGTCCCTCACGGCGGAGCAGCTGAAGTCCGTGCGTGGGGCGGTCGGTGTGACGTCCGTGACGGAGGACGCGACGGTGACCGCGCCGCCGACCCCCGCGAAGGGGGTCAGGACCAAGTCGCCGTCCAACTCCTGGGGCCTGGACCGCATCGACCAGCGGTTCCTGCCGCTGGACAACGACTTCAGCGCCAACCGCAGCGGCGAGGGCGTGACGGCGTACATCGTCGACAGCGGCATCGACTTCCGGCACCCCGACTTCGGCGGCCGTGCGCGGCCGGGCTTCGACGCGATCGGGGACGGCCGCAACGGCGGGGACTGCAACGGCCACGGCACGCACGTCGCGGGCACGGTCGGCGGGACGACCTTCGGCGTGGCGCGCAAGGTGAGCCTGGTCAGCGTCCGGGTCCTCGGCTGTGACAACCGCGGCTCCTGGTCGGGCATCATCGCGGGCTTCGACTGGGTGGCCAACAACATCCGGCAGCCGGCCGTCCTGAACGCCTCGCTGGGCGGCGGCCGGCTCGAAGCGGTCAACAACGCCGTGACCGCCGTGTCCGACCGGGGCGTCCTGCCGGTCATCGCGGCGGGCAACGACAACATCGACGCCTGCCGGGTCTCGCCCGCGTCCGCCGCACGCGTGGTGACGGTCGGCGCGACGAACCGCTTCGACGAGGAGACCGACTTCTCGAACTGGGGCACCTGCCTGGACCTCTACGCCCCCGGCAAGGACATCATCTCGGCGCGTCTGGGCGGCGGCAGCGTGGCCCTGGACGGTACGTCCATGGCCGCGCCGCACGTCACCGGTGTGGCCGCGCTCTACAAGTCGGAGCACCCGAACGCGCTGCCGGCGGAGGTGTCGGACTTCCTGGACGAGGTGTCCACGAAGGACATCGTCCAGAACCTCAGCGACGACAGCCCGAACAAGCTGCTGTTCACCGACGGTCTCTGATCGCTCAGAGCGACCCGACGAACCGGGCCCAGGCCTGCGCGTGGAACACCACGTGCGGGCCTTCGGGCTGCTTGGAGTCCCTCACGGGGACGAGGCCGGGGTGCCCGTCGGCCACTTCCAGGCAGTTGCCGCCGTCACCGCCGCTGTGAGTGGACTTCCGCCAGGTGGCCATCTCCACACAGCTGCCTCCACTACCGTCGCTGTAACTGGACTTGTGCCAGATGGCCATCGACAGGTCGTAGTCAGGCTGCTGCTTCACGTTCGTACCCCTCCACTACGGACTCGATCAAGGCCAGGGATTGTGCGGGCGACAGCGCACTGGCCGTGAGGAGATCGTAGGTCAGGGAGTGCCGAGAGACCGTGGCTGGATCGTCGAACAGCTGACCCGTTCCGTTGCCTTGAACGTAGGCGAGTGTCGGACCATCGTCGGATGCCAACAGCTGAAGTGAGCCGCCCATGGCGGCGTGTGCTCCCGCTCGGAACGGAATGACCTGGACGATGATCCGGTGTGCTCGGATCAGTGCGGTGATGTGCTTCAAGGCCTCTGCCATCACCCCTGGACCTCCCACCTCGCACCGCAGCACGGCCTCGCCGAACACGCACCACAACAGTGGAGTTGTTGGCTCGGCGAGCAGTGCGGCACGGTCCAGACGGTTCGTAACCAGTTCGTCGATCACCCGCTCCGGTGCCGTCGGCTGGTATGCGCGGCAGACAGCGCGCGCGTACGCCTCCGTCTGGAGCAATCCGGGGATGGTCAGTGGTGCGTACTCCCGGATGGCGGTCGCCCGAGCCTCGGCTTCGGCCGCCTCCGCGAAGTGGTCCGGGTACTTCGACTCGGCCGCTGCCACGCAGTTGCGCGCGAAGAAGCCGTCCGTGCCGAGGATCTCGTCGATCTGTTTGGCGTATTCGAGGTGCATCCGGCGCGTGCCGGCTTCGAGCTGGCCGATGAACGTGCCGCTGACGAAGAGCCGTTCGCCGAGTTCGGCCTGGCTCATGCCCGCGCGTTCGCGCGCTACGCGCAGCTCCGCGCCCAGGAGGGCGCGGGGTGAGGAGGAGGGATCGAGGTTCTTTCGTGCCATGGCAACTCCCTGAGCAACATGTGCGGTTGTTGCGGGGTCCGCACTTGAAAGGCTAGTGAGCGCGTCGCCACTCTGTGTGAAGAAGTTGGATACTCAGAGTGGAAAGGTGACATGTCATGGTGCTCTCCCCACAGGAGCGCATGCGGGCGGCCGAGGAGGCCGTCCAGCAGCTGCGGGAATCGCTCGCCGGGGTCGGTGTGCTGTTCCCCTCGCTGGACGTGGACCGGGTCTCGGCCGCCGGTACGTACGGCCTGCCGCTGGTCGACCTCGGCCGCTGCAACCTGGACACCGCGCTGCGGCTGGCCGCCGTCCTGCACGAGCGGGCGGCGGGCGCGTGAGTGAGTCCGTGGAGGCGGTGAACTTCGCCTTCGAACTCGGCTGGAAGCTGCGGGGGCTGGAGGCGGCCCTCGCCAGTGGCGCGTGGAGGCGTGGCGGCATGGGACTGTCCGTGCGGGTGCAGAGCGACGAGGGCGGCGGGCTCTGGACGGCCGTCGGGGACGACGGGGACCGGCGGGAGGCGCGGACGGCCGACACGGCGGACGAGGCGACCGCGCTGGTGCAGGAGGCCTTCGGGCTGACCGCATGGCGGCCCAAGCCGCCTCCGCCGCCGGGGTGGCAGCGGTTCACGCTGATCCACTGCCCGGTGGGGGAGCCGCCGAGCTACGAGCGCATCGAGGCGCGGCCGCCGCAGGGGTGCGTCGTCGAGTACGTCGGCGGGTACTTCGGGCTGCGCTGCGAACGGCCGGGGGCGCGGCTGCTGGATGCCGTCGCCGAGACCTGCCGGGAGGTCCGGACGGAGTACGGGCTGCTCATGTCAGACCTCGGCATCGAGAAGCTGTGGGAGTGGTCCGAGGACGGTACGGACGGCTGGGGTGCGGAGATCGTGGGCCAGCTGCTGCTGATGGCCGCCGAGCGCGGGCCGAAGCTCGGCTACGAGGTCGACGACCTGGTGCGGTTCTTGCGTACTGCCGCGGGCTGAGGCGTATTCAGCTGGTGATGCGTTCGCCGTCGTAATAGCCGCCCACGCAGTTGTAGATGCCAGTGGCGGAGTCGTACTCCACGGTTCCCTGGTGGGACTCGCACGTCGGTCCGGGGACGGTCGGTACGGCGCCCTGTGCAACGGAGATCGTGGCGCCGAAGGCGGCCAGTACGAGGGCGGCGGTGACCGCGAGAATTCGAGCACGCATGGGACTCCTCCGGGGGTCGAGCAACACCAATACGTCAACACCAGCCTCCCTCTGCGGCGGGTCCGGCGCACCCTGGTGGGGGGCGCACAAAGGGGCGCACAAGGAGGCGCTCGAGGGGCGCCGCTCGCGGTCGAGCGGCAGGCTGGTGTTATGGCGAACACGCCCGAGGTGTCCGTGGGGCCGCCTGGAGAACTCGGCTTGCGGCCGGTTTCGGTGGGCGGCAGGCGGGTCGGCAAGGCCGGATCCCTCAAGGAACTCCGAAAAATCCTGGATCGTGCCGGTGTGGAACCGGGGCACGAGATCCACTGGCTCGGCGGAGACCACACCGTCTGGCCGGACGTGGCGTGGGTGCGGCGAACCATTTGCTTCTTCATGGTCGTCGGCCTCCTCGCGACGGCATGTCCGCTCTTCCGGATCGGAATGTCGGACAGCGGCGATGCCCTCACGTACGCCGGACGGATCGCGGGACTCACCATCCTCGCCGTGGCCGTGGTGGAGGCGTTGGCCGCCCTGGCCGCCATCGACTACTGGACCAAGCGTCGATGGCGCTACTCGGGAGTGGTCGTTCTGGTCGGAGTCGCGATCTCCCTCCTCTGCAGCGTCGTCCTGCTCCTGCTGCAGATCGGCGAGCGGTTCACCGGTTACACCGAGGTCGGGATAGCCCTCGCTGTCTGGTCCTCGGTGGCCCTGTACGGACTTGTCAAATGCGGGGCGTGGAAGGGTCTCCGCGTTCCCAGGAAAGTCGCGATCGGGTTGATAATTTCCACCCTTCTCGCCACCGCCAACCTTGCATATTCGCAGATCTATCTTCCCTTTGTGACGATGCCGTTGATCCAGAGTGGGGCCGAGTTCAAGGAATCGAACATGGAAAAGGGGTCGCAGCGGGTGTATGTGACGGTCCATCTTTTCGTGAAGAACGCCGGCCAGGTGCCGGTCTACGTCCTCGGCAGCATCTACTGGGTCCATGGCGTGCCTGCGAGTAGCCGGTTCGACGCCAAGCCTGCCGCAGCCGACTTGATTTACGATGGAGAGTTCGTCTCGCCGGTCGGCCGCGTACTGAGTCCGGGGGAAGAGGTTGCCCAGGATGCGGTCATTGAGATAGACGGTGCGGTTCCTCACAAGTACGAAGCGGTCAGGGCCCGGACCGAGGTGTACGTGATCAGGAAAGACCGAATGAAGATGACCGCGGACTACGAGCGCTCCCTGACGTCGGGGAAGACGCTCAAGGATGACTGCCAGCCGGGGGATCCGGCCAATGCGGAGTACAGATACCGGACCCCTATCTCGAACAGCAGCGAAGTCCTGAACGTGACCCGCGGCCCACAGCGCATCACCCTGTGGAGGTTGGGCGGTAGGAATCCGCACGTCATCGTGGATGTGTCGCCACCGAACGCACGGATCTCCTACGACCCCCTCCACCCCAGAAGGAACGAAGAAGCCGCTGAACGGTACGGCCTCACGTATGTGCGCGGCTCCACGGCGGAGACGCCCTACGCAGAGCTCCTGGAAAAGGCCAGCACCACCGATAAGGGCGCGACCCCGCCCTCGCCCTCGACCGCGAGCCCGACCCCGACCCCCACACCGACCCCGACCCCGTTCCTGCCCCCGCTCCGGCCCCAGCCCCAGGCCCGGTGACCTGATCTCACGCCGGGGCGTCGGTGCGCAGCCGGGCGTGCAGGTGCTCGTCGTGCCAGCCGTCCGCGTGCAGGAGGGCGCCGCGCATGGTGCCCTCCAGGGGGAATCCGGCTTTCGTCGCGATGGCGCAGGAGGCCGGGTTGGCCACGGAGTGGGTGATCCGTATCCGGTGCAGGCCGAGGTCCTCGAAGGCCCAGCGGCTCACGCGTTCCGTGGCCGCCGCCATGACCCCGCGGCCGCGCCCGGCGGGCAGCAGCCAGTACAGGATCTCGCCGCTGCCGCCCGCGAGGTCGAGGTCGCCGATGCCGATGAGCCCGACGGCCGGGCCTCCGGTGGCCGGGGCGACGGCCCAGATCGCGGCCTCCTCGTCCTGCCAGCGGGCGTGCCAGCGGGCGATCCGCTCCTCGGCCTCGGCCGGGGTGAGGAGGGCGGGCCGGTTCCAGTGCCGGATGTCCGGGTCGAGGCAGGACTCGACGAGCGCGGGGACGTCGTGGGCCGCCCAGGGACGCAGCAGCATGCCGCCCGGCAGCTCGAACTCCGGCTGCGGCAGGGCGCGCATCCGGCCGGCGGGGACCACGGGAGGTATGGAGTTGATCATCCCTGCATCATGGCGGACTCGCGGCGCTATGCGGGGACCCGCTCCTTCGGGGGTGTTCCGGTGGCGGTCGTGGTGCCCGGGGCCTGGTCCGGGTCGGTGTCGAGGTCGGTCAGCATCTGGCGGGTGAAGCCGAAGAAGTAGGTGGCGACGAAGCCCACCAGGTAGCCGGTCAGCAGGCCGCCCGCGTAGATCGCGAGGGTGATGCCCGCGCCGGACTTGCCGTCGAGCAGGGGGAACAGGGCCCAGCCCGAGGGGCCGATGGCGGTGGAGCCGAAGGCGACGCCCAGCTGGTGGAAGAGGCCGACGAAGGCGCCGCCGGCCGCGCCGCCGATGCAGGCGGTGACGAAGGGTCGGCCGAGCGGCAGCGAGACGCCGTAGATCAGTGGTTCGCCGACGCCCAGGAAGCCGGCCGGGAGCGCGGACTTGATGGTGGCGCGGAGCGAGCCGTTGCGCGGGAGGCGGTAGTAGACGGCGATGGCCGCGCCGACCTGGCCCGCGCCCGCCATGGCGAGGATGGGCAGCAGGACGGTGTAGCCGTCCTGCTCGATGAGGGTGGTGTGGATGGGGATCAGGGCCTGGTGCAGGCCGAGCATCACCAGGGGGAGGAAGAGGCCGCCCAGGACCAGGCCCGCGAACGCGCCGCCGCCGGCGAGGAGCCGGTCGGCGAAGGCGCCGATGGCGGTGGAGGCCGCACCGGCGAGGTACATCAGGCCGAAGAGGGTGACCAGGCCCGAGATCAGCACGGTGAGGGTGGGGGTGACGAGGACGTCCAGGGTCTCCGGTACCCACTTGCGGCACCACTTCTCCACGTACACGGCGAGGAGGGCGGCGGCGAGCGCGCCGAGGACACCGCCCTGACCGGGCTTGAGCTCCAGGCCGAACGCGTCGATCTTCGCGACGCCCGGGAAGACGATGATCGCGGCGACCGCACCGCCCAGGATCGGCGTACCGCCGAACTCCTTGGCCGTGTTGTGGCCGACGAAGACCGCGATCAGGGACATGAACCCGGAGGCGATGGCGGCGAGGGCGGGCACGACGGCGGGCACCCATCCGAGGTTCGTCAGCAGGCCGTTCAGGCCGGCGATGATGCCGCAGCCGATCAGCGCCGGGATCAGCGGGACGAAGATGTTCGCGATCCGGCGCAGGAAGAGCTTGAAGGGGGTGGCGTTGCGGGCCTTCTGAGCCTCTTTCAGTGCCGCGCCCTGTGCGGCGAGGTCCTCCGCGGTGATCGCGCGGGCGGCCGGGGCCGGGGTCGGGGTCGGCGCGGCCGAGCGGGCCTCCGCGACGAGCGCTTCGAACTCGGGGGTCACGCGGGCGACGGCGCCCGGGCCCAGCACGATCTGATAGGTGTCGTCCTCGACCACGCCGAGTACCGCCGGCAGGGCGCGCAGGGCCTCGTCCTGGACCAGCGAGCGGTCGCGCAGCGAGATGCGCAGGCGGGTCATGCAGTGCGCGATCGAGGTGATGTTGTCCGGGCCGCCGACCAGCGGAAGGATCGCGGCGGCGGTGGCGCGGTTCTTGTCGGTGGACATGTGGGATCGCCTTGGCTCGGAGGTCAGCGGGTGTGGGCGGGGGCGAGTTCGAGGGCGGCGCGCAGATGGCCCTGCGAGGCGGCGAGCAGCTCGGCGGCCGTGGGGCCGTCGACCCCGCCGAGGACGACGAGTACGGCGTTCTTCACCTCGCCGCCGGTGGCGGTCAGCGCGGCCTCGATCTCCGCGTCGGGCGCGCCGGTGGCCAGCGCCACGATGCGGCGGGCGCGGGCGCGCAGCTTCTCGTTCGAGGAGCGCATGTCGACCATCAGGTTCCCGTAGGTCTTCCCGAGACGGATCATCGTGATGGTCGAGATGAGGTTGAGGACGAGCTTCTGCGCGGTGCCGGCCTTCAGACGGGTGGATCCGGTGAGGAGTTCGGGTCCGACGACGACCTCGATGCCGTGGTCGGCGGCGGCGGCGAGGGCGGATCCGGCGTTGCAGGAGAGCCCGACGGTGAGCGCGCCGCGGGTTCGGGCGAACTCGACGGCGCCGATCGCGTACGGGGTGCGGCCGGAGGCGGAGATGCCGACGACCGTGTCGTGCGGCCCGATCTCCAGGGCGGTGAGGTCCGCGGCGGCCAGCTCCTCGGAGTCCTCGGCGCCTTCGACGGCCTTGACCATGGCGGACGGTCCGCCCGCGATCAGGCCGACGACGTCGGCCGGGTCGGTGTTGAAGGTGGGCGGGCACTCGCTGGCGTCCAGGACGCCCATCCGGCCGGCCGTGCCGGCGCCCGCGTAGACCAGCCGCCCGCCCCGGGCCATGCGCTCGGCGATCGCGTCGACGGCGGCGGCGATCCGCGGGAGCTGCGCGGCGACGGCGGCCGGGACGGTGGCGTCCTCGGCGTTCATGGTGCGGGCGATGTCGAGGGTGGACAGCCGGTCGATCTCGGCGAGGTCCTGGCGGAAGGCCTCGGTGGTGAGGGTGTCCAGCTGGGCGCGGAGTTCTTCGTACGCGGTCATGCGGCTCCCTGGTCTGCTGTGCGGAAAGAGGGCCTTCATCGGCGGGCCCTCGCGGGTCCACAATGGGCGCATGGACCACGCGACCCCCTTGGAGCAGGCGCTGCACGTCGCCCGCGCCCTTGTTCTCGCCGACCTCGCCGCCGGCGAGGTCGCCGAAGCCGATGTCGTCTCCCTCGTCGAGGACTCGGTCACGCACCGCCGGTGGTGGGTGGAGCAGTGGCCGGAGGGTGTCGACTACCTTGCCGGACTTGTCGCCCAAGACGTGAAGGACGCGCTGCTGGAGAAGTACGGACGATGGCCGCTGTGCCCGGTCTGCAACCACGGAGACCCGCACGCGCTGGACGTGGAGCCGGAGCTGGGACCCGACCCGCACTGGGTGTGCTCGGAGGCGGGGGTGAAGGTGGCCGCGATCGGCGGCCTGGGCCCGGTCCTCGGCCGCCGGTGAGCCGCCCGTGACCGTCTACATCGACCCGCCGACCTGGCCGGGCCACGGCCGCATGTGGTCGCACCTGGTCAGCGACGTCTCGTACGAGGAGCTGCACGCCTTCGCGGCGGCCATCGGGTGTCCGCCGCGCGCCTTCGAGCGGGACCACTACGACGTGCCCTCGTACCGGTACGCGGACGCGGTCGGCGCCGGCGCGGTGGAGATCGGCAGCAAGGAACTGGTCCGCCGCCTCACCGCGGCGGGCCTGCGCCGCCCGAAGGGCCGGCCGGTGGCCTAGGAGCTCGGAGCCGGGGCCGGGGTCGGTTCCGGGACGGAGGGGGGCTGGGCCGCCGGCGGGAGCTGCCAGACGTGGTCCGGGGTCACGATCTTGGTGACCGTGTTGGCGATGAGCGAGCTCAGGTTGCCGAACTTCCCGTCGACGTCGGAGTTCACCACGATCACCATGGTGGCGCGGGCCTGCGGGAGCCGGACGGCGACGGTCTCGTAGCCGGGCAGCTCGCCGTTGTGGCCGATCCAGCCGTCGAGCTCGGCGATGCCGAGCCCGTAGCGCACGTCGGGGTGTCCGGTGGGCAGCATGCGCAGCCGCTGGGCCTGGGTGGCCGGCTCCAGCAGGCGGTCGCCGTCGGGCAGCTTCCCGCTGACCAGGGTCGGGACCCAGGAGTGCAGGTCGTCCATGGTGGAGATCGTCGCGCCGGCCGCCCAGGCCCAGGACGGATTCCAGGTGGAGGCGTCGACGGTCGCGCCGTTCGGGGTGAAGTTCGTGTAGCCGTGCACGTACGGGGACGCGATCTCCGCGCCGGTCGGCAGCGAGGTCGCGTCCAGGCCGGCCGGTTCGAAGACGTGCTGCTGCAGGTAGGTGTGCAGGGGCTGCCCGCCGACCTTCTCGACGAGCAGGCCGAGCACGACGGTGTTGGTGTTGGAGTACTCCCAGCGCGTGCCCGGCGGGAAGTTGGCCGGGTGCCGGAAAGCGGTGTCCAGCAGCTCCTGCGGGGTCCAGGCGCGGTGCGGGTCGGCCTTGTAGGTGGCGAGCAGGCGCGGGTCCTCGGTGTAGTTGTAGAGGCCGCTGCGCATGTCGGCGAGCTGCCGGACGGTGATCCTGTCGCCGCCGGGCACGCCGTCGAGGTACGTCGAGATCGGCGCGTCGAGCCGTACCTTCCCGTCGTCGACGAGCTGGAGGACGGCGGTGACGGTGAAGGTCTTGGTGACGCTGCCGATGCGGGTGTGCATATCGGTCTTGATGGGGGTGCCGGTGGCCTTGTCGGAGGTGCCGAAGGCACGCACGTAGGGGTCTTCGCCGTCGATCCACAGGCCGACGCCCACCCCGGGGATGTCGGCCTTGCGCATGGCCGCGGTGATCGCGTCGTCGAGCTGCTCGGCGGTCACCGGGTCGATGTCGACCCGGCCCGGCGGGGCGGCCGCGGGAGCCTGGCCCGCGCACAGCGCGGTGAGCAGCAGGGAGGCGGCTGCCAAGACGGTGGGCGCGCGGTACCGGCCCATGGAGGATCACCTCTGACGCACGTCCCCGAGCGGTCACCGGCTCCCCGAGCGGACCTTCCCATCGTAGGAAGCCGGGTCCGGGGCGGCGACCGGGACCAGGACCGCGGTCGGGCGCGGTCAGGCGCGGGCGGGAGCCTCGGCGGGGGTCGGGGTGGCGCCGCCCGTGGCGATCACGCGGGTCGCCTGCGCCGGCGTACGGCGGCGGTCCAGGCGCAGGGCGAGCACGGTGAGGGTGATCGCGGTGACGGTCATGGCGGCGCCCGCCCAGGCGGTGGCGGCGAAGCCCAGGCCCGCGTCGATCACGGTGCCGCCGAGCCAGGGGCCGCCGGTGTTGCCGAGGTTGAAGGCGGCCGTGGTGGTGGCGCCGGCCAGGGTCGGGGCGGCGCCGGCCACGTTGAACATGCGGGCGTTGAGCGCCGGGGCGGTGAAGAAGGCCGAGAAGCCGAGCAGGAAGGCCAGGGCGATCGCCGCGGCGGCGGTGGAGGCCAGCAGGGCGAGCGCGGTGAGGAAGACGGTCGAGGCGGTGATGCCCCAGATCATCACGCCGAACAGGTGCGCGTCGGCGACCCGGCCGCCGACGGTCGTGCCGGCCAGCGCGCCGATGCCGAAGAGGCCGAGGATCCACGGGACCCACCGCGAGTCCAGCCCGGCCGCGTCCGTGAGCAGCGGTGACAGGTAGCTGAAGGCGCAGAAGACGCCGCCCGCGGCCAGTGCGGTGATGCCGATGGAGAGCCACACCTGGCGGTCGCGGTAGATGCGCAGCTCGCGCCGGAGCGAGGGCTTCTCGGCGGGCAGCGGGATCTTCGGGATCAGCGCGAGGATGCCGACGAGGGCGATCGCGGAGGCGGCGGCGACCGACCAGAAGGCGGAGCGCCAGCCCAGGTGCTCGCCGAGGAAGGCGCCGGCGGGGACGCCGAGGACGTTCGCGATCGACAGGCCGCCGATCATGACGGCCATCGCGCGGGCCCGCTGGTCCTTGTCGACCATGGCGATGGCGACGGCCGCGCCCACGGCCCAGAAGCCGGCGCACGCGAACGCGGAGACCACGCGGGAGGCGAAGAGGAGCTCGTAGGTGGGGGCCAGCGCGCCCGCGACCTGCCCGAGGCCGAAGAGGCTGATGAGGGCGATGAGGGTGGTGCGGCGGGGGAGCCGCAGGGTGGCCACGGCCAGCAGCGGTGCGCCCACGACCATGCCGATCGCGAAGGCGGATATGAGCAGGCCCGCCTGCGGGATGGTGACGCCCATGTCCTCGGCGATGGGCGGCAGCAGTCCGGAGAGCATGAATTCGCTGGTGCCGAGCGCGAAGACGGACAGGCCGAGGACGTACACGGCGACGGGCATGCGGGGGCGTGCGGCTGCTGCGGGCATGACTGTCACCAACCGGCGTGAACGCGATCAAATTCCCCGGCCGTCGGCAGGGGCGTCGGCGGGATCGGTGAGGCCGGCGAGTTCCGCGGCGAGGTTGGCGCGGGCCGGGGCCTCCCAGTGCGCGGCCCCGTAGGGCGTGCGGAAGAGCCGCGGCAGGCCGAGGAGCTGGCGCAGTACGGCGGCGCGGCCGGCGCGGAAGGCGTCGTCGGGGACGAAGCCGTACTCGGCGCGGACGGCGGCCGCGTAGGCGGCGTAGGCGTCGGGCTCCCCGGCCAGGACGGCCAGGTCGGCGTCGCAGAGGGCCTCGCCGTCGGTGTCCTCGGGGGCGGGGTCGTGGGTGACGGTGAGCCGGACGAGGCGGGCCACCTCGGCGGTGCGCGCGGGGCCGATGCCGAGCTCGGGGAGGGCGCGCTCGGCGAGGGCGGCGCTGCGCTCCTCGTTCTCGGACCGGTCGGGGCGGTAGACGGCGTCGTGGAACCAGGCGGCGAGCCGGACGGCGGCCGGGTCGGCGGCGTGCGGGGCCAGTACGTCGATCCGCGCGAGTACGTCGGCCAGGTGCGCGGTGGTGTGGTACCGGCGCTGCGGTTCCGCCCAGGCGGCGAGGAGGCGGTCGGCGTAGGGCGCGGGATCGCGGTCGGCGGGGGCGCCGGCGGCGGTGACGGTCGCCTGCCAGCGGGCCCGCAGGTCGGCGGTGTCCGGGTGGGTGTCGCTGCTCTGGGTGCCTGTGTCCATGGGCACATTGTGGGGTGGCGAGATTGTGCTGGTGAAGGGCGGGCGGAGGCCCGTATTCTGAATATTGGACTAGACCTCTAGTGGGTTTTCCTGAGTTTCCCCGAGCTTTCCGAAGAAGGATGGGATCGAATGAGCAACCGTGCGCTCCTGGAGGTGATCGCCCTCGACGTGGAGGACGCGGTCGCGGCCCAGGCCGGTGGGGCGGACCGACTCGAACTGGTCACCGACATGGCCGCCGACGGGCTCACCCCGCCGCGCGAGACCTTCGCGGCGATCAGGGCGGCGGTCGACATCCCGCTGCGCGTGATGCTCCGCAAGACGGACGGTTTCGCGGCCGGCGACGTCTCCGCCTTGGCCCGGGCGGCACGGGAACTGCGGGCGGAGGGCGCGCAGGAGTTCGTCCTCGGCTTCCTGGACGCCGACGGCGCCCCCGACCTGGCCGCGGTCGAGGCGGTCGTCGCGGAGCTGGACGGCTGCCGCTGGACCTTCCACCGGGCCATCGACCGCGCGGCGGACCGGGACCAGCTGCGCAAGGCGCTGGCCGATGCGCCGGGGCTGGACACGTACCTCACGGCGGGCTCGGCCGCGGGGGTGGAGGCCGGGGTGCCGGTGCTGCTGGCGGAGGCGGCGCGGCGTGGTGAGCCGGGGTACGGGGCGCGGATCCTGGTGGGCGGCGGGCTGGCGCTCGCGCACCTGCCCGTGCTGCGCGCGGGCGGGATCGACGCCTTCCACATCGGCGGCGCGGCGCGTCCCTCCGGGTGGGGCGGTCCGGTCTCGGCGGCCGCCGTCGCGGACTGGCGCACCGCCCTGTCCTGACGGGGGCTCCGCCCCCGGACCCCCGCGCCTCAAACGCCGGCGAGGCTCGATTTAGCCTCGCCGGCGTTTGAGGCGCGGGGTCCGGGGCGGAGCCCCAGGAGGGCGGGCCGCAGGTCAGGTCAGGGCGGCCGGGAGCGGGGCCGCGTGGAGGGCCGTCAGGCCCGAGACCGCGCGGGTGAGGCAGACGTACAGGCGGCGCAGCCCCGTCCGCTCGTCCGGCTCGCCGTCCACGATCGCCGCGGGCTCGTCCAGGACCACGTAGTCGTACTCCAGACCCTTCGCCAGCGACGCCGGGACGAGGGTCAGCCGCGACTCGGCGGTGGTCTCCTCGCCGGGAGACAGGTACGGCAGCCCCGCCTCCGCCAGCGCCTCGGCCAGCACCGGGATCCGCGCGTCCGCCGCGATCAGGCCGATCGAGCCCTCGTGCGCCAAAGAGTCGCGGCAGGACGCCACCACCGCCGCGGTGAGGTCCGAGGTCTCCTCGATCCGCAGCGATCCCGGCGTCTCGCGGACGGAGGAGACCGGCGCCAGGCCCGGGGAGATCGACGGCAGCAGCCGGGAGGCGTAGGCGATCACCTCGCGCGGCACGCGGAAGCCCGCCGTCAGCTCCTCCACCACCGCCTGCGGCTTGCCCAGGTGCGCGAGGGCCTCGTCCCAGCTGCGCGTGGCCCACGGCGTGGTGCCCTGCGCGAGGTCGCCGAGGACCGTCGCCGAGCCCGTGGTGCAGCGCCGTCCCACCGCCCGGTACTGCATCGGCGACAGGTCCTGGGCCTCGTCGAGGACGACATGGCCGAGCGAATGCGTCCGCTCCACCAGGTCGGCCGTCTCGTCGATCAGGACCAGGTCCGCCGCCGACCACTTCGCCGACTTCACGCTGCGGAACGGCTTCGGCCACAGCAGGAGCTTCTGCTCGTCCTCGGTGAGCAAGTCCGCCGCGTGCAGGGCGAGGAACTCGGGGTCGGACAGCAGGCGCAGGACCAGCTTCGCCGGTTCGACGGCCGGCCAGATCTCCTTGACCGCCGCCTTCACCGCCGCGTTGCGGGCCACCGCGTCCTGCACCCGGTCGTCCGGGGCCTCGCCCGCCTGCTCCATCCGTACGAGCACCGCGTGCGCGATGCGCTGCGGCAGGGCCTCCCGGGCCGCGCCGTAGCGGATGTCGCGCTTCTGCAGCTCCTCGACCATCTCCTCCAGCTCGTACGCGGGCACCCGCCAGCGGCGCGAGCCGCGGACCACCATCAGCGGCTCCGTGGGGCGCGTGACGTGCGAGCGGACGGCGCGGCCCAGTACCTCCGCCATCCGGGCGTCGCCCTTGACCACGGCGGTTTCGGCGGCGTCCGTGCCGCGTACCTCCAGGCCGGGGCGGGCGACCAGGTCGTCGACGGTGGCCTGCTTGACCTCCAGCTCGCCCAGGGCCGGCAGGACCTGCTCGATGTAGTGCAGGAAGGAACGGTTCGGCCCGATGACGAGCGTGCCCGTGCGGGCGAGGCGGTCGCGGTGCGCGTAGAGCAGGTACGCGACCCGGTGCAGGCCGACGGCGGTCTTCCCGGTGCCGGGGCCGCCCTGCACGCAGACGGAACCGGCCAGGCCGGAGCGGACGAGTTTGTCCTGCTCGGGCTGGATCGTGGCGACGATGTCCCGCATCGGGCCGACGCGCGGGCGCTCGATCTCCTGCTGGAGCAGCTTGCTGACGGCGGCCGCCTCGCCGGGGTCGGACAGGTGCTCGTCCTCGTACGCCGTGAGCTCGCCGCCGGTGTACCCGAAGCGCCTGCGCAGCGCGATGTCCTGCGGGTCGGTCTTGGAGGCCCGGTAGAACGGCTGGGAGACGGGCGCGCGCCAGTCGATGACCATCGGGTCGCCGTCGGCGTCGTGGACGTGGCGGCGGCCGATGTAGAACTGCTCGCCCTCCGCGCCCTCGGCGAGCTCCGCGCCGGGGGCGTGCAGGTAGTTGAGGCGGCCGAAGAACAGCGGGGTGTGGGCGAGGTCGGCGAGGGCTTTGATGCGGTCGTCGATCTGGGCCTGGAGGACGACCGCGTTGACCCAGTTCGCGGTGACGTCACGGATGTCGAGGGACTCGACGTCCTCGCGCATGGCGCGCAGGGCGGAGCGCGAGGCGGCGAGGTGGGCCCGCTCGCGGCCCAGCGGGTCGCCGGGCGCGGTCGGGTTCGCGGTCGGGTCGTCGTGCGTGGTCTCGGGGGCGTGCGCGGGCACGGAACTGCCTCCAGCTGCTGGATGCGGAACAGATGGCCCGCCGGTTTCCGGCCGGAGGGCGGCTCTCCCCGATGAGGCGGCGGGAGGCGGCAAGAGCGGAGATTCTAGCCACCGGGGCGGTGCGGCGCGAACGAATATCGGGTGCGGGGATCAGGCGGTCAGGGGATCCGGAGAGAGGTGAGGAGCTGCTGGTGCATCGCCTTCAGGTCCTTCTCGTTCTTCTCGGGACCGTAGGTCAGGGCCATGACGAGATGGTCGTCGTCGGAGATGAAGCGGATGGAGCCGACCGCGGCCCCGTCGGCGTCCTCGCCGGAGAGGCTCGCGTCGAGGGCCGGGCGGCCGTCCACCGTCGTCTTGCGGACGTTGTCACTGGTCAGGGTCCCGCCGCCGGTCAGGCCGTACGCGTCGACGAAGCCCTTGAGGGCGTCCTCCAGCGGCATTTGGTCGCCCGGCATGTCGTAGACGGCGAAGCCGGTGGCTCCGGCCGGGGTCTCCACCCCGTACACGCGGGCGTCGACCGATCCGCTCTCCATGGGGATGGCGCCCATGCGGACCTTGGCCTTTCCGGGCAGCTCGGCCGTGATGCCGCTGGGGGGATCGGTGGTCTTCACCGCGCCCTGGGCGGGCGGGGTGGTCGGTGGTGCGGGCGTGGGGGCGGCAGCGGCCGCGGCGACGGGTGCCGGGGCGGCGAACGCGGTGGCGGAGGGCAGCAGCCCGCCTGTGACCAGGGCTGTCGATGCGGAGAGCAGCGCGAGGCGCCGCGTCCGGGAACGGTGGGTCATGCGGATCACTCCCATGGGGTGGTCGGCGGCACCGCGGACCTTCCCAGGGTCCGTCCCGACCGGCACCCGTGCATCCGGACGGGTGTCGTACCCGGGAGTGTCAGACCTTGGTATCCACCCCTAGGGGTACGCATGCGACGGGAGGAGGACCCGGGGGGCCGTGAGGTTCCCTCCCGGGAGCGATGTGCGCGACGGCGCGAAAACGCACCATGGATGCATGAGCCCCGCAACCTTCACCTCGATCCAGGGCAGCCGTCCTAGCGGCGCCGACTCCGACTCCCTTCCGCAGGGCGGCCTCGGCGGCATGCTGCGCGCCGTCAAGATCTTCGCGGCGACCGCCGTCAGCGTCGTCGTGCTCGGTGAATACGCCGAGGACGCGGGCGTCATACGCCACTGACCTCGAGCCCCGCCCAGCACCCGCACTGATCCACTAGGGTCACGCGGGTGACCCGGAGTCCCGTTCCCAGCCGCTCACCGTCGTCTCTCGCCGGTGTGCTGCTGACCGGCTCGCTGCTGCTGCTCGGCGTTCTCTGCATCGCCCTGCGCATTCCGGTGGCCGACGCCCTCGTCCAGGGGTTCTCCGCCGCCGAGTGGGGGCCGACCGCCACGTATCCGCCGTTCGCGGCGATCCTGTTCACCCCCGCCGCGTGGCTGCCGAGCGGCGCGCTGAAGGCCGTCCTCGTCCTCGGCAACGCCGGCCTGCTCGCCCTGCTGATCACCCTGTCCTGCCGCCTCGCGGGACTGCGGTCCCGGCCCGGGCCCGTGCTGGCCGCCACCATCGCCGGGCTGTGGCTGCAGCCGCTGTTCCAGGCACCGCTGGCCGGGCTGATCAACCTGGCTCTCGCCTGCCTCGTCCTGTGGGACCTCGGCCGGCCGCGCTCCGCGCTCGGCAAGGGCTTCGCGCTGGGCGTGGCCGCCGGGATCACCCTCGCCCCGGCGGCCATCGCCGCGTACCTCCTGCTGACCCGCCGCGTCCGCGCCGGGCTCACCGCGCTGGCGGCCTCGGCCGGGACCGTCCTGCTCGGGCTGCTGGTCCTGCCGGAGGCCTCCGCCGAGTTCTGGACCCGGCACCTGGCCGACGCGGCCCGGGCCCTCGTACTGGACTGGCCGCCGCTGTGGGTCTGGTGCGCGCCCTTACTGGCCGTCCTGACCGCCCGCGCGTGCCGGAGTCAGTCGCTCGCCAGCAGCTCGTCGGCGTCCATGATCCGGTAGGCGTACCCCTGCTCGGCGAGGAACCGCTGGCGGTGCGCCGCGAAGTCCTGGTCGATCGTGTCGCGCGCGACGACCGAGTAGAACCGGGCCTCGTGGCCGTCCGCCTTCGGCCGCAGCACGCGGCCCAGGCGCTGGGCCTCCTCCTGGCGGGAGCCGAAGGTGCCCGACACCTGGATGGCGACGGTGGCCTCCGGCAGGTCGATGGAGAAGTTCGCGACCTTCGAGACGACCAGCACGCTGATCTCGCCCTCGCGGAAGGCGTTGAAGAGCTTCTCGCGCTGCGCGTTGGAGGTCTCGCCCTTGATGACGGGGGCGTCCAGGTGCTCGCCCAGCTCGTCGAGCTGGTCGATGTACTGCCCGATGACGAGGGTCTGCTCACCGCGGTGCTTGGCCACCAGCGCCTCGGTGACCTTGCGCTTCGTCGCCGTCGTCGCGCAGAAGCGGTACTTCTCCTCCGTCTCGGCCGTCGCGTACGCGAGCCGCTCCGACTCCGTCAGATTGACCCGGACCTCCACGCAGTCGGCGGGCGCGATGTAGCCCTGCGCCTCGATCTCCTTCCACGGGGCGTCGAACCGCTTCGGCCCGATGAGGGAGAAGACGTCCGACTCCCGCCCGTCCTCGCGCACCAGCGTCGCGGTCAGGCCGAGCCGGCGCCGCGCCTGCAGATCGGCGGTGAACTTGAAGACCGGCGCGGGCAGCAGGTGCACCTCGTCGTAGACGATCAGGCCCCAGTCCCGGGAGTCGAAGAGCTCCAGGTGCGGGTAGACGCCTTTCCGCTTCGTCGTCAGGACCTGGTAGGTGGCGATGGTGACGGGCCGGATCTCCTTGCGGGTGCCGGAGTACTCGCCGATCTCGTCCTCCGTCAGCGAGGTCCGCTTGACCAGCTCGTGCTTCCACTGGCGGGCCGAGACGGTGTTCGTCACAAGGATCAGCGTCGTCGCCTTGGCCATCGCCATGGCCCCGGCGCCGACCAGCGTCTTGCCGGCGCCGCAGGGCAGGACGACCACACCGGAGCCGCCGTGCCAGAAGCCCTCGACGGCCTGCTGCTGGTACGGCCGCAGCGCCCAGCCGTCCTCGGCCAGCTCGATCGGGTGCGCCTCGCCGTCCACGTAACCGGCGAGGTCCTCGGCGGGCCAGCCCAGCTTGAGGAGCGTCTGCTTGATCTGCCCGCGCTCGGAGGGGTGCACGGCCACCGTGTCGGCGTCGAGCCGCGCACCGACGAGCGGGGCGACCTTCTTGGACCGCAGGATCTCCTCCAGCACCGGCCGGTCGGTGCTGGTCAGCACCAGTCCGTGCACGGGGTGCTTGGAGAGGGTCAGGCGGCCGTAGCGCGCCATGGTCTCGGCGACGTCGACGAGGAGCGCGTGCGGGACGGGGTAGCGGGAGTACTCGACGAGCGCGTCGACGACCTGCTCGGCGTCATGGCCGGCGGCCCGGGCGTTCCACAGGCCGAGCGGGGTGATCCGGTAGGTGTGGATGTGCTCGGGGGCCCGCTCCAGCTCGGCGAAGGGGGCGATGGCACGCCGGGCGGCTCCGGCGAGCTCGTGGTCGACTTCGAGAAGGAGGGTCTTGTCGCTCTGGACGATGAGTGGACCATTCACGCGCGGCGCCCCGTTTCATTCAGGTCAAACCTCCAGTGTGCCGTACGGCGCGGGGGCTGGGAACACGGCGCTTCGGCGGGGTACCCGGCGGGGAACCGGGTGGGGCACCACGCGGGGCACCTGGCGGAGCCCCGGGCGGGTCAGCGGCCCAGGCCGTCCAGGAGCAGGGCGAGGCCGCCGTGGAACTCTCGGTCCGGGGTGAGGGAGCGGGCGCCGAGCGCGGCCTCGGTCATGTACGGGAACTCCTCCGCCGGGAGTTCGGCGATCGCGGCGGTGCCCGCGCCGGAGAGGGCGCCGAGGTGTTCCTGCTGGATCGCGCCGATCACGTAGGCGAGCAGGGCCCGCAGGGCGATGATCCGCTCCTCGGGCCCGAACCCGGCCTCGCCGAGCACCCCGAGGACGGTCTCGCCCCAGCGCAGCACGCCGGGGGAGCGGTGCCGGTGGCTCATGGTGAGCGGCAGCACGGCGGGGTGCGCGGCGACGGTGTCCCGCATCCGGTCGACGAGGAGCGTGATGCGGGCGCGCCAGGGGCCGGCGGTCAGGGGCGGCGGGGTGCTGTCGACGGAGCCGAGGACCAGCTCGACGACGAGGGCCTCCAGCTCGCCCCGGTCCTGGACGTACCGGTAGAGGGCCATGGTGCTGATGCCGAGTTCGACGGCGACGGCACGCATGGACAGCCCGGACAGGCCCTCACGGTCGATCACGGCGAGGGCCGCGGCGGCCAGTTGGTCCGGGGTGAGTGAGCGGGGGCGCGGCATGGTGTTGACAGCGTACGGCATACGCTTACGCTGTAGGTGTACGACATACGCTTACGGAGGAGGCCTCAGTGCAGCTCGACACCGGTTCCATCGTCCGTACCCGCACCCTCACCGCCGTCGCGGACGGCGCCCCCGTGGCCGTCCCCGACCCCGGACTCCTCGTCCACCTCCAGTTCCGCCGGTTCGCCGGCTGCCCCATCTGCCATCTGCATCTGCGCTCGGTGCTGCGGCGGCACGCCGAGATAGAAGCCGCCGGGATCCGGGAGGTCGTGGTCTTCCACTCCGGCGCCGACGAACTGCGCGAGCACGTCGCCGACCTGCCCTTCGCCGTCGTCGCGGACCCCCGCAAGCGGCTGTACGCCGAGTTCGGCGTCGAGTCGTCCTACCGCGCCCTGCTGTCCGCGCGTGCCTGGCGGGCGATCGCCGTCGGCACGCTCGACATCCTGCGCGGCCGGGCGAAGCCGCCGACGCTCGTCCAGGACGGCGGGCGCCTGGGGCTGCCGGCGGACTTCCTGATCGCGCCGGACGGACGCGTCCTGGCCGCCGGTTACGGGGTGCACGCGGACGACCAGTGGCCGGTGGAAAAGCTGCTGACCCTGGCGGCGGAGGCACGTACGGTCCTGGCATGAGCCGAGATCAGCAGCCTTTCGTCCCCGCCGACTTCGCGGTACCGCGGACCCTCGTGGCCGACGGCTTCCGGCTGGAGCCGCTCGGCGCCGAGCACAACGAGCGCGACCTCGCCGCCTGGACCGGGAGCATCGCGCACATCAGGGCGACGCCCGGATTCGTGGGGCGGGGCTGGCCGCCGGTGGCGGGGATGACCGCCGAGGAGAACCTGGCCGACCTGCTCCGGCACGCGCGGGAGTTCGAGGAGCGCGTCGCCTTCGCCTACAGCCTCCTGGAAGGCGGCGGCGACGGCGGCGGCGAGGGCGAGGTGATCGGCTGCCTGTACATCCACGGTTCCCGGGAGGCCCCCGGCCGGGTCGCCGTCAGCCACTGGGTGCGCTCCGACCGGGCCGCACTGGACCCGCGCGTCCACGAGCGGATCACCCGCTGGCTCCACGAGGTGTGGCCCTTCGACGCCGGGCGGATCGACTACGCCCCCAGGTGAGACCGGCGTTCGCCGCCGGCCGGCCTCAGCCGCGCCGCTGCCACCAGCGCCGCTTCGGCGGCTCGACGGACCGGATGTCCAGAGCCGGGGCGGGGGCGGCGGCGAGGAGGCTCAGGGCGGCGCGGATGCGGTCGAAGGTCGCGATCGGGTGCGAGCCCTCGCCCGGCAGTGCCACACCGACGCAGACCAGCTTGAAGCTGTTCTCGCCGAGAGCGGTGCCGATGAACACCGGCGCGCCGACGCACCCCTGCGGCAGGGTTCCGATCCACCGCACGCCGTCCTCGTCGGTGCGCACGATCTCCCCGACCACGACGGCCTGCTCCCGGGCGCCGTCCCCGGCCCCGACGTCGTGGCCCAGGAGGTAGGCGGGGACGGGCGTCCCGTCGAGACCGGCGATGTCCTCCGCCGTGGCCGCGACGCCGTCGGTGATCTCGTCCGTCGTCCAGCTCCACCCCTTGCGCGCGGCATACGCGTACAGCGCGTCCTCGGGCATGACCGCCACGCCCAGGTCCCCGAGGTGGGTCCACCCCTCCGCGAAGTGCATCAGCGCCAGCTTCTGCGCGCTCACCGCGGGTGTGCCCAGCCCCGGCCGCAGGGTGACCTCGGCCGTCTCGACCCTCGTCGGCTCACCGGCGGTCACCAGGTACTGCCGGACGACCGCACCCTCGGCGGTCTCCTCGACGAGTTCGTTGAACCAGAAGGCCGTCGCGTGCTGTTCCGCCCGGTGGGCGCGCTGGAAGGGAAGCGTCGCCCGGCCGGCGTGGCCGATGATCGCGTCGATGATCGCGCTGTGGAAAGGAGGCAGGTCAGGCATGGTCCGTGAGCGTAGCGAAGGGTCTGGGACGGCCTCTCGGCGCGGTCGTGTTCGGGCACTCCAGGGCCGAACGGGTAGACGCCGGGGGCCGAGGGGACGGGCGGCGACGTCGCTCCCGCGGCGTCACCGGCGGGCGTCCTAGGGTGGCAGGCGCCCCGGGCACCCCCGGCGCCCACCGGCGACGTCGGAACGGATCCTCATGACGCAAGCAAGCTGGGACCGCTCGCTCCTCAGCACCTCCTCGGCTCCCGCCACCACCGTCACCCACGACACCGGTCTGCTCCTGCTCCGGCTCGTCGTCGGCCTCAGCATGGCCGGACACGGCACGATGAAGCTCTTCGGCTGGTTCGGCGGCCCGGGCCTCACCGCGACCGGCAAGGGCTTCACGATGGCCGGCTACCCCGCCGGGGACGCCATGGCCGTCATCGCCGGTCTCGCCGAGACCCTCGGCGGCCTCGGTCTCGCCCTCGGACTGCTCACCCCGCTCGCCGGAGCGGCGCTGACCGGCACGTTCATCAACGTCCTCGACGTCCGCGGCCTGAGCGCCTACTTCCCGCCCAAGGGCGTGGAACTCGAAGTGGTGCTGTTCGCCGCGATCGTCGCCCTCACCCTCACCGGGCCGGGCCGCTTCGCGGTGGACCACTACCTTCCGGTGCTCCGCGAGAACCGGCCCCGCTACTCCCTGCTCGCGCTGCTGGTGGGCGCCGTCGCCGGATTCGTCGTCGTACTCGTCCGCGACTGAACCGGCATGCGCTCAGGATGACGGTCCGACACCGTGACCGTCCGCCCCACTGGATGCCCCTCCGCCCCTACACCTGGTCGTCCGCCAGCTCCGCGACACCGGTGATCCGGTGCAGCGCGTACGTCCGTACCTCGTCCGCCGTGTGGTCGTACCCGGTGACGAAGCCGCCCTCCACCCGGACCGGCGCGATGACCCGCTGGCTCGCCGCGCCCTCCGCGTTCACGTACCCGATCCACACCGCCGACCCCGTCAGTGCGGCCGCCTGCACCGTCGCCAGGGTCTCCGCCGCGCTCGTGCGCGGCAGTTCGCCCGGCATCCCGGTCCCGGCGGCTGAGGCCGTCGCGGGCTCCTTGCGCACCGCCGTCGCCGCCACGTCGCCCGCGCGGATCGCCCGTACCGCCGCTGCCAGCAGCGTCGCGTCCGGCACCGGCGGACCCTCCGGCACCGGTACCGGCGCCGAGCGGGCCGGGGTGCGGTGGGCGTCGGCCCGGGCCACCAGCACGTCGCCGGTGCGGGACTCCGCGGCCGGCGCGTACCCCATCGACCGCAACCCCTCCAGCAGGACGGTCGGATCCGCCTGCGCCGCCAGCACCGTCGGCGCGAGGCGGCGCAGCCCCAGCCCGGCCGAGCGCTTGTCGGCCAGGATCTCGCCCAGCATCGCGTCGTCGTCGCAGCGCACGTACGAGGACGCCGCGCCGACCCGCAGGTGTCCGTGCCGGCGGGCCACGTCGTCGATCAGATAGGCCAGCGGCTGCGGTACCGGGGTACGGCTGTGCTCCTTGAGGAAGGCGTGCAGGTCGGCGGCGGCATGGCCGGCGTCCAGGGCCCGGCGCACCGAGCCGGGCGTGAACCGGTACACCGTCGCCCCGCCCTTGGACTCCACGTCCGCGAGCACGGCGAGGGTGTCGCCCAGCGGGCGGCGCAGCGGGCCCGGGGCCACCGCCGTCAGGTCGGCCTGCAGCAGCACGTGGTCCACCGGCTCCGGCAGCAGCGGGGCCAGCAGCGGAGCCGGGTCGCGGTGCTCCAACAGGGCCCGGCCGGGTCCGGACAGGGCGCCCCGCCCGGTCACGCCGAGGACCTCCGACTCCTCCAGCACCCAGCGCGCGAGCCGGGCCCGCAGATCGCTCGCCCCGCGTACGGGGCGCTCCCACGCGAGCCGGGCCAGCAGGATCTCCGGGTCGGGCGAACCGCCCTCGGGCAGCTCCCCGAGGAGTTCCAGCACGCGCCGGCGCACCTCGGGGGCGGCGGAGCGGTCGAGTTCGGGCCCGAGCGCGGAGAGCGTGCGCCCCTTGGCGTCCTGCTCGCCGACCAGCGGGGCCGTGCGGGTGGCCGGCAGCCACGCCGTCGCGAGCCGCGACCAGCGTTCGGCGGGCGGCAGTTCGAGCCAGTCGTCGAAGGCCGGGGTGGGCGCGTACCGCTCGTCCGCCTCCCCGTCGCTGGCCAGCAGACCGGCCGCGTAGGCCAGTTCGGCCCAGAAGGCCGCCTGGGGCTCGGTCGTGTCCAGCGCGGCCGCGGCCCGCTTCAGGTCCCGTACGGAGAGCCCGCCCGCCCGCAGCACCGGCGGACCGGCGTGCTCCCAGAACTTCACCAACTCCTCGACGGTGGCCAGCGCGGCCAGCGCCTGCCCGGCGGCGTTCGCGTCCACAAGCTGTGGACGGTGCTCGCGGTGCGCGGGCACGGGCGGAGCCACCGGCGCGGTGTCCCGGTGCGCGAGCCCGCCGCGCAGGTGCAGCGCCACCTCACGGGGCAGTACGACGGTCCGCGCCGTCGCGGGCAGCAGCAGCCCCCGGTCGCGCAGCCAGCGCACCGGCGGCGTCGGATTCGGGGTGACCTCCCCGTACGGCGGCCCCCACACGAGCCGCCCCAGCACCTGGTGCGCCTCCGCCGGAGCCTCGTCCAGCAGCGCCGACATCCGCTCCGGGTCGGTGAACAGCCCGGTCAGCGCCGTCACCGCGGACACCGGGTCGTGGGTGGCGGGCAGCCCGACGGCCGCCACGATCTCCTGCACCCGGGTCGGCGACATCCCGGCCGTGGCCTCCGCGACGGTCGGCCCCAGCCCGGTCGGGGAGGGCCGGGAGGCCGAGGGGGCCAGCAGCTCGCGCGCCGTGCGGACCAGCCGCAGCCGGTCCTCGTCGCCCCACACCAGGGCCTGGTCGCGCAGGGTGGCCAGGGCGTCGGGGAGCGCGGCGCGGGCCCGTTCGTCCTCGCCGCCCGTCAGCAGCCCCTCCAGCACCGCGTACGGGCACGGGTCCGGGCCCACCGCGAGGGCCTCGGCGGTCTGCAGCGCGAACCGGTCCAGCCGGTCCAGGGCGCGCACCACCGAGGCCCGGGTCCCGGCCCGCGTGGCCAGCTGCGTCACATCGCCGGGCACCGGGCCGAGCAGGTCCGGGCGGGCGCGCAACAGGGCCGCGAGCGCCGCGTCGTCACGGGTGCGCAGCGCCTCGGCGAGTGAGCGCGGGGAGCTTCCCGCCGGGCTCCCGCCGGCGGATCCCGCCGCAGTGCTTGCCTCGGGCACAGTCGCCTCCTGGTCGCGTCGGCCGGTCAGTCGGCCGGTCCCCATCCGGTCAACGGTATCCGCTGCGCCCGCAGCAGCTCCACGGGCGCACGCGCTACCTTCGGGACAGGGGGTAAGGGAGGAGCCTGGGCGTGGGGATCGAAAGCGACCATCTGGTCTACGAATATCTGAGCCGCGTCGGGGACTTGGCGCAACAGCGGCACCTGTCCTCCGGTGACCGGATGCGGCTGGTGTCGGGGCTGCGGGACGAGATCGACCGTCGGCGCGCCAAGTACGACCCGGACACCCCGGCCGCCGTACGGCGCATCCTGGAGCGGATCGGCACGCCCGAGGAGGTCCTGGACACCCTCGGCTCCCGGCAGGGCGCGGCCCCCGCCCCCGCGGCCCCCGCCGACGCCGGCCTGTCGGTCCCCGTACAGCGGGGACCGGGCCGTCTGCGCAGCCGGAACGTGCCCCCGGCCCGCCCGGTGGCGGAGCCCGAGAACGTGCCGCCGCACCTGGCCGGGCTGGACGAGCTCGGCCCCTCCGGCGGGGCCGAGCCCGACTGGTGGCGGGTGAGCCCGGGGACGTACGGGGCGGGCCCGCAGGTCGAGGGCTTCGCGGGCGGCATCGAGATCCCGGACCTGTTCAAGGACGAACCGGAGGACGACCCGCGGGACGGGGACGCGGCACCGGGGTCGGAGCCGGCCCCGCCCGGGGAGGGCGAGGGGCGCGCGCGGAGCCTCGTACGGTTCCTGCGCGAGCGGCGGCGCGCGAAGAAGGACGCGGCGGCCGGGGCCGCCGAGCCGGACGCCCCGGCGGCCCCGGCCGCCCGCCCCCGGCCGAACGCCTTCCTGCTGCTGGCGGCGGCCGTCCTCGTCGTCGGCACGGTCACCGGCTACTGGCTGCTCCTCGTGGTCGGCTGGCTCCTTCCGTACGCCTCGCGCGTGCTGGGGCCGGCCGAGCGGAAATGGGCGGTCTTCGGCCCGCCCGGCGCGGTCCTCGCGGCGGCGGTGCTGTGGGTGTGGGGCCGGATGAACGGCAAGTGGGGGGAGGCCCTGGCCGACGACCAGCTGAGCGGGGCGCTGCACGGGATGTGGCCGTGGGTCCTGCGGGGCGCTGCGCTGGCCTCCGCGCTGTACCTGGCGTGGCGGGCGCGACGGCGGTAGCCGCGGGGCACGGCGCCGCTGCCGGGGCCGCCGCCCCCGGACCCCCGCGCCTCGAACTCCCCCGTCCACCGCGGGGAGACACCCCCGGCGGATCCGAAGGCGTTCCCCCGATGTAGGCCCGCAGTCGATCTCCCGTACGGCCGCCTCGGCACAATGGGAGGTATGAACCTCACCGTCGGCTTCGACCTCGACATGACCCTCATCGACTCGCGCCCGGGAATCAAGGCCGCCTACCAGGCCCTCTCGGCCGAGACGGGAACCTTCATCGACGCCGACGAGGCGGTCACCCGGCTGGGCCCGCCGCTGGAGGAAGAGCTCGCGCACTGGTTCCCGGAGGCCCGGATCCCGGCGATGACCGAGCGCTACCGGGAGATCTACCCCACCTACGCCATCGGGCCGACCCCGGCGATGCCGGGCGCCCGCGAGGCGATCGAGGCCGTCCAGGCGCTCGGCGGCCGCGCGATCGTCGTCACGGCCAAGCACGAGCCCAACGCCCGCCTGCACCTGTCGCACCTCGGCATCGAGGCCGACGCCGTCATCGGCTGGCTCTGGGCGGAGGCCAAGGCCGGTGCGCTGCGCGAGTACGGGGCGCAGGTCTACGTCGGCGACCACGTCGGCGACGTACGCGGGGCCCGTACGGCCGGCGCGCTGTCCGTGGTGGTGCCGACCGGCCCGTGCCCGGAGGAGGAACTGCGCGAGGCGGGCGCGGACGTGGTCCTGCCCGACCTCACCGCGCTGCCGCAGTGGCTCGCGCAGTACGTCGCCGCGCAGCCCGTCTAGAGACGGCCTGCCCGGGCCGCTACGCCTGCGAGGCCCGGGCGGCCCTGCGCTGTGCCGCGGCCGAGCGGAGCACGCCCGCCGCGGAGATGGCGAAGCCGACGCCCATGAGCATGCAGACCGCCCACGCGTACGACGGGAACGGGTCCACGTCGAGGAAGAGCGGAGCCATGGTCGCCAGCGTGGCCACGGCCCCGGCGATGAACACGATGCCGCCGGCCTTGACCAGTCCGTCGCCGGGCCGCGCTTCGTCTGAATGAGGAGTAACAGTCACCTCACCAGGGTAGTTCCCTGGCCGAAGCAGCCGACCGTGAAGGACCGGGGAACGTCTTGTCACCCGGCCCCCGACCATTAGCCTTGAGGAGGCGGGTCACTCATGGCCCGCTGCGCTGTTGTCCGGAGCCGTTCGCGGCCCTTCGGACCCCCGACGAGCACAAGGACAGAGGACGGACGTGCCTACCGGCAAGGTCAAGTGGTTCAACAGTGAGAAGGGCTTCGGCTTTCTCTCCCGTGACGACGGCGGCGACGTCTTCGTCCACTCGTCGGTGCTCCCTGCCGGGGTGGACGCTCTCAAGCCCGGCCAGCGCGTCGAGTTCGGCGTCGTCGCCGGCCAGCGCGGTGACCAGGCACTTTCGGTGACGGTACTCGACCCGGCGCCCTCCGTCGCGGCGGCGCAGCGGCGCAAGCCCGACGAGCTCGCCTCGATCGTGCAGGACCTCACGACCCTGCTGGAGAACATCACCCCGATGCTGGAGCGCGGCCGCTACCCCGACAAGGTGCACGGCACGAAGATCGCCGGACTGCTGCGCGCGGTCGCCGACCAGCTCGACGTCTGAGCCCCGTACCGTCACGCGTACGGCCGCGCCCCGCCACTCGAAAGAGCGGCGGGGCGCGGCCGTGTGCGCGGGGCGGTCAGTCCTGCGGGAAGTCCAGCGAGCCGGGCGCGATGGCCGGTACCAGTCCCTCGGCCGCCGCCCGGGTGAGCAGCCCGCGCACCGCCGCGTAGCCGGAGTCGCCGAGACCGGCGGTGAACTCGTTGACGTAGAGACCGATGTGCTGGTCGGCGACGGCCGGGTCCAGCTCCTGGGCGTGCGCGCGGACGTACGGGCGGGAGGCCTCCGGGTCGTCCCAGGCCATCCGGACCGACGTACGGGCCGACTCGGCCAGCGCGCGCAGCCGTTCCGCGCCCAGCGAGCGCCGGGCGATGATCGCGCCGAGCGGGATCGGCAGGCCGGTCGTGGACTCCCAGTGCTCACCCATGTCGGCCAGGCAGTGCAACCCGTAGTCCTGATAGGTGAACCGGGCCTCGTGGATGACCAGTCCGGCGTCCACCCGGCCGTCGCGGACCGCCGGCATGATCTCGTGGAACGGCAGGACGACGACCTCGCCGACGCCCTCCGGCAGCACGTCCGCAGCCCACAGCCGGAACAGCAGGTAGGCGGTGGAACGCTCGCTCGGCACGGCCACCGTCCGCCCGGCCAGGTCGAGCCCCGGCTCACGCGTCAGCACGAGCGGGCCGCAGCCGCGCCCCAGCGCCCCGCCGCAGGGCAGCAGCGCGTACTCGTCCAGCACCCACGGCAGCACGGCGTACGACACCTTCAGCACGTCCAGCTCGCCGCGCTCGGCCATGCCGTTGGTGATGTCGATGTCCGCGAAGGTGACGTCGAGGGCGGGCGCGCCCGGCACCCGGCCGTGGGCCCACGCGTCGAAGACGAAGGTGTCGTTCGGGCAGGGCGAATAGGCGATCTTCAGCGGTTCACCGGTGCGGGTGCTCATGGCGTTCTCCCCAGTTCGCGAGTACGGGCCCCAGCACGCGGAAGCCGTCGGCGAGCGCGGCGAGCGCGTCCCCGATCCGCCAGGCGGCACGGTCACGAGGGCCCACGGCGTTGGACACGGCGCGGATCTCCAGTACGGGCAGCCCGTGCGCGGCGGCCGCCTCGGCGACACCGAAACCCTCCATGGCCTCGGCCCCGGCCATCGGGTGCCGGGCGGCGAGCGCCGCGGCCCGCGCGGCGGTCCCGGTCACGGTGGAGACGGTCAGCACGGGCGCGAGCAGCGCCCCGGTCGCCTCGGCGGCGCGGGCGGCGAGCTCGGCGGGCGGCAGGTGCACGCTGTGCCCGAAGCCGAGCTCGGTCACGTCGAGGAAGCCGTCGGGGGTCTCGGCCCCCAGGTCGGCGGCGACGATCGCGTCGGCGACCACGAGGGAACCGAGCGGGGCGGCGGGCTCGAACCCGCCGCCGATGCCGGCGGAGACGACGAGCGAGTAGTCGGCGAGGGCCAGGGCGGTGGCGGTCCCGGCGGCGGCCGCCGCCGGACCGACGCCCCCGACGAGCACGTCGAAGGCGATGCCCGGAAGGTCCCGGCGGTTGACGAGGTAACCACCGGGGAGCGTGCGCGGGCCGGGACCGAAGGCGTCGGGATGAGGGGTCAGCCCGGTGGTGACGGAGTCTGCCTCCGCCGCCACCGCGGTCACGACGAGCGCGCGCACCGCTGCCGCCCGGTTACTTGAGCTTGAGGTTGAAGGACCAGACGGCGAGCGGCTTGCCGTCCTCGGCGATCTGCAGGAACGCGAGCTTCTTCGAGGAGGGGGCCTCGCCCTGGCCGCCGGTCGCGAAGACGTCGGCGCCCGGGAAGCTGCGGTAGGTGTTCGAGGAGGGCTCGGTGATCGGCTGGCCGTCCAGGACCGCCGACCAGCGCTTGCCGTCCTCGACGATCTCCGGCTCGACCCCGAGACGCAGGGTGTCGCCCCGGGCGTACTCGACGGTCTTGGGGTTCTTGAGGTTGGTGAGGCACTCCTGGACCTGGTCCATGGAGAGCTCCTTGCCGTCGTTGTGGCAGGAGGCTTCGGCGGACACCGACGAGGTGCCGACCGTCACGGTCGCCAGCGGTGTCGGCTTCTCTCCGCAGGCGGAGAGGAGGAGGAGGCCGGCGGACACGGCTCCGAGGGCCGCGACGCTGCGGCGGGCCCTACCCGAGAAAAGCGGTGCGGTCATGAGCCGAAGGCTATCGGGCCGGTGGGCTGCGCCGCCGCACGGGGTACCGGTGGCCTGCGGCGCGGCGCGATTCGGGTCCGCCGGGTGCGGCGCCGTTGCCGGGGGCGCCGCCCCCGGACCCCCGCGCCTCAAACGCCGGCGGGGCTTCATTGGCCCGTGGGGCTGAAGTGTCATGCCACGCGGGGGCGGGTGGTGTCCGGGTGGTGGGGGCGGGGGGCCGAGAGGACGCCGCGCAGGGCCATCGTCGTGCCCAGGGCCACGATCGCCGCGGCCACCGACATCCCCAGCACCCCGTTCAGCGGCAGCACGATCCCGATCGCGCCGCCCAGCACCCACGCCACCTGGAGCAGCGTCTCCGAACGCGCGAAGGCCGAGGTCCGCACCGCCTCCGGGACGTCCCGCTGGATCATCGCGTCCAGCGACAGCTTCGCCAGCGCCTGGCAGAAGCCCGCCGTCGCCGCCAGCACGGCCATGAACAGCGCGCTGAAGAACACCGCCGCGAGCACCGCCACGCCCAGCGTCAGACACAGCACCGCCGCGATGATCGCCTCCGGCGCCCGCGATCGCAGCCACGCGCCCACCGCCGTACCGCAGGCGTTGCCCACGCCCGCCGAGACGCCCACGATGCCCAGCGACACCGCCGCGCTCTGCCCCGCCAGCGGATGCTCGCGCAGCAGGAACGCCAGGAAGAAGATCAGGAACCCGGACAGCGCACGCATCGAGGCGTTCGCCAGCAGCCCGCACAGCACCGACCGGCTGACCGTCCGCAGGCCCGGCCGCTTCGAGTGCGCCTCGTGCGTGGACAGCCGCGCCCGGCGCTCCCCCTTGGCCTCGTCCACCTTGTGCGGCAGCGTGAACGCCGCGAAGGCCCCCCACACGAAGATCACGCAGGCCCCGTACAGCGGCCACGGCGGCCCGATCAGATGCAGGGCGGCACCCACCGGCGCCGCCGCGCCCGTCGCCAGCAGCCCGGCCAGCGTGACCCGGGAGTTCGCCTTGACGAGTGAGAATTTCGGCGGCAGCAGCCGGGGCACCACCGCACTGCGGACCACCCCGTACGCCTTGGACGCCACCAGCACGCCCAGCGCCGCCGGATACAGCTGAATGCCCCCCGTGGCCACCGCGCCCGACATCAGCAGCGCCAGCAGCGCGCGCGCCAGCATCGACGCCGCCATCGCGGCCCGCCGGCCGTGCGGCAGCCGGTCCAGCAGCGGACCGATCACCGGGGCCAGCACCGTGAAGGGAGCCATCGTGATCGCCAGGTACAGGGCCACCCGGCCGCGCGCCTCGTCCGTGGGAACGGAGAAGAACACCGTCGACGCCAGCGCCACCGTGATCATCACATCGCCGGCGCCGTTGATGGCGTGCAGCTCGATCAGCTTGCCGAGGCCCGATTCCCCCGCGCCGTGCGCGTGCGTGGCCCGCCGGATCCCCCGCGCCGGAAGGTGCAGCGCACGCCCGACAGCCCGGCCGGCCCGCCTGGCCGGTCCCGAGCCGTCGTCGGACGACCGTACGGGTGCCACACTCGACATAGTGCCCCACCCGGCCCTGCCGGGGCGCCTCCCGGCGCGTCGCGCGGCCGGTGCCTTGTCCGCGAATCGGACCTTGCATGTGTGCCCGAGGCTTAAGAGGAGGTAGCGTGCGTAGCGCGCCACCGGCGGATGCTCCTGGCCGCGCGCCTCTTCGTGATCCCGCAGAATGGGTCGCAGTGAGGTGCGCCCGGAGTCCGATCGGGTGCGGACGTCGACGCGGCCCTCTGGTCCGCTCCGCCCGTGCCCCGTACGGACAGCACCGACGGGTCGTTGTGGACGACAGTACGGACGGCGCACACGTGAGACGGCGTAGGAGAGAACGAGACCAGTGAGTGCTGCGACGACGCGAAGCCGTACCCCGCGTACCCCCGACCGCCTCTGCGTCGAGGCGGTAGAACTCGCCCGCGCGGCGGCCGAGGAGGCCGCCTTCCCCGGAGTGGTGGGCGCGCACGTCTCCGCCGTGGCGGAGGGCGACCGCGTCGTCACCCACTTCTTCGAGTCCAAGGAACCCGGCTACCGCGGCTGGCGCTGGGCCGTCACCGTGACCCGCGCCTCCCGCGCGAAGAACGTCACCCTCGACGAAACGGTGCTGCTCCCCGGCGACGACGCGCTGCTCGCCCCCGAGTGGGTGCCGTGGAGCGAGCGGCTGCGCCCCGGCGACATGGGCCCCGGCGACTTGCTGCCCACCGACGCCGAGGACCTGCGCCTGGAGCCGGGCTGGTCGGGCGAGGACACCCCGCCGCCGAACTCGGTCGTCTCCACCGAGATGGCCGAACTGGTCGAGGCCGAGGACGCCGACGTCACCGACCGCGCGGTGGTCCCCGTACGCGGCTCCATCACCTCGGTCGCCGAGGAACTGGGCATGCGCCGGGCGCGCGTGCTCTCGCGGTACGGGCTGCACACCGCCGCCGACCGCTGGGACGAGTCCTTCGGCGCCAAGACCCCGATGGCGCAGGCCGCGCCCGCGTCCTGCGTCTCCTGCGGCTTCCTGGTCGCCATCGGCGGCTCGCTCGGCCAGGCCTTCGGCGTCTGCGCGAACGAGTTCAGCCCGGCCGACGGCCGTCTGGTGTCGCTGTCCTACGGCTGCGGCGGCCACTCGGAGGCCGCGGTCATGCCGGCGCCGCTGCGCCCGGCCCCGCCGGTGCTCGACTCGATGGCCTCGGACGAGTTCACCCTGCGGCCGGCCCCCGACACCGGATCGGTCCCGGTCTCGGAGTCGGACCTGCCGGCCGCGGACCTCGGCCACTCCTAGCCCGTCTCTTCCGGCGGCCGTGCGGCGTACTCTCGCCCCATGGGGGACACGGGCGCCGACGCGGACATGGTGGGACTGACCGGCCGGGTGACCGGGACGGTCGGGCCCGGGCTGGTGGGCGAGGTCATCGTACGGATCCGGGGCGGGGCGGAGCACTTCCTCGCCCATCCGGTCTCGGGGACCGGCCGGATCGCCGTCGGAACGGTGGTGACGGTGGTCGAGTACCTGCCGCCGCGCACGGTGTACGTGATGGCCGCCTACGACAACTGACGCCCCGTCCCACCTGTACGTATCAAGATGGCGACAAGACTCGGCCCGCATCTTCCGGCGGGGCCGCGGCAGGCGCAGACTCAGCCCCGTCGGTGCCGAACGGCACCGCGCTAAGGGGGCGTTGCCGATGGCTATCGGCGTCGTGGCGGGAATCGTTCTCGCCGCAATCGTGGCTCTGATCGGCCTGTTCAAGCTCATGTGGCGGGTGGCCGAACCGAACGAGGCACTCGTCATCTCCGGCTCCACGCACAAGACCGAGGGCCTCGGCCAGGGCATGGGGTTCCGGATCGTCACCGGGCGGGGGACGCTCGTACTTCCGGGCGTGCAGGCGGTGCGGAAACTGTCCCTGGACCTCAACGAGACGCAGCTGTCCGTGGACTGCGTCACCCACCAGGGCATCCCGCTGCGGGTGAAGGGCGTCGTCATCTTCAAGGTCGGCGACGACCTCGTGTCCATCGCCAACGCGGCCCGCCGCTTCCTGGACCAGCAGAAGATGATGCCCGAGCGCGTACACATCGTCTTCGCGGGACATCTGCGGTCCATCGTGGGCGGGTTGACGGTCGAGGACATGATCCGCGACCGGGAGAAGCTGACGGGCCAGACCCGCATGGCCTGCGGTACCGAGATGGAGAAGCTCGGCCTGATCGTCGACTCGCTGCAGATCCACGAGATCGAGGACCCGACCGGCTACATCAAGAACCTGGCGATGCCGCACGCGGCGGCCGTGCAGCGGGACGCGCGGATCGCGCAGGCCGAGGCGAACCGGCTGGCCACGGAGGCCGAGCAGGCCGCCTTCGCCCGAATGGCCGAGGCGACGCGGGACAGCGAGATCCTGCAGGCCGGCTACCAGGCCGAGCGGGACAAGGCGGCGGCGACGGCCCGTCAGGCGGGCCCGCTGTCGGAGGCGGCCGCCCGCCAGGAGGTCGTCGTCCAGGAGACCCGGGTCGCGGAGCTGGAGGCGCACCGGCGCGAGCAGCAGCTGCAGGCGGACGTACGCAAGCCCGCGGACGCGGCGGCGTACGAGACCCGCACCCGGGCGGAGGCCGAGCGCGACGCGCGGATCTCGGCGGCGCAGGCGAAGGCACGGGAGACGGAGCTCGCGGCGGCCGCCGAGGCGACCCGGGTGACGACGGCGGCGACCGCCGACGCGCAGGCCGTGGAGGCGCGGGGTATCGCGTCGGCGAAGGCCACGCGGGCGACCGGTGAGGCGGAGGCCGCGGCCACGCAGGCGCGGGGTCTCGCGGAGGCGGAGTCGGCGAAGGCCAAGGGTCTGGCCGAGGCGGAAGCGATCAAGGCGCGGGCCGCCGCGCTGGCGGAGAACCAGGAGGCGGTCGTCGCGCAGCAGCTGGCCGAGAACTGGCCGGCGATCGTGGAGGCGGGCGCGGGGGCGTTCGGGAACGTGGAGCACATGGTCCTGCTGAACGGGGCCGAGGGCATGTCGGAGATGTTCGCGAAGGCGCTGACGATGGGCGGCACGGGCCTGGGCGTTGCCCGCCAGCTCCTGGCCTCGATGGGCCAGACCCCGCCGTCGGGCACCCCGTCCCCGGCCGCCCCGCCGGTGAACGGCCGCATCCCGATCCGCGAGGAGTAACCCAAGCCCTGCACCGGAGGGCCGGACCCTTCACCCCGGCCCTCCGGGCCCACCCCGGCTCTCCGGCCCACCCCGGCCCCATCCGGCTTCGCCAGCCCATTCACCGCCTCCGGCCTTTCACGGTCGGGGCCGGGGGCCGGGCAATTCAGCCCCTCCGGCGTTTGAGGAGCGGGGGTCCGGGGGCAGCGCCCCCGGCAACGGCGCCGCACCCGGAACCAGGTGTTTCGGCGCCCGCGCCGCTGCCGGGGCTCCGCCGCGGACCCCGCTCCTCAAACGCCGGAGGGGCTGGAGTCGCCCGGCGGAGCCGGACGGCCCGGGTGGAACCGGGGTGGGGGCTGCGCAGGCGCCGGAGGGTGGATCAGCCGCGGCGGCGGAAGAGGCGTTTGGCGCCGAGGATCAGGATCAGGCCGCCCGCCAGGACAAGGGCTCCCTTGCCGAAGCTGCCCGTCGTCTCCGGCGCGGGGGCAGCCCCCGAGGGGGCGCCCGGCTGCGGTGAGGCCGAGGTCGAGTCGGCGGCGGCCACCGGGACCGCGATGACCCGGCTGCCCTCGCCCTCCGCGCCGAACATCAGCGTGGTGCCGTCCGGCGTGTACGTCACCGACTCCGCCTGGCCCTGCCACGGCGCGTCCACCCGCTCGCCCTCACCCACCGGCAGGCCGTCCTTCCACGGGTAGGTGCGGGCCGTGAAGTACCCGCGCAGCGTGAGCCGGGTGCCGTCGGGGGAGAACGCCCCGTCCGTCACCCACGGCACGGCGGCGACCCGCCGGAACACGTTCGTGCCGCCCGTCGTCAGCTCCGCCGGGCCCTCGTACAGGCCGCCCTTGTTCTCGTCCTTGCTCGCGATGTAGACGCGTCCCGTCACCGGATGGACCATCAGGGCCTCGGCGTTGCGCGCCCCGTCCGCGTACTTCACCGTGAACTGCGTGGCTTCGACGGTGACATCACCCAGTTGCTTCGGTTCCGGGAAGCGGTAGATCCACACGTGGTCCCAGGTGCCGTTGCGGTTGTCGCCGATGTCCCCGACGTAGAGCTGCCCGTCCGGGCCCAGCGAGATCGCCTCGACGTCGCGCGGCTTCCCGATCCCCGTCAGCGTCACGCGGGCCACCGTCCTGCCCGATGCCGAGTCCACCGCGTAGATGTACGGGCCGTCGTCGCTGTCGTTGTGCGTCCAGTACACGCCCGGGTGGATCCGGCTGGCCGCCAGGCCGCTCGACTCCTTGATCCGCGGGTCGGAGATGGTGAAGGAGGACGCGGCGGGGGTCTCCGCCGCACTCGCCGGGCCCGGCAGCACGGCGAGTGCGGCGGCGGTGATGGCAACGGCGGCGGACGCGGCGGCGGACGGCATGGGCAGGCGCATTCCCCCAGCCTGCCAGTACGTGCCGCGTGTCCGGCGTCACAGGGGTTTCTGTCGCGCGATCCGCGATGATGACCGGATGCGTTTCATGTTCGTCGGCGACTCCATGACCATCGGACGCGCCGGCGACTACACCTGGCGCTACCGGATGTGGCAGCACCTCAGCTCGACCTTCGGCGGTCCCTACCGGATCGTCGGTCCGCGCTGCGAGCTGTACGACACCGTCGCCGACACGCCCACCAGTCACGCGTACGCCGACCCGGGTTTCCCGGAGCCCGCCCGCCGCCATCTGGCCGGCTGGGGCGAGGGCTGGCAGCACATGGCCCCCCTCATAGGCCCCGCCGTCGCCGACACCGGCGCCGACGTCCTGCTGGTCTCCCTCGGGCTGATCGACCTCGGCTTCTACACCGACGCCGAGCAGACCGCCGCCAACGCCCGCCGGTTCGTCGCCGCGGCCCGCGCAGCGCGCCCCGGCGTCCGCATGGTCCTGCTGCCGGTCATCCCGAACAGCCGCGCCGAGGAGGACGCCCCCTTCGCGGCCGAGGTGGCCCGTTTCAACGAGCTCCTCGCGAAGGCGGTCGCCGACCTGACGACCGACGCCTCGCCGATCCTGCTGGCCGCGCGCCCGGCCGCGTACGACATCCACCGCGACACCTACGACGGCACTCACCCGAACGCCTCGGGCGAGCACCGGCTGGCGGGCGAGTTCGCGGCAGTCCTGCACCAGGCATGGGGGATCGGCGGCCCCTACCGCCCCGCCCGCGGGCTGTAACACGCCCTTCACGGCGGGGTCTTGCTTCGAGCGCACTCGAAGCAGTTGGCTTGGGTCCCATGAAGTACACGCAGCTCGGACGCACCGGACTCAAAGTCAGCCGACTCGTCCTCGGCACGATGAACTTCGGTCCGCAGACAGACGAACCGACCAGCCACGGCATCCTGGACGCCGCCCTCGATGCAGGCCTGAATTACGTCGACACAGCCAATGTGTACGGGTGGGGCGAGAACAAGGGCCGCACCGAGGAGATCATCGGCACCTGGTTCGCCCAGGGCGGCGACCGCCGCGAGAAGACGGTCCTCGCCACCAAGGTGTACGGCTCCATGTCCCGCGAGGGCGACACCTGGCCCAACTACGACCGTCTGTCGGCGCTGAACATCCGGCGGGCCGTCGACGCCAGCCTCAAGCGGCTCCAGACCGACTACATCGACGTCTACCAGTTCCACCACGTGGACCGGCTGACCCCCTTCGAGGAGATCTGGCAGGCCGTCGAGGTCCTGGTCCAGCAGGGCAAGATCCTCTACGCGGGTTCCTCCAACTTCCCCGGCTGGAAGATCGCCCAGGCCAACGAGACCGCGGCCCGCCACGGCAGGCTCGGCCTGGTCAGCGAGCAGTGCATCTACAACCTCGCCGAGCGGCGCGCGGAGATGGAGGTCATCCCGGCCGCCCAGGAGTACGGGCTCGGGGTCATCCCGTGGTCCCCGCTCCACGGGGGCCTGCTGGGCGGGGTCATCAAGAAGGAGGTCGAGGGCGGCCGCCGCGCCTCCGGCCGGTCGGCGGACGCGCTGGCGAACACCGCCGTGCGCGCGCAGGTGCAGGCGTACGAGGACCTGCTGGACAAGCACGGCCTGGAGCCGGGCGAGGTCGGGCTGGCCTGGCTGCTGACGCGTCCCGGGGTCACCGGGCCGATCGTCGGGCCGCGTACGCAGGAGCAGCTCGACTCGGCGCTGCGCGCGGTGGAGCTGGAGCTCCCGCAGGAGGTCCTGGCGGGCCTGGAGGAGATCTTCCCCGGTCCCGGGACGTCGCCGGAGGCCTTCGCCTGGTAGGTCCTGCCCGGGCAGGACGCCCTTGCGGGGCTACTGGCCGACGGCAGCCGCCACGGCCACGACGACGAACATCAGTACGAGCACACCGGCCATCACACGGTTTCTGGTCTTGGGATCCACCCGTCGAGCGTAACGCGGCCCGCCGGCTCTCCCGCACGCCCCCCGGCTCCGGCCGTGGGGCGTGCGGCTTCAGCCGCCGAGTTGCCAGGCCCCGACGGTCTCGTAGCGGGGCTGCTCGCCCGGTACGCCGCTGACGGGGAGGTTGCTGCGGACCAGGCTCAGGGTGTCGACCCGCCAGGGTGTGCCCTCGAAGTCCGCGAGGGCGTCCAGGTAGGGCCGCAGCGGGGTGGCGGCGCTGCGGCTGCGGGCCAGGGTGAGGTGCGGGGTGTACCGGTGGTGCTGCCCCATCGGTACGCCGGCCCGCCGGGCGGCGGCGTCGGCCCGTTCGGCGAGCATCCGCAGGGCGGCGAGCTCCCCGGCGGCACCGGCCCACAGGGCGCGCTCCCCGAAGTGGCCGCAGCCGTGCAGCCGCAGCGCGAAGGGGTCCGTGCGGTGGGCGGCCCGCTCCAGGCGGGTGTGCAGCTCCGGGAGCACCTCGTCCCGTACCTCGCCCATGAAGGCGAGCGTGAAGTGCCAGCCCGCTCGCGCGGTCCACGTCAGGTGCTCGTCGTGCAGGGGGTCGACGGCCCGGGCCAGCTCGGCGACGGCCGCGTCCGGCGGGAGGACGGCTGCGAACAGTCTCATGCCGGCGAGCGTAGCCGTGCGCGGTGCCGTTGTCGGGGGCTCTGCCCCCGAACCCCCGCGCCTCAATCGCCGGCGAGGCTGGATTTCAGCCCCTCCGGCGTTCGAGGAGCGGGCTCAGGCCACCGTCACCAGTTCGCGGCGGGGCGGGACGGCCGGGACGAAGGTCAGGCCGTGGCGGTTCACCCGCAGTCGGAGGTTGCCGACACGGGCCAGGACCACCGCGATCGCGACCGAGGCGGCCAGGGAGATCACCGCGCCCGAGGCCATGCCGATCCGGGCGCCGTAGGTGTCCGTGATCCAGCCCAGCAGCGGGGCGCCCAGCGGGGTTCCGCCGGTGAACACCATCATGAACAGGGCCATGACCCGGCCCCGCATCTCGGGGTCGGTCGCCATCTGCACGCTGGAGTTGGCCGTGACGTTGACCGTCAGGCCGAAGATCCCGATGGGCACGAGCAGGGCGGCGAACAGCCAGAAGCCGGGCGCGAAGGCGGTCACCAGCAGCAGGACCGAGAACAGCACGGCCGCGGCCACCAGCACCCGCAGGCGGGACTGTCCGCGCCGGGCCGCGAGCAGTGCGCCCACCAGGGAGCCGGCCGCGATCAGGGTGTTGAAGAGCCCGTACGTGCCCGCGTCCCCGTGGAAGACGTCGCTGACGTAGGCCGAGAGCCAGATCGGGAAGTTGAACCCGAAGGTGCCGATGAAGCCCACGAGCACGATCGGCCAGATCAGCTCCGGGCGGCCGGCGACGTAGCGCAGGCCTTCGCGCAGCTGCCCCTTGGCGCGGGGCCTCGGCTCGACCGGGTGCAGTTCGTGGGTGCGCATCAGCAGCAGGCCGGCGATCGGTGCCGCGAAGGACAGTCCGTTCAGCAGGAAGGCCCAGCCGGAGCCGACGGCGGTGATCAGCACACCGGCGACCGCCGGGCCGACCAGCCGCGCGGACTGGAAGTTGGCCGAGTTCAGGCTGACGGCGTTGGCCACCTGGTCCTTGCCGACCATCTCGGAGACGAACGTCTGCCGGGCCGGGTTGTCGACCACGGTGACCAGGCCGATCGCGAAGGCGGCGACGTAGACGTGCCACACCTGGACGTGCCCGGCCAGGGTGAGGACGGCGAGGGCGATGCCGGTCAGGCCCATCGCGCTCTGGGTGGCGAGGAGCAGCTGCCGCTTGGGCAGCCGGTCGGCGAGTACGCCGCCGTAGAGGCCGAACATCAGCATCGGCAGGAACTGCAGGGCGATGGTGATGCCGACGGCGGAGGCGGAGCCGGTGAGCGAGAGGACCAGCCAGTCCTGGGCGATGCGCTGCATCCAGGTGCCCGTGTTGGAGACGACCTGGCCGGTGGCGAAGAGCCGGTAGTTCCGGATCCTCAGCGAGCTGAACATGGAGCCCTTGCCCGCGGGTGCCGCGGTGCACGCGGCGGTAGGTGTGGTGGATATGTGGCCGGGTGCGGAGTCTGCTCCGGTTCCCGTACTCAAAAGCGTTCGCCTCCTGGCGTCGTTCCTTACAGGTGCGCGAGCTTCTCCAGGACGGGTGCGGCCGCGCGGAGCTTGGCCCATTCGTCCTCGGTCAGCTCGGCCGCGAGCCCGGCCAGGAAGGCGTTGCGCTTGCGGCGGCTCTCCTCGAGCATCGCTTCGGCCTCCTCCGTCTGGCGGACCACCTTCTGGCGGCGGTCGTCGGGGTGCGGTTCCAGCGTGACCAGTCCCTTGGCTTCCAGCAACGCGACGATGCGCGTCATCGACGGCGGCTGGACGTGCTCCCGCCGCGCGAGCTCGCCGGGTGTGGCCTGGCCGCAGCGGGCGAGGGTGCCGAGGACCGACATCTCGGTCGGGCTCAGCGACTCGTCGACGCGCTGGTGCTTCAGGCGTCGCCCCAGCCGCATGACGGCGGAGCGGAGGTCGTTCACGGCGGCTGCGTCGTCGCCATGGGAAAGGTCAAGCATGTATTTAGAATAACTCATTACTCTCCCTAAGGAAAACTGGTTTCCCGCCCACACCTGTGGTCACTCGTACGGGTGAGTCGGCGGCTGAAAGCGACACGCGTACGCGCCCTGTGCCCCGACTCTTTCGGCATGGGGACACATGTGCTGAGCATGCGCATAGACGGGGAGCTCCTCGACAGGCTCCGGATCCACGCCGCCAAACGCGGAATGAGCGTCCAGGACTATGTGGTCCGGACGCTCATTCGCGACGACTTCGACGAGCGCTTCAAGGCGGCCGTCGACGAGACAGAGAAGTTCTACGGGCTGACCTGAGCTACCGGGTGAGGCCGAGGGCGGGCATCGCGTAGTAGAAGACGAACACCGCCGACACCACGTACATGGCCACCGGGACCCCGCGGCCCCGGCCGGTCGCCAGGCGCAGCGCGCAGAAGCTCACGAAGCCGATGCCGATGCCGTTGGTGATCGAGTAGGTGAAGGGCATCATCACCATGGCCAGGAAGGCCGGGACGGCGATGGTGAAGTCGCTCCAGTCGATGTCCTTGACCGAGCCCGCCAGGATCAGGAAGCCGACCGCCACGAGCGCCGGGGTGGCCGCCTGGGACGGGACCATGGTGGCGAGCGGGGTGAGGAACAGCGCCACGGCGAAGAGGCCGCCCGTCACGACGTTCGCCAGGCCCGTACGGGCACCCTCGCCGACCCCGGCCGTGGACTCCACGAAGCAGGTGGTCGCGGAGGAGGAGGTGGCGCCGCCCGAGGCGACCGCCAGGCCGTCGATCAGCAGGACCCGGTTGATCCCGGGGAACTCGCCGGTCGTCTTGTCGATCAGCTTCGCCTCGTCGCCGACGCCGAGGATCGTGCCCATGGCGTCGAAGAAGCAGGACAGCAGCACGGTGAAGACGAAGAGGGCACCGGTGAGCATGCCGACCTTGCCGAAGCCGCCGAACAGGCTGACCTCGCCGACGAGCCCGAAGTCGGGCATGGCCACCGGGTTGCCGGGCCATTCGGGGACCGTGAGGCCCCAGCCCGAGTCGGGCAGCTTCGCGACCAGCTGGACCACGACGGCGGCGACGGTCATGGCCACGATGGAGATCAGGATCGCGCCCGGGACCTTGCGGATCAGCAGGGCGAGGGTGAGCAGCACGCCGATCACGAAGATCAGGACCGGCCAGCCGTCCAGGTGACCGGTGGCGCCGAGCTGCAGCGGGACCGTGGTGTGCGCGGCGTCCGGGATGCGGGAGACGAAGCCCGCGTCGACCAGGCCGATCAGCATGATGAACAGGCCGATGCCGATGGCGATGCCCTTGCGCAGGCCGAGCGGCACGGCGCTCATGACCCGCTCGCGCAGGCCGGTGGCGACGAGCAGCATCACCACGAGGCCGGCCAGGACCACCATGCCCATGGCGTCGGGCCAGCTCATGCGCGGGGCGAGCTGGAGCGCGACGACCGTGTTCACGCCGAGGCCGGCGGCGAGCGCGATCGGGACGTTGCCGATCACACCCATGAGGAGGGTGGTGAAGGCCGCCGTCAGGGCGGTGGCCGTCACGAGCTGGCCGTTGTCGAGCTGGTGCCCGTACATGTCCTTCGCGCTGCCCAGGACGATCGGGTTGAGCACGATGATGTAGGCCATGGCGAAGAAGGTCGCGAAGCCGCCGCGGACCTCGCGGGCGACGGTCGAGCCGCGCTCGGAGATCTTGAAGTAGCGGTTCAGCGAGCCGGCGGGTGCCTGGGGGGAAGGCTCCGGGGCGATGGCTTCTGTGGCTGCGGGGGCGGGGGCCGGGGTACTCATACGGTCCTCATTGGGTGGTTCATACGAAGAAAATGGGCCGCGCCCAAACCGTTTCAGTATGAACACATGAACGAAAGGGCGTCCATCTCCGCGCGTAGATGTCATTTCGCGCCGCCTAGACTTGCCGCATGGCGAAATGGATTGCGAAGCACGAGGCGCCCGAGCCCCTGGAGGGCCCTGTCGTCGCCACCGTCACGGGTGGCACGATCCTGTGGTTCGCCCTCTTCCTGGTCCAGCTGCCCTTCTACGGGTGGTTCGCCGACCGGGGCCAGCTGTGGTGGGTCTGGACCTGCGCGGCCGGTGGCTTCCTCGGCCTGATCGGCATCTGGTACGTCCGCGGCCGCGACGCGGCGCTCGCGCGTCACGCGGCGGAGGAGGCCGCTCAGGCCGCTCAGGCCGCTCAGGCCGAAAAGTCCGCTCAGGCCGACCGGGCCGCTCAGACGCCGCCGGAGCCGGGCCCGCAGGCCTAGCCAGAGGCGGGCGCGGGTCCGCAGGCTTCGGGGTGGGGCGGTGCCCCTCCGGGACGTCTCCTCGGCTCGCGAACCCTTGGCCGGATCGGCCCGCGGCCCGGCGGTGGGTTCGCTCGACCTGCGGGGACATCCCGGAGTGTCCCCGCCCCACGGCACGGCTCACGGGCGCTACCAAGGGACGATTCGGGTCATCCTGAGGTCTGATCTTCCCCTCGCTCGGCGGGTGAAGTGTTCGAACCGCCTTTAACGTCGAAGGCATGACGCAGCGGGCTGGAACCGAATCCGACGGGCCGGAGCCGGGTGGCGGGACGGCCGCCCCCGCCATCGACGCGGGAGCGGAGCTGGACCCCGTACACCCGATGCGACCGCCCGCGCCCCGGTTCAAGCCGGGCGGGCTGAGCACCGCAGAGGTCGCCGAGCGGGTCGCGCGGGGCGAGGTCAACGACGTTCCCGTCCGGAGCAGCCGCTCCACCACCGACATCGTCCGCGCCAACGTCTTCACCCGGTTCAACGCGATCATCGGCGTGCTCTGGGCGATCATGCTCGTCGTCGCGCCGATCCAGGACAGCCTCTTCGGCTTCGTGATCGTCGCCAACACCGGCATCGGCATCATCCAGGAACTGCGCGCCAAGAAGACCCTCGACAGCCTCGCCGTCATCGGCGAGACCAAACCCAGCGTGCGCCGCGACGGCCGGACCGCCGAGATCTCCACCTCCGAGATCGTCCTCGGCGACGTCATCGAACTCGGCCCCGGCGACAAGGTCGTCGTCGACGGGTCCGTCGGCGAGGCCGACGGCCTGGAGATCGACGAATCCCTGCTCACCGGCGAGGCCGACCCCGTCCTGAAGAAGCCCGGCGACCCGGTCATGTCCGGGTCGTTCGTCGTCGCCGGCGGCGGCGCCTTCACCGCCACCAAGGTCGGCCGCGAGGCCTACGCCGCCCAGTTGGCCGAGGAGGCCTCCCGCTTCACGCTCGTCCACTCCGAGCTGCGCTCCGGCATCTCCACCATCCTCAAGTACGTCACCTGGATGATGATCCCGACCTCGATCGGCCTGATCATCAGCCAGCTCCTCGTCAAGGACAACAACCTCAAGGACTCCATCGCCCGGACCGTCGGCGGCATCGTCCCGATGATCCCCGAGGGGCTCGTCCTGCTCACCTCCGTGGCCTTCGCGATCGGCGTCATCCGGCTCGGCCGCAAGCAGTGCCTGGTCCAGGAGCTGCCCGCCATCGAAGGCCTCGCCCGCGTCGACGTGGTCTGCCTCGACAAGACCGGCACCCTCACCGAGGGCGGCATGGACGTCACCGAGCTGCGCCCGCTCGGCGGCGCGGACCCGGCGTACGTCAAGAAGGTGCTCGGCGCCCTCGGGGAGTCCGACCCGCGCCCCAACGCCAGCCTCCAGGCGATCATCGACGCCTACCCCGACATGGCGGAGTGGCGCTGCACCGAGTCCCTGCCCTTCTCCTCCGCCCGCAAGTACAGCGGCGCCAGCTTCAGCGAGGGCGACGGGGAGAACAACACCTGGCTGCTCGGCGCCCCCGACGTGCTGCTCCCCGCCGGGGACCCGGCCCTCGACGAGATCAACGCCCTCAACGAGCAGGGACTGCGGGTCCTGCTGCTGGCCCGCTCCGCCCGTGAACTCGACGACGCGGCCGTCGCCACCGGGGTCCGGCCGACCGCCCTCGTCGTCCTGGAACAGCGGCTGCGCCCCGACGCCGCCGACACGCTGCGCTACTTCGAGGACCAGAACGTCAGCGCGAAGGTCATCTCCGGCGACAACGCGGTCTCCGTCGGCGCGGTCGCCGGCAAGCTGGGCCTGCCGGGCGCGGAGAACACCGTGGACGCCCGGGGGCTCCCCACCGACCGGGCCGACATGGCGAAGGTCCTCGACGAGAACGCGGTCTTCGGACGGGTGAGCCCGCAGCAGAAGCGGGACATGGTCGGGGCCCTCCAGTCCAACGGCCACACGGTCGCCATGACGGGCGACGGCGTCAACGACGTGCTCGCCCTCAAGGACGCCGACATCGGCGTCAGCATGGGCTCGGGCTCGGAGGCGACCAAGGCGGTGGCCCAGATCGTCCTCCTCAACAACAGCTTCTCGACCCTGCCCTCGGTGGTCGCCGAGGGCCGCCGGGTCATCGGCAACATCACCCGCGTGGCCACCCTCTTCCTCACGAAGACGGTCTACTCGGTGCTGCTGGCCATCCTGGTGGTCTGCTCGCAGGTCGAGTACCCCTTCCTGCCCCGCCACCTGACGCTGCTGTCCACGCTCACCATCGGCATCCCGGCCTTCTTCCTGGCCCTGGCACCGAACAAGGAGCGCGCGAAACCGCACTTCGTGAAGCGGGTCATGCGGTACGCGATCCCCGGCGGCGCCATCGCGGCCGTGGCCACCTTCGTCTCGTACCTGATCGCCCGCCACCATTACACGGGCGCGGGCGCCCTCGAAGCCGAGTCCAGCGCGGCCACGCTGACGCTGTTCCTGACGTCCATGTGGGTCCTGGCGATCATCGCCCGCCCGTACACGTGGTGGCGGGTGGCCCTGGTCGGCGCGATGGGCGGGGCGTTCCTGATCGTCCTCGTCGTGCCGTGGCTGCAGGACTTCTTCCAGCTCAAGCTGGTGGGTGTCACGGTGCCGTGGATCGCGGTGGGCGTCGCCGTCGCCGCGGCCGTCCTGATCGAGTTCACCTTCCGGTGGGTCGACCGCAAGTTCCCGGCGTGACCGCGTCCTAGACCGATACGGGCCGCTGGTCCTCGGCGGTGGCGCCCTGCCGGGGGCCCGGGACGCCCTGCGCGGGGCGGCGCCGGGCGCCGATGTCCTTCAGGCGCATCGCCGGGCGTTCGACCAGGTGCCAGGAGAGCACCGCCGCGATCAGCGCGCCGGCCAGGGAGAGTCCCAGGTAGGCGGCGAAACCCCAGCGGGCGCCACCGAGGACGGCCAGCGCCTGCTGCACGAGGAAGCCGTAGATGTAGATGCCGTACGAGTAGTCGTGCTTGGCGCCGATCCGCTGGAACGGCTTGGGCAGCCGGATGGCCAGCCACAGCAGCAGGTAGCAGAAGGCCGGCACGCCCAGGGCGAAGAAGTACCCGAAGTGCAGGGTCAGCACGAACACCACGGTGCTGAGGGCCGCCAGCGGGTCGCTGACCGGGACGCGCTCCTTGTAGAGCTCCAGCACCGCACCGAGGGCGAAGGCGAAACCGAGGTAGACCATGTAGTTCACGCTGTGCGGGCCCATCAGCGGAATGACCAGGTCACCGCCGTGCGCCGCCGTCCCGGCCCCGGCGTTCAGCCGGTTGCCGACGGCGTCACCGACGACCAGGCCGCCCAGGACCGCCGCCACCGCCAGGACGGTCCGCCGGGACCGCACCAGCGAGCCGCCCAGCGCGAGCAGGCCGACGCCGAGGTAGCAGAGGATCTCGTAGGCCAGCGACCACAGGGCGCCGTTCATCGCCGCGTTGTGCGTGAGCCCCTTGGTGGCGCCGGTCTCCATCACACCGGAGATACCCCACTGCCCGACGCCGACGGCCCAGTTCGCCTGGACATACGCGAAGGGCCCCTGCGGGTGGTCCCAGAACCCCGCCGTGCTGCCGTGCTGGCGCCAGTACAGGAAAGGGGCCACGGCGAAGGCCGTGACGGCCGTGCAGACCCAGAAGCCGGGCAGCAGGCGCAGTGCGCGGTGCCACAGGAAGCGGCCGACGGGCAGCCGGTTCCCGCTGCGCGTCACGAGGATGCCGGAGAGGAAGAAGAAGCCGAAGACGGCCATCTTCCCCAGGTCTATCTGCCCCTGCGAGAAGCCGTGCCCGATCTCATGGCTGCCGAAGCCGAGGATGCCCGCGTGCGAGACCACGACGGCGGACGCGAGGAACAGGCGCAGGAGGCCCAGGCTGTTGTTCCGGCCGGAAAACAGCTCGGACACCGGCCCGTGGGACCACCGGAAGCCGGCCGGAAGGGCTCTCCTGTCGGGCATGACGCTCCCCCTGAACGATTCCCAGAGGGCGCGTTCTCTTCGTGGTCGTGGATCCGCCGGTCGGGCGAAAGCACTGATCAGTCTGAGTCGGCACGTGCCGCCTGTCAAAGGGAGCGCACGGTTTCCGGGCGGCCGCGCGCCCGCCTCCCGGCCCGCGCCCGGCCCGTCTCCGGCCCGTCTCCGGCCCGTCTCCGGCCCGTCTCCGGCCCGTCTTCGGTCAGTCGAACCAGCGGTCCCGGGCCAGTTCCGCCGTACGCGACGGGTCCTCCAGCAGCGCCGCCACCTCGAAGCGGCGCGGCCACTGGCCCGCCGACCAGGCGAGGCCGGCGGCCACGCCCTCCAGCGTGGACGCGTGGAGCGTGCCGTCGGGGGTGCGGCGCCAGTCGAGCTCCGTGCCGCCCGCGACCAGCTCCTCGTGCTCGACGTACGTCACCGGAGTGGCCGGACCCAGCAGCACCAGCACCGACTCCGGCACCTCGTGCTCCTCGCCCGGCGTGGTCACCTCCGCCGGCACCGTCTCCGAGAGGCGGCGGACCTGCAGCAGCTCCGCGAGATCCGCCGCGCGCGCCGGGGGGACCGGCAGCAGCGGCAGCCCCGCCGTCAGCGGGAGCAGGTCCGGGGCGTCCGCGATCACCGCGTCGGCGGCGTCCACCACGACCACCTCGCCGTCCACCACCGCGCGCAGCTCGTCCGGGAGGGTGACCTGCTCGGGGTCCAGATCGGCCAGCGCCCCGTACAGGCCGTGCAGCTGGTGGCCGGTGACCTCGCGGTCCGGGTCGGCCAGCCGGGCCAGCAGTTCGGCGGCGCCGCCGGGCTCGTCCAGCAGGGCCGCCACGGTGGTCCGTACGCCCAGCGCCCGCAGGACCTGCTCGTCCTCGAAGCCCGTGGCGTCCGCCGAGGTGTAGAGGCCCGCCAGCAGCGGGTCGCCGCCCGCCGCGCGCAGGCCCGCCGGACGGCGGCCGTCGAGCACCGGGTGGTCGCGCAGCCACCAGGCGGTGTACGGGCGCACCGACTGCGTGGTGCCGTCGGGCAGCAGGATCCGCACGGGCTGGGTCAGCGCGTCGCGCAGCGGCGGCTGCGCGAGCAGCGCGAGGGCCTGCGGCCAGCAGTCGTCGTCGACGAGGTCGAGGTCCCGGACGGCGATCAGCTCGGTCGCCACCGGCGGGACCGGGAGGTCCGGCAGCTGGTCCAGGACGTCCTCGCACCACACGTCCACCGCGTCCAGCAGGCCCGCGTCGTCGGGCTCGGCGAAGTCGCCCTCGCGCGGTTCCAGCTCGTCCGGGTCGAGGACCACGTCGGTGGCGCGGACCAGCTGGAAGGTGGCCAGGACCCCGCACGCGGTGAGCGGGCCCGCGCCCCACCGCTCGACGAGGTCCGCGTCCACGTACGGGACCTCGTCCTCGCGGATCACCGAGGCCAGCGGGCTGCCCGGCAGCAGGAGCTCGCCGGCCGGGACCAGTTCCCCGTCCTCGTCCGGCAGGGCCAGCGCGCCGAGCCAGGGCTCGTCGCCCGGCGCCAGATCGGCGTCCCGGACCAGCCCGAGGAGCACCTCGGCCAGCTCGTCGGCGTCCAGGGTGTCGGCGTCCTCGTCCCAGATCTCCCCCGCGTCGAGGGAGGCGGCGACGGCCGCCCGCACCTGCGGGGTCGTCAGGACCGCCCGCGCCGTGGCCGGGAGGGCGCCGAGCTTCTCCAGCAGCGGGTGCGCCGCGTCCGGGTGGGCCACCTTCAGGCCCAGCCGGGCCAGGTCCGCCGGGGTGTCCGCGCCGGGCAGCAGGATGTGCCGGGGGCCGATCGAGGTGCGGCCGTCGGCGAGCGGCACGGGCAGTCCCGACAGCCGGTCCGGGTCCACCCCGGCGAGGCTGTCGTAGAGCCGGTGCCACCACTCGGGGGTCCGCTCGATGCCCGCGATCCGCTCGATGGCATCGCCCAGCGGAAGCCGGCCCACCCCCAGGGTGCGCAGCTCGGCCCGGCGCTCCAGGCCCGCCGGCAGCAGGGTCGGCAGGACCTCGGCGAGGACGCGCACGGTGTCGGCGCCCGCGCCCTCCACCACCTCGGCCTCGAAGGGGCGCAGGGCGGCGCGCTCCTCCGCGTGCTCGGGCGGCGCGGCCGGTGCGAGGAAAGCGGTACGGGGCAGGCGCTGCAGCACGGCCGCGCGCAGGGCGCCGTCCAGCTCGCCCTTGCCGAGCGGGCCGGGCACCAGGTCCACGAGGGCGGTGCTCACCGGGTCCCAGGCGCCGAGGAGTTCGGCGTACGCGTCGGCCGCGCGCTCCACGAGGAAGTCGAGCAGCGGGCCCGGCGCGGGATGCCGGCGGGTGGTGTCCAGCGGCAGGGTCGCGATGAGCAGCGCCGGGATGCCCAGCGGCTCGTCGGTGGGGGTCGGCGCGTGCACCACGGGGGCCGTGGCGGGGCGGACCGGGGCGCCGTCGGAGTCGACGGGCACGGCCCAGGACACCGCCCAGGCGGGCCGCAGCCGTTCCTCGACGGGCCGGTCGGCGAGCAGCGCGCGCTCGATGGGGCCGCCGTGGCGGACGGTGCGCCAGCGGTGGGTGACCGTGCCGGAGGCGGTGGTGTCCTCGATGACCGTGTACGGGCCCTCGTCGCGCCGGTACAGGGTGCGCGCACCCTCGGACGGGGTCTCCACGACGACCTCGCGCAGTCCGGGCAGGGTGAGCAGCAGGGCGTCGTCGACGCCCGCCAGCAGCCGTTCCACCAGACCCTCGGCGGCGGCGTCGCGCAGCGGGAGGACCACGACGGTGTCGTAGCCCTCGGGGGCGGTGCCCTCGGCGGGCAGCGGGAGGCGCAGCAGCGGAACGTGCCCGTCGCGGCGGCGCAGTTCGTCGCCGAGACCGGGGCTGCCGACGGCGGCGCCCCGGGCCAGTTCCCGGGCCTCGGCCAGGGACCAGCGCACGCCGCCGTGGCGGCCGAGCACCGCGGGTTCGTCGGAGACGGCCAGCACGGCCGCGAAGCCGACGCCGAACCGGCCGACGCTGTCGCCGGCGGGCTCGCGCTTGGCGGAGGCGCGCAGGGTGCTCAGCGACTCCACGCCCGTCGCGTCCAGCGGGGCACCGGTGTTGGCGACGGCCAGCAGCGCGTGCCCGTTCTCGCCCTCGTGCAGGGTGAGCCGCAGCCGGCCGGGCACCTGCGCCCGGGCCGCGGCGTCGGCGGCGTTCTGCGCCAGCTCGATGACCAGCCGGTCCCGGTAGCCGCCGAGCGCGAGGTCCTCCTCGGCGTTGGCGTCCTCACGGAACCGGGCCGGGCCCGCACCCCACGCGTCGAGCACCCCGCGCCGCAGCCGGGCCGTGCCGAAGGGGTCCACACCGCTCTGGGCCGCCGTCACTCGCACGCTCACGCCGCTGCCTCCAAGAATCGCCGCCGGAGCCCTGAAGGTACCGCGTGCGGGAGAACGCCCACGCCGGTGGCCTCGGGGTGTCCGGGGTACGCCGAAGCCCCCGGTGACAGCTGGTCACCGGGGGCTTCGCGTCGTACCGGGCGGGTGATGGTCAGAGCTTGTCGATCACGTAGTCGATGCAGGCCGTCAGGGCCTGCACGTCCGCCGGGTCGATCGCCGGGAACATCGCGATACGGAGCTGGTTGCGGCCGAGCTTGCGGTACGGCTCGGTGTCCACGATCCCGTTGGCGCGCAGCACCTTGGCGACGGCCGCCGCGTCGATGTCGTCCGAGAAGTCGATCGTGCCGATGACGGACGAGCGCTTGTCGGCGTCCACGACGAACGGGGTCGCGTACTTGGACGCCTCCGCCCAGCCGTACAGGTTGCGCGCGCTGGCCGCCGTACGGCCGGTGGTGAACTCCAGGCCGCCCTGGCTGTTCATCCACCGCAGCTGCTGGTCCAGCAGGAAGAGGGTGGACAGCGCCGGGGTGTTGTACGTCTGGTTCTTCAGCGAGTTGTCGATCGCCGTCGGCAGCGAGAAGAACTCCGGGATGTGCCGGCTGCCGGAGGCGTGCACGCGGGCGGCACGCTCCAGGGCGGCCGGGGAGAACGCGGCCAGCCACAGGCCGCCGTCCGAGGCGAAGGACTTCTGCGGGGCGAAGTAGTAGACGTCCGTCTCGGTGATGTCCACCGGCAGACCGCCGGCGCCCGAGGTCGCGTCCACCAGAACGAGGGACCCGGCGTCGGCGCCCGCGACGCGCTTGATCGGCGCCGCGACACCCGTGGAGGTCTCGTTGTGGGTGTACGCGTACACGTCCACGCCCGCCTCGGCCACCGGCTCCGGGTGCGTGCCCGGGTCCGAGGAGATCACGGACGGCGCGTCCAGCCACGGCGCGAGCTTCGCGGCCGTGGCGAACTTCGAGGAGAACTCGCCGAAGGTGAGGTGCTGGGACTTCCGCTCGATCAGACCGGCGGTCGCGATGTCCCAGAAGGCGGTGGAGCCGCCGTTGCCCAGGATCACCTCGTACCCCTCGGGGAGGGAGAAGAGGTCCCGGAGGCCCTGGCGCACCGAGCCGACCAGGTTCTTGACCGGGGCCTGGCGGTGTGAGGTTCCGAGCAGGGAGGTACCGGTGGCGGCGAGGGCGTCCAGCGCCTCGGTCCGCACCTTGGAGGGGCCCGCGCCGAAGCGTCCGTCGGCGGGCTTGATGTCAGCGGGAATCTGGATCTCAGCCACGAGCGGAGCGTATCGGGTCCCGGTCCGCGCTCCGGACGCGCGTCCACCCGATGAGACGCTTCCGTCCGGTGGGAGGCTGGGGACGTGACGTCACCCGGTGAACTCGAACGGACATTGCGGGAGAACCTGCGCGGGGAGGTCGACTTCGGCGCCGCCGCACGCGCCCTGACCACCATGGACGCCTCCAACTACCGCCGTGTGCCGGTGGGTGTGGTCGCCCCGCGCGACGCCGACGACGTGGCGGCCGCCCTCTCGGTGTGCGCCGGGGCCGGGGTCCCGGTCGTGCCGCGCGGCGGCGGGACCTCCATCGCCGGCCAGGCCACCGGGGTGGGCGTGGTCCTCGACCTCACCCGGCACATGAACCGCCTCGTGTCGGTGGACCCGGCGGCCCGGACGGCCGTGGTCCAGCCCGGGCTGGTCCTCGACCGGCTGCGGGACGCGGTGCGCCCGTACGGGCTGACCTTCGGGCCCGACCCGTCCACCCACTCCCGCTGCACCCTCGGCGGCATGATCGGCAACAACGCGTGCGGGGCCCACTCGGTGGCCTGGGGCACCACCGCGGACAACGTGACCGAGCTGGCCGTGACGGCGTACGGGGGCACCGCGCACCGGATCTCGACGGGCTGGTCGGGCGCCCCGGCGGGCCTGCGGGACCTGATCACCGGACATCTGGGACTGCTGCGCACCGGGATGACACCCGCCGGGATGCCGCCCGGCTTCTCGCGGCGGATCTCCGGCTACGGGGGCCTCGACGCGCTGCTGCCCGAGCGCGGGGTGCAGCTGGCGCGGGCGTTCTGCGGGAGCGAGGGCACGCTCGGGGTGGTGACGGAGGCGGTGGTGCGCCTGGTGGACGCGCCGCGCACGCCGGTGCTCGCGGTGCTCGGGTACGCGGACGAGAGCGCGGCGGCGGACGCGGCGGCCGGGCTGCTGCCGTACGGGCCGCTGACGGTGGAGGGCATGGCCGAGGACCTGGTGGGCGGCGGGGCGCCGGCGCTGCCGCGGGGCCGGGCGTGGCTGTTCGTGGAGATGCCGGACGAGGGCGGGGCGCGGGCCCTCGTCCGGGCCGCCGAAGCGGTGGACGCGACGGTCGTCACCGACCCGGCCGGGCAGCGGGCGCTGTGGCGGATCCGCGAGGACGCGGCGGGCACCGCGACCCGGATGCCGGGCGGCGGGATGGCCTGGCCGGGATGGGAGGACTGCGCGGTGCCGCCGGTCCGGCTGGGGGCGTACCTGCGCGAGTTCCGGGCCCTGCTGGCGGCGCACGGGCTGCACGGATCCCCGTACGGGCACTTCGGCGAGGGCTGCGTCCACGTGCGGATCGACTTCGACCTGGTGTCGGCGGCGGGCATCGCCCGCTTCCGGGACTTCTCCGGGGAACTGGCCGATCTCGTCGTCGCGCACGGCGGCTCCCTGTCGGGCGAGCACGGGGACGGGCAGGCGCGGGCGGAGCTGCTGCCGAAGATGTACGGGGCGGAGGTGGTCCGGCTCTTCGGCGCCTACAAGGACGTGTGGGACCCGGCGGGCGGCATGAACCCGGGGATGCTGGTCAGGCCGGCGCGACTGGACGAGAACCTGCGCTTCGCGGTGCTGCCGGCCACCCCGTTCGCGGGGGAGGTCGCGCGGTGCGTGGGCGTCGCGAAGTGCCGGACCGCTGATACGGGGGGCGGCGCCTCGGTGATGTGCCCCTCCTACCGGGTGACGGGGGAGGAACGGCACTCCACGCGCGGCCGGGCGCGACTGCTGCACGAGATGCTGGCCGGGGAGATCGTCACCGACGGCTGGCGCTCGGCGGAGGTCGCCGAGGCGCTGGACCTGTGCCTGGGGTGCAAGGGCTGCCGCAGCGACTGCCCGGTGGGCGTGGACATGGCCGCGTACAAGGCGGAGTTCCTGCACCGCCACTGGGCGGGCCGGATCCGCCCGCTGTCCCACTACACCCTGGGCGGCCTGCCGGGCTGGCTCCGGCTGATCGCCGGCCTGCGGGCGGCGGGGGCGGTCGACGCCCTGGCCCGGCGCCTCCCCGTACCGGGGCTGGACCGGGACCGGGGCGGCCGCCTGCCGGAGCTGGCGCGGGAGCCGTTCACGCGCTCCCTTCCAGCCACGACGGCGTTTGAGGCGCGGGGTCCGGGGCGCAGCCCCGGTTCCGTCATGCTCTGGCCGGACACGTTCACGGAGTACCTCGCCCCCGAGACCGGCCGCGCGGCGGTCCGCGTGCTCCGGGCGGCCGGCCTGGACGTCGGCGTCCCCCGCGGGGGCACGGTCTGCTGCGGCCTGACGTACGTGTCCACCGGCCGCCTCGACCGGGCCCGCAAGGTCCTGCGCCGCACGCTGGACGCACTGGGAGACGTACCGGGGCCCGTCGTGGTGCTGGAGCCGAGCTGCGCCGCAGCCCTGCGCACCGACCTGCCCGCGCTGCTCCCCGACGACCCCCGCGCGGCCCGCCTCGCGGCGGCGGTGCGGACCTTCGCCGAGGCCCTGGAGGAGTACGCCCCGGAGTGGCGGCCGCCGCGCCTGGACCGGGCGGTGGTCGGCCAGACCCACTGCCACCAGCACGCGGTGCTCGGGGACGGCCCCGACCGGCGGCTGCGCGAGCGGGCCGGGCTGGTGGGGGAGCTCAGCGGCGGCTGCTGCGGGCTGGCGGGCAACTTCGGCTTCGAGCCCGGGCACCACGGGGTGTCGGTGGCCTGCGCGGAGGAACAGCTGCTCCCGTCGCTGCGCGAGGCCCCGCGGGACGCCGTGATCCAGGCGGACGGATTCTCGTGCCGCACGCAGATCGCACAGCTGGGCGGGGTCCGGGCCCGGCACCTGGCGGAACTCCTGGCGGAGGGGTTGGGGGACGGGCCGGGGGAAGGGGTGTAGCGCAGTGTTCTCACGGTTGTAAGGCAGGACATGCGGCGACACTCCTTACCGCCCCTTAGTCTGGAGAGATGCCCGCACCTTCCTCTTCGTCCTCCCCGGCGGCCTCGCCGGCCGTCGCCGCACCGGCCCCGTCGCCCGCAAAGGACTCCGGTCCGGGTTCCGGTTCTGGTTCTGGCTCCGGACTCGGTCCCGTGGCGCTGGTGATCTCGGCGGGGATCTCGGTGCAGTTCGGCGCCGCCCTCGCGGTCATGATCATGCCGAGGGCGGGCGCGGCGGGCGTGGTCACCCTGCGCCTCGCGGCCGCCGCGCTCGTGCTGCTGCTCCTGTGCCGCCCGAAGGTGCGCGGCTACTCCCGTTCCGACTGGGGCACCGTGCTCGCCTTCGGCGTCGCCATGGCCGGTATGAACGGCCTCTTCTACCAGTCCATCGACCGGATCCCGCTCGGCCCGGCCGTCACCCTGGAGGTCCTCGGACCGCTCGCCCTCTCCGTCATCGTCTCCCGGCGCCTGGTCAACGTCCTGTGGGCCGGCCTCGCGCTCGGTGGCGTGGTCCTGCTGTCCGGGCACGGCGGGGGCGGCCTCGGCTTCGGCTCCCTCGACCCGCTGGGCGCGGCGTTCGCGCTCGGGGCGGGCGCGATGTGGGCGGCGTACATCGTGTTCAGCGCGCGTACGGGCCGCCGCTTCCCGCAGGCGGACGGGCTCGCGCTGGCGATGGCGGTCGCCGCGGTCATCTCGCTGCCGCTGGGGATCGCCGAAGCCGGCTCGGCCCTGCTGGTCCCGAGCACGCTCGCGCTGGGTGTGGGCGTGGCCGTACTGTCCTCGGTCCTGCCGTACACGCTGGAACTGCTCGCGCTGCGGCGGATGCCGGCCCCGACCTTCGCGATCCTGATGAGCTTGGAGCCGGCCATCGCCGCGGCCGCGGGCTTCCTCGTCCTGAACCAGGCCATGTCCGCCCTGGACGCCCTGGCCATCGCCCTCGTGATCGCGGCCAGCATGGGCGCGGTCCGCTCGCAGATCCGGAAGAAGGCCGCCTGATGGACGTCGCCACCTACCTGGCCGCGGTCCCCGAGGCCCGGCGGGAGGCCCTGGTGCGGCTGCGGGAGCTGTGCCTGGAGGAGCTGACCGGGTTCGAGGAGGGGATCGCGTACGGAATGCCGGTGTACGTGCGTGCGGGCGGGACCGCCGGCGAGATCGCCTGGGCGAACCAGAAGCAGTACATCTCCTTCTACCTGATGCGCCCGGACGTCCGGGACGCCTTCGCGGACCGCCTGGCCCCCCACGACATGGGCAAGGCCTGCCTCCGCTTCCGCAACCCCGCCAAGGTCGACTTCGACCTCCTCCGGGACCTCCTCCGGGCGACGGCGAAGGCGGGCTGAGGGGGGCTTCGGTGGTCGGGAGCCGCCCGGGCGGTGGTCAGTGATGCGTACGGGGTTTCCCGTCGGTCTCATCGTCTCCCCATACGCGACTGTGATGCCGCCCGAGTGGATACCGCCCACCGAAGCCGCCCCGGCGGCGGGTCAGCCGAGGGGGAGGTCCAGGTAGGACGGGGTGGCCTCGGGGGAGGTGAAGTCCAGGGTCGCGCGGGGCAGGTTGGCGTCGGCGTAGAAGGGGTCGCGGGCGTCGATCACCAGCATCAGGCGGTGGCCGCGCGGCACGTCGTAGGCCGTGGCCTGGAGATCGATGTCCGCGCTGATCAGGCTGTCGGGCGGGGAGTCGACGTCGGTGTACGGGGCGTGCGTGATGATGTGGGCCGTGCCGTCGGGTGCCGTGTCGAGGAGGTACGCGACGAAGGTGGATCCGGGGTTCGCCGCGCGGTACGTCACGCGCAGCCGCGGTGTGCCGCGCAGCCGGGTGGTCTCCCCGGCCGGGTCCGCGGTCCATACGGCGGCGACGGTGCGGTCGATGTCCTGGGTCCGGTAGATCTTCGGGCGGCCGGCGATCTCCGCGTAGCCGGACTGCACCACCTTGTCGGCGACCGTCGCCGGGGTGTCCATTCCGCACAGCACGGTCGACGTCCAGCCGGCCTGCGGTTCGTCGCCGAGTTCGCCGTCGCCCGCCAGGTGCAGTCGTTCCAGGCGTTCGGTGAGGGAGAGCCAGGTGGGGCGGGGTTCGAGGGTTTTGCTCCACATGATCTCGCCGAGTACCTGCCCCTCGGCGTCGATGCCGTTGTCGATCTCCTTGAGGTGGTGGTCGAGCCAGCGGTGGGCGTCCGTCCAGATCCGGTTGGGCAGGCCGAGCATGCCGGTCATCTCGGGGCCGGAGTGGTCGCCGATGGAGACGGCCAGTCGCTTGGGGCCGGTCAGCTCGTTGAACATCTTCAGCGTCTGGTTGGGCGGGAAGAGCGTCTCGTGCCAGGCGTGCGAGAAGAAGACCGGCACCTGGCGGCGGTTGAGCTCCTTGATGTGGGTGAGGGGCGAGCGGGTCTCCGCCCAGCGCAGGGTGCCCTGGACGTCGCGGTTGGCGAGGACGTTGTCGAAGACGCTCTGCGTCTGCGGGCTCAGCCGGGCCTTCGCGGCCGCGTCGAGCAGGGCCCGTACGGCCGCGATGTGCCGGGTGGAGTTCTCGTAGAAGGCCTCGCCGAGGTCGCCCCAGGTGCTGAGTGCGACCACGGCGTTCACGCGGGTGTCGTGCGCGGCGACGAGCTGGCTGATACCTGAGCCGTACGAGTCCCCGAGGAAGCCGATCTTCGTCACCGGGCCGGCGCAGCGTTCGATGAGGTGGTCCAGGGCCCGGCTGCCGTCGGCGACGTCGAGCGGGCCCGCCACGTCGACCTGGCCCTCGGAGCCGGCGAAGCCGCGGGTGGAGTAGGCGAGGACGTTGTAGCCGCGGGCGGCGAAGAGGGAGGCCTGGACGGCGTACGGGAGCCAGCCCAGGTTGGACCAGGGCGACGGCATGACGATCGCGGGGCGCGGCTGGGTTCCGGTGTGCCGCCAGAGCGCGGCGTCGAGGAGGTCCCCGTCGGCGCCGGTCACCTTGCCGCGGGTGAAGACGGCGACCGAGCGGACCTCGGCGATCTCGGCGGCGCGGGCGGGGGCGAGGCCGGTGACGTCGCCGCTCTCCAGGGCGGTGACGAAGGCGGTGAGGGCGGTCGCGTCGAGTTCGGGATAGAGGGAGAAGGGGGTGCGGGCGGCTGGAGTCACGTCAGTCCATCCTCTTCGTCGTCTTCGTCGAGTGAGTCGAGTGACACGAACTGGGTGCGCCCGCCCGGGCCCGGAGCGGAACGTTCAGTATCGACGGGACATCCGGTGACGTATCGCGGGTTTCCGGCTTACGGCCGAAATCGCCCCCGCCGTGCCCGCGGGCCGTCGGGCGGCGGGACCTGCGGCCGGTGGGCGGGGCGGCAACTGCCTTTCCGGCGCCAGGGCTTGGCTCCGGTGGCGGGAAGGCGTCGCCACCGGAGAAAATCATGCAAGCATGCTTGATTGTTTTGCTGGGTGCTGCCAGTCTTCCCCTCACGCCGAGAAGGGGAGCGCACCGTGCCCGATCCGTCCGCCGTCGACGCAGCCGTCGCCGTCTTCGCAGATCTGCGCGAGGAAGGCCGTGAACTGGATTCCCTGGTGGGGGAGTTGACCGTCCCCGACTGGGCCCGGGCCACCCCGGCGCCCGGCTGGACCATCGCCCACCAGATCGCCCACCTGCACTGGACCGACCGGGCCTCGCTGCTCTCCCTCACCGACGCCACCGGCTTCGGCCACCTGGTCGAGGAGGCCCTGAAGGCGCCCGACACCTTCGTCGACGAGGGCGCCCGCGAGGGCGCGGAGCTGGCTCCCGCCGAGCTGCTCGCCCGCTGGCGCACCACGCGCGCCGCCCTCGACGAGGCGCTGGCCGCGGCCTCGCCCGACACCCGATTCCCCTGGTACGGGCCGCCGATGAAGGCCGCCTCCATGGCCAGCGCCCGGCTGATGGAGACCTGGGCCCACGGCCAGGACGTCGCCGACGCGCTCGGCGTGCGCCGCACCCCGACCGAGCGGCTGCGGCACGTGGCGCGGATCGGCGTACGGGCCCGCGACTACGCCTACGCCGTACGCGGACTGCCCGCGCCCGCCGAGCAGTTCCGGGTGGAGCTGACGGCCCCCGACGGCGCGCAGGTGTGGACGTACGGCCCGCCGGACGCCCCGCAGCGGATCACCGGCCCCGCGCTCGACTTCTGCCTGCTGGTCACCCAGCGCGCCCACCGCGCCGACCTCGGCCTCCTCGCGACCGGCCCCGACGCGGACCGCTGGCTGGACATCGCCCAGGCCTTCGCCGGCCCGGCGGGAGCCGGCCGGGAGCCGGGGGCCGCACGGTGACCCGGCGCCCGCTCGTCATCGGCAACGCCTCGGGCTTCTACGGGGACCGCTCGGACGCCCTGCGCGAGATGCTGACCGGCGGCCCGCTGGACGTGCTGACCGGGGACTACCTGGCCGAGCTGACCATGCTGATCCTGGGCCGCGACCGCCTGAAGAACCCGGACCTCGGCTACGCCAAGACCTTCCTGCGCCAGCTGGAGGAGGGGCTCGGGCTCGCCCACGAGCGCGGCGTACGGATCGTCGCGAACGCCGGCGGCCTCAACCCGGCCGGACTCGCCGACGCCGTACGGGCCTTGGCGGCGAAAGTGGGCGTCCCGGTGCGGGTCGCCCACGTCGAGGGCGACGACCTCACCGCGCGGACGGACGGAGCCCTGACGGCCAACGCCTACCTCGGGGGCGCCGGGATCACCGCCTGCCTGCGCGCGGGCGCCGACGTGGTGGTGACCGGCCGGGTCACGGACGCGGCGCTGGTCAGCGGCCCGGCGTCCTGGTGGTTCGACTGGGCCCCCGGCGACCACGACCGGCTCGCTGGGGCGGTGGCCGCGGGCCACGTCCTGGAGTGCGGCACGCAGGCCACCGGCGGCAACTACTCCTTCTTCACCCGGCACGACGTCCGCCGCCCCGGCTTCCCGCTCGCGGAGATCTCCGAGGACGGCTCGGCGGTCATCACCAAACACCCCGGCACGGGCGGAGCCGTCACCACCGGCACCGTCACCGCCCAACTCCTCTACGAGACCCAGGGCGTGCGCTATCTCGGCCCGGACGTGACCACCCGCCTGGACACCGTCCGGCTGACCGACGAGGGCGCCGACCGGGTACGCGTGACGGGAGTGCGGGGCGAGGCCCCGCCGCCCTCCCTGAAGGTGGGCGTCACCCGGATCGGCGGCTGGCGCAACGAGGTCGTCTTCGTCCTGACCGGCCTGGACATCGAGGCCAAGGCAAACCTCGTCCGCACCCAACTGGCCGAGGTGTTGGAGGGCGTGGCCGACACCACCTGGACCCTGGCCCGGACCGACCACGAGGACGCCGACACACAGGAGACGGCCTCCGCCCTGCTGCGACTGGTCGTCCGCGACCCGTCCCCGGACCGGGTGGGCCGCGCCCTGACCTCGACGGCGATCGAACTGGCCCTCGGCAGCTACCCGGGCTTCCACGTGACGTCCCCACCCGGCCCGGCCCAGCCCTACGGCGTCTTCACCTCGACCCTGATCCCGTCCGACGAGGTCCCGCACACGGCAGTCCTCCCGGACGGCACGCGCGTACGAGTCCCGGTGCCACCAGCGGAGCCCCTCGCACCTCCAGCCCCGCCGGCCCTGCCCCCCGCACCCCTGGGCCCGCCGGCCCTGCCCCCTGCACCCCTGGGCCCGCCGGCGGAGCCCCCCGCCCCTCCAGCCCCGCCGGCGTTTGAGGCGCGGGGGTCCGGGGGCGGAGCCCCCGAAGGGGTCGGGGGCGCAGCCCCCGCCGGGTCCGGGGCGGAGCCCCGGGAGACCGTCCGCGCGCCGCTCGGCGCAGTGGCCGGGGCCCGCAGCGGCGACAAGGGCGGCGACGCCAACGTCGGGGTCTGGGTCGAGACCGACCCCGCCTGGCAGTGGCTGCTCCACACCCTCACCGCCGAGGTGTTCCAGGAGCTGCTCCCCGAGACCGCGCAGCACACCGTCACCCGCCACGAGCTGCCGCAGCTGCGGGCCCTGAACTTCACCGTCACCGGCATCCTCGGCGACGGCGTCGCCTCCGGCCACCGCTTCGACCCCCAGGCCAAGGCCCTCGGCGAATGGCTCCGCGCCCGCCACCTCGACATCCCCGTCGCCCTCCTCCCGGCCCCGGAGGCCACTTCATGACCCGCCTCGGCACCACCGTCGACCCGCACGACCCCGACCACGCGCAGGCCCGTACCGCCGCGCTGGAGCGCCTCGCCGCCCTCGACGCCGAGCACGCCAAGGCCCTGCAGGGCGGCGGCGAGAAGTACACGGCCCGCCACCAGGCCCGCGGCAAGCTCCTGGCGCGCGAGCGCGTCGAGCTGCTCCTCGACCCCGACACCCCGTTCCTGGAACTGTCCCCGCTCGCCGCCTGGGGCAGCGACTACCCCGTCGGCGCCTCCATGGTCACCGGCATCGGCACCGTCGAGGGCGTCGAGTGCCTGATCACCGCCAACGACCCCACCGTCCGCGGCGGCGCCTCCAACCCGTGGACGCTGAAGAAGGCGCTGCGCGCCAACGAGATCGCCCGCCAGAACCGCCTCCCCTGCATCAGCCTCGTGGAGTCCGGCGGTGCCGACCTGCCCTCCCAGAAGGAGATCTTCATCCCGGGCGGCGCGGTCTTCCGCGACCTCACCCGGCTCTCGGCCGAGGGCATCCCGACCGTCGCCGTCGTCTTCGGCAACTCCACCGCCGGAGGCGCGTACATCCCCGGCATGTCCGACCACACGATCATGATCAAGGACCGTTCCAAGGTGTTCCTCGGCGGTCCGCCCCTGGTCAAGATGGCCACCGGCGAGGAGAGCGACGACGAGTCCCTCGGCGGCGCCGACATGCACGCCCGCGTCTCCGGACTCGCCGACCACTACGCCCTCGACGAGTACGACGCGATCCGCCAGGCCCGCCGCGTCGTGGCCCGCCTGAACCACCGCAAGCCGCACCAGGACCCGCCCAAGGCCCAGGAACCCCTCCACGACCCCGAGGAACTCCTCGGCATCGTCCCGCCCGACCTCAAGACCCCCTTCGACCCGCGCGAGGTCATCGCCCGGATCGTCGACGCCTCCGACTTCGACGAGTTCAAGCCCCTCTACGGCCCCAGCCTCGTCACCGGCTGGGCCACCCTGCACGGCTACCCGGTCGGCATCCTCGCCAACGCGCAGGGCGTGCTGTTCAGCGCCGAGTCCCAGAAGGCCGCCCAGTTCATCCAGCTCGCCAACCAGCGCGACATCCCCCTGCTCTTCCTCCACAACACCACCGGCTACATGGTCGGCAAGGAGTACGAGCAGGGCGGCATCGTCAAACACGGCTCGATGATGATCAACGCGGTCTCCAACTCGAAGGTCCCGCACCTGTCCGTGCTCATCGGCGCGAGCTACGGCGCCGGTCACTACGGCATGTGCGGCCGCGCCTACGAGCCCCGCTTCCTCTTCGCCTGGCCCAGCGCCAAGTCCGCCGTCATGGGCCCCCAGCAACTGGCCGGAGTGCTCTCCATCGTGTCCCGCCAGTCGGCCGCCGCCAAGGGGCTCCCCTACGACGAGGAGGCCGACGCCGGGATGCGGGCCTTCGTCGAAGCGCAGATCGAGTCCGAGTCCCTGCCGATGTTCCTGTCCGGGCGGCTGTACGACGACGGGGTCATCGACCCGCGCGACACCCGTACCGTCCTCGGCCTGTGCCTGTCGGCCGTCCACAACGCCCCCGTCGAGGGCGCCCGTGGCGGCTTCGGCGTCTTCCGGATGTGAGCCCGCACATGACGAACCTGACCTCCCTCCTCGTCGCCAACCGCGGCGAGATCGCCGTCCGGATCTTCCGCACCGCCCGCGCCCTGGGCCTGGCCACCGTCGCCGTCCACTCCGACCCGGACGCCGACGCCCTGCACGTCCGCGACGCCGACGCGGCCGTACGGCTGCCCGGCGCGGCCCCCGCCGACACCTACCTGCGCGGCGACCTCGTCATCAAGGCCGCCCTCGCCGCGGGCGCCGACGCCGTGCACCCCGGCTACGGCTTCCTCTCCGAGAACGCCGACTTCGCCCGCGAGGTCCTGGCCGCCGGACTGACCTGGATCGGCCCGCCCCCCGAGGCCATCGAGGCCATGGCCTCCAAGACCCGGGCCAAGGAACTGATGCGCACCGCCGGGGTGCCGCTCCTCGACCCCGTCGACCCGGCCGCCGCCACCCCCGCCGACCTGCCCCTCCTCCTCAAGGCCGCAGCCGGCGGCGGAGGCCGCGGCATGCGCGTGGTCCGCGACCTCGACCAGCTCAAGGAGGCCCTCGACGCCGCCTCGGCCGAGGCCCGCTCCGCTTTCGGAGACGGCGAGGTCTTCGCCGAGCCCTACGTGGAACGCGGCCGCCACGTCGAGGTGCAGATCCTCGCCGACGCCCACGGCACCGTCTGGGCGCTGGGCACCCGCGACTGCTCCCTCCAGCGGCGCCATCAGAAGGTCATCGAGGAAGCCCCCGCCCCGGGCCTCCCCCACACCCTGCGCACGACCCTCCACGAGGCCGCCGTCGCGGCCGCCCGCGCGGTCTCGTACCAGGGCGCGGGCACCGTCGAGTTCCTCGTCACCGCCGACGGACGCCCGTACTTCCTGGAGATGAACACCCGCCTCCAGGTCGAACACCCCGTCACCGAAGCCGTCTTCGGCCTCGACCTCGTAGCCCTCCAGCTGCGCGTCGCCGAGGGCGAGGCCCTGCCCCCGGCGCCCCCGCAGCCCACCGGCCACGCCGTCGAGGCCCGCCTCTACGCCGAGGACCCCGCCCAGGACTGGCGGCCCCAGACCGGAGTCCTGCACACCCTGTCCATCCCCGGCGGGATCCGCGTGGACACCGGCTTCACCGACGGGGACACCGTCGGCATCCACTACGACCCCATGCTCGCCAAGGTCGTCGCCCACGCCCCCACCCGCGCCGAGGCCGTCCGGGCCCTCGCCGCCGCCCTCGCCGGAGCCCGCATCCACGGGCTCACCACCAACCGAGAGCTCCTCGTACGCTCCCTGCGCCACCCGGAGTTCGCCGCCGCACAGCTCGACACCGGCTTCTACGACCGCCACCTCGACACCCTCACCGGCGGCGCCCCGGACGCCACCCCGGCCGCCCTCGCCGCCGCCCTCGCCGAAGCGGCCCCCGGCCCGGACGCCCCCCTCGCCGCCCGCCTCGGCGGCTGGCGCAACGTCCGCTCCCAGCCGCAGACCCGCCGCTACCGGTCCGCCGGCGTCGAGCACGAGGTCCAGTACCACCCGGTGAACCACCCCGGGATCCGCGTGGTGGCCACCACCCCCACCCTCGTCACCCTCGAAGTCGAGGGAATCCGACGTGCGTTCCACGTGAAACAAAATTCGAACAAGACCGAGATCTACGTGGACTCCGCGCTCGGCGCCCACACCTTCACCCCCGTTCCGCGCTTCCCGGACCCCCAGGACCGCACGGAACCGGGCTCGCTGCTCGCCCCCATGCCCGGCACCGTCGTCCGCATCGCCGAGGGCCTGGCCCCCGGCAGCCCCGTCACCGCCGGCCAGCCCCTGCTCTGGCTGGAGGCCATGAAGATGGAGCACCGCATCCTCGCTCCCGCCTCCGGCACGCTCTCCGCGCTCCACGTCGCCACCGGCCAGCAGGTCGAGTTCGGCGCCCTGCTCGCCGTAGTCCAGGAGGAACCGCAAGCATGAGCACCGTCATCGAAACCGAAGAGCACAACGCCCTGCGCGCCGCCGTCGCCGCCCTCGGGCAGCGCTACGGCCGCGACTACCTGGCCCGCGTCGCCCGCGAAGGCGGCCACCCCGACGAGCTGTGGGCCGACGCCGCGAAGCTCGGCTACCTCGGGGTCAACCTCCCCGAGGAGTACGGCGGCGGGGGCGGCGGCATCGCCGAACTCTCCATCGTCCTGGAAGAACTCGGGGCCGCGGGCTGTCCCCTCCTCATGATGGTCGTCTCGCCCGCCATCTGCGGCACGGTCATCGCCCGCTTCGGCACGGACGCCCAGAAGCAGGCCTGGCTGCCGGGCCTCGCCGACGGCAGCCTCACCATGGCCTTCGGCATCACCGAACCCGACGCCGGATCCAACTCCCACCGGATCACCACAACCGCCCGCCGCGACGGCGACGACTGGATCCTCACCGGCCGCAAGGTCTTCATCTCCGGCGTCGACATCGCCGACGCCACCCTCATCGTCGGCCGCACCGAGGACGCGCGTACCGGCAGCCTCAAGCCCTGCCTGTTCATCGTCCCGCGCGACGCCCCCGGCTTCACCCGCTCGGTCATCGACATGGAACTGGCCGCCGCGGAGAAACAGTTCGAACTCACCCTGGACGACGTACGGCTGCCCTCCTCCGCCCTCGTGGGCGACGAGGACGCGGGCCTGCTCCAGCTGTTCGCCGGACTCAACCCCGAGCGCATCATGACCGCCGCCTTCGCCATCGGGATGGGCCGCCACGCCCTCGCCAAGGCCGTCGACTACGCGAAGACCCGCCAGGTCTGGAAGGCGCCCATCGGCGCGCACCAGGCCGTGGCCCACCCACTGGCCCAGGCGCACATCGAGCTGGAACTGGCCCGCCTGATGATGCAGAAGGCGGCCCGTCTGTACGACGCGGGCGACGACATGGGGGCGGGCGAGGCGGCGAACATGGCGAAGTACGCCGCCGGGGAGGCCTGCGTCCGTGCGGTGGACCAGGCGGTCCACACCCTCGGCGGCAACGGCCTCACCCGCGAATACGGTCTGGCCTCCCTCATCACCGCCTCCCGCGTGGCCCGCATCGCCCCCGTCAGCCGCGAGATGATCCTGAACTTCATCTCCCACCAAACCCTGGGCCTCCCGAAGTCCTACTAGGTCGGGCCGGGCGCGAGCCGTCTGCCGGGTGCGGGTCGTGTGCCGGGCTCTGCCCGGACCCGCGCCTCAAACGCCGGCGAGGCTGAAAGTGCGGGCCTGCGCCTCGGCGGTTGGCGGGGCTGAAAGTGCGGGCTTGTCGGTGCAGGTCGGTCCGTGGGGCCGCGCCGGGGTGTCTCCTCGGCTCGGCGCGTGCGGGCTTGTCTCGGTTGTGCCCGGTGGTCGCGCCTCGTCCTGCGGGGACACCCCGCCACGTCCCCACTCCCCTCGGCGGCGGAGGCCCACGGCAGGGGGAGGGCCGTCTGTGTCGAAGCCCTGCAGTGGGGCGGGGACACGCAGGAGGGTCCCCGCAGGACGAGGCGCGACCACGGCCGCCTGGCCGTGACGAGCCCGCACGCGCCGAGCCGAGGAGACCCTCGTGCGGGGCACCGCCCCACCCTTTGAAGCCCCGCCGGCGATTGAGGCGCCACCCCGGCGGGGGCAGCCCGCGCCGCACACCGCCGAGCACCCCGCCGGGGCAACGCAACGTACCCTCCCGAAGTACCCCCATCCGCACACCACTCCGGAGGAGACATGGCCCCACGAGTGCACGCCGCCCAGGCGACCGGCATCGCCACCCTCACCCTGGACTCCCCGGGCAACCGCAACGCCCTGTCCGCCGACCTCGTCGCCGAGCTGCGCTCCGCGCTCGCCGCCACCGCCGCGGACACGGCAGTCCGGGCCGTCGTCCTCACCCACACCGGCACTACCTTCTGCGCCGGGGCCGACCTCAAGTCCCCCTGTGATCCGGCCGACTTCCTGGCCCTGCTCCGCGAAACCGCCGAGCTGCCCAAGCCCGTCGTCGCCCGGGTCACCGGCCACGTCCGGGCCGGCGGCCTCGGGCTGCTCGGTGTCTGTGACATCGCCGCCGCCGGACCGCAGTCCTCGTACGCCTTCACCGAGACCCATCTGGGCCTCGCCCCCGCAGTGATCTCCATGCCGCTGCTGCCGCGCCTCGACCCGCGCGCCGCCGCCCGCTACTTCCTCACCGCCGAGGCCTTCGACGCCGCCGAGGCCGCCCGGATCGGACTGCTCACCCTGCACGGCGACGACGTGGACGCGACCCTGGAGCCCGTACTCGCCGGCCTGCGCAAGGCCTCCCCGCAAGGGCTGGCCGCGACCAAGGCGCTGACCTCCGCCGCCGTACGCGAGGCCCTCACCCGCGACGGCTCCCGCCTCACCGAGCTGTCCGCCGGACTGTTCGCCTCCGCCGAGGCCCGCGAAGGCATCACCGCCCGCTTCGAGCGCCGGGAACCGTCATGGTCGCTGTGACCGGCCCCAAGCAGGCGCGCAGCCGCGTCACCCGCCGCCACCTCCTCGAGGCGGCCGTGTCCTGCCTGGCGGAGCACGGCTGGGCCGGTTCGACCGTCTCGGTCGTCGCCGAACGCGCCGGGGTCTCGCGCGGCGCCGCCCAGCACCACTTCCCGACCCGCGAGGACCTGTTCACCGCGGCCGTCGAGTACGTCGCCGAGGAGCGCTCCACCGCCCTGCGCGACCTCTTCCACGCCGGCCCGGCCGCCCGCCCCGCCGTGGTGGAGGCCCTCGTCGACCTGTACACCGGCGCCCTCTTCCGGGCCGCCCTCCAGCTGTGGGTGGCCGCCTCCAACGAGGAGCAGCTGCGCCCCCAGGTCACCGAACTGGAGGCCCGGGTCGGCCGCGAGACCCACCGCATCGCCGTCGAGCTGCTCGGTGCGGACGAGTCGGTGCCGGGCGTACGGGAGACCGTGCAGGGCCTGCTGGACATGGCGCGGGGCCTCGGCCTGGCCAACGTGCTCACCGACGACACGGCCCGCCGGGCCCGGGTGGTGGCCCAGTGGTCCCGGATCCTGGACGCGGCCCTGGGCTGAGGCGGCGGGCACGAGAAGGGCGCCGCACCCCGCTCGCGGGATACGGCGCCCGATCTGCCCGTGCGGCTGCGCGACTGCGCGCCTACGCGGTCTCGGCGATGTCGGCGTAGCCCTCGATCTCCTGCGGGTTGCGCCGCCCCGGCCCGATGTAGCGGGCCGAGGGCCGCACCAGGCGGCCCGTGCGCTTCTGCTCCAGGATGTGCGCCGACCAGCCCGCGGTGCGGGCGCAGCTGAACATCGACGTGAACATGTGCGCGGGGACCTCGGCGAAGTCCAGCATGATCGCGGCCCAGAACTCCACGTTCGTGGCGAGCACCCGGTCGGGGCGGCGCGCGTGCAGCTCCTCCAGCGCGGCCTTCTCCAGCGCGGCGGCCACCTCGTAGCGCGGTGCGTCGAGCTCCTTGGCCGTGCGCCGCAGCACGCGGGCGCGCGGGTCCTCGGCGCGGTAGACGCGGTGGCCGAAGCCCATCAGCCGCTCGCCCTTGTCGAGGGCCTTCTTCACGTACGCCACGGCGTCGCCGGTGCGCTCGATCTCCTCGATCATGCCGAGTACGCGGGACGGCGCCCCGCCGTGCAGCGGCCCCGACATGGCGCCGACCGCGCCGGACAGCGCGGCGGCGACGTCCGCGCCGGTCGACGCGATCACCCGCGCGGTGAAGGTGGAGGCGTTCATGCCGTGCTCGGCGGCCGAGGTCCAGTACGCGTCGACGGCCTTGACGTGCCGCGGGTCCGGCTCGCCCCGCCAGCGGATCATGAACCGCTCGACGACGGACTCGGCCTTGTCGATCTCCCGCTGCGGCACCATGGGCAGGCCCTGGCCGCGGGCGGACTGGGCGACGTACGACAGCGCCATCACGGCCGCGCGCGCGAGATCGTCACGGGCGGTCTGCACGTCGATGTCCAGCAGCGGTTTCAGACCCCACACGGGGGCGAGCATCGCGAGCGCGGACTGGACGTCGACGCGGATGTCACCGGAGTGGACCGGAATGGGGAAGGGCTCGGCGGCCGGCAGGCCCGGGTTGAAGGCACCGTCGACCAGCAGGCCCCAGACGTTCCCGAAGGAGACGTGGCCGACGAGGTCTTCGATGTCGACGCCCCGGTAGCGGAGCGACCCGCCTTCCTTGTCGGGCTCGGCGATCTCCGTCTCGAACGCGACGACCCCTTCGAGCCCGGGTACGAAGTCGGACATCAGGCGGCTCCTCAGATAGTGCGAACACGCGCGGCTCCCGGCGTGACTCGCGGTCCGGCGCGGTCATCCCCGTTGATGCCCGGCACGGCCGTCGGTCACCCACTCGGGGACCTTCGGACCGGCCCCAAGATTTTGGCCGTTCCGCCCCGACTGCGGAAGCGTGACATACGGCACACCGTCGCCGGTCCGGCTGCGGCAGGATGGCCGACGTGACCGATGAGGACATTGACCCCGCCATGATGCGCAAGCAGTACCGCTCGGAGATCGTCGACGAGGGGAGTCTCGCCGAGAATCCGATGGACCAGTTCGCGCTCTGGTTCCAGCAGGCCGCCGACTCGCACCTCTTCGAGCCGAACGCGATGGTCGTATCGACGGCCACCCCCGACGGACGGCCCAGCTCGCGGACGGTGCTGATGAAGCAGTTCGACGGGCGGGGCTTCGTCTTCTTCACCAATTACGCCTCCCGCAAGGGCCGCGAGCTGGCCGAGAACCCGCACGTCGCCCTGCTCTTCCCGTGGCACCCGATCGCCCGCCAGGTGATCGTCACCGGTACGGCGGCCCGGATCGGCCGCGACGAGACGGCGGCGTACTTCCGCTCCCGCCCGCACGGCTCCCAGCTGGGCGCCTGGGCGAGCGAGCAGTCCAGCGTCATCGGCTCCCGCGCGGAGCTGGACCGGCGCTACGCCGAGCTGGAGGCCCGCTACCCGGAGGGCGAGCAGGTGCCGGTTCCGCCGGAGTGGGGCGGCCTGCGCGTGGTCCCTGAGGCGGTGGAGTTCTGGCAGGGCCACGAGAACCGCCTGCACGACCGTCTGCGCTACGTCCTGGACGGGGACAAGTGGCACGTGGAGCGGCTCTGCCCGTAGGGGGCGTCTTGCCCTGCTTCCCCTCGGCCCCGGCGGGCCTGGGGAGGCCCCATGGCACCGGACGTCGCGGGCTCGGCCGACAGGATCCGGAAGAGACGGCCTGGCCGGGGGCCCGGTCTTGCTCACCCCGAGCGGGAGCGGCAAACGCAGGCGACCCGCGGGCTCGGGTTTCTCTCCTGCAGTGAGAGAAGCCGGCCGGACGTACCGGCGAGCCCGCGGGTCGGGTGACTGCTTGGGATTGGCGCCAGGCGATTCCGCCGGGCACCGCACTGGGTGCGTGCGACGACGGGCCCTAGCCCGCAGTCACCTCACGCGTCCGGAGTTCATACATTTCCGGGATCACCTCCTTTCAGTGTGTGTCCACTCTAGGCAGGCCTGTGCCGTCCGCTCAATCGAATTTCGTCGGCGAATCCATAGCTGTAGCCATCGGCTCTCCGGAGTAGCCGCAAGTTCCGGTGGGAGACATCAAAGCGGCTGGTCAACGTCGTGATGCGATGCTGGCCGCTGGTCCGGACCGCGATGCGCCCCACCCACTTGCCGACCCACTTTCCTTTGGGTACGACGGCCGCCACCAGGTCCCCGGTCGCGTACCCGTGGTGGAACTTGCCGCGCGGCCGTTGCAAGCGGGGGAAACCGAAGCGGTCAGGGGTGGTCCTGGCGTACGAACCGCGCCCGGTCGACGACACCACCAGGATCTGCGCGGGCACCCGGACGATCCGCCACGGCTCCGTGCGCGGACGTGATCGATATTGAGAGGCACCCCCGTGGCATCGCAGTACGCGCAGGACCTCTTCCATTCGGCCCGAAGGAACTGACGGACCTCGAATGCACCGTACGTCGGCTCGATGTCTTCCTGCGGGCCGGATTGCACGACTCCGGCGAATGCGGTCGTGTCGAATGCCGCCTGCTCCACGTGGATCTCACGCACCGGTGCATATCGGCACAGTCGCGCGACCACGGCCATGGCCGAGTCGATGCGATGGCGCAAGGAAGGGGGAAGCCAGCCCTCCGGCCGTGGGCGGTTGTCGTGCCGGGGCGCCCGGTACCGGAGATTTGCCGAGCGCCTTCGGCGGCGATAGGCGGCGCGTCGCATCATGCCGCCGTGGATCTGTTGTCCCCGGTGCCGGAGTTCGAGCGTGACCAGCCCCCGGCGGGCGACTGTGGTTCGCCCCTCCCTGCCGATCCGGTGGTGCTCATCAGTGATGGCGATACCCGTCGCCTTGGAGCCGGGGTCAAGACGCAGCTGTACGCCTTCGACGGCCGAGCCCGCACGGGTCCGGTGCTTGAGCCGGATGGTGAATGGAGCGCGCCGTGCCACGACGGCGCGTCCACCGGCGAGCAACTCGCGCGCACGGGCCGGATGGCAGGGCATCAGCGGCTCGCCCTCCTTGGCCAGTACGAACACCCTGCTTGCTGTCGGGCGGGGAGCGTCACCGCCCCCGGTCTCTGCCGTCTCCGCTGCCGAAGCGGCAGATCGGGCGTGTCGCCGACGTGTCCCGGTGCGGACTCCGCCGGTCTCCCCTCGCCCGTGTTCCACACCGGCGCCCGGCACGGTGGCCGGGAGTCCGTGAGCCGTGTCGTGACGCTACGCATCGTGGATCGTGCGGTGTGTACGAATGCGGGATGGTCACTCGAACGTGTGGTCGTTCCGATGGTGCTTTCCCAGGTGTGGAGGGAGGCGCACCGATTTCCCCGAAAGCGGTGTGGGCTGCGTCACGTTCCAGTTCAATGATCTGACGTGCCGCACACGCGAACACCTGCTGGGGGTCCCAGGTGACTGCTTACGGACGTAACGAGACCACGGACGAGCTGCTCGCTGCGCTGCTGGACGGGATGGACGCCGCCTTGTGTGCGTTCGACTCCGACGGCGTGATCACCCACTGGAACCGCGAGGCCGAGCGGATCCTGGGCTGGACCGCCGCCGAGGCCGTGGGCCGCAAGGGCTTCGAGGGGTGGGCGGTGCGGGCCGCCGACGCGCACGACGTCCAGGACCGGCTGATGGCCGCCCAGCACGTGCCCGGCCGGCAGGTGCACGAGTTCGCGCTGCTGACCAAGGACGGCGGGCGCGTCCTCGTACGGACCCAGTCCGCCGGGGTGCCCGGCGCCGACGGGAAGCCCGCCGGGGTGTACTGCGCCTTCAGCGAGGTGCACGCCCAGATCGACCTGGAGCGCTCCATCGCGCTGAGCGAGGCCCTGATGGAGGACGCCTCGTGGGGCGTCGTCCTGGTCGACGTCGACCTGCGGCCCGCCGTGGTCAACGCGCATGCCGCTCGGGCCTTCGGGACCGGCCGCACCGCACTGCTCGGGCGGCCCCTGGGAGAACTGCTGGCCCAGGGCGTCGAGGAGCTGGAGGGGGCGCTGCAGCACGTGCTCGCCGAGGGGGCCCCGCCCGCGCCGGTGGAGATGTGGGTGTCGGTGCGCACGCCGGAAGGGGTGCGGCGCAGGTGCTGGCGGTGCGGGTTCCTGCGGCTGGCCTCGCCGCTCGCGGAGGAGCCGGTACCGCTGGGTGTCGGCTGGCTGTTCGAGGACGTCACCGAGGCCCGCCAGGAGCAACTGGACACCGCGACGCTGCGGTTCCGCTCGCACCAGCTCCACCGCGCGGGGCGGGCGGCCGCCGAGTGCGAGGATCCGGCCGAAGCGGCCGGCGTACGCCTGGACTTCGCCCTCGCAGGCTTCGCCGAGCACGCGCTGCTCGACGTACTGGACCCCACGGCCGACCCCGAGCGGCGCAGGCTCGTACGGTCCGCCGCGTCGCCGCCGGTGCTGCCGGGCCCCGGGTCGATCCCCGTCCGGTACGCGGTCGGGCACCCGGCGCTGCAGGCCCTGGACCGGATCGGCTCGGTGCGCACCAGCGCCCCGCGCGGGGAGGTGGACGCGGAGTGGGCGCGGGCCCGTCAGTGGCCCGAGGGCGCCGCGCACGTGCTGTGCACGGTGCTGCGGAGCCGGGGGCGGACCCTGGGGGCGCTGACGTTCGTGCGCGGGCCCTCGCGGGTGGCCTTCGAGCGCGCGGACGCCGCGTACGCGGAGGAGGTCGCGGCCCGGGTCGCGGCCGACCTGGACCTGGCGGCGGGTCCGGCCGGCCGGGACGGGGCCTGATCGCGGCCCGGGCCGGGACTTCTCAGTGCCGGAAGAAGATCCGGTCGCCGTACTCCTGCATCACGCGGCCGTTCCACTCGTGGCCGCCGTCGACGTTGCCGGAGCGCAGCAGCGGGGGCTCCACCCCGCGGGCGGCGAGCTCGCCGGCCGCCGTCGCCATGACCGCTTGCATGATCGCGCTGGTCACGACGGTGGAGGCGGGGGCGAAGGGCGCGTCGATGCCGTCGATGCTCAGCTCGGCGTCGCCGACCGCGATCTTGCTGTCGAGGACGACGTCGCAGTGGTCCTTGAGGAAGGTGCCGGAGACGTGCCGAGATTTGGTCCCGGTCGCGTACGCCACCGAGGTCACGCCGATGACCTTGAGGCCGATGGCGCGGGCGTTCATCGCCATCTCGACGGGCAGGGCGTTGCGCCCGGAGAGGGAGATGATGACGAGGATGTCGCCGTCGGTGGCGGGGCTGCTGTCGAGGACGGCGCCGGCCAGGCCGTCCACCCGCTCCAGGGCGCTGCCGAGGGTCGCGGGCATGACGTCGACGCCGGCCGTGCCGGGGACGGCGAGGAAGTTCATCAGGGCCAGGCCGCCGGCCCGGTAGACGACGTCCTGGGCGGGCAGTGAGGAATGCCCGGCGCCGAAGGCGAAGAGCCGGTTGCCGGCGGCGACCGCGTCGGCGATGAGGGAGCCCGCCTCGGCGATGTGCGGGGCCTCCTCGTTCCGTACCCGCTCCAGCAGACCGATGGCGGCATCGAAGAACTGACCGGCCAGCTTGCTCTCGCTCATACGCCGATGGCCCTTCCAGGGGTGGGGGAGCGTCCGTGTCCGCCGCTCACCGTGCGGTCTGGACCAAGGGCGTGTCAATACGAACTTCAGTCCCGGGCCGAAAGCTCTGGTCGCGCGCCCCGGACATCCCCGGACGATCTTCCCCGGGATGTCCGGGAGATGTCCGGGAGCGGTCTTGACCCACGGCACGGGACGGTTGTCGGCCCGATGCGTCAGAATTGGGGGCAGGGCCAGCGCACGCAATCCGAGGGGCACGAATGTCCGGACTGATCGATACCACGGAGATGTATCTCCGCACCATCCTCGAGCTGGAAGAGGAAGGCGTGGTCCCCATGCGCGCCCGTATCGCGGAGCGGCTCGACCAGAGCGGTCCGACGGTGAGCCAGACGGTGGCGCGCATGGAGCGGGACGGCCTGGTGGCCGTCGCCAGCGACCGGCACCTCGAGCTGACGGAGGAGGGTCGCCGACTGGCCACGCGGGTCATGCGCAAGCACCGGCTCGCGGAGTGCCTGCTCGTCGACGTCATCGGCCTGGAGTGGGAGCAGGTGCACGCGGAGGCCTGCCGTTGGGAGCACGTGATGAGCGAGGCGGTGGAGCGGCGGGTGCTCGAGCTGCTGCGCCACCCGACCGAGTCGCCGTACGGGAACCCGATCCCGGGGCTGGAGGAGCTGGGTGAGAAGGCCGAGGCGGACCCGTTCCTGGAGGACGGCATGGTCAGCCTGTCCGAGCTCGACCCGGGCACCGAGGGCAAGACCGTGGTCGTCCGGCGGATCGGTGAGCCGATCCAGACGGACGCCCAGCTGATGTATACGCTCCGGCGGGCGGGCGTGCAGCCCGGCTCGGTGGTGAGCGTGACCGAATCGCCGGGGGGTGTGCTGGTCGGCAGTGGCGGTGAGGCCGCCGAGCTGGATGCGGAGGTCGCCTCGCACGTGTTCGTGGCGAAGCGCTGACCCCGGCGCGTCGGCGCTCGCGCCGGCGCGGATGTGTCCGGTGGATCGGTCTGTACGAGCCGTGACCCAGGTGGTCCTGTCCTACGGGTCGTGACCTACGGGTCGTGACCCGTACGGATGACCGGCCCTTGGTGTGGGCGGTCCCGGCGCCTTTCGGCGCCGGGACCGATCCTCCCCTGGTGACCTGGAGCCCCGAGCTCTCAAGGTCGTCCCCTCGGACCGTCTTCCCCGAGCGGCCCGCCTCCCTGTTGAAAGGATCTCCATCGGCAGGGGCGGTCAATCCTTGAGCAAGGTCACTCGAAAGAGCGGTGTTGTCGGCGAGAAACCCGTTTTCGAATACGGGTTCGATAGTCTGGCGGGGAGCGAAGGGGGTGCATCTGCGGTGGTACAGCGCGTCGATGTGACAGGGGCCGAAGGCGTCCGCCTGGCCGCCTGGGAGTTCCGCGAAGCAGAGGCCGAGCCCGACACCCGCCCCGGGGTGCTGTTACTGCACGGCCTGATGGGCCGCGCCTTCCACTGGGCGGGCACCGCCCGCTGGCTCCGCGAGCGCCGCCGCGTCGTGGCCCTGGACCAGCGCGGACACGGCCAGAGCGCCCGCCCGCCCGCCGCTCCCGACGGCACCCCGACCTCCCTGGGCCGCGAGGCCTTCGTGGCCGACGCAGAAGCGGCCGTCGAGCAGCTCGGCCTCGCCCCCGTGACACTGATCGGCCACTCCATGGGCGCGCTCACCGCCTGGCAGCTCGCGGCCCGTCGCCCGGACCTGGTCGAAGCCGTGGTCATCTGCGACATGCGCGCCTCCGCCCTGGGCGCTGCCTCCCAGCAGGAATGGGAGGACTGGTTCCACCACTGGCCACTGCCCTTCCCCACCCAGGACGCGGCCCGCCGCTGGTTCGGCGAGGACGACCCCCGGGTGGAACGCCCCGACCCCGGCCGCGGTGCCTTCTTCGCCGAGGTCATGCACGAGGCGTCGGACGGCTGGCGCCCGGTCTTCTCCCGCCGCCAGATGCTGACGGCCCGCGAGACCTGGGTCCACGACGCCCACTGGGAGGAGCTCGCCCAGGTCCGCTGCCCGACCCTGGTGGTCCGCGGCCTCGACGGCGAACTGGGCCGGGCCGAGGCCCAGGAAATGGTCCGCGTCCTCCCGGCCGGCCAGTACGCGGAAATCCCCGACGCGGGCCACTACCTCCACTACGACCAGCCGACAGCCTGGCGCGAGGTCCTGGAACCCTTCCTCGACGCCGTCAAGGCCGAAGCCCCCTGACCCCGCCCGCCCGACCCGCCCCCCCCGCTCGCCGGGAGGGGCGGAAGGGCAGGCCGTCATCCGACCGAGCGTGTCAGCGGTCTGTCAGCGGGGTGTCCGGGGGCTGTCAGGGGGCGGCTTCATGGTGACGACGTCGCCAGGCAAGCACCGAGAAACGAGGTCCCCCGATGAACGCCGTCGCCGTCCTGCAGCTGCTGATCGCCGTCGCCTTCCTGAGCATCCCCGTCGTGCGCAGCCGCTACGGCACCCGTGCCCAGGCCGCCGTCGAGGCCGAGTTGGGGCGGCAGGGAGTGCGCACCACCGTCATGGCCGAGAACGGCATGCGGCTCGATGCCGGCGGGCACGAGACCTGGGCGCCCGTCGGGATCGCGGTGGCGCTGGCCCTGCCCGCCGTGCTCCAGATCGCCGGGAGTTCGTGGAGCGGGACGGTGTCGTGGGTCGTCCAGCCGCTCGTCATCCTCGTGAACTGCGTGATCCTCTACTCGAACCTGACCGCCGTGCCGTCCGTGACCGCCGCCTTCGCGAAGTCCGGGGACGCCGAACTGCAGCGCATCGACGTCAGGTCCATGCTCCGGGCCGCCGAGGACGGCTTCCCCGACTGGGTGATGCCGTACCTCCAGAACCTCCGGCACGTCATCGTCTTCGCGGGTTCGATCGCCGTACTCGTCCTGCTCGCCGCCAACTGACTCCTGGAACAAGAGGAAAGGGCTGGCCTCCGCTCCCTTGGGGGAGCGGAGGCCGGCCCGTTCCGGCACGGTCGCGGTCGTCCGTCAGCCCTTGCTGACCGCCCACAGGATCTCCGGGAGCTTGCGCGCCACCGTCGGGGCCGCGAGCCGCAGGCCCGCCCAGGCGGCCAGTGCGCCCCAGGCCACACCCAGCGGGAGCACGATCCAGGAGATGTCCTGGTGGCCGGCCGCCTTGAGCCAGATCGTCAGGGTGATCACCGGGGCGGAGACCACCGCCGAGACCAGCAGCCCGGCGAAGATGCCCGCCCAGGCGAGCCCGGCCTGTCCCGGGACGACGTTCTTGAAGGCGCCGTCCGACGGGATCGAGTACGGGAAGCGGGCCGAGGCCAGTGCCCCCGTGCAGAGCATCGAGCCCAGCAGGGCCAGGGCCAGGCCCGTCGCCGCCGGGAAGGAGGACCAGTCACCGATCACCGCGGCCGTGATCACCATGACCAGGACCGTGTACGGGACGGTGACCAGGGCCAGCGCGGCGGCCCGCGCACGCAGTTCCACGTACGCGTCGCGCGTGGAGGAGATGGTCTGCGAGACCATCCAGAACGCGGAGGTGTCCTGGCCGAACTGGTTGTACATCTGCATGCCGAGCATCGCCGCGCCGAAGCAGCCGAGGTAGACGGAGCCCGTGCCCTGGAGGGCGTTGAAGACGGGGATGATCAGGCCGATCGCCAGCGCGGTCACCATGGACGCCTTGGTCTTCGGGTCGCGGAGGGCGTAGCGCAGCGTGCGCTGCACGGTCGCGCCCGTCCGGCCGGCGGGCAGCAGGGACCACAGGCCGCCCGCGCCGCGGTCCTTCGTCGGCCGGGCCGCCGTGACGGTCGAGCCGTCCGGGGTGACCATCAGCTTGGTCAGGCTCCGCTCCCAGAACCACAGGAGGGCGGCCACGGCGGCCAGGGTCAGGGCCAGTTGGGCGGCCGCCACCCCGTACGCGCCCTCGCTGGCCGAGTCCACCATGCCGACGGCGGTCGCCGGCGGCAGCCAGCGCACCACGGCCTCGACGGGCTCCAGCGTGGTGAGGCCGCCCGCCTGGGAGAGTCGCTGGCTGCCGAAGTTGACCAGCTGGCCGCCCACCGCGATCAGCAGGCCGCTGAGGATCGCCAGGTCACGCCCCTTGCGGCTGGTCAGCAGCCGCACGTTGGCCGTGGCCACGGCCCGCGCGAGGGTCACGCAGCCGAGGACCAGCAGGGGCGCGGCCACCACGGCGGCCACCGCGCCGGCGGCGCCGCGCGCCACGGCCAGTACGGAGCCGACGGCCAGGCACAGCGTGAACAGCGGCCCGATGCCGACCAGCGACGAGGCGAGGAGGGCCCGTACGAGAGGACGCGGGCGCAGCGGCAGCATGACCAGCCGGCTCGGGTCGAGGGTCTCGTCCCCGGTGGGGAAGAACAGCGGCATGAAGGTCCAGGCGAGGGCCAGGATCGCGGCCAGCAGGACGACGACCGTGCCGGCGTGGGCGTTCCCGTGCAGCAGGGCCAGGCCGAGCGTCACGAAGAAGCCGACGACCAGGGCGAAGGCGAGCGTCGAGAAGTAGGCGGCCTTGCGCTTGGAGGAGCCCTTCAGCCCGTTGCGCAGCAGCGACAGCTTGAGGCGGACGAAGACCGGGGTCAGCGGGACCGACGCGGCGGGCGCGGCCCCGGCGGCTCCGGCGGCCCGGTTGGCGGGAGTGGTCACGGTGCCGGCCGGGCCTGCGGCCGGGTTGGCGGGCGAGGTCATCGCGATCCCGCCCCGGAGCCGCCGCCGAGCCACTCCAGCGAGTCCCCGGCCGCGTCGCGCCCGTGCGCGCCGACCAGTTCGAGGAAGGCGGCCTGCAGCGAGGGCGCGGAGCCCCGTACGTCGGCCAGCGGGCCCGCGGCGCGGATCCGGCCGGCGGCCATCACGGCCACCCAGTCGCACAGCGACTCGACGAGCTCCATCACGTGGGAGGAGAAGATGACCGTGGCGCCGGAGGCCGTGTAGCGCTCCAGCACCCCGCGGATGGTCTGCGCCGACACCGGGTCGACGCCTTCGAACGGCTCGTCCAGGAAGAGCACCTCGGGGTTGTGCAGCAGCGCCGCCGCCAGGCCGATCTTCTTGCGCATACCGGTCGAGTAGTCCACGACCAGCTTGTGCTGCGAACCCGCGAGGTCGAGGACGTCCAGCAGCTGCGTCGCCCGCTTGTCGGTCTCCTCGCCCGGCAGCCCGCGCAGCCGGCCCATGTAGCCGAGCAGTTCGCGCCCCGACAGCCGCTCGAAGAGCCGCAGGCCCTCGGGCAGCACGCCGATCCGCGCCTTCACCTCGGTCGGGTCCGCCCACACGTCGTGCCCCGCGACGTGCACCCGCCCCATGTCCGGGCGCAGCAGTCCGGTCACCATCGACAGGGTGGTCGTCTTGCCCGCGCCGTTCGGGCCCACCAGACCGATGAACTGCCCGGCGGGCAGTTCCAGGTCGATCCCGGCGACGGCCACCTGGTCGCCGAACCGCTTCCACAGACCTTCCACCCGCACGGCGGGCGGCGCGGACCGCGCGCCACCCGTTCCGTACGCTCCACCCGTCGCATCGCCCTGGTCCGGCATGCGCCTGCCTCTCATTACGTCCCCGTTGGTCGTTCCTTCTTCACCATAGGAGGAGGGGGAGAGGCCTGAGCAGTTACTTATGTCATCAGTTTTCGCCCTGATTTCACAGGTGTGGCGGGCGAGTTCAGGAGGTGGCGTCAGCCCTGGCGGCGCTTGCGCTCCGCCGCGGCCTCGCTGCCGCACGCGTAGGCCAGCGCGTCGATCAGCTCATCCGTGTCCGGCAGCCACCGGTTCGCCGGTGTGGGCCGCCGTGCCCACTGGACCGAGCCCCGGCCGCCGAAGCGGGTGGGCGGCGCCGCCACGTACTCGCCCTCGCCCCGCGCCACCAGGTCGATCGTGGCGGCCGGCCAGCCCAGCTTGCGCACCAGGTCGGGCACCTTGACGCCGGCGCCCGGCAGGACGAAGAACATCATCCGGTGGTCGGGCGTGAGGGTGACCGGCCCGAGGGTGCGCTCCATCCGCTCCAGCCGCGCCAGCGCGAGGAATCCGGCCGATTCGGGTACGTCCAGCGCGTCGAACGTGCGGCCCGTCGGCAGCAGGATCGAGGCCTGCGGGTGCTTCGCCCAGATCCGCCGGACCTGTACCGCGCTGCCGGTGGCCTGCGCCGCCCAGTCCTTCACCGTCGGGTGCGCGCCGGGCGCCGGGCAGTCCGCCGCCCCGCAGGAGCACAGCTCGCGGCCGTCTGCGGGCTCCAACCAGGTGCCGGCGAAGACATCCCAGTGCCGTTCTTCCGCGTACCGCACGGCATGGTCCAGCAGCTGCTCGCCGCGCTGCTTGGGGATGGGTGCGGTCTCCGTGACTCCGATGGTCTCTTCCACGCCCATCACAACTCCTCGGGTCACCCGGGGTTACGGGCGTAAACCAGGCGGCGGGCGGAGCATCGATCCTGCATACGGGGCGCACTGATGCACGCGTGGGGGCGCGTAGGAGGCCGGAGCGCCGGAGTTGGGTAGCGACACGACGCAGAGCGGAAGATTCTCCGCACATCAGGCGGGAAGTGATCATTCCAACGGATCACCCGCGGTCAGCAGGGGGTTTTCATGGCAGCCAGGCCTCTCGTCGCCCGCCAGCCGAACGAACGGCTGCAGGCGCTCATCCAGGAAGCCGGGTGCTCCAACGCCGGGCTCGCCCGGCGCGTGAACATGTGCGGGGCCGAACACGGCCTCGATCTCCGCTACGACAAGACCTCCGTGGCCCGGTGGCTGCGCGGCCAGCAGCCGCGCGGCCGGGCTCCGGGAATCATCGCCGAGGCGCTCGGGCGCAAGCTCGGCCGCACCGTCACCATCGACGAGATCGGCATGGCCAACGGGAAGAACCTCGCCTCCGGCGTCGGCCTGCAGTTCTCCCCGACCGTCATCGGCGCCATCGAGCAGGTCTGCGAGCTGTGGCGCAGCGACGTCGGCCGCCGCGACTTCCTGGCGGGTTCCAGCGTGGCCGCCTCCGCGCTCGTGGAGCCGAGCCGCGACTGGCTGATCACCGGGGCCGACACCCAGGTCGCCCGCAGCGGCGGCTCGCGGGTCGGCATGTCGGACGTGGAGGCGGTCCGGGCTACCACCGAGGCCCTCAAGGACCTCGACCACCGCTTCGGCAGCGGGCACGTCCGGCCGGTGGTCGTGCACTACCTCAACTCGGTGGTGTCCGGGCTGATCGGCGGCTCCTACCGGGAACCCGTCGGGCGGGCCCTGTTCGCGTCGGTGGCCCGGCTGACGGAGCTGGCCGGCTACATGGCGGTGGACACCGGCCAGCCGGGCCTGGCCCAGCGGTACTACATCCAGGCGCTACGCCTCGCCCAGGCGGCGGGGGATCGGGCGTACGGGGGCTACGTGCTCGCGGCGTCCATGAGCCACCTCGCCGCCGAACTGGGCAACCCGCGGGAGATCGCGCAGCTGGCGCGGGCCGCCCAGGAGGGGACGCGGGGGCAGGTCACCCCGCGGGTCGAGGCCATGTTCTACGCGGCCGAGGCGCGCGGCCACGCGCTGCTCGGGGACGGCAGGGCGACGGCGGTGCTGTCCGGGCGGGCGGTGAGCGCGCTGGAGCGGGCGGAGCCGGAGTCGGGCGACGACCCGGTGTGGATCCGCCACTTCGACGCGGCGTACCTCGCGGACGAGCTGGCGCACTGCCACCGCGACCTGGGGCAGGCGGACGCGGCGGCCAGGCGGGCGGAGGAGGCCCTGCGGGGCCTGCCGGCGGGCAAGGCGCGCCGCCGGGCCATCGGGCTGCTGCTGCTGGCGGCGGCGCAGGTGCAGCAGCGGGAGGTGGAGCAGGCCTGTCTGACGGCGACGCAGGCGGCGGAGCTGCTGGAGGGGCTCCGCTCGAACCGGGGCGTGGAGTACCTGGACGATTTCCGGGCGCGGCTGCAGCCGTACCGGGAGGAGGCGGCGGTGCGGGAGTTCGCGGCGCGGCTGGAGGTGACGGCTTAGGCCGTCTCTTTCGGATCTTGTCGGCCGAGCCCGCGGTGTCCGGTGTCATGGGGCCTCCCCGGGCCCGCCAGGGCCGAGGGGAAGCAGGGCAAGGCGGAGGGGCGCACCGTGTACTGGACGTACTCGGGCGCCCCGACAACGCGGCCGGGTGCGGTGCCGGGCGTCGCGGGCCCGGCAAGATCCGGAAGAGACGGCCCAGGGGGGTGTCGTGCCGGTCGAACCCGGCCTGATCGGCAGGACACGCCCCGGGCGGGGCCGAGCGGGGTTCGGGGTGCTCTCACGGTGGCGGTGCGTGACGGGGTAGCGTGACCTGACGGTCCCGTAGGGTCGGGCGAGTCGGAGAAGGAGTCCCGGTGACGCAGAGCGGACAAGGGGGCGCCCCCCAGCCGGGTGCCCCGTGGGGTCCGGACCCGGCGTCCGGATACCCGGCGTACCCGGAGCAGCCGCAGCCGCAGGAGCAGGTGCAGCAGCAGGTGCACCAGCAGCCGCAGCAGCAGGCGCAGCCCGGGGCCGCGTACGGATATCCGCAGGCCTATCCCGGCCCGCAGCAGGCCTATCCCGGCCCGGAGGTCGCGCCCGGGCACGTGGTGGGGCCCGGCTACGAGGGGCCGGGGGATCCGCACGGCTACGGCTACCCCCCGCTGCCCGAGGCGGCGACGCAGTACATCCCGCCGGTCCCGGCCGCCCCCGGGCACGGCGAGGCGGCGACGCAGTACATCCCGCCGGTTCCGGCGGCCCCGGCGCACGGCGAGGCCGCGACGCAGTACATTCCGCCGGTCCCGGCCGCCCCCGGCCATGACGAGGCCGCGACCCAGTACATCCCGCCGGTCCCGGCCGCCCCCGCGCACGACGAGGCCGCGACCCAGTACATACCGCCGGTCCCCGCCGACCGCGCCGTGGACGGGTTCGACGGGCTCTTCCGGGGCGACGACTCCGCCGGGCACACCCAGCACCTGCCGCCCGTCCAGGAGCCCGTGCTGCGCCAGCCGCCGCCGCGCCCCCACCCGGCCCGTCCGCAGCAGCCCCAGCAGCCGCAGTACCAGCAGCCGCACCCGCAGCAGCAGTACGCCGCGCCCCCGCCCCCGGAGCCCGGGCGCAAGGTCTCGCCCGCGATCATCGGCGCGGTGGTCATCGGCCTGGCCGTCGTCGGGCTCGGCGTCGGTTCGCTGCTCGCCGACGACAAGCCGCAGAACAACGACCCCGGTGCGGTCGCCGCCGCCCCGACCGCGAGCGGCGGCTCCGCCGCCCCCGTGGGCGAGGCGCCCGTCGACCCGGCCCGCTCGCAGGCCGTCCAGCTGGACAAGCTCCTCGCGGACAGCAACGACAGCCGGGCCGCGGTGATCAAGGCCGTGGAGGACATCAAGGGCTGCAGCAACCTCGACCAGGCGGCCGCCGACCTGCGTGACGCGGCCCGCCAGCGCGAGGAGCTCGTCACCCGCCTCCAGGAGCTGAAGCTGGACCAGCTCCCGGACCACGCGAAGCTGTCCGGGGCCCTGACCAAGGCCTGGCAGTCCTCCGCGGACGCCGACGACAGCTACGCGGCCTGGGCGGACGACGTGGACGACGACAAGTGCAAGGACGGCAAGGCCAAGGCCACCAAGAACGCTTCCGAAGGCAACCGGTCGAGCGGCGAGGCGACCAAGGCCAAGGAGTCCGCCGCGACCATGTGGAACACGATCGCCGGCAAGTACGGCCTCACCAAGCGGGACAAGTCCCAGCTCTGAGCCGTCCCAGCTCTGAGCCGTCGCGGGTCAGGCCATGGGCGGGGCCGTCACCAGGGTCGGGGTCATGTCCAGGGACGGCTCGCCGGGCTGCGCCACGAGCCGCCCGGCCTGCACGATCTGGAAGGTGACCTGGCCGTTGACGATGCGGGGGAAGCCGGCGACGGCGCGCATGTCCTGGTAGCGCCAGCTCAACTTCGGGGTGAGGCCTCCGGTGCTGACCGGCTGCGACTCGTTCAGGGCGCGCTTGACCTTGCGTCCGGTGACGGGCTCGTCCTCCTTGAAGTGCTTGAGCATCTCGCCGAGCACGGTGTACGCGATCCAGGTGGTCTGCGCCCCGCTGTCGTCGGGGTCGACGCTGTCGTCGCCGAACGCGAACTCGGAGACCACCTTCCGCATGGGTTCCCAGAGGGGATCGGCGGCGACCGGGTACCAGCTGGTCAGGTACGCCCCCTCGAAGGGGCTCTCCTTGCCGCCCGTGCGGTCCACCAGGGACTGGCTGACGCTGCCCAGCACGGAGGAGATCTGCGGCTTCTTGCGCTGGGCGTCGGTCCGGCGGAAGGCGTCGAAGAAGGTCTCGGTGCGCTCGCCGAGGACGGCGGCCACGCAGCCCTTCTCCTTCTCCTTCTCCTTGCCGGTGCCGCTGGTGTGTGCGAGGGCCTCGCGGGCCTGCGGTCCGAAGTCGGCGGAGTCCTCGGCGGCCCGGATGTCGGAGGCGTCCGCCATCTTGTTGGCCCGCAGTCCGGCGTTGAGCAGGACCGGCAGGGTGTCGGCCGCGAGGGTGTCCGGGCGGACCAGGGCGACCTGGTTGCAGGCGCGGCTCAGCTGGTGGCCGGCGCCGGCGATGAGGACGGGCTGGCCGCCGTTGACCGGGTACGACAGGGGGGACTGGAACTCCTCGGAGGAGACTCCGTAGCCGCCGATGAAGGGGATGCCCTCCGCCTCCAGCGGGGCCATGAAGGCGCGTCCGTGCTGACTGTAGGAGCCGACGACGGCGACGGCCTTCTCGGCGACGGCCTTGCGGGCGCAGTCGGCGGCGCCGGAGGCCGTGTTCTTCTCGTTGCAGGTCAGTACGCGCAGTTTGTGCCCGTTGATCCCGCCCTTGGCGTTCACGTAGCGCTCGTACGCCTTGGCCATCCCGGTCATGCCGGGCATGTTGGTCGCTTTGGTGTCTTCCGGGGCGAAGGTCATGACGGTGACGGTTCCGCCGGAGCCCCCCGAGCCCCCGGGGAGCGTCCCGCACCCGGCGATGAGACACGCACCCATCGCCGTGGCCACGAAGGTGCGGGAGCGGGATGCGACGCGTCGCGAAAAGGTCATGTCCATGCACCATTCCGCCCCACCGGTAACTGTCGAGTGAGATGGACACAACATCGGGTGACGCCCAGGTGAATTACGGGGGCGTGATCTCCATGGGCGCTTCAAGATCGCACTGAACGGGAACGTACGATCGAAAGCGTGACATTCGCCCAAGGTTCGAAGAACCCTTCCCGACGAGGCGGCCGCTCCTCCACCATGGGCGGCATGCCCCTCAACGACATGCCGTGGTGGCGCTGGCGCAGCAACGTGCGCTCGGCGCTGCACATGCTTTCCGATCCGGTCTTCCACGAGGACACCTGGCTGACCGGCGACGAGGCGTACGGCGACATCACCGACGCCGTGTACCGGCTCGTCGAGGACACCTGGCTCGACAGCTGGTCCGCCGAGAAGTACGTCGGCACGATCTTCCGCGACTCGCAGGAGGCGGCCGTCGTCGACCTCGCCGTGCTGCGGGTGCTCCGCATCCTCCACCAGGTCGGGCCCGACGCCCCCGTCTCCGCCTACCTGGAGCACCACGCGTGGCCCGAGGCGGTACGTGCCGCGCGCGAGGCGCACGTACGGCTGGCGGAAGCCGACGGGGACGACCCGGACGTGCGACCGACATCGCTCGATGTGTTGAAGATCCTCACCCGCGCGGTGTGAAAGGCTGTGCGGTCATGAGCGACCCGCACACCGAGGCCCAGGCCCAGCCCCAGTACGTCCTGACCATGTCCTGCCCCGACAAGCAGGGCATCGTGCATGCCGTGTCGAGTTACCTCTTCATGACCGGATGCAACATCGTGGACAGCCAGCAGTTCGGAGACCGGGAGACCGGACTCTTCTTCATGCGGGTGCACTTCGAGGCCGAGCCCCCGGTGACGGTCGAGAAGCTGCGCGCCAGCTTCGCCGCGATCGGCGACTCTTTCAAGATGGACTGGCAGATCCACCGCTCCGAGGAGCGCATGCGGATCATCCTTATGGTGTCCAAGTTCGGGCACTGCCTGAACGACCTGCTGTTCCGCACGCGGATCGGCGCCCTGCCGGTCGAGATCGCGGCCGTGGTCTCCAACCACACCGACTTCGCCGAACTGGTCGGCTCCTACGACATCCCGTTCGTGCACATTCCCGTCACCAAGGACACCAAGGCGGAGGCGGAGGCGCAGCTGCTGGAGCTGGTGCGCGCCGAGAACGTCGACCTGGTGGTCCTGGCGCGCTACATGCAGGTGCTGTCCGACAAGCTGTGCACGGAACTGAGCGGGCGGATCATCAACATCCACCACTCGTTCCTGCCGAGCTTCAAGGGCGCGAAGCCGTACCACCAGGCGCACGCGCGAGGTGTGAAGCTGATCGGCGCGACCGCGCACTACGTGACGGCGAACCTCGACGAGGGGCCGATCATCGAGCAGGAGGTCGAGCGGGTGGGCCACGAGGTGACGCCGGACCAGCTGGTGGCGATCGGGCGGGACGTGGAGTGCCAGGCGCTCGCGCGGGCGGTGAAGTGGCACAGCGAACACCGCGTGCTGCTCAACGGCGCCCGGACGGTCGTCTTCGCGTAGCCGATACAGCCTCGCCAGGGGGCACCTCCCAGCGGTGGCTGGGGGAGCTTGAGGCGCGGGGGCTGGGGGCAAGCGCCCCCAGCGGTCGGCCCGCACGGGCCCACCGCGCCTCACACCGGTATCCGGCCCCTGCGGCCCGGCTTCCTGGGGCGCCGCCCCAGACCCCGCGCCTCAAACGCCGGCGAGGCTGGATGGTGCCGGCCAAGCCGAACGCGGGGCCGGGCCGGATGTACTGCCGAGCGCGCCGCAGGCGTTACGCGTCGGGGGCTTCCACACCGCAGTAGCCCGCGAAGGCCGCCAGGATCTCGTCCTCCGAGATCCGGCCGTCGCGGTCCGCGTCCAGGGCCTCGGCGACCTGGGTGGCCAGCTCCGGGGCGGTGCCCAGGACGCGCAGGACCCGGGCCGCGTTCGGTGGGGTCGCGCCGCCGCCGTCCTCGTCCGCCACCGCGATCACGGCCCGCAGGAACGGCCGCGCGATCTCCGCGAACCGATCCGGGTTGTCGCGCAGCCGCTTCGCGGCCCCGGTGATGAACTCCTCGCGGGACACCCGCTGGTCCCCGTCGACGTCCGCGATGCCGGCCATTCCCTGCCAGAAGGCCTCGGCGCCCGCGAAGACGGCCTGGCCCTTGTCCGACCGGGCGGTGGTACCGAATTCGGCCAGGACGGCCTTCGCGGCCGCGCTGAAGTCCTCCCGGTCGATATAGCCGGACCCGTCCTGGTCGAAGGTGGCGAATCGGGCGGCGATCTTGCGCTCGTATTCTGCGCTGTCCATTTCGGCGTTCCGCCTTCACATGTGCAGTGGGGTTCAGATCAAGACAAGGCAGGAGCGTAAGCCCTATGTGGCCTGCGCGTTAAGCGAAGTCGTCAAGGAGGCGGCCGCATCGAACCCGCGCACGGGGAGCGCGGTGGGGCGCGTACACCTGTCCCCATGTGCCGTCGGGCGTACCACCGTTCACGCCCTGCCACGCCCCTATCACGCAGGGCGCACTTCCAGGGGGAGGTTCTTCCAAAACAGGCGCGATCCGCCATGTGCCCACTACATTCGTTGAGTCGACACACGGCTGGGGGCATTCATGCCGAAGGACGCACCACCGCGCTGGGACCGCCGCATGCAGCAGCGACTCGCCCGCGGCGAGGCCGCCGCGCTCGGGGAGCTCTACGACCGCTTCGCCTCGCTCGTGCACAGCCTGGCGCACCGGGTGCTGGGCGACGAGAAGGCGGCCGACCGGATCACCCGAGAGGTCTTCGGCTACATCTGGGAGAACCCGGACGCCTACGACCCCAAGCAGGGCTCCATGCGCTCCTGGGTCGCCCGGATCACCCAGGGCCAGGCGGTGGCCCGGCTGCGCCAGGCGGAACTGGGCCGCGGCTCACGCGAGGAGCTGGAGCAGAAGGTGCGCACCGCCAACGCGGCCGCCCGCGCCGACTACATCGTCACCTCGATGCCCGCGCCCCTGCGGGCGGCGCTGGAACTCGCGTACTTCAAGCGGCGCGACTACCGGCAGGCCGCCGCCGACCTGCAGATCAGCGAGGACGAGGCGCGGCGCAGGCTGCGGCTCGGGCTGCAGCTGCTGTCGACCGCCAACGCCCTCCCGCAGGAGGAGACCACCCAGTCCGGATATGGAACGCCTCGATGAACGGCCCTCCCCAGTCGCCCGATGACGGATACGAGCGTCCCGGCGGCCGGGCGCGGATACCCGGTCCGCGCGGGGCCGCGGACGACCTCGACCCGGGGCACGCGCCGCGGTCGATGCCGCCACCGCCGCCGCCGGCCGAGGTGCCGCCTCCGCCCTCGCACGCCGTGCTGAAGTCCCTGCTCGGGGCGTGGGCACTGGCGGCCTGCTCCGCCGAGGAGACCCAGGCGGTGGAGGACCACCTCACCGAGTGCGCGCCCTGCGCGGAGGAGGCGCTGCGGCTGCGCGACGCGGTGGGGCTGCTGCACCCGGAGGAGAGCCTCGACCTGAAACCGCTGCTGCGCTCGCGCGTCCTGGAGGACTGCCTGGGCAAGCGGCCGGCCCGCATTCCGGTGCCGGTGTGGGCGAGTCCGTACGACACCGAGACCGCGCGGCTCGACGCGCTGCTGCAGGACTTCGGGGACTCGGAGTGGCACACCCCGGTGCGGCTCAAGTGGTTCGAGGAGGAGCGGCGCAGGTCGCAGCGGACCACGGTGGCCGGGGTGATCGGCCACCTGCTGACGGTGGACGGGCTGATCGCCTCGGCGCTGGGGCTCGACGACCCGCTGGGTCCGGACGCGCCGAAGGGCGGGCCGACCGTGCGGACGGAGCACTTCTGGGGTGCGACTCCGTACCCGGTCACCCGGCAGGTCCGCGACCCGTGGCGGGAACAGGGCCACACGCTGGTGCGTACGGTCTCCTTCGCCGGCCGGGGAGTCGCCGAGCTGGCGGTGGACTACGGCGGCTTCGCGCTGCCGCTCGGGGACGCGTTCCTGGAACGGGCCTTCGAGTGCTGGGTGCACGCGTGGGACATCGCGGAGGCGGTGGACTACCCGTACGAGCCGCCGTCCGGCCCGCACCTGCACCGGATGATCGACCTGGCGGCGCGGCTCCTGCCGGGCGCGCTGGCGCAGCGCAGACGTGCCGGCCTGGCGGCCCCGGCGCGGGGCCTGGTCGCGGCGGGCGCACCCGGGCGGACCCTGCACCTGGAGATCGAGGGCGCGGGCGGCGGAGGCTGGGACATCGCGCTGGACTCGCCGGGAGCGAAGCCGTCGCCGGAACGCACGGTGGCGGAGATCGCCCTGGACGGCATCGAGTTCTGCCAGCTGGCCGCCGGGCACATCTCCCCGGAGGAGGCGGCGGTGGGCCAGCACGGCGATCGCGAGGCGATCCGCGACGTCCTGTTCGCGGCGGCGTCACTGAGCCGGCTGTAGGTCGCGGGGCCTTCGGCGGGCGGGGCCGCTCGGGCGGGGCCTCCACCCCCGCGCCTACGCCGCGCCGCCGCCCCGCCGGGCGCGGGGCGGCGTGGGGGACGAGCAGGAGGCGGGGCCATCGGAGAGGCTTGCCGGGACGAGGGGCGCGCCACATCGCTACGCGCTTCTCGACACGAGTCCACGGCGGTGGGTACGGGGCGGATTTCGAATACGACGATCGCTGCCGACTCATTTGTTGTCAGTGGCTCGTGGATGCCCGGTGCCTGCGAAGGTGATCCAGCAGGTCTCACGAGCAGCGTCGACGAGGTACCAGATTCGACCAGCCCCCGTTACCTCGATCTGCCACTGCGCACAGGTCTGTCCGCGATGGACTCCGTGGGCCAGAGTGCCCTTGAGCCGGTGATGGCGAGGAGTTTCGGTGACTGGCCTGGGGTCTGTGCGCATGGTGAGCCAGGCGCGATAGGTGTTCTCGCGTGCTTGCTGGGTGAGGCACTCCCAGCCCTTGGCCGATGCTGCGTCGGCGAAGCGGACTTCCCACTGCCCTTCCGGTGCCGGGGGTGCGGCTCGGTCACCGCGGCCGGCTGTCAACGGATCTCTCGAGGGTCGGGCGCCGGCCCGTAGTCCGTGCCGTGGTCCGTGGTCAGAGCGGCCAGGAGGGCGGGGTCGGAGTGGACCTCGGCCGTGTGCTGCCACGCAATCAGCATCTGGGCGACGGACGCGTTGTTGCCGATCGAGTCCGCGGCGCGCATGGTGTCGACCAGTTCGATTGCGAAGGCATGGACGTCGGGCTCGGGAAGGAAGCGAACCCAGGGAAACGCCTCCGGGAGGAGGTCGAGGAGCAATTCCATGCTGCCGGGCTCTCGCCGGGCCATGGCCGCCAGCATCCGCGTGGCGGCCGACACCACCGTCTGGTCCTGCTCGGCCCTGGCAGCGGTGGTGAGGACCAGGTCCTCACCGTCTCTGCGGTGCAGCAGCAGCCGCGGTGATTCCTTGAGTCGGGCCAGTGTCTGCTTGTTCTTGTTGACCAGCTCGGAAAAGTTCACTGCGGCGTTCTCAGGGCTCATGACTTTGAAAGTACTTCGAAAGTACCTCCTCTGCCATCACCCGCAAGGGGGACAGGCGCCACTGCCCACCACCCGGGCGGCTCCCGGTCGGCGATGCCGCCGCCCCGCAGGGTCACGCGTACCGCTCCCTGAGCTTGTACTTCAGGACCTTGCGCAAGGCCTCGTTGCGGGGGAGGGACTCCAGGAGTTCCAGTTGTTCCGGGAGTTTGTGGGTGGCCAGGCCCTGGGTGCGGAGGTAGGCGGTCAGCTGGGGGAGGGTCAGGGGGGCCGCTCCCGGGGGTTGTTCCACCACCGCGCAGACGCGTTCGCCGCGGGTCGGGTCCGGGAGGCCGATCACCGCCACGTCCGTGATGCCCGGGAGCTGGTGGAGGAGGTCCTCGATCTCCTTCGCCGAGATGTTCTCGCCCTTGCGGATGATGACGTCCTTGCTCCGGCCGGTGAGGACCAGGTAGCCGTCCTGGGTCAGGTGGCCGAGGTCGCCCGTGATCAGGTAGCCGTCGGGGTCGAAGGCGTCGGACCGGTCGTCGCCGTTCAGGTAGCCCTGGCAGACGGCCTCGCCCCGGAGGCGGACCTCCCCGTCGGTGTCCGGCGGCAGGTCGGTGCCGTCCGGGGCGGTGATGCGGATGGACATGCCCGCCGGGGGGCGGCCCTCGGTGGTGGCGAGGTGCTCGGGGGTGTCGTCCGGGGCGCCCATGGTGATCATCGGGACCTCGGTCATGCCGTAGCCGTGGGTCAGCTGGCAGCGCAGCTCCCGTACGACCGCGTGGTAGATCTCCGGCGGCTTGGGGGCTCCGCCGCCCGCCAGGAGGCGCAGGGTGGGGATGAGGGGGATGTCCGGGGCCTTGCGCTGCTCGGCCAGGAACATCGAGTAGAAGGCGGTGGAGCCGCCGGCCACGGTGACCCCGTGGCGGCGGTAGCCGTCCAGCGCGTCCGGCATCGCGAACTTCTCGAAGAGCACGGCGGGGAAGCCGTACAGGAGGAGCATCACCAGGTAGTCCGGGCCGCCTATGTGCGCGTACGGGAAGGCCATGGAGCCGACGTCGGACGGGCGCAGGCGCAGGGCGTGCGCGAGGCAGGAGCCGCCCGCGATCAGGGAGCGGTCGGTGTGCAGGACGCCCTTGGGGCCGGAGGTGGTGCCGGAGGTCCAGTAGATCCAGCGGACGTCGGTGCCGGAGGCGGGCGGCGCGGGGAGTACGGCCGGGTCGGCGTCGGGGAGTGCCGTGTGGGCCTCGAAGACGCCGCGCGCGCCGAGGCGGGCGGCCATGGCGGTGTGGTCGAAGCCGCGCCAGGTGCCGGGGACGGCGAAGTACTCGGCCTTGGACTCGCGGAGGGCGAAGCCGACCTCGCGGTCCCGGTAGAAGGGGATGACGGGGGTCTGGACGGCGCCGATCCGGGCGAGGGCGACGGAGAGCAGCACGGTCTCGATGCGGGTGGGGAGCTGCCAGGCGACGACCGTGCCGGGGCGCACGCCCATGGCGTGGAGGCCGGCGGCGACGCGTTCGGAGCGGTCGCGCAGTTGCCCGAAGGTGAGCCGGCGGTCGTGTGCGGGGTCCTCGGCGGCCTCGATGAGGACGGTGGTGTCCGGGGTCAGCGCGGCCCGGCGGGAGACCAGTTCCCACAGGGTGCGGGAGCGGCTCAGTTCTGTCGCGGTCGCGGTGTCCGTCATCCCAGACCTCCCCATAGCTGACGGATAGTCAGATCAAGCGCAGAGCGTAGAGCGCCGACGCTTGTCGGTCCAGGGGTGGCGGGGCTAGCTTGTTTCTGACGATCCATCAGATCGGTGAATTGGGGAGACCATGGAACTGCCTCGGATCATCAGCGTCGACGACCACGTGATCGAGCCCGCGCACCTGTTCGACGTCTGGCTGCCCGCCAAGTACCGCGACCGCGGCCCCAAGGCGCTCACCGCCGGCATCGGCGAACTCGCCTACACCGGCGGCAAGTACGTCATCACCATGGACCCCGACGGCCCGCCGACCGACTGGTGGATCTACGAGGACCTGAAGTTCCCGTACAAGCGCAACATCGCCGCCGTCGGCTTCGACCGCGACGACATGACCCTGGAGGGCATCACCCGCGAGGAGATGCGCCGCGGCTGCTGGGACCCCGCGGCGCGCCTCGCCGACATGGACCTCAACCACGTCGAGGCCTCGCTGTGCTTCCCGACCTTCCCGCGCTTCTGCGGGCAGACCTTCGCCGAGGCGCAGGACAAGGAGGTCGCCCTCGCCTGCGTGCGCGCCTACAACGACTGGATGGTCGAGGAGTGGTGCGGCGACAGCGGCGGCCGGCTCATCCCGCTGTGCATCATCCCGCTCTGGGACATCGACCTCGCCGTCGCCGAGATCCGGCGCAACGCGGCCCGCGGCGTGAGGGCCGTGACCTTCTCCGAGATCCCCACCTACCTCGGGCTCCCCTCCATCCACTCCGGCTACTGGGACCCCTTCTTCGCCGTCTGCCAGGAGACCGGCACGGTGGTCAACATGCACATCGGGTCCAGCTCCCAGATGCCCGCCGCCTCCCCCGACGCACCCCCCGCCGTCCAGGCCTCGCTCAGCTTCAACAACGCGATGGCCTCGATGATGGACTTCCTCTTCAGCGGCGTCCTGGTGAAGTTCCCGACGCTCAAGCTCGCCTACAGCGAGGGCCAGATGGGCTGGATCCCCTACGCCCTGGAACGGGCCGACGACGTCTGGCGGGAGCACCGGGCCTGGGGCGGGGTCCGCGACCTGATCCCCGAGCCGCCGTCCACGTACTACTACCGGCAGATGTTCTGCTGCTTCTTCCGCGACAAGCACGGAATCGCCTCCCTCGACGTCGTCGGCCGCGACAACGCGACCTTCGAGACCGACTACCCGCACGTGGACTCGACCTTCCCGCACACCAAGGAGGTCGCCCTCGACCACGTGAAGGGCCTGGACGACGAGACGGTCTACAAGCTGATGCGCGGCAACGCCATCCGCATGCTCGGCCTCGACCTGGACAGGAGCCGCCGCTGATGGACCTGACCTACACGGAGGAGGAGCAGGACTTCCGGGCCCGGCTGCGCGCCTGGCTCGCCAAGGCGCTCCCCGAGCTGCCGGCCAGACCGTCCCCCGACGACTGGCCGGGCCGGCGTGCCTACGACCTGGGCTGGCAGCGCCGGCTGTACGAGGCCGGGTACGCGGGCCTGCACTGGCCGGTGGACGCGGGCGGCCGCGGGGCCACCCCGACCCAGCACCTGATCTTCCTGGAGGAGACCGAGCGCGCCGGCGCCCCGTACGTCGGCGCGAACTTCGTCGGGCTGCTGCACGCCGGCCCGACCGTCGCCGCCGAGGGCACGGCGGAGCAGCGGGCGCGCTGGCTGCCGCCCGTACTGCGCGGCGACGAGGTGTGGTGCCAGGGCTTCAGCGAGCCGGACGCGGGATCCGACCTGGCCTCCCTGCGGACGCGGGCCGTGCGCGACGGCGACGACTACGTGATCAGCGGGTCGAAGATCTGGACCTCGCACGCGGAGGTCGCCGACTGGTGCGAGCTGCTGGTGCGCACCGATCCCGGGGCGCCCAAACACCGGGGGATCTCCTGGCTGGCCATGCCGATGGACGCGCCGGGGGTGAGCGTACGGCCGCTGCGCACGCTCGCCGGGTCGGCGGAGTTCGCGCAGGTGTTCCTCGACGAGGTCCGGGTCCCGGTGGCCAACCGGGTCGGCGCGGAGAACGACGGCTGGCGGGTCACCATGGTCACGCTGTCCTTCGAGCGGGGTACCGCCTTCGTCGGCGAGGTCGTCGCCTGCCGCCGGACCCTGGGGGAGCTGGCCCGGACCGCGAAGGCCAACGGCCGGTGGGACGACCCGGTGCTGCGGCGCAGGCTGGGCCGGCTGTACGGGGAGTTCGGCGCGCTGTGGCGGCTCACCCAGTGGAACGTCAGCGAGGCCGAGCGGTCGGCGGGCGGGGTCCCCGGCATCGGCGGTTCCGTCTTCAAGCTCGCCTATTCGCACGCCCGCCAGGAGCTGTACGACGCGGCGGCGGAGGTCCTCGGGGCCCGGTCCCTGTCCCTGGAGCAGGAGTGGACCCTGGACCGGCTCTCGTCCCTCTCGTACACGATCGCGGCGGGTACCTCGCAGATCCAGCGGAACATCGTCGCCGAGCGGATCCTCGGCCTCCCGAAGGGCCGGTGAGGGGCGTGGACTTCCAGCCGACCGAGGACCAGGACGACCTGCGGGCGGGCGTACGGGACCTGCTGGCGGGCCGGTACGGACGCGAGGCGCTGCGGGCGTCGGTGGACACGGGCACGACCGTGGACCGCGCGCTGTGGCGGGAGCTGGGTGCGGCGGGCTTCTTCGCGCTGCGCCTGCCGGAATCCGAGGGCGGTGTGGGCCTGGGGCTGCCCGAGGCGGTGCTGGTCTTCGAGGAGGCCGGGCGGGCGCTGGTGCCGGGGCCGCTGGTGGCCACGCACCTGGCCGCCGGGGTGGTCCCGGGGGCGGCGGCGGGGACGGCGGTGGTGAGCGCCTTCGACCTGGGCGGGCCGCTGGTGGCCCACCTCGGGGAGGCGGACGCGGTGCTGGGGGCGTCGGGGGTGCCGGCGGGCGAGCCGGTGCGTTCGGTGGACCCGCTGACCCCGTTGCACCGGGTGGCGGTGTCGGGCGACGTCTCGGCGTACCGGGAGGAGGGGGCGCTGCTGACGGCCGCGCTGCAGCTCGGGAGCGCGCTGCGGACGGTGGAGCTGGCGGTGCGGTACGCGGGCGAGCGCGAGCAGTTCGGGCAGCCGATCGGGGCGTTCCAGGCGGTCAAGCACCTGTGCGCGCGGATGCTGGTGCGGGCGGAGGTGGCCCGTACGGCGGTCTACGCGGCGGCGGTGACGGGGGACGCGGGTGAGGTGGCCGCGGCCAAGCTCCTCGCGGACGAGGCGGCCGTGCGGGGCGCCCGGGACTGCCTGCAGGTGCACGGCGGGATGGGGTTCACCTGGGAGGCGGACGTGCACCTGCACCTGAAGCGGGCCTGGGTGCGGGCCGAGCAGTGGCGCACGGCGGCGCAGGCGGAGGAGCTGCTGGCGCAGGAGCTGCTGGGCGCGGCGGAGGGGGCCGTACCGGTGGGGTAGGCCGGGCGGGGCGGGGTAGGAAGCCTGTCGGCCGGAGGTCCTCGGTCGGCGGACGTCGCTCAGGGTGACGTGGAGGCACGGGAAGGACGGCGCGGGACGCATGTCCGATTACAGAGAGTTGATATCGGTTTGTGTCCTTCGCCCGACTCATTGCGGCCCGGAAGCGGGGACCTGCTCCGGTACGCTCCCACGAATGCGAGCGGTTGAGCGGCGCGAGCGTCGCACAGTATGCACCACGCCCCCTCCTTCGCGCGTGAATATGCCCGAAGCGCTTGTTGTCGTGACTGTATGTCAACCATGCTGCTACGGAAGGGGATCACAGTCGGTGATCCCGTCCTGTCGCGAGGCGAAGTGTCCGCCGGTTCGGATGGTGTGAGCGGTGCAGGTGCTTCAGGTTCAGCTGGAGGTCGGTGCGGATCCCGCCGAGGTCGGCCGGGCCCGCCGGTGGGCGCGTTCCCGGTTGGCGGGGTCGGGCATAGGGGACGACGAGCCGCTCGCCGAGACGCTGATCCTGCTGATCTCCGAGCTGGTCACGAACGCGGTCGTGCACACGGGCTGTCCGGCCGTGCTGCGGATGCTGTTCGGAGGGCCGGGGGTGCGGGTCGAGGTGGCCGACGCGAGCGACCGGGCGCCGAGCCGCCGCCAGGCGTGCGGGGAGGACACGGGCGGGCGCGGCCTGGAGCTGGTCGACGGACTGGCGGACCGCTGGGGCTGGCAGCGCGAGGGCGCGGGCAAACGGATCTGGTGCGAGATCGACCGCGCACAGAAATCGACCTCGGACTGCGCGTCCGAGCGGCCCTCGGACGGCCCGTCGGAATGTCATACCCCGCCACGGGAACCGCGCGTGTACCTCTAACGAGGTGTTGACGGTTCGTCACATCTTGATCACCCTGGTGTGGAGCGATTCGACGCGAGGGGACGCCAAGGGCAGGCCTTGACGAGTGCGGGTCGTGGGGTGGCGGCTGCCGTGCCGCGCTCGGGGCGTGCATGCGCACCGCCGCCACCCGCAGAACCCGCCGGGCCTCCTCCTGGGGGAGGAGGCCGGACCGGGCCGCGGGTCCCGGGTGCCGGGGGAGGGCGGGACCTGCGACCTCGTGCCCGTGGCCGATGTGCCGTGCCGGGTCCGGTTCCTAGCCTCGGGGCATGCGATCACACGAAGCGGCCGAGGCGCCGCCCACCGCCGACCGAACCCTCGGCCCCGCCGCCCGTCGCGCATCTTCCGTGGGCCTCGCCCTCGCCGCCTGTCTCGCCGTCACCCCCACCCTGGCCGTCGCCGCCGAGGCCGCGTCCGCCGGGGCCGCGCCCCCGTCCGCGTCCGCCGCGAACCGTTCCGGGGCCGGCCTCGACCGGTACTACCGGCAGCGGCCGGCCTGGGGCAGCTGCGTCACGGGCCCCGACGACACCACGGGCCCTGATCTGGACGGGGCAGGTGTGCAGTGCGCGGACGTGACGGTGCCGCTGGACTACGCCGCCCCCCGGGGACGCACGATCACCGTGGCGATATCCCGGCTCAAGTCCACCGACACCCGTCACCGCATCGGCGCGATCCTGCTGAACACGGGCGGCCCCGGCGGCCCCGCCCTGGCCCACCCGCCGACGGCCCGCGCGGCGATGAAGGAAGTCGGGGCCCGCTACGACATCGTCGGCTTCGACCCGCGCTTCGTCGGGCGCAGCACCCCGCTGGACTGCGGCTGGCCCCTCGGCATGACCTGGTTGTCGGCCGGCGCAGACCGGGCGGGCTTCGACCGGCAGGTCGCCCTGCAGAAGAGCCTGGCCGACAAGTGCCGGGCCACCGGCGCCTCCGTGCTCCCGCACATCAGCACCCGCAACACCGCCCGCGACATGGACGTCATCCGCGGCGCGCTCGGCGAGCGGAAGATCTCCTACCTGGGCTACTCCTACGGCACCTACCTGGGCACGGTCTACACCCAGATGTTCCCCGGCCGCCACGACCGGATGGTGCTCGACGGGGCGATCGACCCGGGCGACTACCGCCCCCGGCTGCTGGAGGGCACGGAGCGCGAGAACGAGAAGGCGCTGTCCGACTGGGCGGGCTGGGCGGCGGAGCGCCACGGCACCTACGGCCTCGGCCGCACCCGCGCCGAGGTGCTCGCCTCCGTCGACCGCGTCGTCGCGGCATCCGCGCGCGGCCCGCTGACCATCGGTTCGGGCGCCGACGCCTTCCGGATCGACGACAGTCAGGTGCCGCTCCTGCTGTTCTCGGGCATCGCGGACGACACCGAGCCCGCGCGGGCGTCCTTCGGCGAGCTGCTGTCCGTACTGGTCGAGGCCGTCGGCGGGGCGCCCACCACGCTGCCCGCGGGGTTCGCCGGGGAGCTCCGGTACGCGCTGCGCGGGGAGGGCGAGCCCACGGGAGCGCAGTCCGCGATCATCTGCGGGGACGTGGCCGCCGGGCGCGATCCCGAGCAGTACTGGCGGGACATCGAGCGCAGCCGCGCCGCGCATCCCCTGTTCGGCCCGCTGACCCGCAACATCAACCCGTGCGCCTTCTGGGACCGGCCGCGCGAGGAGCCCACCCGGGTACGGCGTGATGCCCCCGCGCTGATCGTGGCCGCCACCGGCGATCCGCGCACCACGTACAAGGGCAGCGTCGAGCTGCGCCGACAGCTGCCGAGCTCCAGACTGATCACTCTGGAGGGCGCGAACCGGCACGCCCTCTACGGGAGTTACGCCAACACCTGCGTGGACGACCAGGTCAACAGGTACCTGGCCACCGGCAAACTGCCCGCGAAGGACCGGACCTGCGTCAAGGAGACCGGCTGAGGCCGGCGTGGGTCACAGCGCCGCGAGGAGACCGTCGAGCGGGGCCGGGGTCCGGTCCGGTTCGAGGGCCTCGACGAGGAGGCGACCGTAGCGGATCTTGCGGCCCTTCTTCGTGCCGAGGAAGCGCCGCAACTGCCGCTGCCGGGGCCGACCGTGCTGGGCGGGCTGGCGTACGAAGGTCTCCCAGGAGCGGAGATCGCCCTCGGCCCGGAGGATCTCCTCGATCCTCTCGGTGCCCAGCGCGCGGATGAGTTCGTCCTCCAGGTCCGCCACGCACACGAAGAAGCCCTGCCGCGGCGCCCCGGCCCGGTCCAGCGCGCGGTCGTAGAAGGGCTGCTCGCGCTCGTCGCACAGTCCGGTCAGGCGCAGGCCGAGGCCGGGCGGCCCGAGGAGGCCGGTGTAGCGGGCCACGCTCATCGCCCCGCCCATCGGCAGGATGCACACGCCCTCGGCGGCGAGGTCGCGGCCGCGCCGTGCGGCCAGTGCCTCGACGGCCGCGTGGTCGCTGGGTCCTTCCAGCAGCACCGCCGTCCGCACGTCCAGGCGGGCGGCCAGCTCGCTCGCGGCCTCGCCGGACCCGCCGCTCGCCCAGCCGTCGACCGCTTCCCGGAATGCCCGCATGTCCGCCATGGGCCGAGTCTGCGCCTTCACCGCCGCCGGGGCACGGAATTTTCGCCGCCGCCGCCGGCGCCGGCGGCGGCCAACGGCGGGCGGTCGCCGGTGCGGCAGGGCGGCCGACCGCCCACCACCCGCCGTTCCGGGCGGCGGGCCGGGGCGGCGGGCGGTCGTGTGGCGCCGCCGGGGCGTCTCAGCCGTCGGTGCAGATCACGTCGTACGGGCGGCCGATCGCGATGGTCAGCTCGATCGGGTCGGTGGTGCCGGAGGGGCACTCGGCCTTCGTCTTGACGAGGCCGAGGACCTTCCGGGCGCCCGAGCCGCCGCAGGCGACCTCCTTGGCCTGGGAGGTCACGCAGTCACCCTTCACCAGCTGGCCGCCGCCGGCGCCGGCGTCGCCGGGGTGGTCGCCCGAGAGGTTGCGGCCGCAGACCGTGTTGGTGGGGATGCCGCTCGACTTGCCGCCGTAGGAGATGCTCACGTCGATCATCAGGTCCGTGCCGGGCGGGCACTGGATCGCGCCCGGGAGGATGCTGGCTTCCTTGATGTCGATGGCCTTGAAGGTGGCGCCGGAGTCGGAGCAGCCCTGCCGCTTGTACCCGTCGGGGGCCTTCGCCGGGTCGGGGCCGCCGCAGTCGCCGACCATCCACGCGCTGGAGGTGTCGGAGGAGGACTCGGGGGATCCCGGGTCCTTGGCGGTGGGCTTGGCGGAGGGGGAGGCCGAGGGGGACGCCGAGGGCTTGCCGTCGTCCTTGCGGAGCGACTGCATGAAGAAGTAGCCGCCGATGATGACCACGGCGAGCACGATGACGGTGACGACGTTGCCGCCCGAGCGGCGTCTGGGGGCAGGTGGCGGCGTTACCTGGTACGGGTTGGCCATGCGGGCTTCTCCTGCGGGGAACGTGGCGGGGACGGGGTGTGACGCACGCGAACGGTGACGCGCCATGTACACCTCACGGTTCCACTCCGGTGTACGCCCCGGGGGCCGGGCGGCCGAAGCCGCCGGGGCGCAGTCCTCGGGTCAGAGGACTGCCACCGGGGCCACCGGGGTTCCGGTGCCGCCGACGAAGGGTTCCGGCATCGCGGAGAGGAGGAAGGCGTACCGGTTCTCTTCTGCACAGGCTGTGGACAACTTTTCGAGATTCCAGTTCTGGCCCTGGTGCATGCCCATCTCGACGAGGTCGAGGGCGTGGACCGGGAGCCACAGGTTCTCGATCTCCGGCGGGAAGATCTCGAAGGTCAGGGTGTCGTTCGCGACGGCCGCCACGTCCCGCGCGTGGAACCACTCGGGCGTACGGACGGACAGCCCGGGCGAGGGGAAGCCGTAGCCGTGCTTGTCGCCCGCCAGGTAGACCTGGATCTGGCCGGTGCGCACCAGGACGATGTCGCCGGGGCGGACGGTGACCCCGCCGAACTCCTCGGCCTCGTCGAGGTCCCCGGGGGTCACCGCGTGGCCGCCCGGCAGCCGGTCGAGTCCCTTGGCGCGCGCGACGTCGAGGAGCACCCCGCGCGAGACGATGTGGCCGGCCTTGTCTATGCCGCTGAACTCGGCGCGGCCGTGCGCCGTGATGGTGCCGGCCGGGCGGCCGTTGTAGATCTTCCCCGAGTGCGAGACGTGGGTGAGGGCGTCCCAGTGGGTGCCCGCCTGGAGGCCCATGCTCACGGCGTCGTCGCTGCACGCGACCGTGCCGGGGCCGAAGAGCTCCTGGTTGATCTGCACCATCGTGTGCAGCGGGTTGATCCGGCCGGGGATCATGCCGACCTGGACCCCGTCCTCCTTGAGCGGGAGGGCGAGCGGGATCCGGCGGCCGGTGCGGATCTCGGCCGCGGCGCCCCGGACCACCTCGTCGGTGATCAGGTTCAGGGTGCCGATCTCGTCGCCGGCGCCCCAGCGCCCCCAGTTGTTGACGCGCTTGGCGATGTCGTGGAACTCGGCGGGCAGGGTCATGGGCGTCGACAGCTCCTTGCGTGGATGCGGCGGTTACGACGGCAACGAGGGCTTGTGCAGGTGCATCTGACTACCCATAGAATCTAACGGTCCGTCAGAAATCGCGGGAAGGGGCCGGACGTGGGGAACTTCTTGGCAGGCAAGGTCGTCGCCGTCACCGGCGCCGGCCGGGGCATCGGACGGGCCGTGGCACTCGCCGCGGCCGCCGAGGGCGCCAAGGTCGTCGTCAACGACTACGGGGTCGGGATCGAGGGCGCGGAGCCCACCAGCGAGATCGCCGAGGCCGTGGTGAAGGAGATCACCGCCTTCGGCGGGGAGGCCGTCGCCGTCGCCGACGACATCGCCACCATGGCGGGCGGCCAGCGCCTCGTCGACACCGCGCTCGCGCGGTACGGCCGCATCGACGGCGTCGTGTGCGTGGCCGGCATCCTGCGCGAACGGATGCTGTTCAACATGTCCGAGGAGGAGTGGGACCCGGTCGTCGCCACCCACCTCAAGGGCACGTTCACCGTCTTCCGCGCCGCCTCCGCCGTCATGCGCAGGCAGGGCTCGGGCACCCTGATCGGCTTCACCAGCGGCAACCACCAGGGCTCCGTCGCCCAGGCCAACTACAGCGCGGCCAAGGGCGGGATCATCTCGCTCGTCCGCTCCGCCGCGCTGGGCCTGGCCAAGTACGGGGTCACGGCCAACGCCGTCGCACCCGTGGCCCGCACCCGCATGTCCGCGAACGTCCCCATGGAGCTCAAGGAGATCGGCGAGCCCGAGGACGTGGCGGCGCTGGTCACCTACCTGCTCAGCGACCGGGCCAAGGCCGAGGACATCACCGGGCAGGTCTACACGATCGCCGGCCCGAAGATCGCCGTCTGGGCGCAGCCGCGCGAGCTGCGCGCCGGATACGCCGAAGGCTCCTGGACGCCGGAGAAGATCGCCGACTTCCTGCCCGGCACGGTGGGCAAGGACCCGATGCCGCTGCTCGCGCAGCTGGAGGCCATGGCCAAGGCGGCGGCCGCCAAGGACCGCCCCAACGCATAGGCGGACCGGACGGCACAGGACCGGACACGACCAGGGGGAACGGCGTGGACTTCAGCTTCGGGGCCGAGGACGAGGAGCTGCGCGGGCGCGCCCGGGCGTGGCTGGCGGAGCACCTCGTGGGCCCGTACGCGCAGGCCGTCGGCCTCGGCGGGCCGGGCAGCGAGCACGAGGGCGCCGGGATCCGGCGGGCCTGGGAGCGCGAGCTCGGCCGGGGCGGCTGGATCGGGCAGGGCTGGGAGGCCGACGGGTGGGGCAACCGCCGGCTGTCCCTGACCGGCCAGGTGGTGTGGGCCGAGGAGTACGCGGCCCTGCGCGCACCCGGCCGGGTCGGCCACATCGGCGAGAACCTGCTCGCCCCGACCCTCATCGCCTACGGGACCCCCGAGCAGCAAGACCGCTTCCTGCCCGGCATCGCACGGGGCGAGGAGCTGTGGTGCCAGGGCTACAGCGAGCCGGGCGCCGGATCCGACCTCGCGGGGATCCGTACGGCCGCGGTACGGGACGCGGCCGACGGGCTGTACCGGGTGACGGGCCAGAAGATCTGGACCTCGCTCGCCCAGGACGCCGACTGGTGTTTCGTTCTCGCCCGCACCGAGTCCGGCTCGCGCCGGCACCGGGGACTGTCGTTCCTGCTCGTACGCATGGACCAGCCCGGCCGTGTCGAGGTCCGGCCGATCCGGCAGATGTCGGGCACGAGCGAGTTCAACGAGGTGTTCTTCGACGGGGCGGTCGCGGCCGAGGCCGTCGGCGCCGAGGGGGACGGCTGGACCGTGGCCATGGGCCTGCTCGCCCTGGAGCGCGGGGTCTCGACCCTGGTCCAGCAGATCGGCTTCGCGGCGGAACTGGAGCGCGTACTGGCGTCGTACGCGGCGCGGGCCACCGCGGGCGCCGGGGACCCCGTCCTGCGGGAGCGCCTCGTCCGGCAGTGGGCCGAGCTGCGCACCATGCGGTGGAACGCGCTGCGCACCCTCGCCTCGACCGGGGATCCGGGCGCGCCCAGCGTGGCCAAGCTGCTGTGGGGAGGCTGGCACCGGCGGCTCGGGGAGCTGGCGGTGGAGGTCCGCGGCGCGGCGGCCACGGCCGGGCCGGCGGGCTGGGCCCCCGGGCTCCCGTACGAACTCGGACTCGACGAGGAGCAGCGCCTGTTCCTGTTCACCCGCGCCGACACCATCTACGGCGGCTCGGACGAGATCCAGCGGAACATCATCGCCGAGCGTGTGCTCGGCCTGCCTAAGGAGTCCAGGTGAGAGGCGTCGTGTTCGACGGCAAGCAGGCTCAGGTGGTCGACGACCTGGAGATCCGGGACCCGGGGCCGGGGGAGGTGCTGGTCGCGATCGGCGCGGCCGGGCTGTGCCACAGCGACCTGTCGGTGATCGACGGGACGATCCCCTTCCCGCCGCCGGTGGTGCTCGGGCACGAGGGCGCGGGGGTCGTGGAGGCGGTGGGGCCGGGGGTCACCCACGTGGTGCCGGGCGATCACGTGGCGCTGTCCACCCTGGCCAACTGCGGGGCGTGCGCGGACTGCGACCGGGGCCGGCCGACGATGTGCCGCAAGGCGATCGGGATGCCGGGGCAGCCGTTCTCGCGGGGCGGGAAGCCGCTTTTCCAGTTCGCCTCCAACTCGGCCTTCGCCGAGCGCACGATCGTCAAGGCCGTACAGGCCGTGAAGATCCCGGCCGACATCCCGCTGACCTCGGCGGCGCTCATCGGCTGCGGGGTCCTCACGGGGGTGGGGGCGGTACTGAACCGGGCGCGGGTGGACCGCGGTGAGAGCGTCGTCGTCATCGGTACCGGCGGCATCGGGCTGAACGTGCTGCAGGGAGCCCGGATCGCGGGCGCCACGACGATCGTGGCGGTCGACGCGAACCCGGCGAAGGAGGCGGTGGCCCGGCAGTTCGGCGCCACGCACTTCATCGACGCGTCCGCCGTCGCCGACTCCCCGGCGGCGGTCCGCGAGGTCCTGCCGACCGGCGCCGACCACGCCTTCGAGTGCGTGGGCAACGTCAAGCTGATCCGCCAGGCGATCGACCTCCTCGACCGGCACGGGCAGGCGGTCCTGCTCGGCGTGCCCGGATTCCAGGAGGAGGCGTCGTTCCTCGTGTCGTCCATGTACCTGGACAAGACGATCATGGGCTGCCGGTACGGGTCCTCGCGCCCGCAGCGCGACATCGCGCTCTACGCCGAGCTCTACCGGCAGGGCCGGCTGCTGCTGGACGAACTGGTCACGGAGGTCTACCCGGTCGAGGACTTCGCCAAGGCCGTGGACGACGCCCACCACGGGCGGGTGGCCAGGGGAGTGCTCACCTTCTGACACCCCCTCGGGGGTGTCGTGTCGCTCCCCGCAAACGGCTCGGCTCCCCCGCCGGCGGGATCGCACCCGCCGGCGGAGGAGCCGTGAACCGTGTCACCGTCAGTCGAGGACGTCCGGGATCGGGTCGGTGTTGCCGCGCTGCAGTGCCGCCCCGGAGCCGGCGCTCGAACCGAGCGCCCAGTCCATGAGCTTCATCGAGTCCGCGTAGCGCTCCTCGTCGTTCAGCAGGACGCCGATGACGGTCTTGCCGTTACGGGTCGCGGAGTAGACGAGGCACTTGCCCGCGGCGGTGCCGGTGCCGGTCTTGACACCGATCGCACCCGGGTACGCGTAGCCGGTGGGACGCTCCCTGATCAGCAGGTTGCTGTTGCCCCACGTGGCGTCGGTCGAGGTGCCGCCCGTGCTGTAGGTCTTCGCCCCCACGATCTTCGGGAAGGTGACGCCCGACATCGCGTACTTGGTCAGCTTCGCCAGGTCGCGCGGGGTCGTGAGGTTCTTGCCGGTCGGCGAGATGCCGTCGAAGGAGTCGTAGACGGTCTGGGTCATGCCCAGCGACTCGGCCTTGGCGTTCATCTGCGCGATGAAGTCCGCCGTGCGGGCCTGCGTGGTCGCGCCCTTGCCGAAGGTGTCGGCGAGCGCGTAGGCCGCGTCGCAGCCCGACGGGAGCATCAGCCCGTACAGCAGCTGGCGGACCGTCGGAGTGGCCCCCACCTTCAGGTGGGCCGAGCTCGCGCCCTCGCGGGCGACGTAGTCCAGGTACTCCTGCTTGATGGTGATCTTCTGGTCGTAGTTCAGGTTGGGCGTACGCATCACGACCTGCGCGGTCATGATCTTCGTGGTGCTCGCGCCCTGCCGCTGGGTGTCGGCGGCCTTGCTGGCGAGCGTGGCCCCGCTGGTGCCGTCGATCAGGATCGAGCCGGCGGCCGTGACGGGAGGTGCGGCGACCGGAGCCGCCGACGAGGCCGGCGAAGCGGCCACCAGGAACGCCCCGGTGGCGACCGTGACGGCGATCGCACCGCGCGTGCGGCGCATCAGGTTCAGTATCAAATCAAATCCCCGCGTATCCGAAGAATTCCGAAGGGGCCGGAACACCGAGGTGCCCGGCCCCTGGTGGAGCTTACGCAGCGGACGGACGCGGGGACGTCGAACCGCGGGATGAGGGCGGGCGGGCCGGCCCGGTGGCCGGCCCGACGGCTCGCCCCGCCGCTCGCCCCGTCATTCGGCGAGGCGCCCGAAGCGGCCCTTGTGGAACAGGAGCGGGGCGCCCTCGCCGGCCGCGCCCATGGCCACCACCCGGCCCACGACGATGAGGTGGTCCCCGCCGGTGTGGACGGCCTGGATCCGGCAGTCGATCCAGGCGGGCACGGCGTCGAGCTGCGGTGATCCCGTGACGGGGGCGGGCGTGTGGGTCACCCCGGCGAACTTGTCCGCGCCGCTGACGGCGAAGGACCGGCACAGCTCGCCCTGTTCGGCGCCCAGGATGTTGACGCAGAACACCCCGGCACGGGCGATCCGCGGCCAGGTGGTCGACGTACGGGCCACCATGAAGGTGATCAGGGGCGGGTCGAGGGACAGCGAGGCGAACGACTGGCAGGCGAAGCCCGCCGGACCCTCGGCTTCCTCGCCGGGCGGTGCGGTGATGACGGTGACCCCGCTGGCGAAGTTCCCGAGCACGGCCCGGAACTCGGCCGGGGACACCGGCGCGCGCTCGTCCTCGCCGACGGCCCGCAGGTCGGGACGCGGCAGGGCGTCGACGGACCCGGGTTCCCCCTGCGCCGAGGCGGAGGTGGGGGAGCCCACTGACCTGAGGTATCGGACGACGGTGGCCGCCATCCCTGCATGTCCCATCACACCGACGATTGAAGCTGACGGTTCGTCAGATAGGAAGAGGCGGGAAGGCGGGCGCGCTATTTGAACATGTTCAGGAAAAGTGTAGAGTCCCGCTCCAAGAGTCTTGAACGCGTTCAGACAGGGGTGGGTGGGCAGGATGGCGCAGGTGACACGGGTGCCGCAGGCGACGGATCGCGGATGGTGGGCGTCGGCACCCGGCGCGGAAGCGGTCTTCGCCGGGCAGCTGCTGATAGGGCTGGCCCTGTTCGTCGTCCTGCCGGAGCCGGACGACGGCTTCGAGCTGACCACCCGGGGAGACGGCCTGCTCACCTACCTCGTCGCGGGAGCCGTGGTCGTCCCCGCCGTGCTGCTGGGCATCGGCTTCCTGCACGCCTTCGTCTTCACCCGCCCCGCCCTCGCCCTGGCCCGCCGGACGGGCGAAACCGCCGCCGCGCCGGCCTGGCTCCTCGGCATGTCCGCGGCCTGCGCCCTGCTCCTGTGGCGTGCGGGGGGCCCGTTCCTCCCCTCCCTGGCCTGGATCGCGGGCAGCGGCGTACTCCCCCTGCTGGTGGCGGGCCTGGCGCTGCGCACCACCCGGTCCTGCGGTTGGGTCGCGACGGCGGCGTACGCCACCTCCGGCGTGCTCGCGCTGGCCACCCTGGTCGGCGGTCCGTACGCGGCCGACCGGGCCGCGGCCGACGGCTACGAGCCGCCCCGGTGGGGGCAGCCGCAGTACGCCGGCACCTGGCGCGGCGAGGGCGGCGGGACGGTCCGGCTCCGGGAGGGCGGCGAACTCGCCGTCGAGGACCTCCCCGTCAATCCGGGCGACGGCTCCGCGGTGCGCTGCACCGCCACGGGCACCTGGCGGGAACGGCCGGCCGACCCGCGGTCCGACCGGCGGGCCGGGGTGGAACTGACCGTCGGCGGCTGCCCCGGCTGGCAGACGCAGTGGCAGGAGGCCGGTCCCGCGGGCCGCCGCCCCGAGCTCCACCCGGTCGGCAACACGGGCCCCGGGTCCGTGCGGCCCCTGTGGCGCTCCGGCCCGCCGGACGTCCTCCTCGCCCCGTGATCCCGCCGCCGCGCCGAGCCTCCCGTACCCCCACACGGGTGAAACCCCCCGCCGCCGTGGGGCCGTGCGCCCGGGCGCGGGTGGAGGCTCGGCATCGTGGCAGCGACCTCGTACCGCCGCCGTAGTCCCGGGAGGACCCCATGCTCGGCACCGACTTCACCACCGGATCACCCAACTGGCTCGACCTCGGCAGCCCCGACACCGAGGCGGCCGCCGCGTTCTACAGCGCCGTCCTCGGCTGGGAGTTCGTCTCCGCCGGGCCCGAGGCGGGCGGGTACGGGTTCTTCCAGGTGGACGGCAAGACCGTCGCCGCGCTCGGGCCGCTCACCGAGGAGGGGGCCACCTCCGCCTGGATGCAGCACTTCATGACCCCCGACATCCAGGCCACTGCGACGGCCGTCACCGCCGGCGGCGGCACGGTCCGGATGGAGCCCATGGACGTCATGGGGGAGGGCTGGCTGGCCCAGTTCACCGACCCGCAGGGCGCCGAGTTCGCCTGCTGGCAGCCCGGGAAGACCGCCGGGCTCCAGCTGACCTCCGCCGACAACACGCTCGTGTGGACGGAGCTCCACGTGGCCGATCCCGTCGCCGACATCGCCTTCTACACCGGGGTGTTCGGCTGGCGCAGCGCCGAGATGCCCGCGCCCGGAATGATGTACCGGGTGCTGAGCACCGCCGACGGAGACCAGCAGGACGCCTCCTTCGGCGGGGTCGCCCCCTTCCTGGGCGAGGGCGGGGACGACCAGGCGCGCTGGGTGCCGTACTTCGCATCGACGGACGTCGACGCCACCGTCGCGGCGGCCAAGGCGAACGGCGGATCGGTGCTCATGCCGGCCACCGACCTGCCCGACGTCGGCCGGATCGCCTGGCTGGCCGACCCGGCCGGAGCGGTGTTCGCGCTGCTCAAGCCCGACCCGCGGATGTAGTGCGCCGGGCGGTTCCGTCAGCGGCCGAGGTACTTGGGCGTGCGGCGCTCCACGAAGCTCGCCACGCCCTCGTTCGCGTCGGCGGTGGTCATGTTGATCTCCTGAGCGGTGGCCTCGGCGGCGAGCGAGGCCGCCCGGTCACCGTCCAGGGAGGCATTGACCAGCTGCTTGGTCATGGCCAGTGCCCGGGTGGGCCCCTGGGCGAGCCGCTCGGCCCATTCACGGGCCGTCGCCTCCAACTCCGCGGCCGGAACCACCCGGTTGACCAGACCCAGGCGTTCGGCCTCGGCGGCCGGGACGGCATCGCCGAAGAACATCAGCTCCTTGGCCTTCTGCGGGCCGACGAGCCGGGGCAGCAGATACGCGCCCCCGCCGTCGGGGACCAGGCCGCGGCGGACGAACACCTCGATGAAGCGGGCCGGTTCGGCGGCGATCACGAGGTCGCAGGCGAGGGCGAGGTGGGCGCCGATACCGGCGGCCGTGCCGTTGACGGCGGCGAGGACGGGCTTCTCGCAGTCGAGCACGGCGGTGATCAGGCGCTGCGCGCCGAGGCGGATCAGCCGGGCGACATCGCCGGCGACGCGTTCCCCGCCGCCGGCGGGGCCGCCGCGCAGGTCGGCGCCCGCGCAGAAGCCCTTGCCGGTGGCGGTGACGACGACGGCCCGCACGGCCGGATCGGCGGATGCCTCGGCGAGCAGCGCGATGACGCGCTCGCGCTGGTCCCAGGTGACGGCGTTCATCGCCTCGGGGCGGTTGAGGGTGATCCAGGCGACGCCGTTCTCGATGCGGTGGAGGACTTCGTCCTCCGTGATGCCGGTCATGGTGAACTCCCGTTCTTCTAAGCCTCGCCGGCGTTTGAGGCGCGGGGTCTGGGGCGGAGCCCCGGGAAACGGCGGGGCGGGGGCTGCTGCCGAGTCTGTGGCGCAGCGCCGTTGCCGGGGGCCAGCCCCCGGACCCCCGCGCCTCAAACGCCGGCGGGGCTGAAAATCGTCAGCGGCAGATGGCCAGCGCGTCCAGCGCCACCGCCCCCTGCCCCCGGGGGAGCACCATCAACGGGTTGATGTCCAGCTCGGACAGCTCGTCGCCCAGTTCGAGAGCCATCCGCTGGATCCGCAGGACGACCTCCACCAGGGCGTCCACATCGGCCGGCGGCGCCCCCCGTACGCCCTCCAGCAGCGCATGCCCGCGCAGCTCCCTCAGCATCGCCCGCGCCTGGTCCTCGCCGAACGGCGGCACGCGGACCGCCGCGTCGTGCAGGACCTCCACCAGGACCCCGCCCAGCCCGACGGTGACCGTGGGGCCGAAGAGGTCGTCCTGGGTCACGCCGACGACCATCTCCACGCCCCGCTCCACCATCTGGCAGACCAGGATCCCGTCGAGCGGCACGTTCTCGTAGCGCGCGATGTCGGTCAGCTCCCGGTACGCGTCACGGATCTGGCTCGCCGAGGTGAGGCCGATCTTCACCAGGCCGAGTTCCGTCTTGTGCCCCAGCTGCGGGCCCGAGGCCTTCATCACCACCGGGTAGCCGACCAGCCCGGCCGCGCGGACCGCCGCCGCCGCGCTGGTCACCAGCTGCTCGCGGGGCACCCGTATCCCGTAGGCGCGCAGGAGCTGCTTCGCCGCGTGCTCGCTGAGCTGCTGGGACGGCCGCATGAGGGCCTGCGCCTTGCGGTACGAGGGCGAGGGCGTGCGCGGTGCGTCCTCGAAGGGGGAGCGGTATCCGGCGGTGAAGCGGTGGTGGCCGAGGTAGGCGCGTACGGCGGTGATGCAGTTGCCGAAGGTACGGAAGGTGGCCACGCGGGAGGAGCCGAGGAGGGTGGTGCGGTAGGCGTCCTCGGTGCCGACGGGGGAGCCCCAGATCACGCAGATCAGCTTGTCGCTCTGCTCGGCGGCGTCCACCAGGTCCTGGGCGAGTTTGTCGCTCATGGGCGGGAAGGGGCCGGTGATCGGGCAGATCAGGACGCCCACCTCGGGGTCGGCGAGGATCGCGTCGATGATCTTGCGGCCGCGCCAGTCGCCGACGGGGTGGCCGCCGTTGTCGACGGGGTTGGCGACGTTCAGGTACCCGGGGATCCACTGGTGGAGTTCGTCCTGCTTGGCCTGCGAGAGGGTGGGCAGGGTCAGGCCCGCTTCCGTGGCCAGGTCGGAGAAGTGGGCCCCGGTGCCGCCGGAGATGGAGTACACGACGACCCCGTCCGCCTTGGGCTTGCGGGCCCGGGCGAGCAGCGCGGCGGTGTCCTGGAGCTCGTCGAGGCCGTCGACGCGGATGACGCCGAACTGGCGCATGGCGGCGTCCACGACGGTGTCGGCGCCGGTCAGCTTCCCGGTGTGGGAGGCGGCCATGCGGGCGCCGGTCTCGGTGCGGCCGACCTTGACGGCGACGACGGGGACGCCGTTGCGCGCGGCGTGGTCGGCGGCGAGCAGGAAGGACCGGCCGTCCTTGAGGCCCTCCACGTAGCAGGCGATGGCCCCGACCTCGGGCTGCTCGGCGAAGTAGGAGATGAAGTCGGAGGTCTCCAGGTCCGCCTCGTTGCCGGTGGGCGCCCAGTGGGAGAGGCGGATGCCCAGCTCCTGCAGGGTGTAGACGGGCCGGCCCTGGTGGCCGGACTGGGTGATCAGGGCGATCGCCGGGCCGTCGAGGTCCTCGCGGAACTTCTCGAAGGCGTTGAGGTTGGTGTTCGGGCCCAGCAGGCGCAGGCCGGAGCCCCGGACGGCGGCGCCGAGCCGCTCCTGGGCGGCGGCGCCCGCGTCGCCGGTCTCGGCGAAGCCGGAGGCGAAGGCGACCGCGAACTTGACCTTGGTCGCGGCCAGTTCCTCGATGACGGGGAGCGGGTCGGCGACGAGGAGGACGGCGAGGTCCACCTGTTCGGGCAGGTCGGCCACGGAGGCGTGGCAGGTCAGCCCGAAGACGGCGGGGCGGGTGGGGTGCACGGGGTGGATCCGTGCGCCGACGCGCTCCGCCCAGGCGATGAGCTGGCGGGTGATGCCGGTGTTCGGCCGGCCTTCCGTGTCGGAGGCGCCGATGACGGCCACGGATTCGGGCCGGAAGAACCGGTCCAGGTCGGGGACGTCGGCGTGCAGCGGTCGGCCGCTGACGTCCAGGGGGACCGCGTCGTCGGCGGAGGGGGCCGCCGACGAGTGGACGGCGGTCCTGGGAGACTCCCCGCAGGCCTCGACACGTGCGCGGAAGTCGGTGGTGAGGGTGCCGTGAGTAGATCCAAGCATCGTTGCCGCCCGCTCCTGCTCGATGAACCTCGATGGAACTCGATAACTGACGTGCAGTCAGATTACTGAACTGACGTGCCGTCAGGAACAGGGCTGCGCAGGAAAGGTGTGGAGGTGGTGTGGTGAAGTGAACGGTGACAGATCCCGCCGGGACCGGTCCAGGGCGCGATTCGGCCGACGCGGCCCGACCCGGCCGGAGTCGGACCCGCCCCGGCCCGGCCCGCCCTGGCCCGACCTGCCCCGGTCGCCGACGCGGCTCAGGCGCGCCAGAGGGCGAACAGCCCGGCGAAGAAGGCCAGGGTGAACATCGGAACCCACCACGGCGCGGATCCCGCCTCCCGCGTCGAGCGCGACACGCGGGCCAGCAGCCGTGCGTTCAGCAGCCCGGCGGTCAGGCAGTAGAGCGCCCAGAGCGGCTCGAACAGCCAGGCGGGGGACTCGAAGTAGATGCTGTAGCCGAGCAGCCATGTGTCGGCCTGGGTGAGGACGAGGAAGAGGTGCACGACGAGGAGCCAGGGCATCGTCAGCACCACGGCGATGCTGCGGGCCAGCCAGCCGTTCTCGCCGGGCCCGCCGCCGCCCGTCATCGACCACACCGCGCAGACCGTGAGCAGCACCAGGTACCAGCGGGACAGCGGCTCGCTCCACGCGGTCCTGGCGGCCTCCCGGATCCGGGAGGCCGGAGCGCCCGGGCCGGTCGGCTTCACGAGGCGGCCTTGCCCGACCGGCGGGCGACCGCCTTGGCGATCTTCTCCGCGTCCAGGGCCATCTCCCGGAACATGCCGCTGATGGGGTTGCTGAATCCGGTGAAGTACAGGCCGGGGGCCTGCTCGGGGGTGCGGGCCCCGTGCGTACGCGGGCGGCCGCGCTCGTCGAGCACCCCGAGGTGGCCGACCAGCCCCTCCAGGGCCCGGCGGTAGCCGGTCGCCGCGATCACCGCGTCCGGGGCGATCCGCGAGCCGTCCGCGAGCACCACCTCGGCGCCGTCGAAGGCCTCGACGGCGGCCACCGGCTCGACCTTGCCGCTGCGGACCGCGTCGATCAGGCCGACGTCCTGAACCGGGATCGACCCCTGCCTCACCCTGCTGTACAGGCCGGTGGCCGGGCGCGGAAGCCCGTACGCCGACAGGTCCGGTACGGACGCCCGGGCGACGAGCCGGCCCACCCGGTCCACGAGCCGCACCGGCAGCCGGCGCACCAGGATCCCGCTGCGCTGGGCCGGCCAGCCGGCGGTGGAGCGGCGCATGATGTGCGGTGCGGTGCGCACGGCGAGCCGCACCCGCGCCGCGCCGCCCTCGACGAGGTCGACGGCTATCTCGGCGCCGGTGTTGCCGACGCCGACGACGAGGACGTCCTGGCCGGCGTACGGCAGGGGGTTGCGGTACTCGCGGGCGTGCAGCAGCCGTCCCTCGTACGTGTCCCGGCCCGGCCAGTCGGGGAGCGCGGGCGTGTGGTTGTACCCGGTGGCGATGACGACGGCCTCGGCCGCCAGCTCGCGGCCGCCGCTGGCGTGCAGGGTCCAGCCGCCCTCGCCCGCGCCCTCACCCTCGGGGCCGGGGCCGGGGGCGGGGGCAGCGGGCTCGATCCGGGTCACCTCCACGCCGGTGACCAGCTCCAGCTCGTGGAACTCGGCGTACCGCTCCAGGTAGCGCACGACGTTGTCGCGGGTGACCCAGCGCCCGAAGCGGCGCGGCATGGCCAGGCCCGGGAGGGCGGAGAGCCGGCGCGTGGTGTGCAGGCGCAGCCGGTCGTAGTGCTGCCGCCAGGATGCGCCGACCGCGTCGGACTTCTCGACGACCACCGCGCGGACCCCGCGGGCGCGCAGCGCGGCGGCGGCGGCGAGGCCGCCGGGGCCGGCCCCGATGACGTACACGGGGCGGGGCTGGGTGGTCATGTCGGGTGCTGCGGCGTCTCCGGGCATGAGGTGTGATCGTATCGCCACGCTGGGTTGATGGGTCTCGGTCGGGCGGGGAATCGATTGCGGATCGATCACGGGCCCGCGCGGCGCCCGCGGGGGCGCGGACCCGAGGCCGGCCGGGGCCTTGCGCGATCGCCCCGGATCCGCTCAACTGACGTACCGTCAGATAGAGGGTGCGCGTCGATCGCGAGAGGGGTGGGGGCTGCCGATGCAGACCATCTGGCTCAGTGGGGCCGAATGGCTCGCCGTGCTCCGGATAGGCCTCGGCCTGTGGTGGCTGGAGAGCTGGCGGCACAAGGACAAGAAGGGCTGGTTCGAGCGCGGCACCGGCATCGCCTGGGCCGCCGACGTCGCCGGCAAACACCGGTGGACCTTCGTCAAGGGCGGCTTCGAGCTGGTCGTCGCACCGCGGCCGAAAGCGATGGCGTACATCGTCGTCTACGCGGAACTCGCACTCGGGCTGGGCCTCGTACTCGGCTTCCTGACCCCGGTCGCACTCGTCGGAGGGCTCCTGCTGAACCTCCTCTACCTGGTGCTGATGATCCACGACTGGGCCGAGCAGGGGCAGAACGCGATGATGGCGCTCATCTCCCTCGTCGCGCTCCTCGCCATGTCCTGGCAGACCTGGTCGCTCGACGCGGCGATCGGACTGTTCCCGTGAGCGCCACGGTGCGGTACGACCTCCCCGAGGCGGACGACTTCACCCGCCCCTACTGGGACGCGGCCGCGGCGGGCCGGCTGCTGCTGCGGCGCTGCGCCGACTGCGGGCGGGCGCACCACTACCCGCGCGAGTTCTGCCCGTTCTGCTGGGCGGGCGAGGACCGCGTGACGTGGGAGACGGCGAGCGGCCGGGCGACCCTCTATACGTGGTCGGTGATCCACCGCAACGACCTCCCGCCGTTCGGTACGCGCGTCCCCTACACGGCGGCGGTCGTCGACCTCGCCGAGGGCCCGCGGATGATGACCGAGGTGGTGGACTGCGAGGCGCCGGAGCTGCGCATCGGCATGCCGCTGACGGTCACCTTCCGCGAGGCCGCGGACGGGGTGTGGGTGGCGGTCTTCCGGCCGGCACCGGACTGAGGGCCCTGCGGGCCGGGGATCAGGGCCAGAGCAGCTCGCGCTCCCAGGAGCCGCCGGCGGTACGGGAGTACCGCAGGCGGATGTGCCGGCGCGCGGCGTCCCCCTGGAAGAACTCCACCTCGGCGGGGTCCAGCACGTACCGCGTCCAGGTCGGGGCCGGCGCGTCCGGCTCGGCCCCGGCCCGCTCCCAGGCGGCCGCCGAGACCCGCGCCAGCTCCTCCACGGAGCCGAGCACCTCGCTCTGCCGGCCCGTGAGCGCGGCGGCGAGCGCACCCCGCGAGCGGACCGCCAGGTCCGCCCGGCTCTCCTCGGGCCCGCAGGCGGTGACCCGGCCCCGGACACGGACCTGGCGGCCCACGGTCGGCCAGTAGAACCCGAGCGCGGCCGCCGGCCGCCCGGCCAGCTGCACGCCCTTGGCGCTGGTGGCGTGCGAGGCGAAGTGCCAGCCGCGCGCGTCGACGTCGTGCAGCATCAGCGTCCGCACGTCGGGCCGCCCGTCCCCGTCCACGGTCGCCAGACTCATGGTGTGCGGCTCCAACTGCCCCGCCCGCGCGGCATGCACGAACCACTCCCGGAACAACGCCAAAGGCTCACGGGGCGCGGCCCCGGTATCGAACCCGGGGAGCGGGCAGTCCCACACGCGCAGGGAATGCAGGGTGGCGCTGAACTCGTCGCTGCTGATCTCGCGGCTGCTGTCGCTGCTCTCGTTGTTCATGAGGCATATGGAACAACAGGGCGGGGGCTTCGGGGGCGGGAGCCGGCTGGGCGGGGTCGGGGCGGGCGGGGTCGGGGGCTTCGGTGGTCGGGAAACTCCCATACGCATCCCCGATGCCGCCCGACAGGCTCCCGACCACCGAAGCCCCCGACCCCGCCCCGCCCCCCGAAGAAATCTTTCGCCTCACCGATGAGTTCTCATCCCCGACGTGGTCATACCTGCGAGACCGCACCGCACACACCCGCACCACCCCCGGAGGGACACGCATCATGGCCGAGACAGTGAAGGGCCCCGCCAGCTACTTCCCCTCGATCGAGAAGAAGTACGGACGCCCGATCGGGGAGTGGCAGGACCTCATCCGGTCCTCGCCGCTGACCAAGCACATGGAGCTCGTCTCCTGGCTCAAGACCGAGCACGGCCTCGGGCACGGGCACGCCAACGCCCTCGTGGCGCACACCCTCGCCGAGGGCAAGTAGCCGCCCCCCCCGCCCTCGGGCGGGGGGGCGGTCACCCACGCCCCAGCAGGACCGTTCCCGACGAGCAGAACCAGCCGCCCGTGCCCGAGGCCAGGGCGACCTCCGGGAGGCGGCCGCCGGGTTTGGTGACCTGGCCCGCCCCCGCCTCGCCGCGCAGCTGGCGGACCGCCTCGACCAGGAGGAACAGGCCGCGCATGCCGGGGTGGCAGGCCGAGAGGCCGCCGCCGTCGGTGTTGACCGGGAGTTCCCCGTCGCGCAGCAGGCGGCCCTTCTCCACGAACGCCCCGCCCTCGCCCTTCGCGCAGAAGCCGAGGTCCTCCAGGGTCACCAGGGTCATGTAGGTGAAGGCGTCGTAGATCTCCGCGAGGTCCACGTCCGCCGGGGTGAGGCCGGCCCGCTCGAAGGCGATGCGGCCCGACACCGCCGCCGGGGACACCGTGAAGTCCTCCCACTCCGACATGGTGGTGTGGGAGACGGACGTACCGGCCCCCAGGATCCAGACGGGTGCCTTCGCGGTGTCCGGTACGTAGTCCTCCGCCGCCAGGAGCACCGCGCAGCCGCCGTCCGAGCGGATGCAGCAGTGCAGCTTGGTGAAGGGGTCGGCGATCATGTCGCCGCCCAGTACCTCCTCGACCGTGATCGGGTCGCGGAACATGGCGTCCGGGTTCGTGGCCGCGTTCGCCCGGGCCTGTACGGCCACGGAGGCGAGCTGCTCCAGCGTCGTCCCGTACTCGTGCATGTGGCGGCGGGCGGCCATGGCGTACTTGGAGATCAGCGTGTGGCCGTACGGGACCTCGAACTGCAGCGGCCCCCGCGCTCCGAAGGAGAGGTTGGACGTGCGGCGCCGCGCCTTGATGTCGGCGCGGGCCGTGGAGCCGTAGACCAGGAGCACGGCGTTGGCGTGCCCGGCGGCGATCGCGTCCGCCGCGTGGGCGGCCATGACCTCCCAGGTCGAGCCGCCGACCGAGGTGGAGTCGACCCAGGTGGGTCGCAGGCCCAGGTACTCGGCCACCTCGACCGGTGCGAGCGTGCCGAGGCCGGCCGAGGCGAATCCGTCGATGACGGAGCGCTGCAGGCCGGAGTCGGCCAGGGCGCGCCGGGCGGCCTGTGCGTGCAGGGCGTAGGGGGTGGGGCCGTCGACGCGGCCGCAGTCCGAGAGGGCGACGCCGACCACCGCGACCCTCCGGCGGGCGCGGGGTGCGGGTCCGGGGCCGGTCGCGGGTGTGGTCGCGGGTGTGGACAGGGGTCCGGATGCGGGTCCGGATGAGGGTCCAGGCATGAGGGGACGGTATATCTGACGAAGTGTCAGACGCTAGACCCCGCCGCACAACCGGCCGCCTCCGCCCCCTGTGCATCTGCCTCCGCCGGGCCTAATATGACGGCCCGTCAGACACGGGGAGGAGCCCGACGATGGATGCCGCCTTCACCGCGGAGCAGGACGAGATACGCCGTACCCTGCGCGAGATCCTGGGCAAACGCTGCGGCCCCGACGAGGTCAAGGCCGCCGTCCGCACCGCCGCCGGACACGACCGCGAGCTCTGGCAGCAGCTGGCCCGGCAGCTCGGGCTGCCCGGCATCGCCGTCGCCGAGGAGTACGGCGGTGTCGGCTGCGCCCCCGCCGACCTGGCCCTGGCCTGCGAGGAGACGGGCCGGGCGCTGCTGCCCTCGCCGCTGCTGGCCACCGCCGCGCTGTGTGTGCCCCTGATCGCCGCCCTCGGTACCGAAGCCCAGCGCTCCGCGCTGCTCCCACCGCTGGCGACGGGCGGGCTGACCGCCGCCCTCGCCGTCAGCGGCCCGGCGCTGGCCACCGCCCTCGCGCTGACCGGCGAGGACGCCTCCGGGCAGTGGTCCGGCGGCGGCCGCGCGGGCGGCGTCCAGGCCCGGGCCGTTGCCGCCGGCGCCGGCGCCGGCGCCGGTGCCGACACCGCCGGGGGCGGCTGGCGGCTGTACGGGGAGGCCGCCCAGGTGCTCGACGGGCACAGCGCCGGGCTGCTGCTGGTCGCCGCGCACACCGGCGGCTTCGCCCGCAGCCGCACACTGCTGTTCCTCGTACGGGAGGACGCGCCGGGGCTCGTACGGTCCCGGCAGACCGTCCTCGACGAGACCCGTCCCCAGGCCAGGATCGAACTGCGGGACGTACCGGCGCAGTTGCTCGGAGTCGAGGGGGCCGATGTGCTCGGCGCGCTCGCCGCCACCGGGCGTACCGCCGCTGCCGTGCTGGCCGCCGAGGCGGTCGGCGCGGCCGGTCAGGCGCTGGCCCGCACGGTGGAGTACGTACGCCAGCGCGAGCAGTTCGGCCGGGCGATCGGCTCCTTCCAGGCGGTCAAGCACCGCCTCGCCGACCTGTACGTGCAGGTGCAGGCGGCCCGCTCGGCGGCCTACTACGCCGCCTGGGACCCGGACCAGGGCGGCCTCGCGCTCGCCCAGGCCCTGGAGGCGCTGCGGGTGACCGCGGGCGAGGCGATCCAGCTGCACGGCGGCATCGGCTTCACCTGGGAGCACGACGCGCACCTCTACTTCAAGCGGGCGGCGGCCGACGAGCTGCTGTTCGGTCCGGTCCACCGGCTGCGGGCGCACGCCGCCGACCGTGCGGGCCTGTTCGCGGACCCGGCGGCCGTGCGGCCGCCGGACCACCCCGCAGTGGACACGGACCCGGCCGCGAACCCGGCCGCGGACCCGGCCCCGTACCCGCCCGCCCAAGAGAAGGTGGTCGTCTGATGGCTCCCGGCGTCAAGCTGATGCAGAAGGTCTCCTCGACCGTGCTCTTCGCCAAGATCGCACCCCACTTCATCCCCGCCCTGGACAAGGCGGTGCACAAGCTGACCCGCGGCAAGGTCATCCTCAGCGCCCAGATGCTGCCGGGCGTGATCCTCACCGCCAAGGGCGCCAGGACCGGTGAGCCGCGCACGACCCCGCTGGCCTGCATGCCGGAGCACGGCGGGGCGACGTGGATCCTGATCGGGTCCAACTTCGGCCGGCCCGGACACCCGGCATGGACCGGGAATCTGCTCAAGAACCCGGACGCGGACGTGAGTTGGCAAGGCCGGGACATCCCCGTCCGGGCCCGGCTGCTGGCGGGTGAGGAACGCGCGGAGGCGTGGCAGGCGGTGCTGAGGTTCTGGCCGCCGTATGCGACGTACCAGGCGCGCATCGAGCGCGAGATCCGGTTGTTCCGCCTGGAGCGTCGCTGATCGCAGGCGATCGTGCGTGGTCGGCGGGCCCCTGGAGGGCGTCCGGGGGTCCGCCGCTACTTCGTGGGCTTCTTGCCCGTGATGCCGAGGTGGACGAGCAGCGCCAGGTTCGGCTTGAGCTCGGCCTGCTTGACGCCCCAGGTCTGGAAGCCCTTCTGGTGCGAGGCGACCGCGGCCAGCATCGCGACCAGTGAACCGGCCATCGCCGCGGGGCTGATGTCCTTGTCGACCTTGCCCTTGGCCTGGAGCTCCTTCATCGATTCGGTGAGGGAGTTGGTGACCGAGTTCAGGATCTTCATGCGGATCTTGTAGAAGCGCTTGTCGCCCTCGGCCGCGCCGAGGTCGACGACCCGCAGGATCGCGTCGTTGCGGCGCCAGAACTCCAGGAAGCCCTCGACGAGTTCCTCGGCGGCGGCCCACCCTGACTTGCCGACCCAGGTCCGGCCCTCGACGAGCGACGTCAACTGCGCGCCCTCGGTGGCCATTTGTTCGGCGATCTCCAGGACGGCGCCCTCGACGTCCGGGAAGTACTGGTAGAAGGTCGCGGGGGAGGTACCGGCCTTGCGGGCGACGTCGATCACTTTGACGTCGCGGTACGGCGAGGAGCTGAGCATCTCGCTGAGGCAGTCGAGCAGCTTCTGCCGCGTCGCCTGGCCGCGCCGGCCGGCGACACGCCCGTCGACGGTGCGTACTTGTCCTGTCATGCCGTCAGCTTACCGAGGGGGGATCGGCGCGCTATTCGGCCGCCTGCAAATGGGGTTACGGGGTCCCTGGCCTGGGCCGAAGGCGTTCCCGGGCCGCCGGGTGGGCGCATTCCGGACGGAAATCGGCTCCCGCGCGCCCCCGGCCGGGCCGTGTCCGCGTGCTGCCCGCGCCCCGCGCCCGGGCCCGGGCGTGTCGTCCGGTTCCGCAAGGTTTCCCCCGAATAGTCTTATCAACAGGCTGTGGACAAGTTTTCGGACGGATCATGGCTGAGAGGGTTGGGAGGGTACACACCCCCGCACAACGGAAGGAAACGGGCCCATGGCCGCATTCGCGGAAGGCGCACCCTGCTGGGTGGACGCCTCGCTTCCGGACGTCGAGGCGGGCAAGCGCTTCTACGGTGAGCTCTTCGGGTGGACCTTCGCCGAGGGTGCGGGCGCCGAGTACGGCCACTACACCCAGGCCTACAGCCGTGGCCGCAACGTCGCCGCCCTCGCCCCCAAACCCGACGGCCGCATGCCCACCGTCTGGGGGATCTACCTCTACACCACCGACGCCTACGCCTGCGCCCAGCGCATCCGCGCCGCCGGCGGCCAGATGGTGATGGACCCGATGCCGGTCGGCCCGTACGGCACCGCCGCGATGGCCGCCGACCCCGGCGGCGCCGTCTTCGGCCTGTGGCAGCCCGGCACCCACCACGGCTTCGACGCCCAGGGGGAGCCGTACACGTACTGCTGGAGCGAGGTCTACACACGCGCCCGCGACGCCGTCGACGTCTTCTACGCCAAGGTCTTCGGCTACGTCCCGCAGGACCAGGACGACGCCGGCGTCGAGTACCGCATCTGGTCGCCGCCCGGGACCGCGCCCGGCACAAACACCGCCGTCCTCGGCCGCAGCCTGATCACGGACGCCTTCCCCGAGGCCATGCCCGCGCACTTCCTGGCCTACTTCGCCGTACCGGACTGCGACCAGTCGGTCGCCATGGTGCAGCGGCTCGGCGGCCGGGTCACCGCCGATCCCTTCGACACCCCCTACGGGCGGATCGCGGTCGTCGCCGACAACCAGGGGGCGGTCTTCGGGCTGCTCTCGGAACCCCGCACGAAGCCGGACGCGTAGCCGGACGCAGGCCCGACGCGCAGCCCCCGCCCACCGGGCAGCGGGGCCCGCATTCCGCCCGTATCCCGTCCGTAGCGCCCCGGTCCCGGAAGGATCGCCGAGCAGATCACACCACCCCGCTCGACGTGCCGGGGCCGGACCGGGTCCGGGCCTGACAGAATCGGGGTTGCTCGACCCGGGCGGCGCCCGGAGTGAGACGCTGCACGGGGCAGGGCCCCGTGCCGGTGGATGCGGGCCCGCTGAGTGGCCCGTACGGGGAGGTGTGGAGGCGAGTGGTGGAGCAGCTGACGCAGCACGACCCGAGACGGATCGGCCCCTTCGAGGTGCTGGGACGGCTCGGCGCCGGCGGCATGGGGCTGGTCTATCTCGCGCGGTCCGCGTCCGGACGGCGGGTCGCGATCAAGACGGTGCGCACCGAGCTCGCCGAGGACCAGCTCTTCCGGGTCCGCTTCACCCGCGAGGTGGAGGCGGCCCGCGCGGTGTCCGGCTTCTACACCGCGGCCGTGGTCGACGCCGACCCGCGCGCCGCCGTGCCGTGGCTGGCGACCGCCTACGTCCCGGCGCCCTCCCTGGAGGAGATCGTCAACGAGTGCGGGCCCATGCCCGCCCAGGCCGTACGGTGGCTCGCGGCCGGTATCGCCGAGGCCCTGCAGTCCATCCACGGCGCCGGCCTGGTCCACCGCGACCTGAAGCCGTCCAACGTGCTCGTCGTCGAGGACGGCCCGCGCGTGATCGACTTCGGTATCGCGAGCGGGGTCTCCAACACCCGTCTGACCATGACGAACGTCGCCGTCGGCACCCCCGCCTACATGTCGCCCGAGCAGGCCAAGGACTCGCGCAGCGTCAAGGGCGCCAGCGACGTCTTCTCGCTCGGCTCCACCCTCGTCTTCGCCGCGACCGGGCACCCGCCGTACCACGGGGCGAATCCGGTGGAGACGGTCTTCATGCTGCTGCGCGAGGGCCCCAACCTGGAGGGTCTCCCGGCCGAGCTGCGGCCGCTGATCGACTCCTGCATGCAGATGGACGCCACGCTCCGGCCCACCCCGGCCGACCTGCAGGCGCAGCTCGCCCCGCACCTGTTCGACGGCGGCGACGACAGCGGCACCGCCTCGGCGTGGCTGCCCGCCCGGGCCGTCGCGATGATCGAGGCCCGGCGCGCGGGGCACCGTACGCCGCCCGCGCCCCTTCCCGCGGTGCCGGCGCCCGGACCGGCCTCCGGGGGCCGCGGGTCGGCCGCCGAGGCCGTCACGCACCGCCGCCCGCGCGGGGCCGACTCCTGGGTGGACCCGCGTACCGGCCAGGCCGTCCCGCAGCGCCCGCACCACCCGCCGATGTCCCCGGTGCCCTCGGGCGAGCCGGTGCGCCTGGGCGGCTCGCCGGTGCCGATCGGTCCCGGGCCGCGCGCGACCGCCGCGGCCCCGGCCGCGCACGCCTCCTCCGCAGCCGCGGACTCGGCGACCGGCTGGATCCGCCCGCCCGGCGGGTCGGTGGCCACCCCCTCGGCGGTGCAGCCCGTACCGAGCCCCGGTCCGGCCCCGGACAGCGGCCGCTGGCGGCCGTGGCGCTTCCGCATGTCCAACGAGGTCTGGGGCACGCCGACCGTTGCCGGGAACCTGCTGTACGTGACCTCCTTCGAGGTCCACGCCCTGGACGTGGCGAGCGGCCGCCGCCAGTTCAAGACCCGCGACGTCGCCTGGTCCATGGCGGTCGCCGACGGCCGGATCCACGCCTCCGACGGCCCCTCCCTGTACGCGCTCGACGCCGGCGACGGCTCCGAGCGGTGGCGGCTGTCCACCGACGCCTGGGTGTACGCGCTGCGCGCCGAGCGCGGCACGGTCGTCACCGCCACCCGCGGCGGCGGCGTACAGGGCCGGGAGGCCTCGGGCGGCCACAAGCTGTGGGAGCTGACCGGCGCGCAGAGCGACTTCGAGACCCCGGAGGCGGCCCCCGTCCTCCACGACGGCACGGTGTACGTCTGGCAGGACGCCCGGCTGCGCGCCCTGGACGCCCGCACCGGCCGCGAGTCCTGGTCCTATCCGATCGGTGACGCGGCCTCCTGCGGGAACGTGCCCGTGCGCGTCACTCCGGCCCCCGACGGCAACGTGTACGTCGCGGCCGGCACCCGGGTCATCTCGGTGGACCGGGCCTCGGGCCGGGTCCGCTGGCACTTCGAGGCCCCCGCGGTCTTCCTGGCACCCCCGGCCTTCGCGCCGGGCGCGGCCGTCACGGGCGGCGGGGTCTACCTCGTCGACTACCTGGGCACCGTCTACGCCCTCGACGCGGCCACCGGCCAGGACCGCTGGCGGATCGCGACGGAGGGACGGCAGTCCCCGGACCCGGTGGTGGTCGCGAACGGCAACGTCCACCTGGGCGCGGGCAGTGCCCTGTACACGCTCGACGCGGTCACCGGCACCCCGAAGTGGCGGTTCGCGGCGGGCGGCGAGATCACCGGTCTGCCGGCGGTCGCGGACGGCCGGGTGCACTTCGGTTCGGCCGACCACTGCCTGTACACGCTGGACGCGGCGGGCGGCCAGCTGCGCTGGAAGCTGGCCACGGGCGGCGAGATCACGGGCGCCCCGGTGGCGGAGGCGGGCGTGGTCTACGCATGCAGCAAGGACCGCTGCGTGTACGCCCTGGACGCGGCGAAGGGTACGGGCACCCGTACGAGCGGTTGACCTGCCCGGAGGCGGGGCTGCGGCCCCGCCGGGTAGCGCACCGCACCGGGAGTGACAGGATGGACCCCATGAGCAACGTCTACTTCGACATCACCATCAACGGCGCCCCCGCCGGCCGCATCGTCTTCAACCTCTTCGACGACGTCGTCCCGAAGACGGCGCGCAACTTCCGTGAGCTGGCCACCGGCCAGAACGGCTACGGCTACGCCGGCTCGGGCTTCCACCGCGTCATCCCCCAGTTCATGCTGCAGGGTGGTGACTTCACCAACCACAACGGCACCGGCGGCAAGTCCATCTACGGCGAGAAGTTCGAGGACGAGAACTTCCAGCTGAAGCACGACCGCCCGTACCTGCTGTCGATGGCGAACGCCGGCCGCAACACCAACGGCTCGCAGTTCTTCATCACCACCGTCGTCACCTCGTGGCTCGACGGCAAGCACGTCGTCTTCGGCGAGGTCGTCTCGGGCCAGGAGCTCGTGGACCAGATCGAGGCCCTGGGCTCCCAGTCCGGCGCCCCCAAGGGCAAGGTCGAGATCGCGGCGTCCGGCGTCGTCGACGCCGCCTGATCCCCACCCCGCCTGACCGGCCGGTCGGCCCCGCCCCCACCCGGGGGCCGGGGCCGCCGCCGTTTCCGGGGCCCGGCCCGGCCGTGGGATCAGGCGGGCGTCGGCGGGGGGAGCGGACGGGTGGGGCGGGTGGGGTGGCCGCTCATCACCAGGGAGCCCAGGAGGATCAGCGCACCCGCGCCGAAGGCGTTGGCGAGTCCGTCACCGAGGCCGTGCCCGTCGCCGCCCACGGTCAGGCTTCCGGCGGCCTGGCCCTGGCGGACCGTCCACAGGATCGTGAAGCCGAGTACGACCACCCCCGCCAGCGCCATCAGCAGCCGCGAGCGGAGCAGGACCGCGCACAGGGTGAGGACGGCGGCGAAGAGGTAGGGGAGCAGGATCGAGGCCAGCAGGGTGGGCGTGTGGCCGGTGATCCCGGCGGAGGTGAAGAGCTCCTGGACGCCGTAGTCGCGTCCGTGACGGCCGTCGTACCAGGCACGGAAGGGGCTCCAGACGGCGGCCGCCGCTCCGGCGAGACCCATCAGCGAGCCGAGGACGTTGCGGAACATGCCCGGCCCTCCGAGGTAGGGGTCCCGGTGCCGACGCTACGCCCGGCCCGCGCGGCCCGCACGTCGGGTCGACCCCCGACGCGCGAGCTCATGGGGTGTCTTGTCGGTCAGGCCTGCCCGTCAGCGCAGCCTGAACTCCGTGCCGGGCCGCCGCGAGGCGAACAGCTCCGCCTGCCGCTCCGGTGCCAGGTTCCCCAGCGCGATCAGCGCCGGAGCCTGTGCCAGCGCCTGCTGGAGCGCGGCCTGTTTCGCCGACCAGAGGGCCCGTACGGTGCCCTGTACCGCCTCCGTGGGGAAGCCGGCCAGGGTCTGCGCCGCCCGGAGGGCCGCCGGGAGCAGCTCGTCGGGTGCGGTCAGTTCCGAGACCAGTCCGATCGCGTGGGCCCGGCGCGCGGAGAGCCGCTCGGCGGTGCCCATGAGGGACATCCGGGCCGCCTCCCCGAAGGGCATCCGCTGCGCCATGTAGACGGCCTCGTAGGCGCTGACCATCCCGTAGGCGGTGTGCGGGTCGAAGAAGGTGGCGGTCTCGGAGGCGATCAGGAACTCCGCCTCGCCCAGCAGGTAGAAGGCGCCGCCGCAGGCCATGCCGTTGACGGCGGCGACGACCGGCTTCCACAGGTCGCACGACTTCGGGCCGATGGCGATCAGCGGGTCGTCGGCCGAGTAGGGGGAGGCGGGCTGCGGCACGTCGACGCCGCGGTCGATGCCGGTGCAGAAGGCGGCCGCCCCGGCGCCCGTCAGCACCACCGCCCGTACCTCCCCGGCGAACCGGAACTCCCGCCACACCTCGCTCAGTTCGGCGGCGGTCTCCAGGTCGACGGCGTTGTGCCGGTGCTCGCGGTCCAGGGTGACGACGGCGACACCGGTCTCCTTGTCCCGGTCCACCCGCACGGTCATGACTTCTCCAGGATCCAGCGGGGCACGGCCATGCCGCCCGTCTCGGTGAAGACCACGTGCACCCGGGCGCCGATCCGCAGCCGGGCCGGGTCCACCGAGTCGAGCGGGGCGTCGGCCGAGGTCACCAGGTTCCCGGCGAGCCGGATGTGCGGGGCGTCGGCGAGCTCCACGAGGATCACGTTGTACGGGGCCTGCGCGGCGTAGGCGGGCAGCAGCGGCGGGTGCGGCCGTACGTAGGACCAGATGCGGCCGCGGCCGCTCATCCGGCGCCACTCGCTGTCGAAGGACCGGCAGTGCGGGCAGCAGGGGCGGGGCGGGAAGCGCAGCCGGCCGCAGGCGGCGCAGGCCTGGACGCGCAGCTCGCCCTGGGCGGCGTACTCCCAGAAGGGGGCGCCGTCCTCGTCGGGGACCGGCAGGAGGAGTTCGTCGGCGGCTGTGGACGTGGTGGTCATCGGGTCAGCTCCTCAGCAGGATCGCGGACGTCGGGACTCCCTCGCCCGCCGTCACCAGGCAGGTCGTGGCGTCGGGCACCTGGGAGGTGGAGACGCCCCGCAGTTGCTTGACGCCCTCGTTGATCAGGTTGAAGCCGTGCACGTACGCCTCGGACAGGCCGCCGCCCCCGGTGTTGACGGGGAGCCGGCCGCCCATCTCCAGGGCGCCGCCCTCGGTGAAGGCGGCGCCCTCGCCGCGGCCGCAGAAGCCGTAGCCCTCCAGCGAGAGCGGGATCAGCGGGGTGAAGGCGTCGTAGATCTGGGCGACGTCCACGTCCTGGGGCCCGAAGTCGGCCTGCTTCCACAGGTGGCGGGCGGCGGTCCAGGCGGGGCCGGACAGCGGGTCGTCGTTCCAGTAGTTGACCATGCCGTGGTGCTGGGCGGGCAGGCCCTGGGCGACGGAGTGCACGTAGACGGGCTTCTGTCGGCAGTCCCGGGCCCGCTCGGCGGAGACGACCACGCAGGCCAGCGCGCCGTCGGTCTCCAGGCAGTTGTCGAAGAGGCAGAGCGGGTCGCTGATCATGCGGGAGGTCATGTACATCTCGCGGGTCAGCGGGCGCTCGTACATCATCGCGGCCGGATTGGCGTTGGCCCGGTTGCGGCAGGCCATGGCGACGTTGAAGAGGTGGTCGCGGGTCGCGCCGTACTCGTGCATGTAGCGGCGGGCGAGCATGCCGATCTCGTCGGCGGGGCGCAGCAGGCCGAAGGGGCGGGTCCACTGGCCGGGGGTGGGCAGCTGGACGGCGGTGTTCTTCCAGGGGCGGGGGCCCGAGCCGCGCTTGCGGGAGCGCCAGGCGACGCCGACGGTGGCCTGGCCGGTGGCGACGGCGGAGGCGAGGTGTCCGACGGTGGCGCAGGATCCGCCCCCGCCGTAGCCGATCTTGGAGAAGAAGGTGACGTCGCCGGCGCCGATGGCCTTGGCGACCTCGACCTCGTCGGTCTCCTCCATGGTGTAGGAGGCGAAGGCGTCGACCTCGGACGGTTCGATGCCGGCGTCGGCGAGGGCCGCGAGAATGGCCCGGCAGGCCAACTCCTTCTCGGATTGCGGGAGATGTCTGGCAAAGGCGGTCTGCCCGATGCCGACTATCGCCGTCGCGTCCTTGAGCGTTGCCGTCATCGCCACCTCCGGGGTGCGCCAGTACTGACAGCCGCGAAGGCTACAGCTAATCTGACGGATAGTCAGCTACTGGGTCTGCGGGAAGGTGGCACGCATGGGTGACGACGGGCGCGACGACGGGCGTGAGGGCGTGCGCGAGAACATGCGTGAGGACGGGCGCGGGGATCTGCGCTGGGGCAGCATCGCGCAGCTCGTCCGGGCGGCGGCGGCACGGTACGCCGACCGTGAGGCCGTCGTCGACGGGCGCACCCGGATCAGTTACGCGCAGCTCGGCGAGCGCGTCGAGCGCGCCGCCGCGGCCTGCGTCGCCGCCGGGACCGAGCCCGGCGACCGGGTCGCCGTCTGGGCCCCCAACACCCTGGAGTGGATCGTCTCCGCCCTCGGCGCCGTCTCGGCCGGCGCGGTGCTCGTCCCCCTCAACACCCGTTTCAAGGGCGCGGAGGCCGCGTACGTCCTGGAGCGCAGCCGGGCCCGGCTGCTCTTCGTCACCGGCACCTTCCTCGGTACCTCCTACGTCGCCTCCCTGCGCCGCGCCGCGGCCGAGGGCCCCGGCACCGGACCGCTGCCGGGACTTCCCCACCTGGAACAGGTCGTCGTCCTCGCCGACGACGCCCCCGACTCCTTCCGCACCTGGAAGGACTTCCTGGCGGGCGGGGACGGCGTACCGGCCGCGGCGGTCCGCGAGCGCGCCGAGGCCATCCGCCCCGAGTCCCCCTCCGACATCATCTTCACCTCCGGCACCACCGGCAGCCCCAAGGGCGCGGTCATCACCCACGCCCAGTCCCTGCGCTGCTACGACGTGTGGAGCGAGCTCGCCGGACTGCGCGAGGGCGACCGCTACCTGATCGTGAACCCCTTCTTCCACACCTTCGGCTACAAGGCCGGGATCATCGCCTGCCTGATGCGCGGGGCCACGATGGTCCCGCAGCCCGTCTTCAACGTGGACACCGTCCTCGCGAACGTCGCCGCCGAGCGGATCTCCGTGCTCCCCGGGCCGCCCACCCTCCACCAGTCGCTCCTCGACCACCCCCAGCGCGACCACCACGACCTCTCCGCCCTGCGCCTGGTCGTCACCGGCGCGGCCGTGGTCCCGCTGCGGCTCGTCGAACGGCTGCGCGGCGAACTGCGCATCGCCACCGTCCTCACGGCGTACGGGCTCTCCGAGGCCAGCGGCATCGTCACCATGTGCCGCCGCGGCGACCCCGCCGAGACCGTCTCCGCCACCTCGGGCCGGGCCATCCCGGACACGGAGGTGGTGATCCTGGACGCGGACGGGCGGCCGCAGCCGGCCGGGCAGGCGGGCGAGATCGCGGTCCGCGGCTACCACGTCATGCAGGGCTACTTCGAGGACCCCGACGAGACCGCCCGGACCATCACCCCCGAGGGCTGGCTGCACACCGGCGACGTCGGCTACATGGACGAGGACGGCAACCTGCGCATCACCGACCGGATCAAGGACATGTTCATCGTCGGCGGGTTCAACGCCTACCCCGCCGAGATCGAGCAACTCATCGGCCTCCACCCGGACATCGCGGACGTCGCGGTGATCGGCATCCCGGACCCGCGCCTGGGCGAGGTCGGCAAGGCCTACGCGGTCCGCCGCCCCGGCTCCACCCTCACCGCGGACGACCTGATCGCCTGGTCCCGCCGCGAGATGGCCAACTACAAGGTCCCGCGCGCGGTGGAGTTCGTGACGGAACTCCCGCGCAACGCGAGCGGCAAGATCCTCAAGCGGGCCCTCCGCACCGGCTGACCGCCTACCCCCGGCGGCGGGCCAGGATCAGGCGCCAGTGGGGGGTGCCGTCCGGGCGGTGGCCGAAGTGGGTCAGGGGGACCGTTTCCACCGTGAAGCCGGCTGCCCGGAGGTCCTCGCGGACCGGGCCCAGGGGGAAGGTGCGGTAGTACATGACGAACGGGGGACGCCACAGCGCGTTGCGGACCCGCATCGCCGCGTCGAAGCCCGTCGTCGCCCACCACACCCGGGAGCCGAGCGGCAGCGGGGCGCCGATCGGGAAGGCGAAGACGCCGCCCGGGCGCAGGGCCGTGTGGATCCCGGAGAACAGCGCGGGGCGCTCCGACGGGAGGAAGTGGCCGAAGGCGCCGAAGCTGACCGCCAGGTCGTACGTCTCCGCGAGGGCGGACGGCAGGGCCCGCGCGTCGGCCCGTACGAAGTCCACGCGGTCGGCGTCCGCGCCGTACCGGTGCTCGGCCTGCGCGAGCATGCCCGCGCTGAGGTCCACCCCGGTGATCCGGCCGCGGCACAGCCGGCTCAGCATGCCGATCCCGGCGCCCGTGCCGCAGCACACGTCCAGGCCGGCGCCGAAGGCGCCCTCGTACTGGGCGAGGGTCTCCTCGACCGCGTCGAGCATCCGGTCCGGGGTGCGGAAAGGGGTGTGGTCGAACTTCGGCGCGAGGAGGTCGTAGCCCCGCTCGACCGAGGAGAGGCCCTGCACTGCCAGTTCGCGGACGCTCGGCCCGTGGGAGGAGAACACACCACCAGCCTATGCCGCGGCCCCCCGCGCATACGCGTACGGCGGTCGCGGTGGCTCCCCCTCCGGGCCACCGCGACCGCCGTTCCCCCGTTGCTCCCCCGTACTCCCCCGTGGTTCCCCCGTACTCCCCCGTGGTTCCCCCGTACGTCTTGCGAGTGCTACGGGCGCGGACCGGACGCGTGGTTGTCCAGCGTCTGGATCTCCTCGCCCGCGACCGGCGGCGCGACCGGCGGCACGACGGGAGCCGCAGCCGGGTCCTCGGTCTTCTCCAGCGGCTTGATCTCGATGCCCGAAGCGTGGTTGTCCAGGGTCTCGATATCGACGCCCGAGGCGTGGTTGTCGAGCGGCTTGAGGTTCTCGTTCGTCGTCATCGATTCTCCTGATGATTGGGTAGGGCTGGGCCCGTTCGGCGATTCCCCCGATGACCGCCGAACGGGTAGTCCACCAACCGGCCCGGATGCTCCCCCGAGGCGCCGGGTCGATGCACTAATCGTGTCGGACGGCGATAAACGAACGATGAACGCCTCGTTCAACCGGCGTCCCCGCAGCTCAGGCGGCGATCTCCGAGGCCAACAGGGCCTGTACCTCGCCCAGTTCGGTCGACTTCAGCTGCGTGAACACGGCCTCCGCGTCCCGCCAGCAGGCCCGCGCGCGGTCCCGCTGCCCCAGCCGCCGCAGCGCCTTGCCGAGCACCGTCAGGACCGTCGCCCGGCGCCACTCCCCGCCGATCCCGCGCAGCGCGATGGCCTGCTCGGCGTGCGAGGCGGCCAGGGTGGGCCGGCGCGCCGCCAGATGGGCCTCGGCGAGCCGGAAGTGGGTCACGCCCTCCCACAGCGGCTGGCGGTTCTCGTGGAACAGCGACAGTGCCTCGGCGAGCTGCGCCAGGGCCTCGCCGAGCCGCCCCGCCTGGGTGAGGGCGATGCCCAGCGCGTAGCGGCCGTTGGCCAGGCGCAGGCTCAGGCCCATCCGGTCGTAGATGGCGATGCCCTGCTGGGCCAGGTCTATGGCGCTGGGCAGGCGGCCCAGCTCCACGTGGATGCGCGAGAGGTTGCACAGGGCGCTGGCCTCGCCGACGTTGTTGCCGTCGGCGCGGAAGCACTCGATGGCCTGCAGCAGGTAGCGCTCGCCGTCCGCGTGCCGGCCCTCGTAGAGGGCGATGATCCCGCGGTCGTTGGGGGCCCAGCACATGGGCAGCGGGTCGCCGGCCTCGCGCGCGAGCACCGTGGCCCGGGCGGCCTCGTCGTCGGCCTCGGCGAAGCGGCCCGCGACCAGGTGGACGTTGGTGAGGGTGGTGCGGGCGCGGCCCTCGGCGTACGGGTCCTTCGCGGCCTGGCCGGCGTCGCGCAGGGCGACCGCGGCCGACTCGTACTGCCGGGAGTTGGCCCCGGACTCGGCGAGGTCCTTCGCCGCCCACAGCAGGTCCACGGCCCGGCGCAGGACCAGCGACTCGCCGCCCCGTACGGAGGCCTGCCGTACGCACGCCAGCAGCGGGTCGGCCTCGGCGTACAGCCAGTCCAGGGCGGTGCGCGGTTCGGCGAAGACCAGCCCCGGGTAGTGGGTGTCGGACAGGTGCGCGGGCAGCCGGTCGCCGGGGCGCTCCAGGGCGTAGACCCCGGAGGCGGTGGCCAGGTAGAAGTCCAGCAGCCGGTCCAGGGCCGCCTCGCGCCCGCTCGGCGGCTGCTCGTCGCGCTCGGCGCAGGCACGCGCGTAGAGGCGTACGAGGTCGTGGAAGCGGTAGCGGCCGGGGGCGGCGGATTCCAGGAGGGAGCAGTCGACTAAAGCCTCCAGGAGGTCCTCGGTGTCGTACTCGGGCAGGTCGAGTACGGCGGCCGCCGCCGAGAGGGAGATGTCGGGGCCGTCGGCGAGGCCGAGGAGGCGGAAGGCGCGCTGCTGGGCGGGCTCCAGCTGGCCGTAGCCGAGCTCGAAGGTGGCCTTGACGGCGAGGTCGCCGGTCTGGAGCTCGTCGAGGCGGCGGCGCTCGTCGGCGAGCTTGGCGGCCAGGACGGAGACGGTCCAGGTGCGGCGGGCGGCGAGCCGGGAGGCTGCGATGCGGATGGCGAGCGGCAGGAAGCCGCAGGCGCCGACGACGTCGAGGGCGGCCTGGCGCTCGGCGCGCACGCGCTCCTCGCCGACGATGCGGGTGAAGAGCTGGAGGGCCTCCTCGGGGCTCATGACGTCGAGGTCGACGAGATGGGCCCCGGCGAGGCCGGCCATGCGGACCCGGCTGGTGACGAGGGCGGCGCAGCCGGCGGTGCCCGGCAGCAGCGGACGGACCTGGGCGGCGTCGCGGGCGTTGTCGAGGAGGACCAGCACGCGGCGCCCGTCGAGGATGGAGCGGTAGAGCGCGGCCCGGTCGGCGGGGGAGTCGGGGATGGCCGTGTCGGGCGTGCCGAGGGCGCGCAGGAAGGAGCCGAGGACGGCCTCCGGTTCGGCGGGGCGGGCCTCGGTGCCCTGGAGGTCGACGTAGAGCTGGCCGTCGGGGAAGTGCGGGCGGGCGGCGTGCGCGACGTGGACGGCGAGGGTGGTCTTGCCGACGCCGCCGATGCCCGCGAGCGCGGAGACGGCCATGACCTGGTCGTGGGCGCCGCCGGACAGGATGGTGCCGAGCTCGGTGACGAAGCTGGAACGGCCCGTGAAGTCGGGAACGGTGGCAGGCAATTGGGCGGGCCTCACGTGAACGGTCGCGGCGGCCGGGGCCGGGTCCTCCGCGCGGGCGAGATCGGCGTCGGCGTTGAGGATGCGCTGCTGGAGCGCGGCCAGTTCGGGGCGCGGGTCGACGCCGAGCTCGTCGGCGAGCAGGCGCCGGGTGTCGGCGTAGACGGCGAGGGCCTCGGCCTGCCGGCCGCTGCGGTAGAGGGCGAGCATCAGCAGCTCGCGCAGGCGTTCGCGCAGCGGGTGGGCGGCGGTGAGGGCGGTGAGCTCGGAGACGGCCTCGGCGTGCTGGCCGACCTCCAGGTCGAGGTCGAGGCGGGTCTCCAGCAGCTGGAGGCGCCATTCGGCGAGCCGGATGCGCTCGGTCTCGGCGTGCGGGCCGGGGACGCCCGCGAGGGGCTCGCCCTCCCAGAGGTCGAGGGCGCGGGCCAGGAGCGTACGGGCGAGGGAGCGGTCACCGGCGGCCCGGGCCGCCTCGGCGTCGGCGGCGAGGCTGCGGGCGACGCCGAGGTCGAGGGTGGAGGCGGAGCGCAGCCGGATGGCGTAGCCGCCGGACTCGGTGACGAGGAGGCCGGGGGCGACGACCTTGCGCAGGCGGGAGGCGTACGTGCGGATGGTGGCGAGGGCCTGCTGCGGCGGGTCCTCGCCCCAGATGGCGTCGATGAGTTCGGGCGCGGTGGCGGTGCGGCCGTCGCGCAGCAGGAGCACGGCGAGCAGGGCGCGCTGCTGGGGCGTGCCGGAGGGCAGGATCTCGGCGCCGCGCCAGGCGCGGACGGGGCCGAGGACGGCGAAGCGGGACTCGCCGGGACCGGCGCCCTCGCCTGCCGTGTCGCCTGCGGCGGGCTCGGCGGGCTCGGCTCGTCCCGGGGCCGTACGGGCGGCGGCGGTGCGGGTCGGGCATGCGGCGGGCTCGGCGGACCTGGCCCGGGCGGTGGGTCCGGCGGCCGTGTCGCCTGCGGCGGGCTCGGCTCGTCCCGGGGCCGTACGGGTGGTGGGCTCGGGCCGGGCCTGGCGGGTGGGGGGCGCGGGTGCGGGCGGCGCCCCCGGACCGGCTTCGGGTACGACGGCAGCCGTACGGGCCTCGGGATGTTTCCGCGGGCTCGGGATGGCCGGTACGCCGTCCATCTGTCGTCCCCCTGCCTTCCGTCGGTGTAAGGGTCAGTCTGCCCTGTCTCGCGCGTACACGTCAGCCCGTGTCCGACCGATCACCGGCCAACTAGCTGACGGTACGTCAGATCAGCGCTACCGTATGGGCCATGGAGACCTTCCCGAAGATCATCTCGGTGGACGACCACACGGTTGAGCCCCCCCACGTCTGGCGGGACCGGCTCCCGTCCAGGTACCGCGACACCGGCCCCCGCATCGTCCGCGCCCCGCTGAAGGAAATGACCTTCCTCGGCGGCAAGTTCGCCCCCGTGATGGGGGCCAAGGGCGACGACGGCCCCATCGGCGACTGGTGGGTGTACGAGGACCTGCACCGGCCGCTCACCCGTCTCGACACGGCGGTCGGGTACGACCGCGACGAGATCAAACTGGAAGTCATCACCTACGAGCAGATGCGCCCCGGGTCCTTCTCGGTTCCCGACCGGCTCGCGGACATGGACGTCAACCACGTCCAGTCGGCCCTCTGCTTCCCGACCTTCCCCCGCTTCTGCGGCCAGACCTTCACCGAGGCCAAGGACCGCGAGCTGGGACTCCTCGGCGTACGGGCCTACAACGACTGGATGGTGGAGGAGTGGTGCGGCCCGGACGCCCGCGGCCGCCTCATCCCCCTCACCCTGATCCCGCTCTGGGACGCCCGCCTGGCCGCCGCCGAGGTCCGCCGCAACGCCGCGCGCGGCGTGCGCGCGGTCGCGTTCTCCGAGATACCCCCGCACCTGGGCCTCCCCTCCATTCACACGGACGAGTGGGACCCCTTCCTGGAGGCGTGCAACGAGACCGGCACGGTCATCGCCATGCACATCGGCTCCTCCTCGCGCATGCCCTCCACCTCGGCCGACGCGCCGCCCGCGGTCGGCTCCACCATCACCTTCGCCAACTGCTGCTTCTCGATGGTCGACTGGCTGATGAGCGGCAAGTTCGAGCGCTTCCCCAACCTGAAGATCATGTACGCGGAGGGCCAGATCGGCTGGATCCCGTACATCCTCGAGCGCGCGAACGTGGTCTGGGAGGAGAACCGCGGCTGGGGCGGCGTCGCCGACAAGGTGCTGCGCCCGCCGTCGGAGCTCTTCGCCGAGCACGTCTTCGGCTGCTTCTTCGACGACGCCTTCGGCCTGAAGAACCTCGACTCGATCGGCGTCGCCAACGTCCTCTACGAGACGGACTACCCCCACTCCGACTCCACCTGGCCGAAGTCCCGCCAGGTCGGCGAGGCCCAGATGGGACACCTGGCACCGGACGTGGTGGACCGCATCGTGCGCGGCAACGCGATCGACCTGCTCGGGCTCACGGCCGACGGCCTGTGGGCGGGGCCGGGGGCGTGAGCCCGCGGCCGTAGAGCCAGCGTGGCCGGCCCTCTCCGCCGGCCACGTCCTACGGTCACCCGCGCCCGGCCCGCGCCGCGGCCCCGGCCCCGGCGACGGCCCACGTGCCGGCCCCGGCCACCAGCAGCAGTGCCACCGCCAGCCCCGCCACCGTCAGCACCGGCAGCAGCACCCGCACGTCCACGAAGGCCACCAGCGCGGAGCCCAGCGCCAGGGCCAGCGCGTTCGGTACGAAGATCAGGGTGTTGGCGGTGGCCGCGGCGCGGCCCAGCGCCGCGTTCGGGACCTCGCGCTGCACCGCCGTCAGCGCGGCGATCAGCACGCACGGCAGCCCGGCGCCGATGGCCGCGCTGCCCGCCAGGGCCACCGCGTCGTACGGCAGCGCCCGGACCCCGGCGCCGAGGGCGAACAGGGCCACACCGGCGGCCGTGAACACCCTCTCCGGCATCCGCCGCAGCAGCGGGCCCGCCGCGAGCCCGCTGAGGACCGAGCCCGCGCCCTGCACGGCGTACAGCACCCCCACATAGGTGGGCGCGTGCCCGAGCACGTCCCCGGCGACCGCGTAGATCACCGCGCCGTTCAGCCCCGCCAGGAACATCACGGCGGCGCCGGCCGCCACCAGCACGCGTGGCGCGGGTGCCTCCCGCAACCGCCTCCAGCCCTCCCGCATCCCCGCGAACTCCCCCGCCCCGTCCCGGATCCGCTCCCGCTCCGGCGGCTCCCCGGGCACCCGCAGCAGGGCGAAGATCCCCGCCGCCAGTGCGAAGGTCACCGCGTCGAGCAGGGCCACCGACGCCCCGCCGAAGCGGGCGAACAGGCCCGCGCCCACCAGCGGCGCGAGCAGCTTCATGCCCTCGTCGGCGGTCAGCCGCAGCCCGTTGAAGTCCCCGAGGAGCCGGTGGCCGACGACCTTCGGGACCAGGGCCGCCTCCGCCGCCCCGTGCACGGTGCCGCAGATCCCGTACACGAACAGGACCACGAACAGCAGCCACACCCGGTCCGCCGAGTCCAGCAGGGTCAGTACGGGCAGCAGCGCGGCCATCACGAGGCCGAGGGCGACCAGCAGCGGCCGCCGGGGCAGCCGGTCGGCGAGCGCCCCCAGTGCCGGTCCGGCCAGGACCGGCGCCCACATGGTGAACACGGTCAGCGCCGCGAGCGCGTCGGACCCGGTCAGGGACTTCACCCAGACCCCGCCGACCAGCCACATGGCGGTCGTGCCGAATCCCGAGACCACCACCCCCGACAGGTAGAGCCCCGCATTGCGGTCCCGCAGGACCTTTCCCACTCCTCGATCGGTCACCGGCCCAGCCTGTGTTCTAAGGCGGGGGCCGGGGATCGGGCAGACGACCTACGTTCCGCGCCCGGGGTTCCCCCGCACGGGGGAGGACGGGATCGTGCCGGGGCCCGATCCGCGTGGGCGCCGGTTCGGTGAGGCTGGATCCAGGCGGCCGAGGCCCGGACCGCCCCACCGAACCGAGCACGCCGGAGGACCCCCATGGCGACCGTGAACGAGACCCCGCTGCCCGTGAGGGAGTCCGGCCGGGAGTCCGGCCGCCGGCGCACCTGGCCGGGGTACACGGCCGCCGCCGCGGCGCTGGGGTACGCGGCCCCGCACTTCTGGTGGGGCGCCGGGGTCGCGGCCATGTTCCCCGGCGACTTCGCCGGGGCCCCGAAGGACAACATGGAGGCCGCGATCGGCTACTGGGGGATGGGCGCGGTGGCGGTGTTCGGCGCGGTGCTCTCCCTCGCGCTGGTCAGCCCGTGGGGCCGCCGCATCCCCGCCCTCCTGATCGCCGTACCGGCGGGGATCGCCGCGTGCGGCATGACGCTGTGGGGCTTCACCTACTTCGCGATGCAGTACCTGCTGGCCGCCGACCGCGTCGTCTCCTCGCCCGCCTTCGCCGCCAAGGACGCCCACCCGCAGGCCGCCTGGGGGCTCTTCTGGTACGGCCTCTTCCTGCTCTGGGGGATCACGCTCGGCATCGCGGCCCGGCAGCGGCTGCGCGAGCGCCCGGCCCGGCGCCGGTGAGAACCCGCGCCGGCGCAACGGCCCCGTCTACCATCGGGCCGTGCCCCGACTCCAGTTGCTCCGCTTCGACCACGCCCCGGCCCTGCTCGCGTTCGAGCGGGAGAACCGCGCCTACTTCGCCGCGTCGGTCCCGGACCGCGGCGACCGCTACTTCTCCGACTTCGACGAGCGGCACGCCGCGCTGATGGCCGAGCAGGCCGCCGGGCTGTGCTTCTTCCACGTCCTGGTGGACGACGGCGGCGCGGTGGTGGGCCGGGTCAACCTCGTTGACGTGGCCGACGGTTCGGCCGAGCTCGGGTACCGGATCGCCGAGCGCGCCACGGGCCGGGGCCTGGCCACGGCCGCGGTCCGGGAGGCCCGCGGGCTGGCGGTCACGCAGTACGGACTGGCCGCGCTGCGGGCGGTCACGACGCTCGACAACGCCGGCTCGCGCGCCGTGCTGGCCCGTACGGGATTCGTGGCCACCGGCGACGTCGATCTGGACGGCCGCCCGGGCCTGCGTTTCGAGTGCGACCTGCGGCTCGAAACCGCGTAAGGACCGGGCCGGGAGCCGCACTCGGCCTTGCACCCGACCCTGCCGCCGAGGCATGCTTCGCCAGGGCAAAGCGGGAGGATGATCATGCCGGTGGACAAGCGGACCGTCGTGACGGCGGTGCTGTGCGCGGTGGCGGCTCTGGGAGCGTCCGCCGCGGTGGCCAAGCTCTCGCCGCCGCCGGAGGGAGCCCCGCCGGTACGGGCGAAGGCCGCGCCGAGCGCGTCGCCGACGGGACCGTCATCGCGATCGCACGTGGCGAAGCCCCAGCTGTCCACGGCTCCCGGCGCCACCCTGCCGCCGGCCGTCACGCCGCCGCCGGGTGGGCCCGCCGCCTTCACCGGAGCCCTGTTCACCGACGGCCTGGACAGCGACCACTTCTGCACCGCCACCGTGGTGAGCAGCCCCGGCCGGAACCTGATCATCACGGCCGGGCACTGCCTGCTCGAAGGGGACCAGAGCGGCGGAAGCGCCGTCTTCGCTCCCGCGTACGCCAACGGGGTCGCCCCGTACGGCACGTGGAAGATCGAGCAGGTCTTCGAGGACGACCGCTGGGCCGAGGGCACGGACGACGACTACGACCTCGCCTTCGCCCGCCTCGCCCCGGACGCCAAGGGCCGCACCATCGAGGACGTGACCGGCGCGGCCGTCCTCGACACCAGCGGCCGCGGGGGCGAGGAGGTCACCGTGACCGGTTACCCCGCCGACCGCAAGGTTCCGCGTACCTGCACGTCGACCGCCGTCCGCGAGAGCGCGACCCAGCAGCGGTTCGACTGCGCCGATTTCCCGGGCGGCACCAGCGGCAGCGCGTGGATCGCCGGCGACGGGAAGATCATCGGCATCCTCACGGGCGGGGATACGGACGACGTGTCGACCAGCACGGTCCTCGGCGAGTACGCGGCCTCGCTCTACGCCAAGGCCACCGGGAAGACCGCCACCGCGAAGCCCTGAGGCCCGGCCGCCGCCGAAGTCCTAGGCCGTCTCTTCCGGATCTTGTCGGCCGAGCCCGGGTCGTCCGGTGCCGTGCCTGGCAAGGCGGAGGAGCGCACCGTGTACTGGACGTACTCGGGCGCCCCGACAACGCGGCCAGGTGCGGTGCCGGGCGGGCCGGGCCCGGCAAGATCCGGAAGAGACGGCCTAGGCCAGCAGCCCCAGGTGGACCGGTTCCGCCGGGGTGTCGGCCAGCAGTTCCGGCAGGCGCGGGGGCCACAGGGGTTCGCCCAGGGTGGCCAGGCGCTGCGGGGAGAGCCACTGCCAGTGGATGCCCGGGGCCTCCAGGACCGGCTCGCGGCGCGGGCCCGTGGTGACGAAGATGTGCTCGTGCTGGCGGACCGGGATCCCCTGGTGCGTGAAGTCGTGCTCCCAGGTGCAGAGCAGCCGTTCGGGTTCCAGGTCGGTCCAGCCGGTCTCCTCGCGCAGCTCGCGCCGCACGCAGTCCTCGGGGCTCTCGCCGGGATCGATGCCGCCGCCGGGCGGCAGCCAGTGGATGCCCACCTCCACGTTGTCCTCCCGGAAGAGGAACACGGATCCGGTGGGAGACAGGATGACAACGCGCGCTGCGTGGCGTGGAGTTCGCATCATCGATTCAATGTACGCCGGTGATCGGTTCCGGGGGATGGGCTTGCACCTGGCCTTTTGCCGCCTTGTGCGCGCCCGTCCCCCGGTCCGGCCCCGCTACGCCGCCGCCAGCGCCAGCGTCGGCGACAGCCGGGCCGCGCGCACCGCCGGGTAGAGCCCCGCCAGGGTGCCGATCACCAGGGTGGCGGCGAAGCCGCCGGTCACCGCCCAGAGCGGGACCACCCCGAGATCGGCCTGGCGGGGGACCCGTCGCCGCAGAAGGTGGCCCGGATCCGCGCCAAGCTGATCGGCGTCGCCGACTCCAGCGAGCACCTCATCGAGTCCCTGCTGCTGCTCGCCGTCTCGGAGCAGGGGCTGGAGTCCACCGGTCCGGTGGACCTGGCGGCGCTCGCGGCGGCCGAGCCGGCGGCCTGTCCGCAGCAGGGGCTGACCGTCGTACGGACCCTGGCCCCGCTCACCGTGCCGGGCGACCGGACCCTGCTGGGGCACCTGCTGCGGAACCTGCTGACCAACGCGGTGCGTCACAACCGCGCCGGCGGCCGGATCGCCGTGTCCACCTCCGCCGAGGGGGAACTGACGGTGTCGAACACCGGCCCGGTGATCGATCCGGCGGACGTGCCGGGGCTGCTGGAGCCCTTCCGCAGGCGTGCCGAACGGCTGCACACCACCGGTGAGGGCGCGGGGCTCGGGCTGTCGATCATGGCCTCGATCGCGCGGGCGCACGGGGCGGAGCTCGCGGCCGAGGCCAATCCGGCCCCGGAGGGCGGCCTCACGGTCCGCGTCCGCTTCCCGCCGACGGGCGAGGCGCGCACGTCGCAGCCACCCGGGCTACGAGGGCCCGCTGATGTACGGTCGGAGGAATGAGCACGCACGCCCGAGCCCGCTCCCGCCCTCCCCGCAAGCCCCGTGCGATCCGCAGGACCCGCCGGGTGGCCCTCGCCGCCGTGCTCGGCCTGGCGACGTTCACGGCCGGCTGGGTGTACGTGGCCCAGGGCCCGGACGAGGCGGCCGGCCCCCGGACGCAGGCCCGCGCGGACGCCCGCCCGCAGGCGGAGGACCGCGCCGCGCGTGACGCGCAGCGGGCCGCCGCCCGGCAGGATGCCCGTCGGGCCGCGCAGCAGGCCGCCGCCGCGCAGGGTCTGACCGGTGTCAGCGAGCGGACCCGGGCCCGGATCCCGGCCGAGTCCCGCCAGCTGATCCTGGTCACCGGCAGGGCGCCGGACTCCTCGGAGTCCACCGCCGCCTTCTACACGCGCCCCGCGGCCGGCGCCGACTGGGTCCGGACCGAGAGCTGGCCGGCCCGCAACGGGGCCAACGGCTGGTCCACCGAACGCACGTACGGGGATCTGACCTCGCCGGTGGGTGTCTTCGCACTCACCGACGCGGGCGGCCTGCTGCCGAAGCCGCCCGGCACCCGGCTCCCGTACGACGAGAACAAGGGCTTCGTCCCCTCGGGCCTCGGGGTGAACGGGGAGTCCCTCGCGGGCTCCTTCGACTACGTCGTCGCCATCGACTTCAACCGCAGGCCGGGCCGGTCCCCGCTGGACCCGGTCATGCCGGACGGCGAGGACAAGGGCGGCAACATCTGGCTGCACGTGGACCACGACGGACCCTCGCAGGGCTGCGTGGGCATCCCGAAGGCGGCCATGGAGAAGGTCCTGGAGACCCTCGACCCGGCGGCGAGGCCGGTCATCGTGATGGGGCCGGAAGGGTTCTGAGCCGGGCGAGGCGGGGCCGCAGCAGCAGCCCGATGTAGGCGAGGTCGAAGATGCTGCACAGGATCCCGAGACCGAGGATGAACGGCGCGTCCTCCACCACCCCGAACAGCAGGGTCGGGGCGAGCGTCCCCAGCCATTTGGCGACGGCGATGGTCAGGGACTGTCCGAGCGGCCCCTGCCGGGAGGCGTACAGGGCGATGAACAGGCCGGACATCAGCAGGTTCTGCAGGAACGCCGAGTACCGGCTCGCGTCGTGCGCCCCGAAGTGCGCCAGGAACATCCACTGCACGGCGAATCCCGTACCGAACACCAGGACCGACCAGCCTGCGAAGAGCGGCCGGGTCACGAACTCCGGCAGCTCGGCCCGCCCGAAGCGCAGGTAGGTGTAGACGATCACCAGGTCGGCCACCGCCCACACCACGTTGACCACGCCCTGCGCGGAGATCCCGACCGAGATGTCGCGGGCCGCATAGGTCGCCTCCCAGGCGAAGTTGAGCGCGAGCGCGGCGACGGGCATCGCGTACGTACGGTCCCGCAGCCCGACGCGGATCGCTTCCACGTACACGGCCGTCCAGGCGATCCCGCTGACCAGCGTGAGTATCAGATCCACGCGCGCACCCTAGCGAGGGAAGCGCGGCAGGGGAACGCCCCGGATCGGCCAGGGGCGTGTCACACCCCTTGTCTGACGCCCCGTCAGCTATGACGATGGCCCCGCACCGATATGACGAATCGGCAGACGAAGGCGAGGCGGGCCCGCCATGGCGCGCGTATTTCCGCAAGGTCGGCTGGTCTACGGGATGCAGCTCCCGGTCCAGTCGCAGAGCACCATCTACGCCGAGCCCTGGGAGGCGTCGGCCACCGCAGCCGATCTCGCCGGGATCGCGCGGGCCGCCGACCGGGCCGGCTTCGGGTACGTGGCCACCTGCGACCACGTGGCCATCCCGCGGCGGCTCGCCGGCCCCATGAGCACCGTCTGGTACGACCCGGTGGCCACCCTGTCCTTCCTGGCCGGGATCACCGAGCACGTGCGGCTGCTGAGCCACGTCGCGATCCTGGGCCTGCGCCACCCGCTGCTCGGCGCCAAGCAGTACGCCACCCTCGACCACCTCTCCGGCGGCCGGCTGATCCTCGGGGTGGGCGCCGGGCACGTGCAGGAGGAGTTCGACGTCCTCGGCGTGGACTTCGCGCGCCGCGGGGCGGTCCTCGACGAGACCCTGGACGCGCTGCGGGTGGCGCTGGGGCCCGAGGAGTACCCGGAGTTCGAGGGCGAGCTGTTCTCGTTCAAGGACCTCGGCCAGCTGCCCCGGCCCGCGCAGGAGCGGATCCCCGTCTGGGTCGGCGGCTCCTCGCCCGCCGCCGTGCGCCGCGCCGCCGTCCGTGGGGACGGCTGGCTCCCGCAGGGGGACCCGCGCGAGAAGCTTCCGGCGCAGATCGCCCGGATCGGCGAGCTCCGCGAGGCGGCGGGGGTCACCGGCCCCTTCGAGTTCGGTGCGATCACCGAGGCGCTGTACGTCGGCGAGCCCGGCTGGGACACCGGCCGCCGCACCCTCACCGGCAAGGCGGAGGCGCTCGCCGAGTCCCTGCGGGAGTACCGGGCGCTCGGCGTGGACCAGATCCAGGTGCGCTTCCGCAGCCGCGACCGCGCCGAACTCGTCGACCAGATCACCGCTTTCGGGGCCGAGGTGGCCCCCCTCCTCAACGACTAGGGGCTGACGGACCATGGGCAAGCTGGACGGGCGCGTCGTCATCATCACCGGCGCGGCACGCGGGCAGGGCGAGCAGGAGGCCCGGCTCTTCGCCGCCGAGGGGGCGCGGGTGCTCCTCGGCGACGTGCTGGACGAGCAGGGCGCGGCGGTGGCCAAGGACATCGGCGAGGACCGGGCCCGGTACGTACGGATGGACGTGAGCCGCGAGGAGGACTGGGCGGCCGCGATCGCCGCCGCGAAGGAGACCTTCGGGCCGGTCGACGGCCTGGTCAACAACGCGGGCATCCTGCGCTTCAACGAGCTGACCGCGACCCCGCTGGAGGAGTTCCAGCAGGTGGTCCAGGTCAACCAGGTGGGCGCCTTCCTCGGCATCAAGACGGTGGCCCCCGAGATCGAGGCGGCCGGCGGCGGCACCATCGTCAACACCTCCTCGTACACGGGCCTGACGGGCATGGCGTACGTCGGCACGTACGCGGCGACCAAGGCGGCGATCCTCGGCCTGACCCGGGTGGCCGCGCTGGAACTGGCGGGCAAGGGCATCCGGGTCAACGCGATGTGCCCGGGAGCCGTGGACACCCCGATGGCCAACCCGGGCCTGCTGGACCCGGCGAACATGACCGACGAGGCCAGGGACGCGATGGCGGAGCTCTACAAGCGGGTGGTCCCGCTGGGGCGGGTGGGGCAGCCGGAGGAGATCGCGAAGCTGGCGCTCTTCCTGACCGGCGAGGACTCCTCGTACATCACCGGGCAGCCGTTCGTGATCGACGGCGGCTGGCTGGCGGGTGTCAGCATTCTCTGATGGGGCGTCAGGTATTGACGCTCACACCCTCGCGGTGGAACAGTCGTGACATCAAATCTGACGGAACGTCAGAAACCAAAGGACGGTGAACCCCTTGGAATTCGGGCTCTTTGTGCAGGGATACGTGCCTGAGGCGCGGTCCAAGGTCGACCCCGAGGCAGAGCACAAGGCGCTGATCGAGGAGACCGAGTACGTCATACAGGCGGACAAGTCCGGCTTCAAGTACGCCTGGGCCTCCGAGCACCACTTCCTGGAGGAGTACTCGCACCTGTCGGCGAACGAGGTGTTCCTCGGGTACCTCGCCCACGCCACCGAGCGCATCCACCTCGGCTCCGGCATCTTCAACCCGCTCGCCCCGGTGAACCACCCGGTGAAGGTGGCCGAGAAGGTCGCCATGCTCGACCACCTCTCCAAGGGCCGCTTCGAGTTCGGCACCGGCCGCGGCGCGGGCAGCCACGAGATCCTCGGCTTCCTGCCGGGCATCGAGGACATGAACGGCACCAAGGAGATCTGGGAGGAGACCATCGCGGAATTCCCCAAGATGTTCCTCCAGGAGGAGTACGAGGGGTTCCAGGGCAAGCACTGGTCGCTCCCGCCGCGGAAGGTCTTCCCCAAGCCGTACGGCAAGGCCCACCCGGCCATGTGGTACGCCGCCGGCTCCCCGTCCTCGTACGCGATGGCGGCGAAGAAGGGCCTCGGCGTGCTGGGCTTCAGCGTGCAGAAGGTCTCCGACATGGAGTGGGTCCTCGACCAGTACAAGACGGCCATCCGCGAGGCGAAGGCCATCGGCGCCTTCGTCAACGACAACGTCATGGTCACCTCGACCGCGATCTGCGCCGAGACCCACGACAAGGCCGTCGAGATCGCCGTCAACGCCAACATGAACCGCTTCCAGTCGCTGGTCTTCCGCTACCACGACACCTTCCCGCGGCCCGAGGCGATCCCGCAGTGGCCCGAGACCCTGCCGGAGTACAACGCGGAGATCATCGAGCTGCTGATCGCGGAAGAACTGCTGATCTGCGGCGACCCGTCGGAGGTCCGGGCCCAGTGCAAGCGCTGGGAGCAGGCGGGCGCCGACCAGCTGTCCTTCGGCCTGCCGACCGGCGTCTCGCCCGAGGACACGATGACGACGATCAAGCTGATCGGCGAACACGTGATCCCGCACATCGACACGGACCCGATCCACCGCACGACCCGCTTCCGCCAGGCCGCTTAGCGCTCGGCTCCGGCGGAGGGTGCGGGGTGCGCGGCCCGCACCCCGAAGCCCGGGGGTCCGCCCCCGGCTTCCCCTTGCGGGGACGGCGTCTTCCCGGACCGCCGTCCCGCACCGGCCCCGGCCGGGCGGCCACCGGCCGGGGCACGCGGGGGCTCCGCCCCCGCACCCCCGCGCCTCAAACGCCGGCGAGCTGAAACTCCCGGCCCCGCCGGCGTTTGAGGCGCGGGGTGTGGGGCGGAGCCCCACGAGACGGGCCGCAACGCGAACTCCGGCAGAAGGGACGTCATGCTCGACCACCTGATCAAGGGCGCGACCGTCGTGGACGGCACCGGCGCCCCCGCCCGCGTCGCAGACGTGGGGATACGCGACGGCCGGATCGCGGCGATAGCCGCACCCGGCACCGTCACCGAAGAGGCCCGCACCACCGAGGACGCCACCGGCCTGGTCCTCACCCCCGGCTTCATCGACCCGCACACGCACTACGACGCCCAGCTGTTCTGGGACCCGTACGCCACGCCCTCCATGAACCACGGCGTGACCACCGTCGCCGGCGGCAACTGCGGCTTCACCCTGGCCCCGCTCAACCCGGCCCGCCCCGAGGACGCCGACTACACCCGCCGCATGATGAGCAAGGTCGAGGGCATGGCCCTCAAGGCACTCGAAGAGGGCGTCGACTGGACCTGGTCCACCTTCGGCGAGTACCTCGACGCCCTGGAGGGCCGGATCGCCGTCAACGCCGGGTTCATGGTCGGCCACTGCGCCCTGCGCCGGCACGTGATGGGTGAGGACGCCGTCGGCGGCCAGCCCACCCCCGAGCAGATGCAGCAGATGCTCGACCTCTTCCACGACGCCATGAACGCCGGCGCCTGGGGCCTGTCCACCACCCAGTCCTCCACCCACTCCGACGGGTCCGGCGCCCCCGTGGCCTCCCGCCACGCCCGCCCCGCCGAGCTGCTCGCGCTGTCGAAGGCGGTCGCCGAACACGAGGGCACCCAGCTGGAGGCGATCGTCGCCGGCTGCCTCGACCAGTTCTCGGACGACGAGATCGACCTCTTCGTGGAGATGAGCGCAGCCGCCGGCCGGCCCCTCAACTGGAACGTCCTCACCATCGACGCCTCCGTCCCCGAGCGGGTCCCGCGCCAGCTGATCCCCAGCGAACGCGCCCGCAAGGCCGGCGGCCGGATCGTCGCGCTGACGATGCCCATCCTCACCCCCATGAACATGTCGCTGGGGACCTTCTGCGCGCTCAACCTCATCCCCGGCTGGGGCGAGATCCTGGCCCTGCCCGTCCCCGAACGGATCGAGAAGCTCCGCGACGCCGACGTGCGCGCCGAGATGCTGCGCCGCGCCGACAGCAAGGAGGCCGGCGTCTTCCGACGCCTCGCCAACTTCGGCCGGTACGTCATAGGGGACACGTACAGCAAGGAGAACGAGGGCCTCTCCGGCCGGGTCGTGAACGACATCGCCGCCGAGCGCGGCCAGGACCCCTTCCGGTGCCTGGTGGAGATCTGCGCCAACGACGACCTGCGCACGGTGCTCTGGCCCATGCCCACCGACAACGATCCGGCGAGCTGGGCCCTGCGCCAGGAGACCTGGCAGCACGAGGACGTCATGCTCGGCGGCTCCGACGCCGGCGCCCACCTGGACCGGATGTGCGGGGCCCCGTACACGACCCGCTTCCTCGGGGACTGTCTGCGCGGCCGCAAGCTGGTGCCGCTGGAGCAGGCGGTGAAGATGCTCACCGACGACCCGGCCCGGCTGTTCGGGCTGCGCGAGCGCGGCCGCCTCGCCGAGGGCTTCCACGCGGACCTGGTCCTCTTCGACCCGGAGCGGATCGAGGCCGGTCCCGCGACCCTGGTCCACGACCTGCCCGGGGACAGCCCCCGGCTGGACGCGCGGGCCATCGGCATCGTCTCGGTACGGGTCAACGGCGTGGAGACCATCCGCGACGACGAGGTGACGGGGGCGATCCCCGGGATCGTGCTCAGGTCGGGCCGGGACACGAGGACGGTGAGCACGCGATGACGGACGCGCAGGCGCAGCAGCTCTACATCGGCGGAGTGTGGGTGGAGCCCGCGGGCGGTCACTACGAGGTGGTCAACCCGGCGGACGAGTCGGTGGTCGGGCTCGCGCCCGAGGCCTCGCGCGGGCAGGTCGAGGAGGCGGCGCGCGCCGCGGCCGAGGCCTTCGAGAGCTGGTCCCGTACGACGCCCGAGGCGCGCGCGGCGATCCTGGACCGGGCCGCGGACATCATGCAACGGGAGTACGAGCCGTGGGCGGTGCTGGCCCGGCAGGAGACGGGCGCACCGGCCGGCATCGCGCGCGGCATGCAGGTCGGGGTGGGCGTCACCCGCTTCCGGCGGTACGCGAAGGGGGCCCTCGAACCGGTCGAGAAGGGCCTGCCCCCGCAGGTCACCGAGGCCGGCCCGATGGGGCGGGCGAGCATCCTGGGCGCGCTGGAGGTGCGCCGGCCGGTCGGGGTGGTCACCTGCATCACCTCGTACAACAACCCCTGGGCGAATCCGGCGGGCAAGGTGGCCCCGGCGCTGGCCATGGGCAACACGGTGGTGGTCAAGCCGGCGCCGCAGGACCCGCTGTCGGTGTTCAAGATGGCGGAGGCCCTGCACGAGGCCGGGGTGCCGGCGGGCGTGGTGAACGTGGTGGGCGGGCAGTCGGTGGAGGTCGGCGAGGCCGCTGTGGACTCCCCGCACGTCGACATGGTGTCCTTCACCGGTTCCACGGCCGTCGGGCAGCGCATCGCCGAGGTCTGCGGCCGGTCCATGAAGCGGCAGTTGATGGAACTGGGCGGCAAGGGCGCGGCGATCGTCTTCGAGGACGCGGACCTGGACGCGGCGGTGATGGGGATCGGGACGACCTTCTCCTTCTACTCCGGGCAGATCTGCACGGCCCCGACCCGGGTGATCGCCCACCGTTCCGTGTACGACCGGCTGATCGAGAAGCTGACCGGCTATCTGGCCTTCATGAAGGTCGGCGATCCGGCGGCCCCGGGCACGGTGGTGGGCCCGGTGATCTCGGCGGCGCACCGCGACCGGGTGGAGTCGTACATCGAGCTGGGGAAGAAGGAGGGCGCCCGGATCGCGTACGGCGGCGAGCGCCCGGTGGTGGGGGACGGCCGCGGCTTCTACGTGGCTCCGACCCTGCTCGTCGACTGCACGAACGACATGCGGGTGGTCCGCGAGGAGATCTTCGGCCCGGTGGTCGTGGTCGTCCCCTTCGACGGGGACGAGGACGAGGCGGTCCGGCTGGCCGACGACAGCGACTTCGGGCTGCTGAGCTACGTGTGGTCCGGGGACTCGGCGCGCGCGTTCCGCGTGGCGCGGCGGCTGCGGGCGGGCGGGGTCGGGGTGAACACCATCGGCCGCAACATGGAGGCCCCGTTCGGCGGCTTCAAGCGCAGCGGGGTGGGGCGCGACGTGGGCTCGTACGCGCTGCAGGCGTACAGCGAGATGCAGTCGATCGTCTGGACGGCGTAGCCCGTGCCGTCGGGGTCCCGCCGTGGGACCCCGACGGCCGGCCCGCTACAGGCCTTCCGCGGGCCAGGCGTGGCCGAGAGCCTCGGCGTACTCCTTGCTCCCCCCGGAGAGCCGGGCCCAGGTGCGCGGGTTCTGCCCCGCGAGCCGTTCGAGGGCGGCTCGGGCCTGTGCCTGCGGCGGTGTGCCGTCGTCCGGGATCCGCCACGCGAACTGCAGCCACGGTTCGTCCTTGCCCGGCACGCCGGGTTCGGTGCCGGGGGCGTACGTGAAGTGGAGCTCGACGGTGCCTGGTTCGTCCCACGCGGTGAAGGCCGTGCCCGCGCTGCAGCCCCAGGCGGTGAGCAGTTCGGGGCGTTCCAGGAGCCCGTCGGCGATGAGCCGGGCGGTGTCACGGGCCGGCCAGGACCAGCTTCGGTCGTTCTCGGCCCGCTCGACCTCCGCGTCGTACGCAGCGGCGTCGCACCGGTACGCGGGCGGCTTCCGCTGCCCCTCGACGCCCCGCCAGCCGTCCCACACCACCTGGTCACCGTCCCGGCGGATCGTCACGTAGAGGGCGCCGCAGCAGCCTTCGGTGCAGTAGGCCTCGGCGAGCTGGACCTCCCTGGGTTCGGGTCCGGCCCGCAGTCGCCCGGTGTCGAGCAGGAACTCGGGGGAGTTCCAGCCGCCCGAGGCGAACAGGTCCGGGACCAACGGCCTGCCGCCGAGCACGATCCGGGTCTCCACCACATTGCGCACGGCCGGGTCGCAGACGACGACCTCGATCTCGAACGTGGTCCGTGCGCAGGGCGGGATGAAGGGCCGGTGTCCGGTGCGGAGCATCCAGCCGGCCCTGTGGCCACTGGGGTCCGTGCGGGTGCCGAGGTGTGCGGCGGTGGCCGCGGCCCTTTCGGGGACGGCCGTCCAGAGCGGTTCGGCCAGCAGCCGGCCCAGGGTGGCGATCAGCTCGGCCCGCCGGCCCGGCGGCCATTGCAGAACGGCTCCTGCCCCGCTGCGCAGGTCCTGAGCGAGCGAGAGCAGCAGGGCGTACGAGTCCGTCGACGGCGTGAGCCGATGGGCGCGGGAGACCACGGCCTCGTACACGGGACGTGCCCGCGCGTAGTCGAGGACTTCCGGCCGGTACTGGTGCGTGTGGGCCATGGCGAGCAGCAGCCGGCACGCCGCCACGGTCAGGGCGGGGTCCTGCGGGTACTCGTGGAGCAACTGGTCCAGCCGGGCCGCTTCGGCGATCCGGCGGGGCCGGCCGGGGGGAGTGAGGCCGCCGGTCAGGGCGGCGCGGACCGCTTCGCGGTCCCCGCCCGCCACGGCGTCGACGAAGGCGTCGTGGCCGGGTGCCCCGGCTCCGATGCCGAGGTCGAGTTCGGCCGCCGCCACCCGGTCGATCCGGTCGAGGACGGCCACCGCGACGCGGGAGAACTCCCCCAGCATGGCCAGGGTCCTGACGGCGGGCGTGTCCGTGGAGTCGCCCAGGTTGCACAGCAGAGCCAGTCCGGCGTGGACCGCCGACGGGTGCGTTCCGTCGCGGGTCAGCCGGCGGGCCAGGCGTCGTGCCCGCCCCGTGTACCGGTCCTCGGGGACGATTCCGAGGACGATCCGGTGGATGTGTTCCGGTAGGACGGGGAGTGCGGCCAGCCGTGTGTCGGCGGCCTCGGCGGCGCGGGCGCCGACCGGGTCGGCCAGCAGCGGGGCGAGGGCCTCGGTGACCGCCACCTCGGCGGCGGCCCGGCCGAGACGGGCGCGGCGGCTGACGGGCGGGGGGCCGTCGGGCAGCGGGTACCCCCCGGCCGGGACCTGGCCGTCCGGTTCGATGCCGTGGCGGAAGAGGGCGTAGTCGTACAGGGACGTCGTCCGGGGGGCGAGCGGCTCGCGCTCGTCGCGGACGCTCATCGGGCGGGGTGGGACTCGATTCCGTAGGTCATGCCGAGAGGGTGTCAGGCGGGGTCAGGACGCGTCCAACGAAAATCCGGCCTCGCCGCGGACCCGGCCGTTGATCTGGAGCTGCACCAGGTGCTCGCCGGAGTGGTAGCGGCGGGTGGTGATGGGCTTGAAGGAGTGGCGCTTGGTGCCCTTGAGGGTTTCGCCGGGGGCCAGGGCGCGGGTGACGAGCTTGAACACCTTGGGGGTGCGGGTGCCGTTGGCCTTCGCGTGGTGGACGACGTAGTCGATGACCAACTGGGCCGGGAGAGGGCCGGTGTTGGTGACCGTCCAGTCGAAGACGAGGTACTCGCCGACGGCGATCCGCGGGTCGGCGACGACCGGGCCGCCGACGGTGACGGGCACGTCGGGGGAGTGGCCGAGCAGGGTCAGCGCCTCGGGCCGCCCGGCCTTGATGAGGGTGCGCAGTCCGTGGCGTACGACGCGGTCGGTGGTGGCCTCGGGCTCGGCCAGCCAGCGGGCCGCGGCCTCGACCGCGAGGGCGGGGTGGTCGCGGCTGATGTCGTTGAGGTGGTTGGAGACGGAGCGGCGGACGTACTCGGACCCGTCGCGGTAGAGGGCGTCCAGCACGGGCAGCGCGGGCCGCGGGTCGGCGACGAACGCGGGCAGCTGCGGGGCCCACGGCAGCCGGGGCCGGGTGCCCTCGCTGGCGAGGCGGCGTACGTGCGGGTCCGGGTCGGCCGTCCACTTCCGTACGGCGGCCAGGGCGCGGTCCGGGTCGGCGCGCAGGAAGGGCCGGACGGCGGATTCGGCGGTGAGCCGGGAGGTGAGGTCGTGCAGCAGGTCCAGTCCGGGCTCGAACACCTCCAGCCCGCGCACGGCGACGGCCTCGTTGACGGGGAAGGTCATCCAGCCCTCGAAGCCGGGCTGGGCGAGGGCGGTGCGCACGACGGCCTCGAAGGCGGGCCATGTGTCGGGGAGGTCGTCGAGCACGGCGTCGCGGACGGCGGCGACACGGCCGCTGAAGGTCAGCCCGTCGAGGGCGCCGGCGCGGGCGCGCAGGGCCGGCGAGGACCGGCGGCCGCCCGCGCGGGCGAGCAGTCGGGCGAGGGCGGTGACGGTGTCCGCGCTGAGGAGCTCATCGGCCGTGGGCATGGGGCCGGTCTCGCCGATGGCGGGGGTTCTCCGGGGTGCCCTCGTGGGGGCCGCCGTCGGTGGAGCCCGCCCAGGACCGCTGTTACCGCTGGTCACCGCAAAGTCACGACGGAAACTTTGAAAATTCGCAAAACGGACATGGCTGCGGTTTCCGCATGCCGAAAGAGTCTCTGTCGGACCTGTCGAAGCATGGGCGTGCGTCGAGGTGAACCTTGCATTAAGTGCTTGTGAACTGTCTCGATCTCAAGATTCGAAGGCATTCGGGGGTGTGGAGTTCCGGACTTCGATCGTCCATATGTGGAAAACGCACCATCTAACGTCCTGACTCATGACTCAGCTGGACGTTCGGCCTCGGGCCGGAGACACGGTAAGCGGCGTCGCCGAGGGCGACGTCCGCGGCAAGGGCCTCGGCAAGGGGTCCGTCGGACTGGTCGGAAGCGCCGTCATCGGCATCTCGACCGTCGCCCCGGTCTACTGCCTGACCTCGACCCTCGGCTCCACCGCCGGTGAGGTCGGCCTTCAGATGCCCGCGATCTTCCTCGCCGGCTTCCTCCCGATGCTCCTGGTCGCCTTCGCCTACCGCGAGCTCAACAAGGCCATGCCGGACTGCGGCACCTCCTTCACCTGGACCGTCAAGGCCTTCGGCCCCCGGATCGGCTGGATGTGCGGCTGGGGCCTGGTGATCGCCACGATCATCGTGCTCTCCAACCTCGCGGGCGTCGCCACCTCGTACTTCTGGCTGCTGGCCGGCGAGATCACGAACAACGCGTCGATCGCCGCCCTGGACGACAACAAGCCCGTCCACATCGTCACCTGCCTCACGCTGATCGCCGTCGCGACCGCCATCAGCTACCGCGGCATGACCGCCACCAAGGGCGTCCAGTACGCCCTGGTCGGCCTCCAGCTCGTCGTGCTCGCCCTCTTCGTCGTCATGGCCTTCCAGAAGGCCTCCGCCGGCACCTTCGACACCGGCCTGGACTTCTCCTGGTCCTGGATGAACCCCTTCGCGGTCGAGTCCATGGCGGCCTTCACCGCCGGACTCTCGCTCTCGATCTTCATGTACTGGGGCTGGGACGCGTGCCTGGCCACCAACGAGGAGACCACCGGCTCGACGAAGACCCCCGGCCGCGCCTCGCTCATCGCGATGATCGTCCTGGTCGGCTCGTACCTGGCCACCGGCGTCGCCGCCCAGATGGCCGTCGGCTCCGGCGGCGAGGGCCTCGGCCTCGCCAACGAGGAGACCTCGGGCAACGTCTTCGCCGCCCTCGCCGGCCCCGTCATGGGCCCGGTCCTCGGCATCCTGCTCTTCGTGGCCGTCCTGGCCTCCGCCGCGGCCTCCCTGCAGACCACCTTCATCCCGGTGGCCCGCACGGTCCTCGCCATGTCGACGTACGAGGCCCTGCCGCCCTCCTACGCCAAGGTCCACCCGCGCTTCAAGACCCCGGGCCGCGCCACCGTCATGGCGGGCGTCGCGACCGGCGTCTTCTACACGGTGATGACCCTGGTCAGCGAGAACGTCCTCACCGACACGATCTTCGCGCTCGGCCTGATGATCTGCTTCTACTACTCGCTGACGGCCTTCGCCTGCGTCTGGTACTTCCGCGGCGAGCTGCGCCGCTCCGCCCGCGACCTGTTCTTCAAGGGCGTCTTCCCGGTCCTGGGCGGCCTGCTGCTGGCCGCGGTCTTCTTCAAGACCCTGTACGACGCCTGGGACCCGTCCTACGGCTCCGGCTCCACGCTCCCCGGCCTCGACGTCGGCAACGTCTTCGTCATCGGCGTCGGCCTGCTGGCCCTCGGCCTGGTGATCATGTTCGTCACCGAGCGCCGCAGCCCGGCCTTCTTCCGCGGCGAGGTCCTGACGAAGTCCACCCCGTCCCTGGTGGTCGAGGACTGACCGTCCCCGCACCCGCGCGCGCCCCCGCCGCTGAGTCATGCCCACGGCCCCGGATCGATTCCCCCGATCCGGGGCCGCGGGCGTTTGCGGGCCGTTCCACGGCGCCGACCCGGGCGCGGGCGGTGACCAGGTGTGCGGCGGGGTCGTTGGACGGTGCATGAACGCCTTGAAGCGCACCCTCGCCGCCCTGCTCGTCTCCGGTGGCGCCCTCGCCCTCGTACCCGCCGCCGCACACGCCGACGAGGCTCCCGACCAGGCGCCCCCGATCGCCGGCCGGGTCGTGGACATCGTCGACCACCCGTCCCAGGCCGTACAGGACACCAAGACCGCGGTGGGCGTGACCGCCCAGGCGGCCGGATCCGCCGGCCAGGCCACGGGCTCCTCCCTCACGAGCGCGGGCTCGGCCCTGACCGCCGGTCTCCCCACGGCCCCGAAGGTCGGGTGACGAACACCGGCCGAGGCCGGGCTCTGGGGCGGCGGCGCTCGTTGAACAGCGCATGATCCTCTGGCTTCTCAACCACCTCAGCACCTTCGTCATCGCCGTCCTCCTGGTCGGCGGCCTCACCGGCCTCGCCGTCGCCGGGAGCGTGGCCGCCCGCCGCCGCTTCCCGCACCTGGCCCAGGGGGACCACAACGAGATGGTCGGGGTCGCGCTCGGCATGTTCGGCGCGATCTACGGCATCATCCTCGCCTTCGTCGTCGTCACCCTGTGGACGCAGCTGGAGAACACCCAGAACATCGTCGCCAGCGAGGCCACCGACCTGGCCCTCGTCGTCCGCAGCGCCGACGCCTTCCCACCGGCCGACCGCGACCGGGTGCACCGGGCCGTCGGCGCGTACGCGCACGCCGTCGTCGAGGTGCAGTGGCCGCTGATGCGCGACGGGCGGCCGAGCTACGACGCGACCGCCCCGCAGACGCAAGCCCTCTACCAGGCGCTCCAGGCCTACGAGCCGCAGGGCACCCGCGCCGAGACCTTCTACGCCGAAGCCGTCACCCGCCTCAACGACGTCGCCGCCCAGCGCCGGGCCCGCATCACGATGGCCGAGAGCGCGCTGCCGGTCCTGCTCCAGGTGCTGGTCTACGGGGGCGCGTTCGTGATCGTCCCGCTCACCTTCCTGTTCGGGCTGCGCAGCCTGAAGATGCAGCTGCTCTTCGTATCGGCGGTGGCCGGGCTGATCGGCTTCAGCCTGCTCCTGGTGGTGGCACTGGACCGCCCCTTCGCGGGGGACCTCAGCGTGACCCCGGCGCCCTACAAGGAGGCGGCCCTGGCGCAGTTCTGGGCCGCCGGCTGAGCGGGCCGCGGACTGTCAAGTCCCGAACTCCAGCGACATGACGCGATCCGCTCCCTCGGGCTGACTGGATGCACGGGCCCACCACCCCGCCCGCACACCTCCGCCTCCGCCTCCCGAGGAGCAGTCCCATGGCCCGCAGCCACACCCGCACCCGGACCCGGACCCGGCGTCTCGTCCTGCCCGTGGTCGCGACCGTCCTGGCCGCCCTCGCCGCCTCGGGCGCCGGCTTGATGTACGGGGCCCGCGGCGCCCCCGCGGCGCCGCGCACCCCGCACTCCTCCACCGCCCCGGCGCCCCACGGCGGCGGCTCCGGCCACCGCCTGTGGTCGGTGTTCAAGCACCTCTGGACGACCGTCGGCATGGCCGGGGACTCCCCGCACGCGCGCCACAACGCCGACGGGCGGCGTACACCGACCGTCGTGTCGGGGTACGCCGCCCAGGGGCGGGACGATGCTGCGGGAGGAGGCCCGCGCGTTCATACCGGTTACTTCGGGTCGCGGTTGAAGGAGGCCGCCGACCAGCGGTAGCCGAGCACCGCCAGGCCGATGGACCAGGCGACCGCGAGCCACCCGTTGTAGCCGATCTCGGTGCCGAGGAGCAGGCCGCGCAGGGTCTCGATGGCCGGCGTGAACGGCTGGTACTGGGCGATCGGCTGGAACCAGCCCGGCATCGCCTCGACCGGGGTGAAGGCGCTGGAGATGAGCGGCAGCAGGATCAGCGGCATCGCGCTGTTGCTGGCGGCCTCGGCGTTCGGGCTGGCCATGCCCATCCCGACGGCGATCCAGGTGAGGGCCAGGGCGAAGAGCGCGATCAGCCCGAACGCGGCCAGCCACTCCAGGGCCGTGGCATCGGTGGACCGGAAGCCGATGGCGACGGCGACGGCGCCGACGAGGACCACGCTGGCGAGGGACTGCAGGACGCTGCCGACGACGTGCCCGACGAGCACGGAGCCGCGGTGGATCGCCATGGTGCGGAAGCGGGCGATGATGCCCTCGGACATGTCGGTGGAGACGGACACCGCGGCCCCGATGACGGTGCTGCCGATGGTCATCAGCAGGATGCCGGGGACGACGTACGCGATGTAGTCGGAGCGGTCGGCGCTGCCGCCGCCCATGCCCGCGCTCATCACGTCGCCGAAGATGTAGACGAAGAGCAGCAGCAGCAGCATGACCGGGGTGAGCAGCAGGTTCAGCGTCAGCGACGGGTAGCGCCGGGCGTGCAGGAGGTTGCGGCGCAGCATCGTGGAGCAGTCGCGCACGGCGAGGGAGAGGGAGCTCATCGGACGTTCTCCTTGGACTGGTTGGGGAGGGCGGCGGCCGGGCCGGTGAGGGCGAAGAACACGTCGTCGAGGTCGGGGGTGTGCACGGTCAGCTCGTCCGCCTCGATGCCGGCGGCCTCCAGCCGGTCGAGGACCGAGCGCAGCGCGCGCTGGCTGCCGTCGCTGGGGATCTGCAGCGCCAGAGCCTCGTCGTCCCGGGACCCCTCGTGCAGGGCGAGGGCCGCGGACCGGTAGGCGGCCGGGTCGGTGAAGCGGAGCCGGACGTGCCCGCCGGGGATCAGCCGCTTCAGCTCGTCGGCGGTGCCCTCGGCGGCGATCCTGCCGTCGTTGAGCACGGCGATCCGGTCGGCGAGCTGGTCGGCCTCCTCCAGGTACTGGGTGGTGAGGAAGACGGTGACGCCGCCCGTGACGAGTTCCCGGATGATCTGCCACATGTTGTGGCGGCTGCGCGGGTCGAGGCCGGTGGTGGGCTCGTCGAGGAAGATGATCCGCGGGTCGCCGACCAGCGTCATGGCGATGTCGAGGCGGCGCTTCATGCCGCCGGAGTAGCTGGCGGCGGGCTTCTTGGCGGCCTCGACCAGGTCGAAGCGCTCCAGCAGTTCGCCGGCCACCCGCCGTCCCTCGCTGCGGGAGAGGTGGTGCAGGTCCGCCATGAGGAGCATGTTCTCCTCGCCGGTGATCAGGCCGTCGACGGCGGAGAACTGGCCGGTGACACCGATCGAGGCACGGACGGCCTGCGGATCGGCGGCCAGGTCGTGGCCGTTGATGTGGATGGCTCCGGTGCCCGGGTCGGCGCCGAGCAGGGTGGAGAGGATCTTGACGGCGGTGGTCTTGCCGGCGCCGTTCGGACCGAGCAGGGAGAAGACCGTGCCGGCGGGGACCGCCAGGTCGATGCCGTCGAGAACGACCTTGTCGCCGTAGGACTTGCGCAGCCCGTTCGCCGCGATGGCCAGGTTGGTCATGAGGAGTGCTCCTTCGGGGGCGGTGACTGCGGGTCAGATGCTGCGGGCGGTGATGTCGCCGTAGGAGGTGGTGGCGCGGATGTTGAGGCCGGCGGCGGCGCCGTCGGTGTTGGTGAGGGCGTTGGAGATGCGGCCGTAGGCGGTGCCGGCGTCGAGGGTGGCGGAGACGCCGCGGGCGGCGCCGACGGTGATGTCGCCGGCCTGGGTGGTCAGTTCGACGGTGCCGCGCTGGGCCTCGGCGATCTGCAGGTCGCCCTTCTGGGTGGTGATCTGCGCGGGGCCGCCCAGGCGTCCGACGGAGACGTCGCCGGCCATCAGGGTGAGGTGGGCGCTCGCGGTCTCGTCGAGCTTGACCGTGCCCTGGGCGCTCTCGAAGGTGACGTCGCCGAGGCGCCCGACGCCGCGGAACTCCGCGGCCGCGGTCTTCGCCTCGACGCGGGAGCCGGCGGGCAGCTGGACGGTGATCTCGACGGAACCCGGGTGGTTGCCGAGGATCCGGTTCTTCACCGGGGCGGCCGCGATCCGCAGCACACCGTCCCGGTATTCGGCGGTGGTCTGCTCGGCGGCCTTCACGTCACGGCCCTTCGAAGCGTCCGCCGGGAGGATCTCGACGGTGGTGTCGGCCCGGTCGGCGGCGATGAACCGGATGAGCCCGGCGGGGACGTCCAGGACGGCGGCGATCGGGGCGGCGGTGGCGAACTTCTGCATGGTGCCTTCTCCTTCATCAGCGGCTGCGCTCCGTGCGCCCCGCGGTTTCTGATGAACGAAAAGCTACGTTGCGTTCGAGGAACTGGCAACAGGATCGTTGCGCTAAATGTGCATCACTGCAGTTCAAAGGCGAGATTTCATTGCAATGGTTTCGAGCTTAACGCAACACGCGGTACGCGGTTCGTTGCAATGGAATGAGAGTGAACGCTATAGTGGGCCACACCACGGACCACGAAGGAGACCGCGATGCCGGGAGGCAGGCTCAATCAGCAGGAACGCCAGCAGATCGCGCTGGGACTGGCCGACGATCTCCCCTACGCGGAGATCGCCAGGCGCCTCGACCGTCCGACCTCGACGATCTCGCGCGAGGTGATGCGCAACGGCGGGCCCAACGCCTACCGGGCCGACCTGGCCCACCGCGCCACGGAACGCCGCGCCCACCGGCGCAGCCAGGCCGCCCCCCGGGGGTCGGAGGCGCTCCCGCAGGCCCACGGGCGCGACCCGGAAGCGGTGCGGGAGTTCGAGGACGTGTTCACCAACGTCCTCATCCAGGCGGGCACGCCCAAGATGATGGCCCGGGTGATGTCCTGCCTCTACATCACGGACACGGGCAGCCTCACCGCGTCCGAACTCGTCCAGCGCCTCCAGGTCAGCCCGGCGTCCATCTCCAAGGCGATCACGTTCCTGGAGGGCCAGGGCCTCGTCCGCAGGGAGCGCGACGAACGCCGCCGCGAGCGCTACTTCGTCGACGACGACGTCTGGTACCAGGCGACGATCGCCAGCGCCCGCGCCAACGCCCTGATCATAGAAACCGCACGCCAGGGCGTCAGCATCCTCGGCCCCGACACCCCGGCCGCCAACCGCCTGGAGAACATCGCCCGCTTCATGGACTTCGTCTCCGAAGGCATCACCCGCGCCGCGGAACAGGCCCGCGAGGTCCTCCACACGAAGCCGGGCACGCCCGCGGCAACACCCCCGGGCGACACACGCTAGGCGACTGCCGTGCGGCCCGCCGCCGCCTCGATCACCTCGTCCAGCACCTCGCGGGAGCGGAGCAGATCGCCGATCATCCGGTCGATCCGCTCCCGCTCCGTGGCCAGTTCGGCCACCAGTGCCGGGGTGGCGCGCACCGACGGGCCGCCGTCCTCGTCCCGCATGCAGGGCAGGATCTGCGCGATCTTCGAGCTGTGCAGGCCGGCCGCGTACAGTTCCTGGATCCGGATGACCCGGTCGACCGCCCGCTCGGGGAAGTCCCGGTGGCCGCCGGGCGTCCGGTCCGAAGCGAGCAGGCCCTGCTGCTCGTAGTAGCGCAGCGAACGCTCACCGACCCCGGTGCGCGCCGCCAGTTCACCGATCCGCATGGCCCCACCCCAGCTCTTGAACCTGACATCAGTGTCAGCTTTTACGGTACCGGCATGACGCAGACACAGCACGGTCCCGCCGCCTCCCGCCTCTTCGACTCCGCCCGCCTCGGCGCCCTGGAACTGCCCAACCGCCTGGTGATGGCCCCGCTGACCCGTAACCGCGCCGGGGCCGACGGCGTCCCCGGGGAACTCATGGCCACGTACTACGCGCAGCGCGCCTCGGCCGGCCTGATCATCGCCGAGGCCAGCACCCCCAACGCCGCCGGGCAGACCTACCCGCACATCCCCGGCATCCACACCCCGGAGCAGATCGCCGGCTGGCGCCGGGTCACCGAGGCCGTACGGGCCGCCGGGGGCGGGCAGATGTTCCTCCAGCTCCAGCACGGCGGCCGGGTCGGCCACCCCGAGACCAGCGGGTACGTACCGCTCGCCCCGTCGGCGGTGCCGTTCCCCGAGCAGCTGCACACCCCCGGCGGCCTCCGGGACGGCGTCGTACCGCGCGCCATGACCGCCGACGACATCCGGTCCACGATCGCCGACTTCGCGAGCGCGGCCAGGAACGCCGTCGAGGCGGGCTTCGCCGGGGTGGAGGTGCACTCCGCCAACGGCCACCTGCTGCACCAGTTCCTCGCGAGCAACACCAATCGCCGTACCGACGAGTGGGGCGGCCCCGTCGAGAACCGCATCCGGTTCACCGTCGAGGTGGTCCGGGCCGTTGCCGAGGCCATCGGCCCGGAGCGGGTCGGCGTCCGCATCTCGCCCGGAGTGAACGTCAACGGGATCGAGGAGGGCGACACCGAGGAGATCTACCCGGCCCTGGTCAAGGCGCTGGCCGACCTGGCGCCGGCCTACCTGCACCAGGTTCACGCAGACCCCGACCGGCCCGCCTTCGCCCGGATCCGCCGAGACTGGCCGGGCACCCTGATCGCCAACCCGGCGCTCTCCCGCGAGGAGGTCGCGGCCGACGGCGGCAAGCGGCAGGGTGAACGGCTGCTGTCCGAGGGCGCCGACCTCGTGGCACTGGGCCGGGGCTTCCTCGCCAACCCCGACTTCGTGGAACGGCTGCGCACGGACGCGCCGCTCAACGAGATCCGTCCGGAGTTCCTGATGCACGTACAGGGCCCGGAGGGCTACACCGACTACCCGGTCCTCGGGCGGTCGGCCTACGCCGACGCGACGGCCGGGCCCCAGGTGCGGGAGCACAGCACCAGCCGGTAGCCGTCGGGGTCGGCGACGGTGACCCCCCACTCGTCCCAGTACGGGTTGTGGGCGGCGACACGGGTTCCGCCGTGCTCGACCAGGCGCTGGACGAGGGCCTCGTCGGGGGCCTCGCCGAGATAGACCACGAACAGGTCGTCGACGGTCGGCGCGGGCACGATCGGGTTCGAGTCGTCACGGGTGAGCTCGAAGTGCCAGCCGCCACCGGCCGGTCCGACCATCAGCAGGTCGTGCTCACCGGGCACGCTCTCGGCGCTCCGCCACTGGACTTGCAGCCCGAGCCCGTCGACGTAGAACCGCTCGGCGGCCGCCAGGTCGAGGGAGGGCCGGGCGACACGGACATGAATATGTGAATCGATCATGCTCGCCAGCGTACGAAACCCCGCCGGGTCATGGGTGGTTGGTTCGGCCGCCGACCGCACGGCCGACCCGCCGGCCGGGGGCCCGTGTGGCGGGCCCCCGGCCGACGAGCGCCGGGCGTCAGGCGCCCAGGTGGTGGGCCTCGGCCCACTCCTTCTCGCCCGCCTTCTCGCAGCTGTCGGCGTACAGGGGGCCGATCTTCGCCGGAATGCCGGCGAAGGAGGAGCAGTTGGACGCGAAGGCCTTGTGGCCGGCGGAGAAGTAATCGATGTCGACACCGTCGTTGGCCAGGGCCGCGCCGGCGCCGCCCATCAGGATGCCGGCAGCCAGGACGGACGCCGTCAGGGCAGAGCGAATACGCATGACACTCTCCTAAGAGTTCGATCGACGTGCGGGACAGACGGCACGCGACCGGTCAACATCACGGAGAGTTCACGGGAAACGGTGATTCACCCCAATGGCGGTCACCCTCTGTCATTCGGGCGTGCCGCGTCAGGAGCCCGCTGTGACCCCGGCCAGGAACGCCCCCCAGCTCGCGGGCGCGACGGCCAGCTCGGGACCGGCCGTCACCTTGGAGTCCCGGACGTGCACGGCGTCCGCACAGGCGGCGACCTCGACGCAGTCGTCGCCGTCGCCGCTGCTGTAACTGCTCTTGAACCACCGCAACGGGGAGCTGTTCACAGGGATCCTCGCAATCGCATCAACAGGGCCCTGCTGTCCGCAGGATTGAGAGCCTGGATGCGAAGTTTGGCATACCGCAGGTGGAGGAGACTGACGTCTTTCGGGTCGGTCAGCACGCGGCCCGACTGCTGCCCCTCGCTGTATCCCATCCACTCGTGATCCTGGGTTTCGAGGAGGTGGAAGGGGCCCCCGAGGCCCGCGTGTTGGGGACTCACCAGCGGCATGATCTGCAGGTCCACGTTGGGGAGTTGTCCGCAGCCCAGCAGGTGGTCGATCAGCTCACGGGTCACCTCCGGCCCGCCGGTCTGCCGCAGGATCACCGCCTCGTCGATGATGAAGCTGAAGACCGTGTACGGAGTGCGGTGCAGGAGTTGCTGGCGCTTCAATCGGGCCGTGATGCGGGACTCGACCTCGTCGGGGGTGGGCGGCGGCAGGACATCGTCCACCAGGGCCCGCGCGTAGGCCTCGGTCTGCAGCAAACCGGGCACGGACCGGGACTCGTAGGTGTTGAGGATGACGGCGCCCTCCTCCAGCTCCGCCCACCGCCGGAACCAGGTCGCCAGCCCCCGCCGCCGTGACAACTGCCGGGCCGCGATGATGATCACGCCGTGCGCGTTCAGTGCCGCGTCGGTCTTGTTGACGAACTTCTGCGACGGGTGGCGGCGGCCCTGTTCCACCGAGCCGACGTACTGGACCGAGTACCCGACCAGCGGGGCCAGTTGCTCCTGGGTCAGCCCGGCCCGCTTGCGGGAGGCCTTGACCGTCTCGCCGAAGCTGCGCAGGTTGTCATCCGGTTCGTCCTCGCCGTCGCCGCTGTCGTCGGCACTCACCATGGCGGTCACCTCCGCGAGAAATGTTCACGCACCGTGACTCGCACTGTCCAGGGAGTGAACTCGTACAGTTGGTTTGTACGAGTCCGGTTGGTGTCGAACGACCCTGGCCAGGCGGGATGTTGGCGCCATGACCGCACCTTCCGGCCCCGCCCGGACCCTCGTACGCGTGTTCACTCAGCGTTTCAGCTGCACCCGGCGCGGAGCCCGCCTCGCCCGCCAGCTGGCCCTCGTGGAACTCCACGACTGGGGCGTCCCGGAGTCCACCGCGCTCTCCGCCGACGCCGGGCTCCTGGTGGCCGAGCTCGCCGCCAACGCCGTCCTCCACGGGCGGGTGCCCGGGCGGGACTTCGAGCTCCGGATGACCCTGCTGGAGGGGGTCCTGCGCATCGAGGTCTCCGACGCCCGCCGCGACCGCCGGCCCGCCCTGCGACCGCACGCCTACCAGGCCGAATCCGGCTACGGACTCCGCATCGTCGACGCCGTCGCCGCCGACTGGGGGGTCATGGACCGGCTGATCGGCAAGACGGTGTGGGCCGAGCTGACCCACCGCGCGGGGGTGCGGACGTAGCCGCCCGCGGCGCTGTCGGTGGTGGCCGCTACCGTGCGATCAGGTGTAGGAACGGGTGGGAGCGGGCGGTGGCGGGGATGGTCGTCGAGTTGGGGTACGCGGAGGGCTGGGACCTGGCGACCCGTACGCCGTGGCGGCCGCTGTCCGCCGAGGCCGCGCGGGAGCGGGACGCGGCCGGCCTGCCGTACGTCGCCGAGTACCGGACGCCCGGCCGGGAGGCTCCGCTCGAAGTCAGGCTCGTCTCCTGGCAGGAGCACCACGTGGGCCTCTGGGTCTACGACGAGCAGGGCCGCCGCACCTATGAGGTCGACTACCGGCTCCTGGACGGGGACCGGCTGCTGACCCGGCGGGCGCGCCGCTGGGGCTACGCCGGGCCCGAGGTGCCGGAGTTCGACGCGGAGGCATCCCGGACCACCGTGACCCTGTTCCCCGACGGCCGGGGCCGCCTCGTGCAGGAACCGAAGGGCTCCAAAGGGGGATCGATGCAGACCACGGCCAAGGTCACCGAGGAGGAGCGGTGGATGGACCGCCCGGAGTTCGGGGGCTGGCCCGTGCTCTCGGCGCAGCTGCACGGGTCGGCGGAGCCGGTCGCCGTCCGGGAGATGTCCGTGGCGCGACCGGGCGCGGATCCGGAGTGCGAGCCCGCCGACCGCTGGCGGGCTCCCCGGCCGGGCGAGGCCGGGCCGCTGGACGCGCTGTTCCGGCCCGGGACGCGGATGACCACGTCGCAGTACCCCGAGATGACCGTCGTGGAGCCGGTGCGGGGCGGGACCCTGAACGTGCCGAGCGGACTGCTGGGCATCGACTGCCCGCTGGACGGGAAGGGGCCGCGCCTGACCGTGGCCGTCCCGCCCGGAACGTACCCGCTCGAAGAGGCGCGCATCGCCTTCGGGTACCACTGCCCGTGGGACGAGCGCTGGGTGGACTGCACGGAGACCGCCGCGGTCCGGCTGCGCGTGAGCGATTCGCCCGCCGCTTCCTGGGAGGTGGTCATGGCGCCGGAGGACGACCCGCGGCTGCTCGACGAGGGCGAGGTGTACTGCTTCTCCACGGACGGCGCGACGGGTGCCTTCGCCGATGCCCAGGAGTGGGGGCCGCTCCAGGCGCTCTTCGACCGGGCGATGGGAAGCGGCGATCCGGATGCGGGCTGGAAGAGGACCGATCCCCTGTCCATGTTCCTCGCGCGAACCCGTGAGCCGTCCTCCGGCGCCGAGCTGGCCGCGTTCGCGGTGACCTCGGACGGGGGGCATCCCGTCTGGGTGGGCAGGTCGGCCGACGGGGACGTGGTCGGGGTGGTGGTGCTGGTGGACGGGATGCCCGCGCTCGCGGCGCCCTGAGCCGCCGGGTCGCCGTTCAGGGGCGCCAGCGCGGAGCCTCGTCGTCCGGGTCGTCGGGGCTGGCGAAATGGAACGGCACGCCGAGGTGCGCGGCCAGGGCGGTGCCCGCGCGGGTGGCGGCCGCCGCCGAGGGGTGGAGGCCGCCGGTGCCGGCGCCGTCCAGGGCGCGTTCCGCCGCGCCCCAGTAGATCGTGGCGAGGCCCTTCTGCCCGCTCTGCCCGGCCGGTCCGTCCGTGATGGCCAGCAGGTTCACGAACCAGTCGTGCACGGTGTCCCCGTCCCAGACCGCCTCGATCGCCACCACCCGGCCCGGGATGCCGTGGGCGAGGGCGGCGAGCGAGTCCAGGTCGATCGGATCGTCGGGGGTGCGGGCCACCCGGTCGCCGAAGTGCACGTAGCGCAGGTGGACGATCTCCTGGGCCTCCCGCAGGCCGATGCCCTGGACGCGGCCCGCCGCCCACACCAGCCTGATCGCCTGCATGAGGCCGTCCTGGAGGACGTAGCCGTCGACCTGGGTGCGGATGCCCGCCGGGAGCGCCGTCCACTGGTTCTCGATGTCCCGGTCCACGCCGTGCGCCCCTCGGTTCGTCATGGCGTCATGATCGGCAGGGCGGCCGTGCCCCGTCGAGGGGTTTTCGGGACCGGACGGCCCCGGCCCGTCAGAGGTACTGGGCGAACTCGTCCAGGGTGCGCAGGACTTCCGGCTTCCCGGCCGACGGGAGCTGCAGGACGACCTCCTCGATGCCGAGGTCGGCGTAGTGGCTCATCTTGCCGGGAGTGGGCCGGACGGCGTACGGGACCACGCGCAGGGCCTTCGGGTCGCGCCCGGCCGTCTCCCAGATCTGGCGCAGCACCGGGAGGGATTCGCCGAGGCCGCCGCCGCCGATGGGGAGCCAGCCGTCGGCGTGGTCGGCGATCGCGGCGAAGAGCTTGGGGCCGGCCGCGCCGCCGATCAGGGTGCGCGGGCCGTACAGGGGGGCGCCGGGCCCGAGTTCGCGCGGGGCCTGGACCGGCTTCGGGTAGGCGGTGCTGGCCTGGACGGAGCAGTACTGGCCGACGTACGCGGTGGGCTCGGGGGACCACAGGGCGCGCATCAGCGCCATCCGGTCGCGGACCAGGTCGCGGCGGGTGCGCCACTCGACGCCGTGGTCGGCGGCCTCCTCGACGTTCCAGCCGTAGCCGATGCCGAGGGTGAACCGGCCGTGGGAGAGGTGGTCCAGGGTGGCGACCTGCTTGGCGAGGCCGATCGGGTCGTGCTGGGCGACCAGGGTGATGCCGGTGCCGAGGTGGAGCCGTTCGGTGACGGCGGCGGCCTGGCCGAGGGCGAGGAAGGGGTCGAGGGTGCGCCCGTACATCTCGGGGAGCTCACCGCCCATGGGGGCGGCGGTCTCGCGGCTGACCGGGATGTGGGTGTGCTCCGGGAGGTAGAGGCCGGAGAAGCCGCGCTCTTCGAGGCTGTGGGCCAGCCGGACGGGGGAGATGGTGCGGTCGGTGAGGAAGATGGTCGTGGCGATCCGCATGTGTTCTGGCACCTCCGAGACGTGGGACCCGCCACGGTACGGGCTGGGCCCGCGATTGTTGAGGGTGCGTCAGTTGCCGGGGGCGCGGTTCAGCCGCGCGGGTAGCGGACCAGCCAGCCCGGGGCGGAGGCGGTGGGGCTGTGCAGGCTCGGGCCCTGGGTCATCTCCAGGGCGAAGTCGTCGGCGAGTTCCAGCAGCGCGGCGCGGCCCTCGAGCTCGGCGAGCCAGGCGGCCGGGAGGGCCGTCTCGCCGTGCAGGGCGCCGAGCAGCGCCCCGCACAGGGCGCCGGCGGCGATGGAGTCGCCGCCGTGGTTGACGGCGAGGCGCAGGCCCTGGGGGACGTCCTCGGCGACCAGGGCGCAGTAGACGGCGACGGCGAGGGCGCCGGCGGCGTCCTCGGGCCCGTCGCCGCCGGGGGAGAGGGCTTCGACGGCCTCGGGCCCGGGGGAGCCGTGGGTGACGGCGGCCGTGGCGCGTTGCAGGGCGTCCGTGACGGGCTGGTGGCCGGGGCGGGCGCCCAGCAGGCCGAGGGTCCGCTGGACGGCGGAGTCGAGGGATTCGCCGCGGATCAGGCCGTGGACGATGACGGCGACGGCTCCGGCGGAGAGGGTGGCGGTGGGGTGGCCGTGGCTCTGCGCGGCGCATTCGACGGACAGCTGGAGGACGAGGGCGGGCTCCCAGCCGACCAGCAGCCCGAAGGGGGCCGAGCGGGAGGCGGCGGCCGCGTCGCGGGCGGCGGGGTTCTTCGGCTGGTCGAGGGTGCCGAGGACGTCGTCGGCGAAGCCGGTCAGGCAGGCGCGGTGCGGGACGCGGCGGGCGTAGAGCCACTCCTCGCGCCCCAGCCAGCCGTTGTCCTTGCGGCGTTCGTCGGGGCCCCAGTCGTGCTGGGTGGCGGCCCAGCGCAGGTACGCGTGGTGGATGTCGGTGGGCGGGTGCCAGGCGCCGGTGTCGCGGCGTACGTGGGCCCGGATCAGCCCGTCCACGGTGAAGAGGGTGAGCTGGGTGGCGGCGGTGACCCGGCCGCGGCGCCCGAGGGCGGGGGCCGGACCGGTCAGGCCGTCCGGGCCGTGGGCCTCGCGGAGGGCGGCGAGGGAGAGGCCGGCGGCGGGGGCGCCGAGGGCGTCGCCGAGGGCGGAGCCGAGGAGGGTGCCGCGGACGCGGCTGCGGAAGTCCTGCTGCTCGACGCGGCCCCACAGGCCGGTGGCGATGCCCCGGCCGAGCGTACGGTTCGCCCCGGCGGGGGCCGGTCCCGCGCCGCCGCGGAGGAGGCCGTGCGCGCCCGCGGGTCCGGTGGCGCCCGCCGGGCCTTGGCCGCGCGCCGGGCCGGCGGGGGCGGGGGCGCCCGGGACGGTGGGTCCGGTGGCTGCCCGGCCTGGGCCGCCGGGGAGGTGCGCGCCCGCGGGGCCGGTGGCGCCTGCCGGGGCGGTGGGGGCGGGGGCGTGCAGGGAGATGGCAGGGGCGTCGGCACCCGGGACGGGGCCGCTCGGGAGGGGGCCGGGGCCCGCCGCGGAGCCCGTGCCGTTCGTACCGTTCACAGCGTCCATCTCCGCGTCCGTCCCCGCGTCCATCCCCGGCACCGTGCCCCCCGCTGACCACTCCACTCGATGCCCGGCGCCCCTATCCGTACCCGCCGCGCACGCGAACCCGCACTGTAGTGGACAGGATCGGTCGAAACCGGAAGTGGTCGGCCAGGGATCCCGTAAGTGAGCGTAGATCGGCCAGAATCCGAACACTTCCAGCCGCGATCCGGCAGGTGGCACGTTTTGCCAGTTGCCTTCGAGTCGGTCGTTTTCGGTCACGCCTCGTTCATCGGACGTTCTCCGCGGCCGCCCAGCCTCGGAGCCATGAAGAAGGCTCTCCTCGCCGCGACCGCCGTCGCCTCCGCAGTCGCCGCCTCCCTGGTCGCGGCCCCGCTCGCCTCCGCCTCGGGCTGGGACCGGCACGACCGGTCCGCCGTCCCGTTCACCGAAGCCACCGTCACCGCCGGAGCCGACGGCTCCTTCACCCTCCGGTGGAAGGCCCGCGGCACCGACCGGGTCGAGATCAAGGCGAACGGCAAGGTCGTCGCGAAGGGCGGGTCCCAAGGCAGCGCCGTGGTCGCCGGCCTGCCCGCCGCCGACCGCCAGTGGTTCGACTTCAAGCCCGGCCGCGGCCAGGGCCTGCGCCTCGCCGACCGCCTGATCAAGCTGGACGGCACCGCCAACTTCCGCGACGCCGGCGGCTACCGCACCAGCACTGGCCAGTGGGTCAGGATGGGCGAGATCTACCGCTCCGACGCGCTCGACAAGCTCACCGAGAACGACCTGGCCAAGCTGCAGCGCCTGCGCGTCAGGACGGTCTTCGACCTCCGCATGGAGGACGAGCGCACCAAGGCCGCCGACAAGGTGCCCACGGGCGCCACCTACGTCGTCGCCGACGTCTTCGCGGGCTCCGGCTCCTTCCAGACGATGCCCCGCACCCCCGACGAGGCCGTCAAGGCCATGGTCGACGCGGAGCGCGCGATGGTCTCCGGCGCCGGCGGCAAGAAGGCGTACACCCAGGTCTTCGAAGGCATCGAGCGCGACCGCAGCCGCTCCGTCCTCTTCCACTGCACGGCCGGCAAGGACCGCACCGGCTGGGCGGGCGCCGCCCTGCTGACCGCCCTCGGCGTTCCCCGCGAGACCGTCGAGGCCGACTACCTGGCCAGCAACGACTACCGCAAGGCCGCGAACGACGCGATCCTCTCCCACCTGCCCGCCCAGCAGGCCGCCGTCTACAAGCCGCTGCTCGACGTGCGCCCCGAGTACCTGAACGCGGGCTACGACGAGGTCAAGGTGAAGTACGGCTCCTTCGACCGCTACCTCAAGGACGGGCTCGGCATCGACGCCCGCGAGCTGAAGGAGCTGAAGAAGGACCTCCTGGTCGGCTGATCCCGCTGATCCGGATGGCTCCGGATGGATCCGGGTCGGTCCTGACACCGACCCGGATCCCCTTCCGCTCAGTCCAGTACGGGGAGCAGCTCGGGCAGGTGCCCGTCCGAGGCGCGGGCCGCCTCCTGCCGCTCCTGCGGCACCTCCCCGTACAGCGTCGTACGGGCCTTCGCGGGGCGCCCGGCCGCCTCGGCGACCGCGATCAGGTCCTGCACCGACTTGTACGAGCCGTAACTCGACCCGGCCATCCGCGAGATGGTCTCCTCCATGAGCGTGCCGCCCAGGTCGTTCGCCCCGGACCGGAGCATCTCGGCCGCGCCCTCCGCCCCCAGCTTCACCCAGCTCGTCTGGATGTTGGGGATGTGCGGGTGCAGCAGGATCCGGGCCATCGCCGTCACCGCGCGGTTGTCCCGGACCGTCGGACCCGGCCGCGCGATCCCCGCCAGGTACACGGGCGCGTTGGTGTGGATGAAGGGGAGCGTGACGAACTCCGTGAAACCACCGGTCTGCTGTTGGATGCGCGACAGCGTGCGGAAGTGGCCGAGCCAGTGCCGCGGCTGGTCCACGTGCCCGTACATCATCGTGGACGAGGAGCGGATCCCGAGCTCGTGCGCGGTGGTGATGACGTCGATCCAGTCGGCCGTCGGCAGCTTGCCCTTGGTCAGCACCCAGCGCACCTCGTCGTCGAGGATCTCCGCCGCCGTACCCGGGATCGAGTCCAGGCCCGCCTCCTTGGCCGCCGTCAGCCAGTCCCGTACGGACATCCCCGTGCGCGTCGCCCCGTTGACCACCTCCATCGGCGAGAAGGCGTGCACGTGCATGCCGGGGGCCCGCTGCTTCACCGCGCGCGCGATGTCGAAGTAGGCCGTCCCGGGCAGGTCCGGGTGGATGCCGCCCTGCATGCACACCTCGACCGCGCCCACGTCCCAGGCCTGGGCGGCCCGGTCGGCGACCTGGTCGAGGGAGAGGGTGTAGGCGTCGGCGTCCGTGCGGCGCTGCGCGAAGGCGCAGAAGCGGCAGCCGGTGTAGCAGACGTTGGTGAAGTTGATGTTCCGCGTGACGATGTAGGTGACCTCGTCGCCCACGACCGACCTGCGCAGGTCGTCGGCGATGCGGCACAGCGCGTCCAGGGCCGGGCCGTCCGCGTGGAGCAGCGCCAGCGCCTGCGCGTCCGTCAGCTTCGTCGGATCGTCGGCGGCCTGCGCGAGGGCGCCCCGTACGTCGGTGTCGATGCGCTCGGCGACCATCCCGGGCGCGGCCGCCTCCCGCAGCGCCTCCCAGTCCCCGTACACGTCGTCGAAGTCGTCGCGGCGGTCGCCGGTGCGGCCCTCGGTGTCGATGGTGGCGTGCAGGTCGGTGCGCCCGTACGCGGTGAAGCCCTCGTCCGGCTCCTGCCACGGCCGGCCCTCGACCGCGGCGCCCTCGTCGGCCAGCCCGGTCCCCGGATCGGCCAGCGCCCGTACGTGCGGCAGCAGGCGGGGGTCCAGCCAGGGCTCGCCGCGCTGCAGGAACTCCGGATAGATGGTGAGGCGTTCGCGCAGCTCGAAGCCGGCGGCGGCGGTCCGCCCGGCCAGCTCCTCGATGTGCGGCCAGGGGCGCTCGGGGTTGACGTGGTCGGGGGTCAGCGGGGAGACCCCGCCCCAGTCGTCGATGCCCGCGCCGATGAGGAGCGCGTACTCGGCGTCCACCAGGTTCGGCGGGGCCTGGATGCGTGCGCTCGGGCCCAGGATGTGGCGGGCGACGGCGATGGCGGCGGCCAGCTCCTCCAGCTCCGCGTCCGGCATGCCGCGCATGGCGGTGTCCGGCTTGGCGCGGAAGTTCTGGACGATGACCTCCTGGATGCCGTGGTAGGCGCGCTGGATCCGCCGGAGCTCGAAGAACGCCTCGGCGCGCTCCGCGTAGGACTCGCCGATGCCGATCAGCACGCCGGTGGTGAAGGGGACGTTGGAGCGGCCGGCGTCCTCCAGGACGCGCAGCCGTACGGCCGGGTCCTTGTCGGGGGAGCCGTGGTGGGGGCCGCCCGGCTCGGACCACAGGCGGGTGGCGGTGGTCTCCAGCATCATGCCCATGCTGGGTGCGACCGGCTTGAGCCGCTGCAGGTCGGACCAGGACATGACGCCGGGGTTGAGGTGCGGCAGCAGGCCGGTCTCCTCCAGGACCCGGATCGCCATGGCGCGCACGTAGGCGAGGGTGTCGTCGTAGCCGTGCGCGTCGAGCCACTCGCGGGCCTCGGGCCAGCGGTCCTCGGGGCGGTCGCCGAGGGTGAAGAGCGCTTCCTTGCAGCCCATCGCCGCGCCCTGGCGGGCGATGTCGAGGACCTCGTCGGGGGAGAGGTACATCCCGTGGCCGCTCTTGCGGAGCTTTCCGGGGACGGTGACGAAGGTGCAGTAGTGGCACCTGTCGCGGCAGAGGCGGGTGAGGGGGATGAAGACCTTGCGGGAGTAGGTGATGACACCGGGCCGCCCGGCGGCGGCGAGCCCGGCGTCCCTCACCCGTGCGGCGGAGGCGGCGAGGTCCCCCAGGTCCTCGCCGCGCGCCTGGAGGAGTACGGCCGCCTCGGTCGCGTCGAGCGCGACGCCGTCGCGGGCCCGCCGGAGCGCGCGGCGCATCGCGTTTTCGGTCGGAGCGTCACTCGGAGTGGTCATGGGGCGAGCATACGATCCGACGTTGTGGCGGTGGGGCGGCTGTGGAGTGGCTCATCTCATCAGCTCACCCGCGTTGACCAGCAGCGACTGGCCGGTTATCGCCCGGGCCCGGTCGGAGGCGAAGAACACCGCGGCGTCCGCCACGTCCCCGTCGGTGGCGAGATCGGGCAGTGCCATGCGCTCCGTGAGGCGGGCGTGCACCTCGGCCTCCGGAACGCCTTCCGTGTGGGCGGTGAAGGTGACGAAGGCCTGCACGGGCGGGCCCCACATCCAGCCGGGCAGCACGGTGTTGACGCGGATCCGGTGCGGTCCGAGCTCGCGGGCCATGGAGTACATGGCGGAGGTCAGCGCCCCCTTGGAGGCGGCGTACGCGGCCTGCTGCACCTCGTTGGGTGCGGCGACGGCGGACTGCGTCCCGATCACGACGACGGCCCCGCCGCGCTCCTTGAGGCCGGGCAGAGCGGCCCGGGTCATCCGCAGGGTCCCCAGCAGGTTCACGTCGATGATCTGCTGCCAGGTCCCGAAGTCGGCGTCCTGCAGCCCCCCGAAGTAGGAGTCCCAGGCGGCGACGTGCACGACGCCGTCGAGCCTCCCGAACCGGTCCCGCGCGAGCGCGGCGAGGGCCTCGCACTGCGCCTCGTCGGTGATGTCGGTCGGCAGGTACGCGGTGTGCGTGCCGTCGGGGTCGATCTCGGCGGCGGATTTGGCGAGATTCGCCCCGGTCCGCGCCCCGAGCACGGCGTTCCCGCCGTCGCGCACGACGGCGGCGGCCACCTGATGCCCGAGCCCGGCCCCGACACCGGAGACGATGACGGTCTTCCCTTGCAGCAGCATGACGGACCTCCGGGGCGCACGACGGTATCTGACGGTGCGTCAGACTATGGCGCGGGCGCGGCGGTGTGAAGGGTCGTGGACCCGAAGAGCGTCGGAGGCGCCGGCCGCCGTCGTTCCTGCGCGCGCCCAGCCACTGCTCGGCGAACCTCGACGGCCTAGGCGTGGGACAGCCTCCGCATGAGGTCCAACTGCCGGCCGGTACCCGAACCTTCGGGAACCTCCCCGGCGGTCCTCCACTGCCACCGGCGGCCTCGGGTCACCACGGTCGCAGCCCCGCGCGCCGGAGCCGGAGAATGGATTCGTATCCGAAGGCTTCCAGGTCGGCCGCATAAGGCGGTACGCCGGGGTGGTCACCGCAGAAGGTGACGTTCGCCGTGAGGTGGTCGTCGGCCAGGCCGCCGTAGGAAAGGGAGATGTACGCGGAGATCTCGACGGTCGAGCGGAGTGCGTCCGTACGCACAAGAGCGCTGCGCGCGTACGCCACGCAGCGCCGCAGCAGTCTCGACTCCCGCTCCTCCCCGGAGGCCGGGAGGTCGTGGTCGGTCATGCCGCGACCGTTGACGGTGTACTCCTCGTGCACCACGTCCGAGAACGGTCCCGGTGGAGCGGACTTCAGCGCCGACAGGACGTGCGCGCCGCCGGGGGTGACCTCCCAGCCGCATTCCGCGATCCGAAGGAACGCTGCAGGCGCTTCGTCCGGGGTGATGCCCTCCATGCCGACCCGGCCCAGCAGACGGGCCATCGAGCGGTTCGTTTCCATACGCCATCCTCCCCCCAGGACACCTCGCCGGTCAGCAACGCCCGGCACCGCACCTGGCCGCGTTGTCGGGGCGCAGGCCAGATACCTCTCGCGGTCCGCCGCCGACGCATCACCGAGCAGGGAAACGAGCCCGGGCACGCGCCCCCGATGCCCGGCGTGGTCGTAGCCCCCGTAGATGACGTCATCGACGTCATCGGTCCGCTGCCCCGCGAAGTCGATCCCGAGACGGCTGCGCCGACATGCCCCGCCCCTGAGCCGGGGAGATCGACGGCTCAGTCCGGAAGGTCGTCGCAAAACGGAACCATGCCGGTCCCCCAGTCGAAGCGGAATTTCCGGTGTGGCTGGTCGAAGCTTACAGAGATTCCGCAGGGGGGTTTGTTCAGAATTTGGTGGACCCATCCGTCGATTGCCAGGGCTGCAACTTCCGCCTGGTAGTCGGCGCCGGGGTAGGTGAAGGAATCGATGGCGACGAGTAGGTGCCCGTCGGCAATGCGCGAAAGCTCTGCGGTGTGGAGCGAAAGTCCGTACGCAAGCCATGCGGCGTCCTTCCAGTAGATATGGCCCGCTGGAAGGCGCAAGTGCAGACGTTGGTCTATCTGGATGGCTCCCGATGGTGCGGATTCGGATTCTTCTGTGTGCGCCAAGAGATCGGCGGCGAGGCCGATTCCACCCTTCATGAACCTGTATTTGTAGTGCATGTCAATCCTTAAAATTTCAGCATGTGGAATACGTTTCGGTCGAAGAAATTTTCGCTGCCATATTTTTGTGGCATTCCCTTGATGTAGTCATAGTCGTGTGGAAGCCCATCTCCGTAAATTCTGCTGTGAGCGTCCATGAATTTTTCTGCTTCGTCGGGTGTCATGGATGTCATGTCGGCTTTCCTGAAGCTGAGGAAATCGGCAGCCGAAACCCTGAAGGATACAATAGACAATCCGCCTTCCGGAATTTGCTTGGAACGCACTGCAAGATATCGCCCGGCTTCCTCGAGGGTTGACCAGGCGTAGACGCCGTGCCCGTACTGTCCGCGAAGTTCATCCTCAGGCCATGGCGTGCCGCCATTTCGGAGGCGTGCGGCGTCCTCGGCCCCCTGCACCGTGTGAAACTCATGATCCGGGCAACCTTCCGGCGTCAACCCCATGGGATCCGACCACGTGTGCGGGTTCGAGACGTACGTCGCCGGGTTCGGGGCCGGGGCCAGGCCCAGGGGGTCCGGGGTGAGGTAGCGGGCCGTTTCGGGGTCGTAGGTGCGGAAGTAGTTGTGGTGGAGGCCCGACTCGGGGTCAAAGTACTGGCCCGGGAAGCGCAGGGGCGTGTAGGCCACGGCGTCGCGGGTCCAGGTGGTGGAGCCCCAGAGGGTGGAGCGGGCGCGCCAGGCGATCTCGCCCGACTCGTCGATCAGTTCGCGCGGAGTGCCGATGAGGTCCGTGACGACGGCGAAGAAGCGGTCGTCCGTGGTGCCGAGGACGCTCTCCGCCTGGGTGAGCGGGTGCAGGCCGTGGTGGGTCCAGGTGAGGGTGACCGGGCCTTCCGTCTGCTCGCAGAGGGTGGTGCCGTCCCAGGTGAAGAGGACCTCTTCCGCCACCTCGCCGCTGGGCGCGAGGCGCTGCTTGGCCGTGCGGCGGGACAGGGCGTCGTAGCGGTAGCGCCAGCGCGTGCCGTCCGGGGTGGTGACCGCGCTCAGGCGGTCTTCCGCGTCCCACTCGTAGTGCCAGGTGTCCGGCTTGCGCGAGAGGCGGGTCTTCTGGCGGAGGGTGACCCGGCCGAGGGCGTCGTGTTCGTAGCGGATCGAGCCGGCACGGGTGATGCGGGTGCCGGTGTACGCGCGGTCGCCCTGGGCCTCCGCGCCCGGGTGGCGGGACGGCCAGGAGGCGCTGGTCTGGTTGCCGGCGTCGTCGTAGGCGTAGCGCTCGGTCCAGTCGGACGCGTCGACCGCCGTGACGCGGGCCGCCGGGTCCAGGGTGAAGGTCCGGGGACCGGCGAGCGCGTCGTCGATCGCCGTGAGGGCGCCGTCCGCGCGGTAGCTGTAGCCGCGGCGCTGGAGGGTGCGGCCGTCCTGGCCGATGAGGTGCTGGTCGGTGAGACGTCCGACCGGGTCGTAGGTGTGCGCCAGGGCCAGGTCCGGGCCGATGGCGCGGGTCAGCTCCCGGCCTGCGGCGTCCCGCTCGAAGGTCAGGGTGCGGCCCGATGCGCTGAGGGCGCTGCGGCGGCCGGCCGCGTCGTACGTCCACTCCGAGAAGGCCCCGGCCGGTGTGGTGCGGCCGGCCCGGCGGCCCGCGACGTCGTAGGTGTGGGTGAGGGTGCGTCCGTCGACCGTCTCCGAGACGACGCGGCCGTACAGGTCCCGTCGCAGGGTCAGCGTGGTGCCGTCCGGCGAGACGGCCCGGGCGAGTTCGTCGTAGTCGTCGTACTCGTACGACGTGATGCCGTCCGCCGTCTCCTTCTGCAGGAGCTGGGAGAGGGCGTCGTGCGCGTACGTGGTCGTGGCGCCGAGTGCGTTCGTACGGGAGACCAGGCGACCCGCGGGGTCGTAGCCGTAGGTCAGGGTGCGGTCGTCGAAGTCCGTCTCGGCGGCCAGTCGCCCGGCGGGATCGTAGGCGTAGGTCCAGGTCAGGCCCTGGGGGTTGGTGACCGAGGTGAGGCGCAGCTCGGTGTCGTGGTTGAAGGAGTGGCGGACGCCGTCCGGGCCCGTGCGGGCCGTGAGGAGGTCGAAGTCCCCGTACTCGGAGAGCGTCAGCCCGCCCACCGGGTCGGTGTGGGAGGTGCAGTTGCCCTCGCCGTCGTAGGTCCAGGACTCCGTGCCGCCGTCGGCGGTCTCCCGGCGGAGCAGGCGGCCCTCCACACTCCACGTGAGGCGGGTGGTGTGGCCGAGGGGGTCGGTGACGGCGACCGGGCGGCCGAAGGGGTCGCGCGTGTACGTGGTCGTCGCGCCCAGCGGGTCGGTGATCTCCAGGGGCAGGCCGGCCGGGTCGCAGCGGACCGTGGTGACCGCGCCCAGGACGTCCGTCACCGAGGCCAGGTGGTTGCGGGCGTCGTACGTGAAGCGGTGCGTGGCCCCGTGCGGTGCGGTGGCCGAGGTGCGGTTTCCGCGCTCGTCGTACGTCGCCCGCGTGACCCGGCCGTCGGGCTGGATCACCGTGACCGGCAGGCCCAGAGCGTCGTACTCGGCCCTTACCTCGCGGCCGTCGGGGCGGACCACCGTGGTGAGCCGGCCCTGCTCGTCGTAGACGTAGCGGGTCGTGTGGCCGAGCGGGTCGGTGCGGGTCAGGAGCCGGTCGTACGCGTCGTGCGTGAACCGGGTGGTCGCGCCCGTCGGGTCGATCTCGGCCGTGATCCGGGCGCGGTCGTCGACCAGGTACCGGGTCTCGTGGCCGTGGGAGTCGGTGTAGGTGGTGGAGCCGTCCTCGTAGGTGAAGCGGACGTCGAGGTGGCCGTTGGTGCCGGACTGGGCGGTGCAGCGGTGCCGTTCGTCGTAGACGTAGTCGAAGTGGCGGTCGTTGGTGTCGGTCCAGGAGGTGATCCGGCCGAGTTCGTCGTAGCCGAACCGGAGGGGGCGGCCCGAGGAGTTGGTGACGTGGGTGAGGTGGCCGTCCGTGTACCCGTAGTGAAGGACTTCGGTGCCGTCGGCGAGGGCGAGGCCGGTTATTCGGCCTTCCGACGAGCTGAGGCGCATCTCGTAGCCGCCGCTGTGGGACAGGGCGGCCGGCGCGCCCGTCTCGTCGTACTCGAAGGTGATCCAGGCGCCGCCCCGGTCGTCGAGCTGCGTGAGGAGGCCCTCGTCCGTGAAGTGGCGGACGTGTCCGGATTCGGGGTCGGTGACCGTGTAGCCGCCGTCCGCATCGAGGACGAGCGGCCAGCGCTGACCGTGGCCGGGGAGTACGGGGGTTCCCGGCTCGGGGTGCGGGTAGGCGAGCAGGCTGCCGTCCTCGCGGACGAGGATCACTCCCTCCTCGTCGATCTCCAGACGCTGGTCGACCGTGGACGCCCAGCTCGGGCCGAACCAGCGGCCGGCGCGGTACGAGGACTCGAAGGTCCGGGTGAACACGAGCGGCAGCGCGCCCGGCAGGACCAGGTCGGTCTGCGGCAGGACCATCCGGCCCGTCGCCACGTCGACCGGGTCGCCCTTGCACTTCAGGTCCGCCTTGCGGCGAGCGGCGGCCTCGGCTTCGGCCTTCGCGGCCGTCCGGGCCGCTTCCTTGCTCGCCGTCTTCTCGGCGAAGCGCAATCCGGTCCGGAGGGTGGGCAAGCCCTTGGTGCCGATGAGATCGGGGAGGATGCGGCCCTTGAATTCGCTCGGATCCGCCATATAGCTGTCGATCATCGGGCCGGGGATGCGTTCGGGGTGGGACGCGGTGGAGACGAGACCGGCCAGCGTCATGCTGAGGTTCTGGTGGAAATCGGCAGGGTGCGTCGCGTTGTACGGGTCGAGGGGGTTCAGGCTGCGTGCGAAGTTCAGCGTTCCCGCCGTGCCCTTCAACACTCCGCCCACGACATGGCTGAGCTCGAACACCTCCGAGCCCGCGTAGTCGCTGAGCCCGGCCAGCAGCCGGTCCGTCGCCGGCATCTCCGCCGGGGCGTGCTCCATGGCCGCTTTGAGCGTGCGTTCGGCCGTCATGGCCGCCTCGTCGCGCTGCCTGCGGGCCTCTTCCAGGATCTCCTTGGCCTGCTTGAGGGCTGCCGCGCCCGGATCGGCGCCCTCGACCGGGACCGGGCCGGGATCGTGGCCCGCCTGCGCGGCCGCCTTGTAGGCGTCCTCCTTGGCGACGTGCGCGTCGTGGGCGTCCTTCGTCGCCTTCACCGCGGCCTTGTGGAGATCGATGGCAGCCTGGGCCTGCTTCTGCGCCCATTCCAGCGTCTCCGCGTACCGGCTGAGCGCGCCGCTCGCCGACTCGCACGCGTCGGAGGCGCGCAGCCAGTCGGTGGGATGCATGGCGAACTTCGCGCGGAACGCGTCGGCCGCCTGCCCCTTCCACTGGTCCGAGTCGAGGGCCTTCATGCCCTGACCGACCCGCTCGAACGCCGCCTGGAAGTCCGCCAGGTGCTTGGCCGACCCCCGGAGTGCCGACGACTTGCCGTGGATCAGCTCGTCGGCCTGCTCACTCTCGCCGAGCTGCTGTTCGCGTACCGATGCACCGAGCCGGGAGGCGAGTCCGTCGCCGAAGTCCTCGACCGTGTCCGCCCAGCCGTGCGCGCCGGCACGATCGAGGACGCCACCGACCTCGTCGGTGACCCTGTCGACGCCGTGGCCGACGACCTTCTTGGCCGAATCGACCGTCTCGTCGAACTTGTCGAGACCCTTGTCGACCAGCTTTCCCAAGTCCGTCATCGCCCCGCACCGCCCGGCTGTGCCTCGGGTGCCGGGCCGACCATGTCATCGACCGCCTCGTCCGCCTCATCCCGCAACCCGACCGCGTCGATGATCTGGTTGGGCAACAGGATGTCGGAACTGTTCAGGTCCCGGACAGTGCTCTTCCAGGCCTCGTTGCCGTTCTCCGAGGCCCGCTCGAAGGACTCCGGCCTGTAGTCCGCGTTCTTGATCTGGGTGATCGGGTTGTCCGAGAGGACCTCGCCCCAGCTCTTGGCGATGATGTCCTTCTCCTCGGCGTACGGGTTGCCCAGTGCCGCGTTCGCCACGACCTTGAAGCTGCCCTGGATGTATTGGTCCTGCTCGTACATCGCACCGGCCGACAGCCCCACGTTCCGGGCGAAGGCGTTTCCCTGCTGCACCAGCGAGCGCACCCCCCAGCCCCAGCGCTCGCAGAACGTGCCCAGGGTGGATGTCAGGCCCTCGTGCCCGGTCTCCATCCCCGAGAGGGCAAGGTCGGTGAAACCGCCGCCCATGCTCGCCGTGCCCACCGATCCGATTTCCTTCAACTCCGCCAGGCTCGCCGTGATCCCCTGCGCGATCAGCGCCAACGCCTGCTTCGAGACATCGAGCTCCGCCCCGTCCCCGCTCATGCGGCCGTCTCCCCGTCGAGTGCCGAGGCATCCGGCACGATCCCCCGAACCGGCGGGAACGCCAGCCCGTCCGGCCCCGCCGCGTTCCACGCGACCCCGCACGGAAAGCCCACCGCCGGCACCAGCTCGTCGAGCAGGCGCGCACCGACCACCCGCCGGTACGTCCACTCCCGGTCGGCCTCGCCGCGCGCCTCGGCGAACCGGGCCAGCGCCTCCTCGTCCGAGAACGCGCAGATCCAGTCCAGCCCCCCGAGTTCGGCCGTCCACAGGCCGTCTCGTACGTCCAACGGCACGAGAACGACCCGGCTGCGGAATTCCGCCAGCCGCTCCAGCATCGCCTCGTGTGCTTCTACTGCCGGATCGACCACTTCCGGTCGATGGGCAGCCTGGCCGGCAGCGGCCCGCAGCCGACCCCACTCCTCGTCGAACCCCACCACAACTCCCCCCACCCCAACCCCCGTACGCCTTGATCGAACTCACTTTCGCATTGCGTGACAGGTCGGCGAAATTTACTCTTCGGTAGCGCACACATCACGCCAGGCGCGTCGAACCCTGATCAGCTGCACGTGAGACGGGTCGAGGGTGCTGGTAGTTGAGCCGAGTGCCATCCGCCTCACGGGGTTGAGCGGAGGTGATTGGTTGCATGAGCAACGAAATCTGCCGCTTCCCTCGGGTGGCGCTGCCCCGCTCCCGTCGCGTCGACGGCCGGTCCTTCGCGGGGGATGATCGGAGATGACCACACCCTCGTGGTGGAGGTCCACGGCACGAGGCGAGGACGTGAGGGCATGGCACTCCCGGATACTTCCGGCGCGCCCCGGCGCGCGCGGCTGTGGGCCCTGCTGGCGTTGGTCTGTGCGGTGCTCGCCGCGGTGACCTTGGTGGCCGAGGGCATCGTCGGGGGGCTGCTCGTCCTCGTCGTCGGGGTGGCCGGGGCGGCGCTCACGGCCATGGGGACCTGGTGGGTGGTGTCCCATCGCGGCGCCGTACGGCTGATCGGCACCCTGCTGGTGGTGGGCGCGCCCGTGGCCATCCTGCTCATCTACGCCCAGGAGGACCTGTGGCTCACGGCGCTGCTCGCCATCGCGCTGTGGGCGGCCGCCGTGGCCTGTGCGCGGACGGCGCTGCGCGCCGCGCGCCGGCCCGACGGCATGCGGGCCGTCGCCCGGGCCGCCCCCCGGAACCCGGTGCTGATCATGAACCCGAAGTCCGGCGGCGGGAAGGTCGGCCGCTTCGGCCTGGTCGAGAAGGGGGAGGCGCTCGGCGCCCGGGTGGTGCTGCTGGACCCGGCGGTCGTCACGGACGTCGCCGCCCTCGCCCGGCAGGCGGTGGCCGACGGAGCGGACCTGCTCGGGGTGGCGGGCGGCGACGGCACCCAGGCCCGGGTGGCCGAGGTGGCCGCCGAGCACGACCTGCCGTTCCTCGTGATCTCCGCGGGCACCCGGAACCACTTCGCCATGGACCTCGGGCTGGACCGCGAGGACCCGGCCCGGTGCCTGGACGCGCTGGCCGACGGGGAGGAGCTCAGGGTCGACCTGGGAGTCGTGGGCGGCCAGGCCTTCGTCAACACGGCCTCGTTCGGCGTCTACGCGGAGATCGTGCAGCGGCCGGAGTACCGGGACGCCAAGGCGGACTCGGCACTGGCCGCCCTGCCCGACCTCCTCCTCGGATACGCCGGCACCACCCTCGACGCGGTGACCGACGAGAAACGGCTGGAGTCCCAGCAGGCGCTGCTGGTCAGCAACAACCCCTACACGTCCTCCGAGCCGATGGGCGCCCGCAGGTCCCGCCTCGACCTCGGAGAGCTGGGCGTCCTCGGCATCCGGGTGAACAACGCCGCCCAGGCGGCCGAGGTCGCGCTGCGCGGAGCGAGGGCGGCGGGCCTCCACGTACTCACCTCCCGCCAGGTCGTCGTCCGATCGGACGCGGAACGCATCGCCGTCGCCGTGGACGGCGAGGCGCTGACCATGCCCACACCCGTGACCTGCTCCATCCGCCCGGGCGCACTGCGCGTCCTGGTGCCCAGGCTCCGCCCGGGGGCCCCGGCCGCCGCTCCGCCCATGCAGTGGAGCGAGGTCCTCGCCCTGGCCTTCAACCGGCCGGTGGCGGCCCCGGGTGGCTGAGGCCCGGGATGCCCGACCTCCTGTGCGGCGTCACAATGAGCCTGACCCGGTGTTCGCAGCGGATTGGAGACGTCCGTGAAGGACCTCAAGTTTGAGCAGAAGAGCTCCCTTTCCCGCCTCGAGGCCGCCGACCAGCTCGCCGCGCTCGCGGAGGCGCTGCGCCACGGCGGCAATGCCGAACTCGAACTCGGCCCCGGGAAGATGAGCCTGCGCGTCCCCGACGAGCTCCGCACCGAGATCGAGGTCGAGATCGGCGACGGGGAGATCGAGATGGAGATCGAACTCAAGTGGCCCACCGCGCAGGCCGGGGCCGCGTGACGGCGCCCCCGGAGGGCGGCCCGGAAGGCGGCCCGGAAGGCGGTGCCGCCCCGGAGCGGGAGGCGGGCAGCGAGGACTACACCGGCGCCGTCTACGGCTCCCTGCTCGCCGCCTCCGTGGTGGTCGGTGCCGGGACTCTCGGCAAGTTCCCGCGGCTGGAACTCGTCGCGCTGCTCCTCGGCACCGGGGTGGTGTTCTGGGCCGCGCACGTCTTCTCCCGCCTCTTCGGCGCCCGCATGGTGCGCCGGCTGAGCTGGGACGTGGTCCGCAGCACCGCCAAGGAGGAGCGCCCCATCATCAAGGCGGCCGTCCCCCCGGCCGTCGCGGCGGCCATCGCCCCGCTGTTCGGCCTGGGCGCCACGGGTATCGCATGGCTGGCGCTCGCGGTCGCCCTGATCGGACAGGTCGGCTGGGCCACCGTGGCCGCCAGCCGTGCCGGGGCCTCGCGCCGTCTGATGATCCTGGCCGGCGTGATCAACCTGTTCCTCGGGCTGCTCATCGTGCTGCTCAAGGTCGCCCTCCAGCACTGACGCCGCCGACGCCGCCGAGGCCCCCGTACTCCGCCAGCGCCACGCGCAGCCGGCCGACGCCCTCGGTGATCTCGGCCGGCGTGTGCGTCGTGAAGTTCAGGCGCAGGGTGCGGGGGTCCGGGGCGGTGGCGTAGAAGGGGGCGCCCGGGACGAAGGCGACGCCGTGGGCGACGGCCGTCCTGAGGAGGTCCGCCGCGTCGTGGCCCGCCGGCAGGCGGGCCCACAGGAACATGCCGCCCGCGGGCAGGCTCCACGCGCAGTCGGCCGGCAGGCTCCGGCTCAGGGCGCTCTGCAGGGCGTCGCGGCGCGCGCGGTAGGCCGTCCGGACCGTGGCTATGTGCGCGTCGAGGTCCACCGCCGCGAGGTAGTGCGCCGCGGCCAGCTGGTCCACCGTGGAGGTGTGGAGGTCCGCCGCCTGCTTCGCGACGACCGCGGCCCGCCGCAGCGCCGCCGGGGCCCGGAGCCAGCCCAGCCGCAGCCCGGGAGCCATGACCTTCGAGAAGCTGCCGAGCAGCGCCGTACGGTCCTCCGCCCCCGGGTGTGCGGCGAGCCACGGGACGTCGGAGCCCTCGTAGCGGAGTTCCCCGTACGGGTCGTCCTCCACCAGCCACAGCCCGAGCCGGGCGGCGGTCCGCGCGACCGCCGCCCGGCGGGCGGCCGGGAGGGTGCGTCCCGTCGGGTTCTGGAAGGTGGGGACGGTGTACAGCAGCTTCGGCTGCTCGCGCACCACGATGTCCGCCAGCGCGTCCGGGAGGATGCCCTCCGCGTCGCAGGGCACGGCCACCACCCGCGCCCCCGCCAGGCGGAAGCACTGGAGGGCCGCGAGGTAGGTGGGGTTCTCCACCAGCACCACGTCGCCGGGTTCGATCAGGGTGGCGGTGATGAGGGTCAGGGCCTGCTGCGAGCCCGAGGTGATGAGTACGTCGTCCGGGCCGGTCGGCAGCCCGCGCCCGGTCGCCCGGGCGGCGACGGCCTCGCGCAGCTCCGGCGCGCCCTCGGTGGTCGAGTACTGGAGCGCGCGCCGCGCGGACACCGCGAAGGCGGCGTCGTACGCGGCCCGCAGGCCCTCGGTGTCGAAGAGTTCGGGCGCGGGGAGGCCGCCGGCGAGGGAGATGACCCCGGGGCGTTCGGTGAGCGCGAGGATCTCGCGTACGGGGGACCCCTCCACGGAGGCGGCGCGGGCGGCGAACGCGGGCGGCGGCGCGGTGGCGGAGGCGGAGTCGGCAGTGGCGGAGGCGGCAGTGGCGGCGGAGGTGGTGGCGGCGGCGGACACGGCGGCAGGCACGGGCAGCTCCTTCAGGAGGCGGGTGCGCGCATCGTAGCGAGGGAAAGGTGTAGACGGCATGCATGTATCAGGTGGTGGACCGTCCGTCCGGAGCCCCCGACCCCTCCCTATCTGATGCTGCATCAGATAGACCGGTCCCATGACGACAGGAGAGCAGGATCCGCAGCAGGACACCCGCGTCGAGGACTACGCCGAGCTCGCGGCCGTCGGCCCCTACGGCGTCCGCCCCGGCCATGCCCTGATCACCATGGTGGAACCGCACCCGGGCCACGAGTACGCGTACAACCGCTGGTACGAGGACGACCACTACTACGCCGGCGCCATGGCCATGCCCTGGATGTACGCGGGCCGCCGCTGGGTGGCCACCCGCGAACTGCAGGAGCTGCGCTACCCCGAGAAGTCGGCCGTCGCCCAGCCCGTCACAGCCGGCTGCTACATATCGACGTACTGGGTCACCCAGGGCCGCTACGACGAGCACATGAAGTGGACCGTCGGCATCAACAAGCGCCTGAACCGCGACGGCCGGGTCTACCAGGACCGCACCCACGTCTTCACGTCCTTCCAGGACCACGCGGCCACCGTCTACCGCGACGGCGCCGCCGGCCCGCGGGACTTCCACGCCCTGGACCACCCGTACGAGGGCCTCGTCGTCCAGGTCATCGACACCGACGGGCCGGGGCAGCGGGCCGAGTTGCTGGAGTGGCTGCGTTCGCGCGCCCTGCCGAAGCGGCTGCACGGCGGTCCGGCCGCGATGGTGACGGTCTTCCGCCCGACCCCGCTGCCGGGTGACCGGATGACGTACGTCAAGCAGGTGGAGGGGGTCGACACCCGCCTCACGCTGTTGTGGTTCCTCCAGGAGGACCCCCGGACCTGCTGGGATCGCTTCCGAGGGCTGGACGCGGAGGTCGCGGAGGCGGGGCTGGGGCGGGTGGAGCTGGTGGCGCCGTTCATCCCGACGGTGCCGGGGACCGACCGCTACGTGGATCAGCTCCGCTGAGCGGGCCGTCGCCCCCCGGGCATGGCCGAGCCCCCTCGGCCAAGACGGCGGGTCGGTCGAGAGGGCTCAAGTCAGTGGTGCGGGTGGTGCGGATGGTGCAGGTGATGCGGGTGGTGCCGATGTCGGGCCCGCTGATGCCGGACGCGGGGGCCGAACCGTAGGGACGGCGAAGGCGGTTGGGACGCGCCGTGATGTTCAGGCGAGGCGTCCCAGCCGGCCCTCGGTGACATCGGCGACGAACGAGGTCCAGGAGTTGGGCGCGAAGGTGAGGGACGGTCCGTCCTGCACCTTCGAGTCGCGGACGGCGATGGCCTCCATGACAGGGGACTTGACCTCGACGCAGGCGCCGTTGGCGGAGTAGGAGGACTTGATCCAGTTGGTCGTGGCGCCCTGACGAATAGCCATGTTTCTCTCCGGTGAGCGAGTAGTTCCGGTGGTTCCGGTGTCCTGTCGGCCAATCTTCCGGCTGACCTGATCGACGCTACCGGCAGCTCCTGACGGGTGAAGTGACCATTCACCCGACCGGGTGGCATATTCCATTCAAGCCTTCTGTGGCTGGGGAGTGACGGTGTACCGTACCGACCCGCTTGCCACACGCACGGTGGATATCGGGTGTATCCCGCCCCTACTAGCCCTTGTCGGCGTATTGGTTGATGATCCCCGAGATGAACTCGCGGGTCTGGTCGACATTGAGCGCCTGCGCGCGCAGGTGTTCGTACATCACGCTGTACTTCTGGACGTCGTTGGCCTTCTCCAGGTACAGGTCGCTCGTGACGCCCTCGATGTAGACGACGGTCGAGTCGGACGCGTCCGGGAACTCCAGGATCGCGTACTGCCCGTTCACGCCGGGGTGCGCGCCCAGCTCGAACGGCATGACCTGCACCGTGACGTGCGGCTGCTCCGACTGCTCTATCAAGTATTCGAGCTGCCGGATCATCAACTGGGCGTCGCCCACGCGCCGGCGCAGCGCCGCCTCGTCGATCACCGCCCACAGGCGCAGCGGACCGAGGTCCGGATTGTTGTTCTCCGTCTCGGAGAGCCGCTTCTGGCGGTGCATCCGGACCTGGACGCGCTTGTCGACGTCGGCGGGGGCGGTCTCCGGCCACGCGCCGCGGACGAGGGACTGGGCGTACTCCGTCGTCTGGAGCAGCCCCGGGATCACCAGGGGCTCGTACGTGCGCAGGCTGGCGGCATCCGTCTCCAGGCCGATGTAGACGCTGTACGGGATGTCGCCGAAGGCGTGCCACCAGCCCTGCTGGCGGGAATCCTTGGCCATCTGCATGAGCGAGTCGATGAGGCGGCGGTCCTCCACCTCGTAGACGTCGCACAGGTCGCGGACGTCGCGCTGACTGATGGAGCGGCGGCCGTTCTCCAGTCGGCTGATCTTCGACTGGGAGACGAGCAGACGCTCGGCGACCTGTTCGGCCGTCATGCCCTTGTCCTCGCGGAGCTTGCGCAACTCCATGCCCAGTCGGCGGCGTCGGACGGTGGGATTGACATTGGACGCCACGTGAACGGCACCTCCGCCTTCTTCTGTCGTTGCAGCTGTCTCTCTGCGTATCTGGTCTTGAGCAGACTGCCACCGAAGCGGGCGGCGCCGCTGGGGAACGGCCCGGAAACACAGACGCGCGGGGTGGCGGGGTCGGCGAACCGGCCCCGCCACCCCGCGCGCTGGCGGCTCCCGAACCGACCTGGTCCTCGCGGACGTCGGTCAGGGCGGTGGCGTTGCGATGGTGGTGCGATGAAGCGGGTGGAACGGGTGATCGGGTGGATCGGGGGTGGAACAAGGGTGGATCGGGTGGAACGGGGTGGATCGCGTGGAACGGGGTGGATCAGTGCACGGCCGCGCGGGCCATCGCGCCCGTCCGGCGCGGCTGCAGCGGAACGCTGCTCGCCGTGGCCCGGGCCGGCGGTGCGGGTGCGCGGTCACGGCGTGGCTGTGCGGCCACACCGTTCTGGACGTCCATCACGGCATGCGCCACGAGTCCGCCCATCGGGTCGTGCCGGATCAGGTCCCGCAGCCGGGACCTGGACGACCGCCCCTCGTTGCCGGGGTACAGGTGCTTGCCGAGTCCGACCGCGTGGGCCAGTGCGGCGAGCGCCGCGGTCCGCGGGTCCGGCGGTACGCCGGTGCGGATCGCACTGTCGAGCCGGGCTCGGATCTCCCGGCTGATCTCCGTGTCCGTCGCCTGGTAGCGAGTCGTCGGAAGCACACCGCACATCTGTCCCGCGACGGCATGGACCATGCCGCAGCGCTCCAGATGGGCGAGGTAAATCTGACGGAGCCCCAGTCGGGGTCCGCCGATCCAGTGGACGGCCCGTACCGGGCTGCCGCGCCTGCGCAGCAGTTCCAGTGCGGAGTCCAGAGTCGGATCTCCTGTCGGCCGTGGCATCACCACGGCGATACGATCCCCATCAGGGGCTATCCGTCCTGCCAGAGCCAGCTCCACTAGCTGTGCCCCGGCCAGGCCGAGGTCGAGCGACTGCGGCTGCGCCGTGGTACCCGTGGCCGGGTCCAAGGCGAGCAGCAGAAGCTCCTCCGGAATTGTTCTGCGGCTCCTGCCCATCCATGCCTCCCCGCGTGGATGAGTGACAGGGTGACGCCTCTCACATTCATCTGTCGAGAGCGCGTGGCCGCTTTGTGGGGGAACCCGCAGCTATGTCGTTCTCGTCTAGCACGGGGGCGATGCTCCCGAGACGGGACACTGTTAGACATTCGGACAGCCGGACGTGGCGGCGATGGAGGAGGAACGGTGGCGGGCGAGTCCCCCGACAAGTCGGTAGATGAAGGAGCGCCGGGGGCGGCGGAGTCGTCCGCGGAGCGTGATCCGAGGCTGTCCGTGTTCCGGCCGCGCGATCCCGAGAGCGGCGCGGCCGCCCGTGCCGGCGAGACCGGCGGCGGTGCCGGCGTCGACGTCCAGGCCGATGCCGATGTCGATGCCGATGTCGATGCCGAGTCCGGAGCCGAGTCCGGAGCCGAGTCCGGAGCCGAGTCCGGAGCCGAGTCCGGAGCCGAGTCCGGAGCCGAGTCCGGAGCCGAGTCCGGGTCCGCGGCCGGAGCCGGTGAGCGGGACCCGCTGCGGGATGCGGTGGCGGCATGGGTCGCCAACGCCGGCGATGCCGACGACGCCAATGCCGACGACGATGCCGCCGGTGACGCCGCAACGGGCGAAGCCGAAGATTCCGGTTCGGTGGACGACGAGGCGAACGCGGACGAGCCCGACGCCGTCGGGTCCGGCACGCCGGATGCCCGTACCGAAGCGCCGGACTCCGATTCCGATTCCAGTGCCTCCGCGGCGCCCGCTGCCCCGGCTCCGGCCGCTGAGCCGAAGCCCGCGGCCGCGAAGCCGAAGGCCGAGGAGCCCGCGGACAGCGAGCGCACCGCGGTCTTCCGTGCCTTCCAGCCCGCCAAGCCGAAGCCCGCGGCCGAGCCGCCGAAGGCCGAAGAACCCGCGGACAGTGAGCGCACCGCCGTGTTCCGCGCCTTCAAGACCGATTCCGTTTCGGCCCCCGCCGCGGAGCCGCCGAAGCCCGCGGCCGTGAAGCCGGTCGCCGAGGAGCCCGCGGACAGCGAGCGCACCGCGGTGTTCCGCGCCGTGAAGCCGGCTTCCGCTTCGACTCCGGCCGCTGGGTCGAAGCCCGCCGCCGCGAAGCCGAAGGCCGAGGAGCCCGCGGACAGCGAGCGCACCGCCGTCTTCCGTGTCCCGAAGGTGGACGCGGCCGAGCCGGAGGCCCCGAAGCCGGCCCCCGCCAAGCCCGCCGCCGCCAGGCCGAACCTGGCCAAGCCGGCAGAGGCCAGGCTCGCCGCCAAGCCGACCGCGGCCGCGCCCGCCGCCAAGCCCGCCGAGCCCAAGCCCGCCGAGCCCAAGCCCGCCGACGCCAGGCCCGCGGCCGAGCAGCCCAAGGGCAGCACCTTCGTGCCGCTGCGCCCGGAGGGCATCGCGCCCCCGGCCACGCCCACGCCTACGTCCGGGCCGCGGCCGAAGGTTCCGGTTCCGCCCGCCGCCGCGCGGCTCGACCACTCCGAGCGGACCACGCAGCAGCCGCTGCCGCCCAAGCCGCCGCTCGACATGCTCGCGGACCTCACGAACAACCCGCCCCCGCCGCCGAGCCCGATGCGCACCGCCATCCGGCGGGTCAAGATCTACGCGCCGCTCGTCGCGCTCCTGGTGGTCATCCTGGCCGTCGTGCAGCTGGTGCGCCCGCTGCCCGAGCCGAAGCTCGTCATGAACGGGAAGTCCTCGTACACCTTCGAGGGCACCAAGCCCCAGCTGCCGTGGCCCACCGAGGGGCAGGCGTACATGGCGGCCGCCGGCCTCGGCACGCTCGGCCAGTCCGGCGAGCAGAAGCCGGTCCCGATCGCGAGCGTCACCAAGTCGATGACGGCGTACATCATCCTGCGCGACCACCCCATAAAGAAGGGTGACCAGGGCCAGATGATCGACGTCGACAAGACGGCCGAGACCGAGGGCAAGAAGAACAACTCGACCGACAACGAGTCCACCCTCGACACGGTCAAGGAGGGCGACAAGATCTCGGAGTACGACGCGATCGCCGCACTCATGATCCCGTCGGCCAACAACATCGCGCGGCTGCTCGCGCGCTGGGACTCCGGGTCGCAGGAGGCGTTCGTCAAGAAGATGAACGACACCGCCAAGGAACTCGGCATGACCAACACGACGTACACGGACCCCTCGGGTCTGGACGCGACCACGGTCAGCACCGCCGAGGACCAGGTCAAGCTGGGCCTGAAGCTGGTCGAGATCGAGACGCTGCTCGACATCACCAAGAAGCCGAACTGGGTCGACCCGTCCGGCAAGAGCTGGCGGAACTGGAACGGCCTGACCGGACCCAGCGGCGCGCTCGGCATCAAGACCGGTACGACGACGAAGGCGGGCGGAAACCTCCTCTTCGCCGCGCAGAAGAAGGTCGGCAACACCAACCAGCTGATCGTCGGAGCCGTCCTCGGCCAGCACAAGCCGGCGATCATCGACACCGTGCTCGCCGCGAGCAAGGAGCTGATGGTCGCCACCCAGAAGGCACTCGACGGCGCGACCGTCGTGAAGAAGGGTGAGGTCGTGGGCTACGTCGACGACGGTCTCGGCGGCCGGACGCCCGTCGTGGCCACCGCCGACGTGCAGGCGGTCGGCTGGGCCTCGCTGACCGTCGACGTCAAGCTCGCGGACGGCGGCGCGAAGATGCCGCAGACGGCGAAGGCCGGGACCGAGGTCGGTGTGCTGACCGTCGGCGAGGGCGCGAGCCAGGTGAAGGTGCCGGTGGCGCTGAAGAGCGACCTCGCGGCGCCGAGCATCGGCAGCAAGCTGACGCGCGTCGGCTGACATCCGGTGAGAGCGTGGTTCCGGCGCCCCGGGCAACCCCGGGGCGCCGGGCCGCGTCTAGGCCCCAGGGAAGTTCGTGGACTCATGGGTTGGGGAGTGCGGCAGTGACCACCGCTGAGCAGCAGGGCCGGCGCCAGGAGGCGGTCCCGTCGGCCGACGGCGCTGCTTCCGGGGTGTCCGCGCCCGCCGCGCCCGCCACCTCTGCGGCACGTTCCACGCCCGAAGGCATACGGCCGCCCCGCGGCCCGCTCGCCGCCGTTCTCGACGGGGCCCGGCGCCACCCGGTGGTCGTCGCCACCGTCCTGGCCGGGCTGCTGCACGTCGTCTGGTTCTTCAGCTTCGCCAACAGCGGCGGCGACCTGGCCGCCCAGGACGCCTGGGCCGAGTTCGTCGGCCGCCATCCCGACTCGGCGTACAACCTCGCCTGGTACGGCGGCATGCACCCCGTCTCGTACAGCGTGGTCTCGCCGTACCTCATGCACATGCTCGGCGTCCGGACCACGATGATGATCGCCGGCACCGTCTCGGCGGGGCTGCTCGCACTGATCCTGACCCGCTGCCGCGGGGCCGTACGCGAGCCCCTGTGGCCCGCCCTGGCCGGGGTCTACGGGCTGCTCTGCAACGCCCTCTCGGGCCGTGTCACCTTCGGCCTCGGCGTGATGTTCGCGCTCGGCGCCGTCGCCGCCGTCTTCTGCTGGCCCCGCAAGTGGGCGGAGCGGCGCTGGGCCAAGGCCGCGGTGGCGGCCCCGCTGGCCGGTCTCGCGACCGCCGCCAGCCCCGTCGCCGGGCTCTTCCTCGGAGTGATCGCGGCCGCGCTGTTCCTGAGCGGGCGCCGCCCGGGCGCGTACGCGCTGGGGCTGGCCCCGGTGGCCGTGGTGGGGCTGTCGGCGTGGCTGTTCCCGTTCTCCGGGACGCAGCCGATGAAGATCGGCTCGGCCGGGCTGCCGTTCGTGTTCGGGCTGCTGATCCTGTTCCTCGTACCGAGGCGGTGGAAGACCGTCCGGATCGCCTCGGCCGTCTACGCCCTCGGCGTCTTCCTCACCTGGGTGATCGACTCCCAGGTCGGCTCGAACGTCACCCGCCTGGTGATGCTGTTCGGCGGGGTCGCGCTGCTCGCGGCCCTCCCGTACGAGCTCCCGCGCTCGCGGCGCTGGTACGCGGTCCTGCTGGCCTTCGTCGGGCTCAACGCCTGGATCACCACCAACAGCGTCACCGACATCGTCCGCACCACCCCGCTGGCCGCCTGGAGCCGGGAGCTGGCCCCGCTCGTCGACCAGCTGCAGAAGGCGGGCGCCGACCGCGGCCGGGTCGAGGTGGTCCCGGCCAGCAGCCACCGGGAGTCCTCCGCCTTCCCCTCGTACGTGAACCTCGCGCGCGGCTGGAACCGGCAGGCCGACCTGGAGCGCAACCCGCTCTTCTACGACGACAGCCTCACCGCCGACAGCTACCGGGGCTGGCTGGAGCGCTGGGCCGTGCACTACGTCGTGCTGCCCGCCGACAAGCCCGACTCGGGCGGGGAGGACGAGGCGAAGCTGGTGCGCGAGGGGCTCCCGTACCTCCAGCAGGTGTGGGGCGACGCGAACTGGCAGCTCTTCAAGGTCGACGAGCCCACCGACCTGGTGGCCGGACCGGCGACCGTGGTGCGGGCGAGCGCCGACCAGCTGGTCGTCGACGTGAAGCAGCCCGGACGGGTGCTGGTGCGGATCCCGCACTCTCCGTGGCTGGGGCTGGTGGACGCGGCGGGCAAGCCCGTACCGCCGCCGCAGGAGACCTTCGCCTCGAAGGCGCGGGGCGGGAGCGGGGAGGGCGGCGCGCTGCGCAAGCAGTACGCGAACACGGCGGGATGCCTCTTCAAGGCCGCTCCGGACGAGACCGGGGACGTGTGGACGGAGCTGCTGGCACCGGCGCCGGGGGAGTACCGGGTGGCGGCGAAGTACCAGCTGCCGCGGGGGACGCCCTGCCCGGAGGACCTGGTGCACCAGACGCTGGGCCAGCCGAAGCGTCCCGCTCCGCCGCGTCCCTGATCGGGGCTCTTGATCGGAATTCTTTACACATCGGTCCGGGTGCGTTGGTCCGTATATGTGCATACGATCCCAGTAGTCCGATTGGGTGCTTCCCGAAGGAGTTGACGACGGGATGAACAAAGAGCAGAAGCGGGATGTCCGGGCGGCCATCGCGAAGGCGCAGGAGCAGGCGCAACCGCCGCGCGCCCCGGGACACGGCTTCAGTGGTCCGGTACGGAGCAAGGTCAAGGGCGGACTGCACACGAAGGCCGCGCTCAAGCGGGCCGGCACTCCGCAGGGCGACCGTATCGGCGAACGCAGCAGTGGACTGAGCTGACCGTGATGGCACAGCCCTTTCGGCCGCGGGCCGGAAGGGCTTCGTGCGCCCGGCGCGGCGGCCGGTGCCGTGATCGGTCGCGATCCGTCGTGATCCGTCGTGATCCGTCGTGATCCGTCGCGATTCGGCCTGAGCCGGTGCGATCCGGCCGAATACCGCCGCTCACCCTCCGGGGCTCGCGCATTACCGTGACGTGACCATGAACGACACGCAGCGCGACGAGCGGCTGCGGCCGCGCCCGCGGCTGCCCGCCTGGACCTCGACCCTGACCTGGAAGGCCACGGTCTTCATCACCCTCATGTGCTGCGGACTCGCGGCACTGCTGGGCTGCCTCGTGCACGGCGCCATGACCCGCCAGACCGTGGGCGCGGCCCGCGAGAAGGCGCTGACCCGGCTGGAACGGTCCATCGAGGCCTACGAGACCGGCGGGCGCATGCCGCGCGGCGAGGGCATCGACCCGGCGGGCCTGCCGCCGGAGCTGCGCGCCCTGGCGGTCGGCGGCAGGCGCGGCACGGCCGTGGGCAGGTACCGGAACCGGCCCGTGATGTGGGCGGCCGGACCCGCCGCCCACGGCAGCGTGATCGCCGTCTCCGTGGACTTCCGCGCCAGTGAGCGGACCATCGCCGAACTGGACCGGGCCATCCTCGGCTCCTCGGCGCTCGCCATCGGGGGCACCCTCCTCATCGGCGCGCTCGTCGTCACCCGGATCACCCGGCGGCTGCACCTGACCGCGCAGGTGGCCCGCCGGATCAGCGCCGGCGACCTCGACGCGCGCGTCGACGACAGGACGGGCAGCAAGGACGAGGTGGCGGCGGTCTCCCGGGCCCTGGACACCATGGCCTCGTCGCTGCAGGGCAAGCTCGAAGCGGAACAGCGGTTCACGGCGGACGTCGCCCACGAGCTCCGCACCCCGCTGACCGGCCTGAACGCGGCCGCCGAGCTCCTGCCGCCGGGCCGCCCGGCCGAGCTCGTACGGGACCGGGTGCGGGCGATGCGCTCGCTGACCGAGGACCTCCTGGAGATCTCCCGGCTGGAGACGCGCGGCGAACGCCTGGAGCTGGACTCGTACGACCTGGCCGACCTGGCGGCGCGCGCGATCCGCGCCTCGGGCACCGACACGGCCCTGGAGGTGCACGAGGTACGCGGCTCGCGCGGATCCCTGCGGGGGGAACGGGTGGAAACGGACCGGCGGCGCCTGGAGCGGATCCTGGGCAACCTCGTCGCCAACGCGCACAGCCACGGCGCGGCCCCGGTCACGCTCACGGTCGAGGGGCGGACCCTGACCGTGACGGACGCGGGCCCCGGCTATCCGGAGTACGTGCTGACCGCGGGACCGCAGCGGTTCCGTACGGAGGGCACGAGCAAGGGCCACGGGCTGGGCCTGACCATCGCGGCCGCCCAGGCCCGGGTCCTCGGCGCCACCCTCACCTTCCGCAACCGGGAGGCGGGCGGCGCCGAGGCCCGCGTCACGCTTCCAGGGCCCGCAGGACCGGGAGCAACTGCGCTTCCTCGCCGTCGAGATGAGCTTCCAGCTCCCGGCTCATCCGTTCCACCCGCTCGCTGAACCCGGGGCCGGGCGCGTCCAGGGCGCGTACCAGCTCCTCCTGGAGCCGTGCGATGACGCGGTGCTCGGCGCCGACCCGGAGGAAGAACTCCCGCATGTGCGGATGCTGTTGCTCCAGGTACGGGAAGAGGCCGGCGTCCTCGCTCCGGTGGTGGAACTCCAGCGAATGGCAGAACGCGAGGCAGTGCTGGCGCAGTTGCAGCCCGAGCGAGGCCGCCCCGGCGCCCTGCGGCTCCTCGCGCGCGAGGTCCCGCACGAGGGCCAGCTGCCGCCGCAGCCAGCCGTGCACGTCGAGCAGCTTCCCGGCGATCCCGCCCTCCCGGGCCGGGACCTCGTGCGTGCGCTGGAGCGCGACGACGGGGATCGCCCGCCGGGTGCGCGCCTGGTACTCCCCGTACCCGGGCTCGGCGCGGACGATCCGCGCGAACAGCCCCTCCCGCCACGCCCCTTGGGCGGGGACGGCGACGGCCTCGTACGTCTGCGTCCCGGTCTCGACCTCCACAAGGGGCCGCGCGAGCAGATTGTGATACCAGGCGGGATGCCGGTCGGCCCCGGCGGCGGACGCGACGACGAACAGCTCCCCGCCCCCGTCCCCGCGGACGAGCCCGAGCGGAACGGTGTGCGGCTTCCCGGACCTGGCGCCGGTGGTGGTGAGCAGGATCAGCTCGGAACCTTCGAAGGGCCCGCCGACCTGGCCGGCGTTCGCCCTGAACTCTTCGATGACGGTGCGATTGAACGATGACACGGAGTGTGGACTTCCTCACGGTGTGTGCGTGCGTGCGACGGCAGCGGAACAACCGAGGGAGATCACCCGTAGCCGGTGGCGTACATGCCCATGGGCCCGGTCCTTCAACAACAGGTGCCTGCCCAACCACCGCCCGGCCCACATCTCAGTAGGCGGCGTCACGCGACACGTGCGCCATGTAACCACAACGCGAAGAGGCCCCGCGATCGATATCGACCGCGGGGCCCCGTCCGTGCCCTCGGCAGGATTCGAACCTGCGACACCGGCTTTAGGAGAGCCGTGCTCTATCCCCTGAGCTACGAAGGCGGGGGCTTGTCGCGAACCTCGCCGGAAACCCCGCTGGGGCCGTCCGACTCGGACGGACAAACGTCCTGGTCAGCTTGCGTGCGTACGCGGATCGGGCAGCGTCCTCGCGGACACTTTCCCGGGCACACGCCTGGTAGCCGACTGACCGCTGACAGCCTAGCGGATCAGGCTGGCTGAGGTCGCCTCGATTGGCGTGCGGCTCGGCCACGTCCATCTCAGGCCCTGTGACCTGCGCGTTTCGGTGATGTCGGGTGCTCGGCGCGGTGGAAGCCGCGCTCGCTGTCGCTCTTCAAGGGCCGGCCGCTGTCCATGCAGCGCAGGGTGCGGTCCTCGGCGGTGGTGGCGATGCCGACGGGGACGCGGTAGTCGTGTGCCCCGTGCCGGCAGGGGATCCTCGGGCGGTGGTACCAGCGGCTCTTGGTGCTGCCGGCCCGGTGCTCGAGTGTGATGATCGGGACGGGTTCGAAGAGGCGTGTGCCGTCGTCGAGGCGGACGCTTTCGGCGAGGCGGCCGTCGTCGCACCACAGCTCGTGGTCGCTCGTAGTGCCGAGCACTGTTGGTACTCGTGCTCCCGAACTCGCTCCTGAAGTACGAGCTCGCCGCCCAGGCGTAGGTGTGCGCGAGCAGCTGGGTGGCGAAGGGGGCGTACCGGCTTTCGTCGGAGCAGCTCGTGGGAGTTCCTGGCGTGCCCCAGGTGACAGTGGATCCGGTACGTCCGGAGCCGCAGTACCTGTTTCGCGACGCATCGGCCGGCCGGCCGATGGAGTCCAACTCGGCGACCAACTCCTGCGCTCCCACGAGGTGATCGGTCACCGGAAGGGCGAACTCGGGATGCGGCGCGAGTGTGACGGCATCGATGAGGGCCGCACTGATGAGGGTGCTCGCCGTCATGGGCAGCGGTCGGAGATCAGCTCCGCCGCGGCGAGGTTCGCCCTGCCTCGGGGGTTCCGGAGGAACTGCAGCCCATCCACGGCCCGGTATTGCAGCCGTATCACCAGCCAAGCACATCGGGTTCGCGCTGCGGAGCTACGCCGTCAGCCCTACGGCCGAGATCGCGAGTGTGTCGGCGTAGTCCACGGCAGACGTCCTTGCTACTGTCCACTTCACCTAAATCGCCCGTAAGGGAATTATTCGTGCCTACCGGTGGCCGAGAGGAAAAAGACGGACTATGAATGATTTTTCCCGTCGCAAACTACTCAAGGCGACCGCGGTCGCCGGTGCCGGCGCGGTCGTCGCGCAAGGCGTCACGACCGCGGAGGCCCACGGTGCGAGCGCCGTGAACGAACCCCCCAAGCACTCGAAGTGCCCGCCGGCGAAGCTGACCGGCCGCATCGTCCGCCCCGACAACGCCGGGTACACGGAAGCCCGCCTCGGCTGGGACCAGCTCTTCTCCCACTACCCGCTGGTCATCGTCTTCGCCCAGAACACCCAGGACGTGGTCAACGCCCTGACGTGGTCCCGGCAGAACGACGTCGCGGTACGGGTCCGGAGCGGCCGCCACAGCCTTGAGGGCTGGTCGAACGTCGACAACGGTCTCGTGATCGACATCAGCGAGCTGAAGTCGGTCCACATCGACAGCGCCGCCCGTATCGCGACGGTCGGCGCCGGACTCAGCCAGCTGGAAGCGGTGACCACGCTCGCGGAGCAGAACTTCGCGGTGACGACGGGGACCGAAGGCACCGTGGGCCTGTCAGGGGCGACACTCGGCGGCGGTTTCGGCTTCCTCACCCGCTGGCTCGGCATGGCCTGCGACAGCCTGATCGGTGCTGAGATCGTGGTTGCGGAAGGCGACGAGTGCGCCAAGGTGGTCAAGGTCGACCCGCACAACAACCAGGACCTGCTCTGGGCGCTGCGCGGAGCCGGCAACGGCAACTTCGGGATCGTCACCTCACTCACCTACAGGGTGGCCCCGCTGAAGAGCGTCACGTACGTACAGGCCACTTGGACCGGAATCGGCGACCTGCGCAGGATCTTCGACACCTATCAGCGCACTGCGCCGTACTTCGACGACCGCCTCGGCACCCAGCTCGAAATCCACCGGAACCAGATCTTCCTGTTCGGGGTCCTCGCGGAAGGAACACCCGCGGAGGCGAAGAAGCTGCTGGACCCGCTCCTGTCGATCGACAGCCCGCAAGTGGCGGTGCAGGTGGGGAACTGGGGCGACGTGTATGCCGGCTTCCAGATCCCGACCGCGGACGAACCCGCGAACTGGAAGTTCTACTCCCAGTTCACCAGAAAGCCGTTCCCGAGCAAGGCGATCGATGTGATCGTCTCGTTCATGCAGGACGCGCCCACGGACGACAGCAACTTCTTCGCGCAGGCGTTCGGCGGGGCGGTCAGGAAGAGCCCCCGTGGCGGCACCGCGTTCCCGCACCGTGACGCGCTCTTCTACTCCGAGCCCGGTGCCGGCTGGGGCACCCGCTCCGAAGAGCCGGGCGTCTGCGACCCGCTCACCCCGCAGGCCCAGGCCTGGATCGCCGAATTCAGCCTGGCCCTGCGCCCCTACGTGGACGGCGCCTACGTCAACGTGCCGAACGTGGGCATGCAGGACTGGGAGACCGCCTACTGGGGATCCAACTTCGACCGACTGCGCACGATCAAGGCGGAGTACGACCCGCACAACGTCTTCAAGTACGAGCAGAGCATTCCGCCCGCGTCCTGATGAACGAGCAGGGCCTGCGCCCCCTCCCCCGCCCGGTGAGGGGGCGCAGCCGCGCCGACGCCCTCCGCCGGGTTGATTCGCCAAGGCGTGCGGCTGGTCCGCGGTGGGGAGGGGGGTCGAAGGCCTGAGCGGGCGGCACAGGTCTTCCAGCGGCGGCAACGGCATGCGCTTGGAAAGTTGCGGCCGTCGTGGCCGGTTGGTGCACTGCCCGCCCATCGCGACCGCGATCGGATGAGCATTTCCATGTACATACCGATGAACACAAGAGCGTCGCCATAGCGGCGCGGTTCACTCAAATCTTGAAATTTCCGACATTACTCTTTCATCGTTGATCAGCGACGTCGAAAGGAATGTTGTGCCCCCCACGCCCAACCATGGCCGTCAGTCGGCCGCGAAGTCCGCGTCCCCGCGCTCGAAGTCCCGTGCCGGCAGGCGCCTGGGACGGCTCCGGGCCGTCGTCGTGGCCGGTGCCCTGCTTGCCGGGCTGAGTCCGGTGGCGGCCGCTGCGCCGCAGGCCGCCGCCGGGCCGGAGCGCAAGGGCGATCCGACGCAGTACTGGAACAAGGTCCTGCTACAGACGTTCCGCAATGCGCGGGGCTGGGACGCCTCGCCCGGCAAACTCTCCCGATCCGGGGCCATGGTCTTCGCGGCGATCTACAACGCCGAGAGCGCCTACCAGAACACGTACGGAACCATGAAGTACGAGCCGTACCTCAACCGGCCGCTCAAGTACGCCACCAACTCGTCGAAGCCGCGCGCGGACGAAGAGGAGCGGCTGATCGACCGCACGGCGTACCGGATGCTCTCCGAGCTGTACCCGGGCGACCGGGCCTTCATCGAAGCCCGGTACGAGGCCCGGACCGGCCGCTCCCCCCACGCCCGCGACCCCCTCGACCGCCTCGTGGTCGACCGCGTGGTGAGGCAGATCAACAAGGCCCGGGCGAACGACGGTTCGGACAACCCGGAGCTCTACGACGGCGACACCACCACACCCGGAGCCTGGCGGCCGACGGGCGAAGAGGCGACGGCTGACGAAGGGGCCTGCCAGGAGCCTGGCGACGCGGTGACCCCGAACTGGGGCAGGGTGAAGCCGTTCGTGCTCCGCTCCGGTTCGCAGTTCCGGCCTCCCAGCCTGCGCGGCTTCACTTCCTACGACGCGATGGTGAACAGCCCGGAGTACGAGCGCCAGGTCGACGAGGTGCGACGCGTGGGTGCCGTCGACTCCACCGAGCGCACCCGCGAACAGACCGTCATCGGCTGGTTCTGGGACCACGACCTGAACGGCACCTACCACCCCCCGGGGCAGCTGCTCCAGCTGACCGGGACGGTCGCCAAGAAGTTCAAGCTCGACACGTACGACACGACCCGCTTGTTCGCACTGTCGGCACTAACCCTGGCTGATGCCGGGATCGCGGCCTGGGACAGCAAGTTCGACGGGCCGATCAACGAATGGCGTCCGGTGTCCGCGATCCAGGCGCTGGGCCGAGAGAACGCGAACTGGCAACCCCTCAGCGCGGACCGGGCGGGAAGGCCGTGGACCCCGTGCTTCATCGCCTGGACCTCCGGGCACGCCAACTTCACCGGTGCCTGGGCAGCCGCGATGCAGAACTTCTTCGGCCGTGACGACGCCTCGTTCACCGCGCAGTCCGAGGACCCGCACACCCTCGAGCGGTTCCGCCGGATGAGCAGCTTCAGCCAGGTCGCCGAGGAGGGCGAGTTCAGCCGAATGTGGCTGGGCGTGCACTTCCGCTGGGACGCCGAGGACGGGAGGGAGATCGGCACCAACGTCGGCGAGTACGTGTTCGCCAACGCGCTCCAGCCGACGCGATCGAGCCGTCCGCATCAGCAGTGAACCGACGCCCTGGCCCGCGCCAGCGGAGAGGCTGCTAGTACCCACACCGTTCAGCCAAGGCGGGGCTGGGTGAGTCAAGGGTCTGTTGTGAACGTGTTGATGGTGGCCTTGTAGGTGGTCCGGTCGATGGCGGGTCCACGTGCGTTGTACTTGGAGATCGCTCGTTTGACGATGCGGTCTTCGGTGCGGACCCGCCGTTCCGGCAGGAGCTGGGCCGGCACGCTGCGGCCGATGGCCCCGACCAGGTCGATGACGGTGTCGGCGGTGACGCCCGCGGCGAGAACGAGCTGGTCACGGGCGGCGGCGAGGGCGGCTGTGAAGCCGGCCCGGTCCGGGTCGGTGCGCGGGACGCCGTCGGTGGCATCGGTCATCGCGGTCCGCAGTGCCTGGTAGGCGGTCACCAGCGCCCAGACCTCCTGCTCGACGCCGGCCGGGGTTCGGGTCCGCAGGACCCGCCCGACTGCGCGGAGGTCGACGCGTTCGCCGTCTGGCGCGGGAGGACCCCGTTCGTCTTCCTGAATCCTCAAGGGCAAGGCCGTCTGGAACGTGTCCGCGATGGTCCTGACCTACCACGTGCACGACCTCGGACTGCTCACCGACTGGCAGCGCCGCTCCGCCTGCACCGAGCCGAGCCGGATCGAGGAGTCTGCGGACATCCTCAAGGAGGGTCTGGCGAGCATTTGCACGGCGATGACCGACATGGCTGACGGACACATAGAAAACGATGCCCTGGTCGGGGCCATGTTCCGCAAGGTTGCCCCCGCACCCCACGAGGGATCGGACGGGCCGGGGTACCAGCGGTGAGTACCGGTGACAAGGTCCGGGAGATCGTCACCGACGTCACCGGAATCGAGTGGCCCGCCGCTGACGTCGGCAAGTTGCGTGCTATCGCGAACGCCTGGCGGACGTTTGCCGACGACATGGAAGACGTCGCGGCGGCCGCCAACAAAGCTGCTCAGACGCTGATTCACAACAACACGGGTGAGGCCATCTCGGCGTTCGCCGACCCCTTCTGGGCTCGCTACTACCACGACAAGAAGGGGTGGCTCCAGGACCTCGTCGACGGGCCTCGTTCCTTGGCGGCCGGGATCGACCAGTACGCCGACGCCGTGGCTGACGCGAAGAAGAAGCTCGACCGCGAACTGGAGATCGCGGGCGCAGTCATCGTCGCCGGCACGGCCCTGGCGTTCTTCACCCTCGGCGCCACCGAGGTCGCTGCGGCGGCGGCCACCGCCACCATTGTCGAGTTGGCTGCAACGGTGGGCGTGGCCCTCACGACCGAGGTCGCCACGATCGCCGGCACCGTCTTTGCGACCGCGGCCATCGCGGGCATCGAATCCGTCACCGTCGACCTCGCCGTTGCGCAACCGCTCAAGATAGCCGCGGGGCTGCAGACCGGCTTCAACCTCGACGAGGCGCAGGATGCCGGAGTCTACGGAGGCCTTACCGGCGGAGCCTTCGGCGGAGCAGGGAAGGCGTTCCAGCTCGCGAGGGAGGGCGGTGGATGGACCAGTCTCCTGGGAGGTGTCCGCCTGCCAGGCTACACCCCGGAGTTCGCGCTGCCCAGCGGGCTCGCCGTCGAGGCGGGCGATCTCGGCATGCTCCTTCGGGACGGAGGGCCGAACGCATGGCCTCGCAGCAAGCGCAAGGGGCCAATCAATCCCAAGTACCGTGCGGATATAGCGGGGGACGAAGGCAAGAACGGCTCGCATACCATTGAGCGGCACGTGAAGATGACGACACGCGACCTGCGTGCGCGTCTGAGAATCAACCCCAAAATGGAAGCGGCATCCAGATATATAGACGAAGCCTCCGCCCAGAGATTCACCGATGCCGCGATGCTTAAACGCCAGAAGGAGATCGGCGAATGGCTCGCTAATCCCAAGGGGAAGAAGATGAACTTCTCTGCGCGCTTCGACGAGGCGACTGGGATGAGTCTGACCCGGGAGAATTTCAAACGCGGAACCGCCGCACAATGGGTGAACGGAGTGCGAGTGGTCCTGAAGCGCGATCCATCCGCTGCTTGCGGCTACCGCGTCCTCACTTCATATCCCATTCCATAGCGCGAGAGTAAGGCATGAACAGGTGAAAACGTCGAACGATCGTTTCCGTGAGCTGCGCCAGCTGCTGCGCTCTTATGAAGTGACCGGCTACGTCTTCGATGACACGGACGACCGTAGCGGAGCTGCGCTCAGTGCCTACCTCAGGCAAGCAGCGATCGAGCCCGCGCGCGCAGCCGAGGCGGCAGCCGAAATCGACGATCTCCTCGAGACCGGCCTGTTCAACGAAGAGATCGCGGATGACGTCGACCTCCTGCCCCACATCCACCCTCCCCATGGGAAGACGGTGGAGGGCTGCCTTGCCGTGATCGGCGGGCACCTCCGGAAGTTCCTCGCTGAGCCGGCGGCTCCCTCCCAGATGCCTCCTCGGACCGCATGGGAATGGGAAGAACGTTTTCCTGATCTCTCGCAGCTGCTGGGATCGTACTTCCATCAAGATTTCTCGATGGAGTACTCCTCGCACAGGGAGGCTTTGGACGACTATGTTTCAGATGCTTCGGATAGTGACCTCCGACAGTTGGCGGGTGAGATCCAGGAATTCCTGATCCTCAACGAATCGGATAAAACACTCAAGGAGTCGGCGATGACGCTGGGGCTTGGCATTCTCCCGCCCAAGGGTGTGCGGCTGCGTCAATGGCTGGCAGATGTGCGGGAGATCGTTCTCCATCAGGCGCGGGGATGAATGGCGGGTAGTCGGCACGGCTTGGCGGTCGGTACCTGGCTCGCCTGGCTCCCTGCCTTTGACTGTGGAGATGCGGCTCGTACGCGCTGCCGCCCGGCAGCTTGGCCTCGCCTCCTGCCCCTGTTGCGCTGCATCTGGCCGGCATCGGCTGCGGTCTGCTCAACGGGACTTCCTGGCCGGCCCGGCGGCGGCGCGATCCGGTCCGGTGAGTCCGGGGCACCTCGGCGCCCGTGTCCCGAACCGCACGGAACGGAAAAGGTCGTTGGATAGGATTCCCGGATGACCACACCCGCCGGGCTCAGCTCCGCCGTGCTGCGGCTCGACCGGCCGGTCGGCGCGCAGCGGCTGCCCGCTCGCGGCGAGGCGCTGGTGCGGTTCGTGGACGCCGCGACGCAGGCCCCGTTCGCGGAGCGCCTGGCCCCCGGCGTGCTCGACGCCACCGAGCGCCGGCGCGCCGACCGGTTCGTCCGCCCCCAGGACCGCGGCTCCTATCTGGTCGCGCACGTGACGCTGCGGCTGCTGCTGGGAGCCCTCCTCGACACCGCGCCGCGCGATCTGGTGATGACCCGCGACGCCTGCCCCGAGTGCGGCGGCCCTGACGGGCGGCCGGTCCTCGTGGGCGGCCGCGCCCATTTCTCCCTGTCGCACAGCCGCGACGCGGTCTTCGTGGCCTGCGCGTCCACACCGGTCGGGGTGGACGTGGAGGCCCTGCCGGCGCCCCGGGTGGTGGCGCAGAGCGAGGACTTCTTCCACCCCGACGAGAGCGCCGAACTCGCCGCGCTCCCCGAGGCCGGTCGCCCCGCGGCGTTCGCCCGCCTGTGGGCGCGCAAGGAGGCCCATCTCAAGGGCACCGGAGCGGGCCTGGGGCACGGCGGTCACCGCACCTACCTGGGGACGGGGCCCGCCGCCGGCTCCGTCCACCCGCCGCACTGGTCCCTCGCCGACCTGCCGGCCCCCGAGGGCTATGCCGCCGCGCTCGCGCTGCGCGCCCCCTCGGCGCACTGGCACTGAGGGCCGGAACCAGAACGCATGTACTGAGTGTTCGTCACCATCCACTCTCTGATAGTTCTTTCAGCGGGGTACGGGCGCAGGCCCGTAGCGGTGCCTCTTCGGCGCCGCAGGGAGGACGCACATGAGCACCACCACGCGGAGCGAGGATCTCGCCGTCGAGCAGCGCGCCGTCGACCACGCCTACGACTGCTACACCGCGCGACTGGCCGAGATGAGCGGAACGTCGGCGGCGACGGCCTCGGCGAGCGGCAAGGACGGGATCGCCAACCGGATCGACGCGGAGGCGCGCGCCGCCTCGTACGGCGGACTCGGCGACGAGGCCCTGGTGTTCGCCCGGGTCGACGCGCCGGAGGAGCCCGGCAGGGAACCCCGCCCCTGGTACGTCGGACGGCGGGTCGTGTGGGACGCCTCGAACGAGCCGGTGGTCCTGCAGTGGACCAGCCCCCTGGCGAGGAAGTGGCTGGACGCCCGGCCCGAGAGCCCCGGTGAGGTGACGCTGCGGCGCCAACTGCGCTGCGTCCAGCGGATCGTGGAGGGCTATTTCGACGACATCGCCGCGCCGGCGACCGCAGCTCGGGCACCGGTACCCGCTCCCGCGACCCCTCCCGTACCCACGACCGCGCCCGCGACCGTTCCGGAGGCGCGGACGTCCCCGACCCCCGCCGACGTCGTCCGCAGGCAGCGCCTGAAGACGCTCCAGCCGGACGACTTCCTGCTGCGCGAGCTCCAGCGGTCGCGCAGCGGCCGCATGCGCGACATCGTCGAGACGATCCGCCGCGACCAGATGGAGCTGGTCACCGGCTCGCCCTCCGACATACTCGTCGTGCAGGGCGGCCCGGGTACCGGCAAGTCCGCGGTCGGTCTCCACCGCGTGACCTGGCTCGTCAACAACGACCACTTCAAGGCCCAGGACATCCTGGTGATCGGCCCCCACCAGCGGTTCCTCGACTACGTCGGCCAGGTCCTGCCCACCCTCGGCACCCGGGACGTCAACGCCGTCCAGCTGAACCGCCTCTGGGACGGCGAGATACTCGGCGCCGACTCCCCGCAGGCGCGACTGGTGAAGTCCGACGAGCGCATGGCGGCCGTCCTGCGCCGCCGCGTGGAGAACGACTACCGCCCCGAAGCGCTCGACGACCTCGTCGTCGCGCCCTCCTTCGAAGGCGACGAGCCCGCGATCGTCGTCCCGGCCGGCAGCACGACCCTGCGCGTACCGCGCTCCGAGGTCCTCGCCCTCCTCGACCGGGCACACGAGGGCGACAGCCCCTACCGCGAGCGCCGCGACCGCTTCCGCGGCCTGCTCGTCGACCGTCTCCTGACGGAGCTCTCCGACATCGCCCCACGGCGCGGGCAGGCCGGTACGATCCGCCGCGACCTGGAGCGCAATCGCCGGGTCGAGCGCCTCATCGAACGCGTCTGGCCGTCCCCGGGCGCCCGGGAGGCCCTGCGCACCCTCTACGACTCGCCCGACCTCCTGCACGCCTGCGCCGACGGGATCCTCGACGCGGGGGAGCAGGCGGCCCTGCTGCGGCCCCGCGCCGCCAGCGCCGACGCCGATCCCTGGACCCTCGACGACCGCGTCTGCCTCGAAGAACTCCGGCTCCTCATCAGCGGGGAGACCCCGGGCCGCTACGGGCACATCGTCGCCGACGAGGCGCAGGACCTCATGCCCATGCAGGCCCGTGCCCTGCGGCGGCGCTGCGCCGTGGGCGGCTCCATGACCGTCCTGGGCGACCTCGCGCAGGCGACGGGCCCCCACGTCCCGGCGAGCTGGGACCGCCTCGGCACGGTCCTCTCCGACCACGGCGACTGGCGGGTGGCCGAGCTCAACACCAGTTATCGCGTGCCCGCCGAGATCATGGAGTTCGTCGCCCCGCTCGCCCGGGAGATCGCCCCGGCCCTGCCCTACCCGCAGGCCGTGCGCGAGGCGGGCGAGAACGCCGTACGGAAGGTGGCGACCGAGCCGTGGAAGCTCCTCGACGACACCGTCGCCCATGTGGCGCGCCTCGTGGGCACCAGCGACGGGAGCACCCTCCGCTCGGTGGCCGTCATCGTGCCCGACGACTCGGACTGGCTCGACGCGATCAGCCGCAGGGTCGACGAGGGCGGGGACATCGGCGACCGGCACCGTGCCGCCGTGTCCGTCCTGGCCGCCACCCAGGCCAAGGGCATGGAGTACGACCACGTCCTGGTCATCGAGCCCGCCACCATCGCCGACCGCGGTCCCGCGGGCCTGCGACAGCTGTACGTGGCCCTGACCCGCAGCACCCAGAGCCTGACCGTCCTGCACACCGCCCCGCTGCCGGACGTACTCACGAGCGCCGGGGACGGATCCGGAGCGCCGGCCCCCGAGGCCACGGCCACGGCGGTGGGCGAGGCGGAAGCCGAGGCGGCCGTGACCCTGCTTCCCCGGATCGGGGCCGACGTGCGGGTCGAGGTCGTGGACCAGGCCCCGGGCGGCCGCTACAAGGTCAAGGCCCTCACCCCCGGCTTCGACCGTCCCCTGGTCCTCACCGTCCGCCACGGATCCGTTCCCCCGCGGCGGGGCGAGAAGCTGGACTGCTGGGTGTTCGCCAACGAGACGGGCCAGACGGTCCTCACCTCCGACCAGCGGGGCCGGTCGCCCGTCTCGCCGAGGATGGCGGGCCGCTACATCGCGGCGCTGGACGTGCTCCGCGAGCTGACAGCGGACGACGGGGACGTTCCCGACGCCCGCGGCAGGCTCTCCGAGCTGCAGGGGATGGCCAACCGCGTCCTTCGCCGGGACCAGGCCGACTGGGTCGATGTGCTCCACCTGTTCGGCGCTCCGGACCGGGACGGGCTGGGCGTTCTGCGCGACCTCGCCGCGAGCGCAAACCGCGCGCTCAAGGAGGGCAGCCTGGACGCCGGCCGACTCCGGGAACACCTGACGGCCTCGGGCTGGGCGGACACCCTGGCCGGGGCGCGCCGGGTGCTCCAGGACCGCCTCGCCGCGGCGGTAGAACCGGAACCCGCCCCGGAACCGACCCCGGAACAGGACCCCGACGACACCACGACCGCCGAAGCCGCCGCCCCCGCCCCACCGCAGCCCGAGCAGAAGGACGTAGAGCAGATGATCCTCGCGGAAGACACGACCGCGCCGGCTCCGACGACCAAGGAAGGCTTCCTGCGCGCGCTGGAAGCGTCGGCCGAAGCCGACCGGACGTGCAAGAAGCACGAGGCGGTCCGCCACGCCCTGAAGTCGGACCTGCTCTGGGCCGACCTCCAGCCGACCGACTCGCCCCTCGTCGACGTCAGCTGCGTCACCGCTCGAGGGCTCTTCCTCTACGAGGCGCTGGGCTCCGGCCGCTCGGCGTACGCGGACCTCCGCTCGGGCGCCACCCGCCTGCTGGAGATCAACCACACCCTGCCCACCCGGGCCGACGGCCTCTACCTGGTCCTTTCCGAACCCCCGGCCGAGGACTGGTCCGCGGACACCGTCCGCGACGTCTTCGGAGTCCACGTCATCTGGCGGAGCCCCGAAGGATGGGGCGGCAAGGACACGGACATCGCGCTGGGACAGCACCCGCAGAGCTGACGAGGAGGCGACCGGACCGTGCCCACGGGCTACAACCTGATCACCGTCGACGCCCTCGCCCCCGAGACCATGGCCACCGCACTGGCCCGCTGCTTCGGTGTCGCGGCCGCCGACGTCGGCGTGGCCGAAGCCGACGCCGACCCCGGATCGCGGAACTGGGCCGCCCCCGTCCTGTGCACGTACGAAGCGGTCTCCGGCGACCTGGCCCGGTCGCTGGACCTCTACGCCCAGGACCGGGTGGCCGATCGGCCACCCGAGTCCGAGGTCGCCGCGAGGTTCGCGCGGGCCGCCGGGACGACCGTCCTGTTCCCCGCCGAGGAGGCGTATCCGAGCGCCTACTGGGCGGCGACCCCGCAGGGCCTCGTCACGCGGGTCCGGCTCGAACTGTCCGACGACGAGCCTCCCCTGTACACGGTCGGCAGCGCGGAGGCGCCGGTCCCGCAGCTGCCCCGCGCGGTCGTGGAGCGGTTCGCCGAGATCGTCCGGGAGCAGCGGCCGCCGACCCCGGTGGCCGAGGCCTTCAAGGCGTCGGCGGCACCCCTGTGGCCCGACGACGGCCCCCACCCGTCCCCGGAGGGCCATCTGACCGTGTGGGAGCGGGTCGTCCTGCAGATGGAGTCCGGCTGGGCGCCCTCGGGGTGGTATCCGGCCGACCTCTACCGCGAACGCCTCGAAGCACGCGACGAGCTCGCCCGCATCGGGGACCGGCTGCCGCCCGAAGTACGCCGGCTGCTCGACGCCGCGGTGGAGGAGCTGGACCTGCGGTTCGTCCGGGCGACGCAGGCGGACCCGTCGGGGAGTCTCGTCGAGGAGCTGACCGGCCGGCCCCCGGGACGGGACCGGCTGGGCCGGTGGTGGTACCGCCGCCCGGATCCCGTGCCCTGGGATCCGGTCTGACCCCTACAGCTCGGCGACCGCCTCCAGGGGGCTCAGGGCCGACGCGTGGCGGGCCGGCAGGGCGGCCGCCACCGCGCCCGTGGCGAGGGAGACCAGGCAGAGGAGGAGCAGCGTGTCCCAGGGGAGGGCCAGGGAGTAGCCCTTCAGTGCGCCGTTGGCCAGGGCGCCGACCGTCCAGGCCCCGAACAGGCCGGCCGCCAGGCCCAGCAGGGTGCCGAAGGCGGCCACGGTCAGGGATTCGACGCGGATCATCCGGCGGATGCCGGCGCGGTCCATGCCGATGGCGCGCAGGACGCCGATCTCGCGGGTGCGGTCCGACACCGACATGGCCAGGGTGTTCATGATGCCGAGGGCGGCGATCACGCCGCCGATGGCGAGCAGGCCGTACGTCAGGGTCAGCAGGGTGCCCAGGGAACCGGCGGCCTCCTGGACGAGTTCCCGCCGGTCCTGGACCTGCAGAAGCGGGTTGTTGCCCGTGGCGGTACGCAGGCGGTCCTTCGTGGCGCCGCCGTCGGCGCCGCCGTCCGCGCGGACGAGGACGCGCTGGACGGATCCGGGTTCGAGGCTCTTGCCCTGGACCTCGGTGCGGGTGCCCAGGGCGTCGCGGGCGGTGGGGTTGTCCTCGTAGACGCCGACGACCGTGTACGGGGTGCGGTCCTGGCCGGGGCCGCCGATCCGGGCGTCGATCCGGTCGCCGGTACGCACGCCGTTCGCGCGGGCCAGGGTGCCGGAGAGGGCGATGCGGCCCGGTCCGAGGTCCTTCAGGGAGCCGCTGACGAAGTCCAGCTTCATGACGGACGGGGCGGCGGCCGGGTCGACCCCGGAGATCTGGCGGACGCCACCGCCGATGAAGAGGGTGGAGTCGGTGACCGCGGTCGCCGTCCGTACACCCGGGGTGGCGGTCATCCGCTGTACGGCGGCCGGGTCGATGCCGGCCGACGAGGTGTGGGTGCTGATCACGTAGTCGGCGCTGAGGCCGGCCGCGGCCTGGCGGTCGAGCGCCTGCCCGGTGGAGTGGCCGATGACGGCGAGCCCGGCGACCAGCGCCGTGCTGACCATCAGGGCGGAGGCGGTGGCGGCGGTACGCCGCGGGTCGCGCAGCGCGTTGCGGTGGGCGAGGTGGCCCGCGATGCCGAGGCGGCCGGTCAGCCGTCCGCCCAGCCGGATCACGGGGACGGCGAGCAGCGGCGCCAGCACGATCACGGCGATCACGAGGAGGGCGCAGCCGAACATCGCGTTCCGCAGGTTCTCCTCGGAGGCGTCCTTCGCCCCGGCGAGCGACAGCAGCAGTCCGGCGCCGAGGGCGAGCAGCAGGGCGCCGGCCGCGCCGCGGACCCGGGACGCGGTGGCGGTGGGCGGCTGTTCGGCCGCGCGCATGGCCTCGACCGGGGCGATCCGCGCCGCCTTGCGGGACGGCAGCCATGCGGCGAGCACCGTGACGCCCACCCCGACGGCGAGTGCGGCCGCCACGGGGAGCGGGCCGATCACCAGGGGGCCGCGGGGCAGCGGGTCCCCGGTGGTGCTCAGGATCTCCGGCAGTACGGAGGCGATGGCGAGGCCCAGCAGGAAACCGAGGACCGAGGCGGCGAGGCCGAGGAGGACGGCCTCCCACAGGAGGGAGCGCACGACCTGGCGGCGCGTGGCACCGATCGCCCGCAGCAGGGCGATCTCACGGGTGCGCCGGGCGACGAGCATGGTGAAGGTGTTGACGATCAGGAACGACCCGATGAAGAGGGCGACTCCGGCGAAGACCAGCGACAGCTTCTCGTTGCCCCGGGTGAGCGTGTCGACGAGGACGGCCTGCTGGGCGGCCTGCGCGGTGCCGGTGGTGGCCTCGGCCCGGTCGGCGGGGAGCAGGTCGGTGACCCGGCGGGCGAGTTCGGCGGTGTCGGTGCCGGGTACGGCGGACAGGTCGATCGAGGTGTAGCGGCCGGGGGAGGCGAACAACTGCTGTGCGGTGGCCTTGTCGAACAGGACCAGGGTGCCGCCGGCCGTCACCCGGGTGTCCCGGGTGGTGACGATGCCGACGAGCCGCTTGGTCATGGCGGGGCCGTCCGTGGCCAGCGTGATCTGCTCGCCGATGCGCAACCGGCCGGTGGCGGCGGTGCCGCTGTCCACGGCGATCTCCTCGCCGTCGCGGGGGGCGCGGCCCTCGGTCAGCGGGTGGCGGCTGTCCTTGCCGTCGGCGCCGGGAACGTAGGCGGCCGCCCGGTGCGCCCAGATCCGGCCGGTGCGCAGGGGGGTGCCGTCCGAGGAGTTGAGGGTGGCCGGGCCGTCCGCGGACGGCCGTACGGCGGCGACGCCCGGCAGCCCGGCCAGCTTGCGGGCGAGTCCGTCGTCGAGGACGGTGGCGTGCTCGTCCCCGGCGGACCCGGCGCCCCCGGCGCCCCCGGCGGACCCGGCCGCGCCGGGGGCGCCGGGCGGGGGGTCCTTCGGGGTCACGGTGACCGCGATGTCGGCGTAGTCCTTCGACACGGCGGCCCGGTGGGCCGCGGTGGAGGAGTCCGCGAAGACCAGGGTGCCGGAGACGAAGGCGACGCCGAGGGTGACGGCGAGCACCGTCATCAGCAGCCGGGCCTTGTGCGCGAGGACGTTGCGCAGGGCTGTTTTCAGCATGGGTGAGTGGCTTCCGGGGCGGGGGCGGGGGCAGGAACGGGGGAGGGGGAGGGTCAGCTCGTGCGTGCGCGGGTGTCGAACTGCTTCATCCGGTCCAGCACCCGGTCCGGGGTGGGGCGCACCATCTCGTCGACCAGCCGTCCGTCGGCGAGGAAGACGACGCGGTCCGCGTAGGAGGCGGCGACCGGGTCGTGGGTCACCATGACCACGGTCTGGCCCAGTTCGCGCACCGAGTCGCGCAGGAAGCCGAGGACCTCGGCCCCGGCACGGGAGTCGAGGTTGCCGGTGGGCTCGTCGCCGAAGACGATCGCCGGCCGGGTGGCCAGGGCCCGGGCCACCGCGACGCGCTGCTGCTGCCCGCCGGAGAGCTGTCCGGGCCGGTGGTCCAGCCGCTGGGCGAGGCCGACCATGGACACCACGCGGTCCAGCCACTGCCGGTCGGGGCGGCGTCCGGCGATGGACAGCGGCAGGGTGATGTTCTCCAGCGCGGTCAGGGTGGGCAACAGGTTGAACGCCTGGAAGATGAAGCCGATCCGGTCCCGGCGCAGCTCGGTGAGGTGCCGGTCGCCCAACGTGCCCAGCTCGGTGGTGCCGATGCGGACGGAGCCGGAGCTGACGGAGTCGAGGCCCGCGGCGCAGTGCATGAGGGTGGATTTGCCGCAGCCGGAGGGACCCATGATCGCGGTGAACTCTGCCTCCCGGAAGGAGACGCTGACGCGGTCCAGGGCCACCACGCGGGTGTCGCCGCTGCCGTAGACCTTGGACAGGTCGGTGGTGGAGGCCGCGATACCGGGCGTCGGACGGGAGGAGAACGGGTCGGCGGTCACGAGGACTCCACTTCGGGTGCGGCGGGAACAGGGGTGCACGCCGAAGGGTGTCGGGGGGACGTATCAGGGCCGGGGCCGCCGTGTATCTGCTTCCGCGCCGTTGTGCGGCAGTCCTGCGGGGGCGGTCAGCGCGGGAGCCGCAGGGTGGCGACGGCGCCGCCGTCCGGTGCGTTCTCCAGACGCAGTTCGGCGCCGAGCACCCGGGCCTGGCCCAGGGCGATGGTCAGGCCGAGGCCGTGTCCCGCGCCCCGCTCCGCGGCGCCCGTACGGAACCGGCGCGGGCCGTCGAGCAGCAGGTCGGCGGGGAAGCCGGGGCCGTGGTCGCGGACGACGACGGTCCGGCCCTCGACGGTGACCCGCACCGGGGTACGTCCGTGCCGGTGCGCGTTGACGACGAGGTTTCCGACGATCCGCTCCAGGCGGCGCGGATCGGTCTCCACGGTCTCCACGGACTCCACCGTCGGTGCCTGCGGTGCCTGCGGTGCCTGCGGTGCCTCGGTGACGCTGACCTCCGCGTCGAGACCGGTACGGGCCACCGCCTCGGCGACCACCGCGGCGAGCGGGACCCGGGCGCGTACCGGCGCCTCCGCGCCCGCGTCCAGCCGGGAGATCTCCAGCAGGTCCTCGACCAGACCGCGCAGGTCCCGTACGCGGGCCCGGAGCAGGTCCTCCGTCTCGCCGGGCGGCAGCAGGTCGGTGGCGGCCAGCAGACCGCCGACCGGGGTACGCAGTTCGTGGGCCACGTCCGCCGTGAACTGCCGCTCGATGCGCAGCCGTCGGCCGAGGCTGTCGGCCATGAGGTCGACGGTGGCGGCGATGTCGGTCACCTCGTCGCGCCCCCGGGCATGGCCCAGGGCGGAGCCGGTGCGGGCGTCGAGGTCCCCGGCGGAGATCCGGGCCGCGGTCTCGGCGACCCGGCGCAGCCGGCGGGCGACCAGCCCGGCCCCGTAGACCGCCAGGGGCAGCGCCGCGGCGAGCGAGACGAGGGAGGCCACCGCCATGCTCGCGTCGAGGCGGCGCAGGTCGTGGAGTTGCGGGCTCATGTTGATCCGCACGGCGAGCACCGGGCTGCCCGGGCCGCCGACCCGCTGGGCGCCCCAGACGCTCGGCCCGAGGTTCCCCTCGACGCGCCCGTCGTAGGCCACCCGCCGGTCGCCGTCGGCCGGGTGGCGCAGGGCGGTGGGCAGTTCGGCCGGATCGAGCTCGGCGCCGCCCGCCAGCGTTCCGGTGCGCCGGTAGACGTCCATGGCGGAGTACACGGTGTTGGTGGCTTCCATCTCGGCCCGGTCGCGGACGTCCATCGCGGTCCACACGTGGACGAGGACGCCCACCGCCAGGGCGACCAGGCACGCCGTGGCCGCCGCCAGCGCGGCGATCTTCCAGCGCAGGGGCACACGGGCCGGCCACCACAGCCGGCGCGGGGGGTGCACCGGCCTCAGCGCCTGAGCTTGTAGCCGAAGCCGCGGACCGTCTCGATCCGCTCCCGGCCCAGTTTCTTGCGCAGCCGCTGCACGGCCAGGTCCACGACGCGGCTGTCGCCGTCCCAGCCGTACTCCCAGACGTTGCGCAGCAGGGTGTGCCGTTCCAGCACGATGCCCGGGTGGGCGGCGAACTCCAGCAGCAGTTTCAGCTCGGTGGGGGTGAGCGCCACGGGGGTTCCGGAGAGGGACACCTCCATCCCGCCGGTGTCGATGGTCAGGTCGCCGAAGGTCAGTACGTCCTCCTGGCCGGCGGCCGGCTCGCCGCCCGGGGCGGGCGCGTAGGCCGCCCTTCGCAGCAGCGAGCGGATGCGTGCCACGAGGACGTAGGTGTCCACGGGCTTGACCACGTAGTCGTCGGCCCCGGCCTCCAGCCCGGCGACGACATCGAGGCCGTCGCCGCGGGCGGACATCATCAGCACCGGCACCAGGCTGGTCTCGCGGACCCGGCGGCACAGCCCGATCCCGTCGAGACCGGGCAGCATCACGTCCAGGATCAGCAGGTCGAAGCCGTCGCCGTCGCGGAAGGACTCCAGCCCGGTCAGTCCGTCGGCCGCGGCCGTGACCCGGTAGCCGTAGCGTTCGAGGGCGACGGTGAAGGACCGGCGCATCAGCTCGTCGTCCTCGACCAGCAGCACGCGGACCGGAGGCGGAGATTCCGGCGCCGGGGCGGGTGAGGGCACGGGCGGGACTCCTGTTCGTACGGGCCGGGCGGAGCGCCGCTCCGGCGAGCACCCGCACGCCGCCGACGATCCGGAAGGAACGATACGGGAGACATCGGGCGGGACGGCCGCCGCCGGAGCCGGGTGCGCGATCCGATGGGTGGCCGAGCGCTCACCGATACGCGGCGGATGCACGGCAGATGCACGGCGGATACGAAAGGCCGGAATCGGCTTGAACCATGCGCGGCATCGGCGGAAAACGGCTTGTACGCAGGGGCGGGCCGGCCGGGCCGCTGCATAGTCTGACCATCGGTCAATCAGGATCCGCATCGGGGGTCCACGGAGCGAGGAGAAACACTGATGGTGGGGTCGCGTGTCCTGTCCTTCGGGCACTATCAGCCGTCAAAAGTCCTGACCAATGCCGATCTCGAGCGCATGGTCGACACCGACGACGAGTGGATCCAGAGCCGGGTCGGGATCCGGACGCGCCGGGTGGCGGCCGAGGACGAGTCCGTTTCGGACCTGGCCACGAAGGCCGCCGAGCACGCACTGGCCAACGCCGGACTCACCGGCGGCGACATCGACTTCGTCATCGTGGCCACGTGCACGGCGCGCGACCGCTCGCCCAACATGGCGGCCCGGGTGGCCGCCGCGGTCGGGGCGAAGGCTCCCGCCGCCATCGACGTGAACACGGCCTGCTCCGGGTTCCCGCACGCCATGGCGCTGGCCGACCAGAGCATACGGACGGGTTCCGCCACGAAGGCCCTGGTCATAGGCGTGGAGAAGCTCACCGACTTCGTCGACTGGACCGACCGCACCACCTGCGTGCTCGTCGGCGACGGTGCGGGAGCGGCCGTCGTCGTGGCCTCCGAGGAGCCGGAGATCAGCCCGGTCGTGTGGGGGTCCGTACCCGAGATGGGCCGGGCCGTACGCATCGAGGCACCGTCCAACACCTTCGCCCAGGAAGGGCAGTCGGTCTACCGCTGGGCCACCACGACGCTCCCGGAGGTCGCCCTCCAGGTCTGCGAGCGGGCCGGCGTGAAGCCCGAGGAACTGGGCGGCGTCGTCCTGCACCAGGCCAACCTGCGGATCATCGAGCCCCTGGCGCGCAAGATCGGTGCGGTCAACGCCGTCATCGCCAAGGACGTCGTCGAGTCGGGCAACACCTCGGCCGCGAGCATCCCGCTGGCGCTGTCCAAGCTCATCGAGCGGGGTGAGATCCGCAAGGGTTCGCCGGTACTGCTCTTCGCGTTCGGCGGGGGCCTGTCCTACGCCGGCCAGATCATCAACTGCCCGTGACCGGCTCCGGGGGATCGACGGCGCTGACGTCCTCGCGCGTGCCGTGGTGGCCGCTGCTGCGGCTGCGGGAGGCGGTGACCGCGCCCCGGGCGCGACTGCTGGTGTTCCCGCACTCCGGGTCCGGCCCCAACACCCTGTTCCCCCTGGTCGAGCCGCTGCCCGACCACGTGGAAGTGCTGGGGCTCTCGCTGCCCGGGCGGGAGCGCCGGTTCGGCGAGCCGCCCGGCTGCCGGCTCGACCAGGTCCTGGATTCCGTCTCCGACGAGGTGCTCGGCCGTGACCCGCTGCCCACGGTGGTCTTCGGGCACAGCCTCGGCGCGCTCCTGGCCACCCGCGCCGCGCGCCTGCTCGGCCCGCACTGCCGGGCGGCCGTCGTCAGCGGGCAGGCCCCCGGCCGGACCCCGCGCCGGGCCCACGCCACCGCCACCGAGGAGGACGCCGTCCGGCTGCTGCGGGAGGGCGGCGGCACCCCGGAGTGGGTGCTGCAGGATCCGGACATGCTGGCGCACGTGACGCGCGTACTGCGGGCGGACATCGAACTCGGCCGGGAGGCCGCGGCGGGGTTCGAGGACGTACGGCTCGACGTGCCCCTGCACGTGCTGGGCGGCACGGCGGACCCCCTGGTCCCGCACGAGCCGCTCGACGGCTGGGCCGCCCACACGACCGGGGCGTGCCAGGTGCTCCGGTTCGACGGCGACCACTTCTTCCTGCTGGCCGACGAGCACCGCCCCACGGTCGTGGACGTGCTGCGCCGGGCGCTCACGGAAGGCTGACGGCGAGCACCGGGGCCGGAGTCACGTGGCGCGTGACTCCGCCCGGGGCCCGTTCCCGGTCCCGGCCCGCCGCCCCGAGCCGGGAGGTCAGGGCCGGATGATGCGGACCTGGTAGCTGCCGTTGCGCAGTTCACCCACCACGGAGACGCTGATGCCCGCCTTCTCGTCGGTGAAGGTCTCGCCCGGCCGGAACGGCGCGTCCGAGAGCTCCGCGTGCACATTGGGCCGCCGGGTGCAGCCGCCGCTCGTGCTCGCGCTGTCCGACACGGTGATCGGGCCGTGCCCGGTGTCCACGTCGGAGTCCACCTTGTAGATGAGGACGCCCGGTTTGCAGACGGCCTCGTCGTTCCCGGCCAGGGTCCGTACCTCCACCGCGTACCCGGAGCTCTCCGACAGCGGGACGAAGGCCAGCTTGGTGCCGCCCCGTATCCCCAGCGGGGACAGGGTGTGGTCGCTGGTGCCCGACTTGGCCGCGCAGCTGATCTGCTTGCTGTCCAGCCAGCCGAGCTTCCACTTGTGCCAGCCCATCAGGTCGTTGTTGGCGCCCCAGTCCTCGCTCATGATGTCCCAGTGCCCGACCGTGTTCCCGCCGTCCGAGGTGTAGAGGTCGGGCAGCCCGAAGACGTGCCCGTTCTCGTGGGGGAGTACCCGGTAGCCGGTCTCCTGGTAGGTGCCGGAGCCGTCGTCCTGCCGGCTGTAGACGAAGGACGTGTTGGCCAGCGGCACCCCGTCGGCGACCGGGGCCTCGCCGTTGCCCGAGAAGGTCACCGACAGGACGGTGTCCAGGGCGGACGGCCCGGCGTTCGGCGTGACCAGGATGTTGATCAGGTCGTACCGGGCGAAGTCCACCTCGGGGTCGGCGGCCTTCGCTATGTGCTCGACGAGCTGCCGGTAGCCCGGCTCGTACGCGGACCCGCGCTCGATCCCGTACGAGGCGAAGGGCATCGGCATCCGCAGCCAGCCCTTTATCGGCGCCTCGGCCCGGTAGACCAGCCGGCCGTAGGAACTGGTGCGGAACCATTCGGCCGTCTGGGGGAAGAACTCCGCCATCCGGTCCGCCGCCGTGCCCTCGCCCTTGGCGTCAGGGAAGTCGATCATCAGGTTCAGGGCCCGGATCTCGCCGGTCGAGCGCGAGTACCCGGGCGGGGTCGGCATGCCCTCGGACATCTGCACACCCATGGTGCCCGCGATCCGGCAGGGCGCGAGAGCCGATTCGACGGTCGTGGCCACCGCTCCGGCCGCCGAGTTGCCTCGGCCGGATATGCCCGTGCTGGCCGTCGCCGTGACGCCGAGGGCCAGCGCGGTCAGGCCGATGTACGCGCTGGTGCGGCGTGGTCTGCGTATCCGGTGGCGGGTCTGCGGCATGGAGATCGCCTTCGGGTCCGCGGCAGCCGGCCCTGCCCGGTCTGCGCTCTGTTCGATCACCCTCCGCCGGGCGCGGCGCGCCCGCGCGTCGGGAGAGGCCGAACGTGGACACGCCGGTGACCCACATCACACGGTGGGGTGAAATAACCGGGGAGCCGATCCCCGTTTGCATGGGAGTCCCGCCAAGCGGGGAGCGGCTCCCCGTTTGGGCGGGACGGTCGCGCAGTCCGCACCACGAGTCCACGAGTCCACGAGTCCACGAGTCCGCGCCAGGGAGGCCCCGGAATGAAGAGCTCCACCAGCACCGCCCCGGCGCCGGCGTCCGCGACCGGCGTCCCGCGTCCGCGCGCCGACGCCGTCCGCAACCGCGAGCGGATCCTGGCGGCGGCCCGCGAGCTCTTCGTCGAATCCGGCTCCACGGCCCCCTTCGACGAGGTCGCCCGCCGGGCCGGCGTCGGCAATGCCACGCTCTACCGGCACTTCCCCGACCGCCCCACGCTCGTCCACCACGTCGTCCTCTTCACGATGGGCCGGGTGACGGCCTCGGCCGAGGCCTCCCTCGCCGAGGAGCCCGACGCCTTCGCCGCCCTGTGCCGGTTCACGCACGCTGCCGCGGACGAGCGGATCGGCGCCCTGTGCCCGATGCTCGGCGAGGGCTTCGACGGCGAACACCCCGAACTCCTGGCGGCACGCACCGCGCTGGAGGAGGCCGTGGTCACCCTGCTGGCCGCGGGGCAGGATGCCGGGCTGGTCCGCACGGACATCGGTGTCGGTGACCTGATGGTCGCCCTGTCCCAGCTCAGCCGCCCCCTCCCCGGTGTCGCGTGCCTCGACACCGACCGCTTCGCCCACCGCCATCTCCAGCTCTTCCTCGACGGGTTGCGGGCTCCGGCCCGCTCCGAACTCCCGGGTTCGGCGGCGACCTTGGACGACCTGCGGCAGAAAACCATGTGACGCGCACAAAGCTAAAGAACTAGCCTTTTTCAGTCATTCCGCACAGTGAAGTGGGTACCCCCATGTCAAAAACAGCCGCGAGCCTTGCGCCGGCTGCCGACCCCAGCCGCTGGAAGGCACTCGTCTTCATAGCCCTGGCCCAGCTGATGGTCGTCCTCGACGCGACCATCGTGAACATCGCCCTCCCGTCCGCCCAGACCGACCTCGGCATCTCGGACGGCAACCGCCAGTGGGTCATCACCGCGTACGCGCTGGCCTTCGGCGGACTGCTCCTCTTCGGCGGCCGCATCGCCGACAAGTGGGGCCGTAAGAACGCCTTCGTCGTCGGCCTCATCGGCTTCGCCCTGGCCTCCGCGCTCGGCGGCGCCGCCAACGGCGAGGCCATGATGCTCGGCGCCCGCGCCCTCCAGGGTGCCTTCGGCGCGCTGCTCGCACCGGCGGCCCTGTCGCTGCTCGCCGTCATGTTCACCGACGCCAAGGAGCGCGCCAAGGCCTTCGGCATCTACGGGGCCATCGCGGGCGGCGGCGGCGCCGTCGGCCTGATCCTCGGCGGCTTCCTGACCGAGTACCTCAACTGGCGCTGGACCTTCTTCGTCAACATCCCGTTCGCGATCGTCGCGGCCGCGGGTGCCTGGATGGTCATCCGTGAGCCCGCCGGCTCCCGCAACCGCGCGCCGCTCGACATCCCGGGCGTGGTCCTGTCCACCGCCGGTCTGGTCGCCCTCGTGTACGGCTTCACCCGCGCCGAGTCCGCCGGCTGGTCGGACGTCCTGACGATCGTCATGTTCGTCGCCTCGGCGCTGCTGCTGTCCGCCTTCGTCCTCGTCGAGGCCAAGGTGAAGTCCCCGCTGCTGCCGCTGCGCGTCCTGCTGGAGCGCAACCGCGGCGGTGTCTACCTCTCGCTCGGCCTCGCCGTCATCTCGATGTTCGGCCTGTTCCTCTTCCTCACCTACTACCTGCAGGTCGTGAAGGGCTTCTCGCCCGTCAAGACCGGCTTCGCGTTCCTGCCGATGATCGCGGGCATGATCACGGGCTCCACCCAGATCGGCGCCCGCCTGATGACCCGCGTCCCGCCGCGCCTGCTGATGGGCCCCGGCTTCCTGGTCGCCGGCCTCGGCATGCTGATGCTGACCCAGCTGGAGGTCGGGTCCTCGTACCCGGCGCTCATCCTGCCGGCGCAGCTGCTGCTCGGCCTCGGCATGGGTACAGCGTTCATGCCGGCGATGTCCCTGGCCACGCACGGCGTGAACCCGGCCGACGCCGGTGTCGCCTCCGCCATGGTCAACACCTCGCAGCAGGTCGGCGGCGCCATCGGCACCGCGCTGCTGAACACCATCGCCGCCTCCGCGACCACCGCCTTCCTGACCGACCACGCGGCCGAGGCCGCTGCGGGCGGCCCGGCCGGGCAGCTGATCCAGGCGCAGGCCATGGTCGAGGGCTACGCGTCCGCCATCTGGTGGGCGGTCGGCATCCTGGTCGCCAGCTCGGTCATCGCGCTGACGCTGATCAACACCGGCCGTCCGGGTGCCGGCGCCCCGGTGGCCTCCGGTTCCGGCGAGGACGCCGAGCTCAAGGTGCCGGTGATCGCCCACTGATCAGGGCCGAGGGCCTTCCGGAATGACTGACGACCCCGCCTCGTTCAAATTTGAACGAGGCGGGGTTAGTCTGTTTCCGTACGCGTTTCAACCACACGGTCCGCGTCCCCGCACCGACGGCCCGACCCATGAGGAGCGCCCCCGTGACCCGCATACCGGCCCTGTACCTCAGCCACGGCGCACCCCCGCTGGCCGACGACCCGCTCTGGCCGGGCGAGCTCGCCGCCTGGTCCGCCGGCCTGCCGCGCCCCCGGGCGATCCTGATGGTCTCCGCCCACTGGGAGGAGGCCCCGCTGGCCCTCGGTGCCACCGAGCGCGTCCCGCTCGTGTACGACTTCTGGGGCTTCCCGGAGCACTACTACCAGGTCCGCTACGACGCCCCCGGCGCCCCGGAGCTGGCCGCCTCGGTCCGCAAACTGCTGCGGGCCCCCGGCACCCCGGTCCAGGACATCCCCGACCGCGGCCTGGACCACGGGGCGTACGTCCCCCTGGTGGAGATGTACCCGGAGGCCGACGTCCCGGTCCTCCAGATCTCCCTGCCCACGCTGGACCCGGCCGGGCTGATGGACATCGGCCGCAAGCTGGCCCCGCTGCGCGACGAGGGCGTACTGATCGTGGGCAGCGGCTTCTTCACGCACAACCTGGCGGCGCTGCGCCACACGGGCCCGGGCGTCCCCGCCTGGTCGGCGGAGTTCGACGCGTGGGGCCGCGAGGCCCTGGCCGCGTCCGACGTGGACGCCCTGCTGGACTTCGAGCACAAGTCCCCGGCGGGCCGCCTGGCCCACCCCCGCACGGAACACTTCGCCCCGCTCTTCGTCACCCTCGGCGCGGCCGAATCCGACCTGGCCTCCGCCCGCACCCCGGTGGACGGCTTCTGGATGGGCCTCTCGAAGCGCTCGCTCCAGTTCGGCTAGGACCCGCGCGATGCGCCGGTGTCACCCGGCCGGGTGGTGGCCCAGGCGCTTCTCGTACCAGCGGACGTCCCAGTACCGGCCGAACTTCCAGCCCGCCTCCGTGAACTCTCCGACCCGGCGGAAGCCGAGGCGCTCGTGGAGGCGCACCGAGGCGTCGTTCGGCAGGGCGATCCCGGCGAAGACGCGGTGCACGGGCTCGTCGGCCAGGGCCGCGAAGAGCGCCTCGTAGAGGAGTGTGCCGATGCCCCGGCCGACCGCGTGCGGGGCGAGGTAGACGCTCGCCTCCACCGATGAGGCGTAGGCCGGTTTGGGGCGGAATGCGCTGCTCGTGGCGTATCCGGCCATTCGATTGCCTGTCCAGGCAACCAGAAGCCGGTGCGGCCCGTCTTCAGGGTGGGAGTGCAGCCAGGGGCGGCGCTGTTCCGGAGTGAAAACGGCCGTGTCGAATGTGACGGCAGTCTCACGGACGTAGTGGTTGTAGAGGTCCGTGAGGGGTGCCAGATCGGCTTCCGCTCCGGGCCTGACCTGCACCTCTTCGAGATCTTGTAACATCCGCTCCCTCTCTGGTGGCGGGGCAGGATACTGCAAGATCTCGAAAAACAGGGAGCGGCGTGGGAATTCTGTCCCGATTCCAGTCGTTGTTTCCTTCGGAAGCGGGCACTCGGGAGAGTGTCCGTGACGCACCGGACCGGTCGGCAGCCGTCCCGGCGGCGTCCACCAGCCGCACCGCGACCGAACACTTCGCAAGGGAGCACGCATGGCAACCCGCGCCGTCGCCCGTCGTCAGTCCACGAGCAGCGCACGCGCTGTGGGCGGGGAGATCGCAGACCGCGACCTGGTCGGCATGTACCTGGACGAGATCGCGCGCACCCCGCTGCTCGACGCCGCCAAGGAAGTGGAGCTCTCCCAGATCATCGAGGCGGGCGTCTACGCCCAGCAGATCCTCGAGGGCGCGATAGAACGTGACGGGGACACCCCGACCCGCGAGGAGCTGGAGGCGCTGGCCGCCGAGGGCGAGCGGGCCAAGGAAGTCTTCATCCGCTCGAACCTCCGCCTCGTCGTCGCCGTGGCCCGGCGCTATCCGCGCAGCGGCCTGCCCCTCCTCGACCTGATCCAGGAGGGCAACGCGGGCCTGGTCCGCGCGGTCGAGAAGTTCGACTACGCCAAGGGCTTCAAGTTCTCCACGTACGCCACGTGGTGGATCCGGCAGGCGATCACCCGGTCCATCGCGGACCAGTCGCGCACCATCCGCCTCCCCGTCCACCTGGTCGAGGAGCTCGGCCGGATCCGCCGGATCCAGCGGGAGTTCAACCGCGAGAACGGCCGCGACCCGGAGCACGCCGAGATCGCCGCCGAGCTGGACTCGACGGAGAAGCGCGTGGGCGACGTACTGGACTGGGCGCGCGACCCGGTCAGCCTCAACATGGCGGTCGACGACGACGGCGACACCCAGTTCGGTGACCTCCTGGAGGACACCTCGGCGATCTCGCCCGAGCAGTCCGTGCTCTCCCTGCTGCGCAGCGAGGAGCTGGAGGACCTGCTGGGCAAGCTCGACCAGCGCACGGCGTCGATCATCAAGATGCGGTACGGCATCGACGACGGCCGCGAGCGGACGCTGACGGAGGTCGGCAAGCAGCACGGCCTGACCCGTGAGCGGATCCGCCAGATCGAGAAGCACGCGCTGCTGGAGCTGAAGCGGATGGCGCGCGACACCGGCTTCGACGCCGTGGCCTAGCGGCCCGCCGCCGAGCCCCCCCGTACGAGCCCCGGTGCCTATCCCCCCCAGGCGCCGGGGCTCTCTCCTGCCCCGCACCACCCGGCCCACCTCCCCGGCTACGACGCCACGGCGTCGGACAGCCGCGCGGCCAGCGCCCCGGCCGCCGCACGCAGCTCCGCCGGCTCCCGCACGGTGAACGCCAGCCCCGTCAGGGCGAGCCGCGCCGCCGTCCACTCCGGCGCGTCCGCGCTCTCGAAGCGCACCCGCGTCTCGCCGTCCGCGCCCGGCAGGGCCACCGCCCGCAGCCAGGCCGGCAGCTCCGCCGGGGCCGCCGCGAAGTCGACCTCCACCCGGTACGGCTGCTTCTCCCCGCCCCGCAGCCCCCGCCGGACGAACTCCTCCGCCTCCATCGGCAGGTCCCGCCGCGCGAACCGGGCCCCCGTCGCGAAGGCCTCGTCGACCCGGTCCACCCGGAAGGTCCGCCAGTCCTCCCGGTCGAGGTCGTAGGCGACCAGGTACCAGCGGCTCCCGGTGCTCACCAGCCGGTACGGCTCCACCAGCCGCCGCGTCTCGGCCCCGTTCCCCGCCCGGTAGGCGAACCTCAGCCGCTCCGGCCCCGCCACCGCCGACGCCATCGTGGTCAGCGTCCGCGGGTCCACGCTCGCCCCGTCGCCCCGGGACAGCGCGATCGTGGCCGACTGGAGCGCGCTCACCCGGTACCGCAGCCGCGAGGGCAAGACCTGTTCGAGCTTCGCGAGGGCACGTACGGAGGCCTCCTCGACCCCCTCGATCGCGTGCCCGGCCCCGGCCCGCAGCCCCACCGCGATCGCCACGGCCTCCTCGTCGTCCAGCAGCAGCGGGGGCATCGCCGCCCCCGCCACCAGCCGGTATCCGCCCTCGGCGCCCAGGGTGGCCTCCACCGGGTAGCCGAGGTCCCGCAGCCGCTCGATGTCGCGCCGGATGGTCCGGGAGCTCACCCGCAGCCGCTGCGCCAGCTCGCTGCCGGGCCATTCCCGCGGGGTCTGGAGGAGGGACAGCAGGGAGAGCAGCCGTGCGGGTGTGTCGGTCATGAATCCAGGCTGCCAGCGAAATAGGACACAGACTGACCTAGACGCCGTCTAAGTTTCTCCTCATGAGCACCGAGACGTCCAAGACAGCGCCCGAAAGAGAGAACGGGCCCGAACCAGAAGAGCGGAACGACGTAGCCCACGACGCACCCAGCTCGCTCGCCGACCGCCGCCGCTGGCTGGCGCTCGCCATCGTGATGACCGCGGCCTTCATGGACCTGGTCGACGTCACGATCGTCAACATAGCCATCCGCACCATGCGCGAGGACTTCGGCGCCTCCACCAGCGCGATCCAGTGGATCACCGCGGGCTATGCCCTCGCCTTCGCGGCGGGCCTGATCACCGGCGGCCGTCTCGGTGACATCTACGGCCGCAAGCGCGTCTTCCTCATCGGCATCGCCGGGTTCACCGCGGCCTCGCTGCTCTGCGGGATCGCCGCCAACCCGGACGTGCTCGTCGCGGCCCGCCTCCTGCAGGGCGGTATGGCCGCCCTGATGGTGCCGCAGGTCCTGGCGATCATCCACGTCACCTTCCCGCCGCAGGAGCGCGGCAAGGTCTTCGGCATGTTCGGCGCGATCGTGGGCCTCGCCGCCGTCTCGGGCCCGCTGCTGGGCGCACTGCTCATCGAGTGGGACCTCTTCGGTCTCGGATGGCGCCCGATCTTCCTGATCAACCTGCCCGTCGGCATCATGGGCGTGATCCTGGGCCGCAAGTTCATTGCCGAGTCCAAGGCCCCCAAGGCGCTGCGCCTGGACCTGGTCGGCGTCGTCCTCGCCACCCTCGCCCTGGTCCTGCTGATCTTCCCGCTGACCCACGGCCACGAGAACGACTGGCCGCTGTGGGGCTTCGTCTGCATGGGTGCGGCGCCCTTCGTCTTCGCCGCCTTCATCGCGTACGAGAAGTACAAGATCAAGAAGGACGGCTCCCCGCTCGTCGAGCTCTCCCTCTTCAAGGTCAAGAGCTTCGCCGGCGGTATCGCCGTCCAGCTGACCTTCGGCATCGCCACCGGCATCTTCTTCCTGGTCTGGACGATGTACATGCAGATGGGCCTCGGCTGGAGCGTGCTGCGCGCGGGTCTCACCGGCATCCCGTTCTCCATCGCGGTCTCGGTCGCCGCCGGCCTCTCGGTCGAGAAGCTCGTCCCCCGCTTCGGCCGCAAGGTGCTCCAGGCCGGTGCGCTGGTCATGGCCGCCGGTCTGCTCCTCTACATCTGGGAGTCGCAGCACTACGGCATGGAGATCGCCTCCTGGCAGATGGCCGCCCCGCTGATCGTCATGGGCGTCGGCATGGGCCTGATCGTGGCCCCGCTGAACGACACCGTGCTCTCCGAGGTCCCGCGCGAGCACGCCGGGTCCGCCTCGGGTCTGATCAACACCACCGGCCAGATGGGCAACGCGCTGGGTCTCGCCCTGACCTCCGTCGTCTTCTTCGGCCTGATCGACGACGACATGGTCTTCGGTCCGCCGTACGTGGAGGCCTTCCGCGGCGCGCTCTGGTGGGTCGTGGCCGTACTCGTCGTGATCTTCGCGGTGATGTTCGTCCTGCCGCGCAGGGCGCTCCCGATGGACGAGCGCGAGGGCGCCGCCGAGCACGCCGGCCGCACCGCGGAGAAGGTCCCGGCCGGCTGAGCCGGGCCGCACGCGCCACCGCACGGACATGTCCGCCCTCCCGGGCGGGCATGTCCGTTCCTTTTTGTTTCCCTCCGCAGGCCTGCGTACAGTGGTGTGAATCCACCCATTAGGGAATGAAACGGACGCAAATCCACATGTACGCACCGGAGCGGCGCCACGAGATCCTGCGTCTCGCCCGCGAGGCGGGCAGCGTCGACGTGCTCTCCCTCGCCGACCGCTTCCAGGTGACCGCCGAGACCGTACGCCGCGACCTCACGGCCCTCGACCGGTCCGGCCTGCTCCGCCGGGTGCACGGCGGGGCCATCCCGGCCGGCCGCCTCGACTTCGAACCCGACCTCACCGAGCGCGAGGCGACCGCCGCCGACGAGAAGCACCGCATCGCGGCCGCCGCACTGGCCGAACTCCCCGACGGCGGCAGCGTCGTCCTGGACGCCGGCAGCACCATCGCCCGGCTGGCCGCCGCGATCCCGGTCGACGTCGCGCTCACCGTGGTCACCCACGCGCTCCCCGTCGCCGCCCGGCTCGCCGACCACACCGGCATCGACCTCCACCTCGTCGGAGGCCGCGTCCGCCACCGCACCCGGGCCGCCGTCGACGCGTGGGCACTGCGCGCGTACGCCGAGATCCGCGCCGACGTGCTCTTCCTCGCGACCAACGGGTTCACCGCCGATGGCGGCCTGACCACACCCGACCTCGGCGAGGCGGCCGTCAAACGCGCCGCGATGGCCGCCGCCCGCCGCGTCGTCCTCCTCGCCGACTCGGCCAAGGCCGGACAGGAGCACTTCGCGCGCTTCGGCTCCTTCGCCGACGTCGACCTGCTCATCACGGACACGGGGCTCGCCCCCGCCGACAAGGCCTCGATCGAAGCCGCCGGTACGGAAGTTGTGCTCGTATGATCCTCACCGTCACCCCCAACCCCTCCCTCGACCGGGCCTACGAGATCCCCCCGCTGGTCCGCGGCCGGGTGCTGCGCGCAGGCGGTGAACGGGTCGACCCCGGGGGCAAGGGCGTCAACGTCTCCCGCGCCGCGGCCGCCGCGGGTGTCCGCACGACGGCGGTCCTCCCGCTCGGCGGCGCCCCCGGCGTCCTGCTCGCCGAACTCCTCGGCGCGCAGGGCGTGGACGTCACGGCCGTGTCGATCGCCGGCCAGACCCGCTCGAACATCGCGCTCACCGAACCGGACGGCACCCTCACCAAAATCAACTCGCCCGGCCCGGCGCTCTCCCCGGAGGAATCCGCCCTCCTCCTCGACACCGTCCGCTCCGCCGCCGCCGAAGCCGCCTGGGTCGCCTGCTGCGGCAGCCTCCCGCGCGGCATCGGGCCCCGGTGGTACGCCGACCTGGTCACCCGGGCGCACGCGGCGGGCGCCCGGATCGTCCTGGACGCCCCGGGCCCCGCACTGCCCGGGGCGCTGGCGGCCCGCCCGGAGGTGATCAAGTCCGACCCGTCCGAGCTGGCGGCCGCGGTGGGGCGCCCGCTGCCCACCCTCGGGGACGTGATCAAGGCCGCCGAGGAGCTCCGCGAGCGGGGCGCGGGGGCCGTACTGGCCTCCCTCGGCGGGGACGGCCGGCTCCTGGTCTCGGCGGAGGGCACCTACTACGGCACCGCGCCGGCCCCGGCGGTGCGCAGCACCGGAGGAGCGGGCGACGCCTCGCTGGCCGGCTTCCTGATCGCGGGCGGCGCCGGCCCGGCCGCCCTCGCCTCGGCACTGGCCCACGGCGCGGCCGCCGTCCAGCTGCCGGGCAGCGCCATGCCCACCCCGGCGGACCTGCGCCCCGACCTGGTCCGCATCACGGGGGAACCGCCCCTCGACCTCCAGCTCACCGACCCCGGCACGCCTTAGAGGTGCCGTGCCGCCCGGGCCGGATCACCGTACGCGGGCGCGCAGTTCCATCGCTCCGCGTGCGGCCGCCTCGCTCTCGTACACCTCGCACATGTGCCGCCCGTCGGGCGTCGCCGTGTGCTCGACCTCCCACAGGCTGACCTCGGTCCCGTCCAGCAGGACGAAAGCGTGCTCGTACAGGCTGAAACCCGCGCCCCGCCCGTCCGCGAGGCACTGCCGCGTGCCGAACGCCTGCGTGATCTGGTGCGCGTACGCCGAGCGCAGCAGTGCCGCCACCCGCTCGCCCGGCCGGTCCACGTTCTCCGCGCGGCGCAGCACCCGCCGGGCGTGGTCGGCGGAGTCCTCCACCGCGTACTCCCGGTGCCGCCGCACCGGGGCCGGGGCCGCGTACAGCGCGCTCAGCAGTGCCACGCCGTTCTCCGGCTCGTCCTCGCCCGGCACCAGCACCGGATCCGGGGACGCCCCGGCCGGTGCCTCACCGAACAGCCGGGTCACGGCCAGGCAGGTCTCCGCCTTGCTCGCGAAGACCTCGTGCCGGACCGTCCGGTCGCCCTCCAGCCGGTAGGCCAGCTCCCACAGCGAGGCCGAACCGCCGTCGGTCAGCAGATAGGTGTGCCGGTGGGTCTCCCGCCAGATGCCCGCCTCCGGGCTGTGGTGGGTGGTGTAGAGCGAAGAGCTGTGGGCGAGCGCCGTGCCGAGGCGCTCGACCAGCCGGTCCGGCAGGTCGAAGGAGTTGAGGGCGCGGCCGAGGAGTCGTTCGAGGTGCGCCTCGGTTGTCTCGTACGGATCGCTCAAGGTGGGTCTCCAGGCCGTCGCAGCTTGTCACTTCGCGGAAGCTCAACGTAACCCCTGGCTCTGACATCACGTCCGGGGTTCGGTAAAACGTCCGGGAAGCATCGGAGGTTCCCGCCACACCTTCAGGTCAACTTGCGTACGGATCAGCCCGGTTGGATCCGATCTGCGGGGAAGCGCGGGACTATGGGGTGCATGGCAACGAATACAGTGGGCCTCCCGCGTCAGCAGGTACGGCCCCGCAGTGGACACGAGGGCGAACGGGGCGCCGCACCGAAGGGGTTGGCCTGGCTGCTGGCCGTCACCGGCGCGGTCGGGCTGCTGGCCTCGTGGGTGATCACCCTCGACAAGTTCCTCCTGCTGGAGGACCCGGACTTCAAGCCCGCGTGCAGTCTCAACCCGGTCGTCTCCTGCGGCAGCGTGATGGCGAGCGAGCAGGCGTCGGCCTTCGGCTTCCCCAACCCGATGCTGGGGCTCGTCTCGTACGCCGTCGTGGTCTGCGTCGGCGTGGGCCTGCTGGCCGGCGCCCGCTACCGCGGCTGGTTCTGGCTCGGACTGAACGCCGGCACGCTCTTCGGCGTCGGCTTCTGCAGCTGGCTGATGGTCCAGTCGCTCTACGAGATCAACGCGCTCTGCCTGTGGTGCTGCCTGGCCTGGGTCGCGACCCTGCTGATGTTCTGGGCGGTCACCGCGCACAACGTCCGTACGCGCGCCCTGCCCGCCCCCGGCCCGCTGCGCGGCTTCTTCACCGAATTCGGCTGGGCCCCGCCCGCCCTGCACATCGGAGTGCTCGGCATGCTGGTCCTCACCCGCTGGTGGGACTTCTGGACCGGCTGACCGCCGCGGGCGGAACGCGAAGAGGGCCCCGGCGGCTGGACGCCGCCGGGGCCCTCGTCATTCACTCCACAGGCTCAGCGGCCCGCGATCGCCCGGAGGGGCAGGAGCCGGAGTTCAGCTGCCGTTCGAGACGTTGCCCGAGAGGACCGGGATGTTGTCCAGGATGTGCGAGAGCGGCTCGTCGCCCTTGGCCTGGGTGGAGTTCTCGGTGCACTGCTGGTTCTGCGGGTTGGACAGGACGTTGATGTCCTGGACGCCGATGTTGAGCGCGGCGAGGATCGACTGGGCGTTGACCTTCGCCGGCAGGCCGATGCAGGGCTTGTTGAGGGTGCCCTGGACCAGGCTGAGCTGCGGGCTCATGTCGCCGTGGGTCTTCTGGTTGCCGTAGATCTGCTGGGAACCGTTGCCGTTGACGGTGTTGACCCCGTTGTCGTTGCCGATGGCCATGGCCGGGGCCGCGGCGGCAGCGCCCGCGCCGATCGCAACGGCGGAGACCGCGGCGGCGGTCATGAACTTCTTGAACATCTTGTTCCTTCTGTCGCACGAGTGCCCGCTGATGGAGCGCCCTGGTCAACTGCCCGACCAGGGAGTTGGTTCCGCTGCTTCACTCAAACGGCCTGCGCGTGTCGAGGTTTTCCCCGGCCCGGGTGAGTGGGCTCCGGACGCCTGCGCGAAGCCCGTACGCAGCCAGCATCCACCGGGGTTCCGGTTGCGCTCCGTGCGAGGTGTTCGCACGGTGGGTGAGGAAGCGGACCGTTCGGGTCCGCTTCCGTGTCCCCACCGCGAAGGAACATCCATGCGCCACACGAAGCCGTCCCGCGCCCGCCTCCTCGTCCCGTCGGCCCTCGCCGTCGTCATACTGTCCGGCGCGGCTGCCCCCGCGGGCGCCGCGGAGGCCGACGGCTCCGGGGCCCCGAGCGGGCGGGTCGCCTCGGTCCAGCGCCAGGCCGAGAAGATCGAGCGGCGCGCCAAGGCCGGTCCGATCGACGACCTCCTGTCGGGCCTCACCAAGACGCTGCAGGACCTTCTCGCCTCCGTAGGGGGTCTGCTGCCCGACGGGGTGAAGCTGCCCCCGATCGAGCTGCCGAAGCTGCCGGACATCAAGCTTCCCGAGCTTCCCGACCTGTCGGGCCTCATCCCCGAGCTGCCGCCGGTCGACGGGCTGGTGCCGGAGCTGCCGGCGGCCCCCGAGGTTCCTGTGCTTCCCGAGCTTCCCGTGACCCCGACGGTCCCCGAGGTCCCGGCCCTTCCTGCCGTCCCGTAGGAGCGGTCGCGGGCCGAACCCGTCGGATGGTTACGACAATTGAGCCGAATAGGTCTCATCGTGCGCGTGGCCGTGTCGTCTGGGAAGCTGGACCGTTTCGCTCGGTGTGAGCCCCGGTTCGGGGCAGAACATCGAACAGAAGGTGCACTTCCCATGAACTCTGCCAAGAAGGCCGCCCTGGTCCTGGCCACCGCTGGTCTCGCTGCGGCCGGTGCCGCCGGCTCCGCCGCCGCCGACTCGTCGGCCGAGGGTGCGGCCGTGGGTTCCCCCGGCGTCCTGTCCGGCAACCTGGCCCAGGTGCCGGTGCACATCCCGGTGAACGTCTGCGGCAACACCGTGAACATCGTCGGCCTGCTGAACCCGGCGTTCGGCAACGTCTGCGTCAACAACTGACGTCGGCCGAACAACCGACTGTGGGCGCCCCGGCCTCGCCGGTGGCGCCCACAGTCGTGTCGGCGGGTGTTCAGCCGGGACGGTTCACTGGCCGCCGTTGAGCTTGACGCCGCCGAGCATCGGGGACGCCTGGGTGGCGCCGTTCGCGAGGCCCAGCACGGTGCCGGGCACGTCGTTGCGGACCTTGTTGACCTTCTGGGCGGTACCCACGACCTTGTTGACGGTGTCGCCCTGTTCGGCCAGCCCGTTGCCCACGGTCTGCGGCAGCGACTCGGAGACGGGCCCGACGGAGTTCAGCGTCTCGGTCACCCCGCCGGTCAGGCTCATGGGGGGCATCGCGGCCGTGGTCTCGGCGGCGAAGGCGGTGGTGGAGGCGCCGAGCGCGGCGACGGAGCCGACGACGACAGCGGCGACCTTCGTGAGCTTCATTATCGAAATCCTCTTCTTTCGTGGACAGAGGCGTCAGCGGCGACCGTCGCGCCGCTTTCGCCCTGGGTAACGATTCCCCGACGCTGCGGAAACGCGAACGCGTACGCGGTTAAGGGCGAGGGCATGACAGCGGCCGGAGAATCCCACGGGGGATTCTCCGGCCACTGTTTATTCTGATTACCGGCATTGCCGGTCAGGAGACGCGCGACCGCCGGTAGAGGATGGCGCCGCCCAGGATCAGGGCGCTGGCGAGAGCCGCCGCGGCCGCGGGCTGACCCGCGCCGGTCTGGGCCAGCACGGGCCCGCTCGCGTGCGCCGGAGCGGGGGCCGGCGGCTGTACGGGCGCGGGCGCCGGGGCGGGCGCCGGAGCCGGCGGGGCCGTCACCGGGGGAGGGTGACCGGGGTGTCCCCGCCGGGGGCGGCCGGCGGCTGGTCGGCGGGCGGTACGGCCTCGGGCGCGGGGGCCGGAGCCGGGTGCTCCACGGGCAGGCTGCCGTGCGGCGGTCCGGGCGCGGGCCCCTCCTCCACCACGGGTGCGGGGGCCGGCAGCGTGTGCGGAGCCTCCTCGACCGGTGCGGGGAAGGGCGCCGGGGCGGGGAGCGTGTGCGGGGCCTCCTCGGCCGGTGGCTGCGGCGCGGGGGGTGCCGGCGGAGCCACGGGCGGGGGCGCGGGCGCCTCCCGCACCGGTTCCGGGGTGGGCAGCGGGGCCGGGTGCTCCTCCACCGGTTCCGGCTTCGGGTGCGGCCGCTCGGGCGCGGGAGGGGCGTGGTGCGCCGGCGGGGGCGGGGGCGCCGACGACTCGGGTTGGTCGTCGCACTCCTCCTTGCCGCGCTGCCCACCGGGGCCGCCGTGGCCGCCCTCGTGGCGCGGCTCCTCCTGGCGCGGCTTCGCGTGCCGCGGCCCGTCCTGCCGGGGCTGCTCGTGCCGGGGCTGCTCGTGCCGGGTCCGCTCCTGCTGGGGCTGCTCGTACCCGCCCGCGTGGCGCGGCGACCCGTGGCGCTGCTCCGGCACCGCGTGCCGGCCCTCGCGCTCGTCGAGGTAGCGCTCGAAGGCCTCGGCGTTCTCGGGGCTGAGGTAGCGCCCGTAGTCGTGGCCGTCGCCCGTGTGCGAGCCGGTGTCGGTGACGCACGTGTTCCCCATCGCAGGGTTGAGCGCCGCACCGCCATCCACGCTGTTGCCGCACACGTTCGGTGCGAAGGTGATCGGTACCGAGACGCTGTTGCCGGCCAGCACACCCGGCGAATGCGAGGCCTCGGCGCTCGCTCCGTGGTGCGCGTAGGCCGCGCCGGTCGCGATCGACAACAGACTCGACGCGGCTGCCGCCGTGAGCATCCCCTTGCCCAGTACCTGTCGGCTCAGTACCTGTCGCATGGGTCCTTCCCTGTCTACCGGCGCCACGGCCGGTGTGGAGTCGGAGGTGGCCTCGGAGTGCACCGCCGTGCACTCCGAGGCCACACCGAGGAGGCTTGCCCTCGCGGGCACAAGCGCTTCGTCAGGCGTTGACGCAGGTGTTGCCGAACGCCGGGTTCAGCAGCGCGATGATGTTCACGGTGTTGCCGCAGACGTTGACCGGGACGTGCACCGGCACCTGGGCCTGGTTGCCGGACAGGACGCCGGGGGAACCCACGGCCTTGCCCTCGGCGGCCGCATCGGCCATGGCGGGGGAGGCGGCACCGGCGAGCATGAGAGCGCCGGCGGCCAGCACCACTGCCTTCTTGTACGTCATTTTGATTTCTTTCCTTCCCGCAGAGGCGTGTCCACTGCAGAATTAACAACGAGCGGTCCGGGAAAAAGAAACCGCACATTTTCGGCGGCCGGTCGACAATTCATCCCGGCGTCCGGTCCGATGTCCGGATCGAATTCATGGTGCCGGTGGATTCATATCGACAATTCCGGGGCCGGGATCGTCCCGGCTCAATATGCGGCGAGGCCGCCGCGACCCGGTGGGTGCGACGGCCTCGCTGGCGCGGGCCTCGGTCAGCTGCCGTTCGAGACGTTGCCGGAGAGGACCGGGATGTTGTCCAGGATGTGCGACAGGGCCTCGTCGCCCTTGGCCTGGGTGGAGTTCTCGGTGCACTGCTGGTTCTGCGGGCTGGACAGGACGGGGATGTCCTGGACGCCGACGTTGATCAGGGCCAGCACGGACTGCACGTTGGCCTTCGCGGGGAGGGCGATGCAGGGCTTGTTGAAGGAGCCCTGGATCAGCGCCATCTGCGGGCTCATGTTGCCGTAGGTGGCCTGGTTGCCGTAGATCTGCGCGGCGCCGTTGCCCTGGACGGTGTTGACGCCGTTGTCGTTGCCGATCGCCATCGCCTGCGGGGCCATGGCGGCACCGATGCCCACGACCGAGGCGGCAACCGCGGCCGAGGCCATCATCTTCTTGATCATTGTCGTCCCTTTTTTGCAGGATTGCCCGGTAGCGGAGCACCCGGATCAACGGCGCGGCCCCGGCTCGGGTTGCGTGGCTTCACTCGGATGCGGGCGTTTCGGGCAGCACGGTTGACGGTCGGGCGCCCATGCGGGTGGTGCCGGACGCGGGTTTCGGCGGGGCGGCCGCGTTCGCCGCGGGGCCGCAGGCGTGCACCGGGACGCCGACGGGCGCCTGGAGCGGGTTGCCGCTCAAGGCGCCGGGAGACCCGCCGGTCTTCATCTCCCCATTTCCTTTCGGTTCGAACAATGGTGCAACCCATAACGACCCGCCCGTTGCGAGGGTGCGTGCTATCGCCCAAAAGGCCGTACGGGCGAGTCCGGCGTGATTTCCAGCCTGATTTCTGCCAAAGTTCACTCCTGTTTTGTCCCCCTGATCGAAAATGGAGACAGGGTCATGGGTTCCTCCCGCAGAATCCTCGGCACGCTCGGTCTGCTGTCCTGCCTCACCCTTTCCGTCAACGCCCAGACGGCGGTGGCCGCTCCCGCCCCCAAGGAGCTGGCCCGGGTCCCATTCACCCAGCGTTACCAAGCCGTGCAGCACGGCGGGCTGGTGCGCGCCTCCAACTCCGGCATCAGCTGCCGCAAGGAGCAGTCCCCGCAGGCCGAGCCGTGCGCCGAGGTCAAGAAGGGCGCGGCGGGGGTCAACGGCGACTTCGAGATGTTCTACAGCGAGGTCGACAAGGACCCGGACACCTACAACTCCACCCGGGCCGAGCTCAAGGTCCCGCAGGGCGCGAAGGTCTCGTACGCCCGCCTCTACTGGGGCGGGAACCTGCGGGTGGGTGAGCAGAAGCCGCCGCAGGACAACGGCCGGGTGCTGGTCGCCGAGCCCGGCGGCGCGTACAAGGAGGTCCTCGCCGACACGGTGATGGGCCACCGCACGGACGCGGGCAGCGATGCCTACCAGGCATCCGCCGATGTGACCCCGCTGGTCCGCAAGGGCGGTGCCGGCCTGTGGACGGTGGCCCAGCTCAACATCGCGATGGGCCACTCCGAGGTGGGGGCCTGGGGCGGCTGGACCCTGGTCGTCGCCTACGAGCACCCGCAGGAGCCGGTGCGCCGGCTCTCGCTGTGGGACGGCTTCGAGTCGATCGCCGCCCGTGCGGGTGAAGCGGCCGTCGAGATCGAGGGCCTGGACGCGCCGGCCGGCTCCGCGGGCCGGGTCGGGGTGGTCGGGTACGACGGGGACCGGGGCGTCCTCGGGGATTCACTCACCGTGACGGCCGACAGCGGGCGCCGGGTGAGTCTCAGCGATGGAGAAAATCCTTTTAATGATGTTATGAATTCCACGATCACGGAATTCGGCGATCAATCGTTCGTGCGACAGCCCGAACATATGAATAATCTCGGATATGACGCGGACGTGTTCGACCTGAGTCCCGCCCTGTCCGGTGGTGCCCGCAGTCTGAGCTTCAGGTTCACGGGTGAAATTCAGGGTCATTTCCTCGGTGTGCTCTTCGTTCAGACAGACGCGCGCCGCTGAACGTAGGAGACCGCTCCACGTGCCCAGTCAACCTCGGGCGGTACAGCCCACGACCGTCCTCCACCTGGTACAACCCGTCGACGGCGGTGTGGCCAGGGTCGTCACCGACCTCGTCCGCGCGCAGACCGCCGAAGGGCTGCGCGCCGTCGTCGGGTGTCCGCCCGGCGGCACGCTCGGCGACGCGGCCCGGGCCGCCGGGGCCGAGGTGCTCACCTGGCGCGCCGGGCGGGCCCCCGGGCCCGGACTGCCCGCCGAGGTCATCGGCGCCCGCCAGGTGCTCCACCAGGTACGGCCCGACCTCCTGCACGCCCACAGCGCCAAGGCCGGCCTGGCCGGCCGGCTCGCCGCGCGCGGGCGCCTGCCCACCGTCTTCCAGCCCCACGCCTGGTCCTTCGACGCGGTCGGCGGGGCCACCGGCGCACTCGCGCTGCGCTGGGAGCGGTACGGGGCCCGTTGGGCCGACCGGGTGCTCTGCGTCAGCGACGCCGAACGCCGCGCCGGCGAGACCGAGGGGATCACCGCCCGCTGGTCGGTGATCCGCAACGGCGTGGACCTGGACCACTTCCGCCCCGGCGGACCGGACCCCGACCGGGACCGGGCCCGGGCCCGCGCCGAACTGCCGCTGCCCGGGGGCTTCCCGGCCGAGGGGCCGCTCGCCGTGTGCGTGGGCCGCATCTGCCCCCAGAAGGGGCAGGACATCCTGCTGCGGGCCTGGCCGGAGCTGCTCGCCACCATCCCCGGAGCCCGCCTCGCCCTCGTCGGGGACGGTCCCGACACCGAACGGCTGCGCCGCATCGCCGCGCCCGGGGTGCACTTCGCGGGCGCCGCCGCCGACATCCGACCGTGGCTTCGGGCCGCCGATCTCGTTGTACTGCCGTCGCGATGGGAAGGCATGGCGCTCGCCCCGCTCGAAGCCATGGCCTGTGGCCGCCCGGTCCTGGTCTCCGACGTCAGCGGTGCCAGGGAGAGCCTGCCGCCGGGCCAGGGACGCCTGTGCCTGGTGCCGCCGGAGGATCCGACGGCCCTGGCCCAGGCCCTGGGGCGGCTGCTCGCCCAGCCGCGGCTGCTCGCCGAACTCGGGGAGCAGGCTCGGCAGCACGCCCGGACCGACTTCGACGTGCGGCGGACCACGGACGCGGTCACCGGCCTGTACCACGAACTGCTGGGCAGGCCCCGGCCCTTGAACCAGGAGCGCATCAGCCGATGACGATGGACAGCGCACCCGCCCGGCACACCGGGCAGGGCGGCACGGGGCCCGCCGGCGGAGGCGCCTTCGCGCCCGCGCCCCCCGCTGCGGCCCGCCGTTCAGCGACCGCCATCCACCCCCCGCGCGGGCCCAGGGCCGACCCGGCCCGCTCCGCCGTACGCACCCGGCGCGTCCGCCGCCGCGGCCGAGTGCTCCCCCTGCTCACCGCCGACGCGCTGGCCGCCGTACTCACCGCGACGACCCTGCCCGCGGCGGCGGCGCCCGTCCTGTCCGCGGCCCCCGTCCTGCTCGCCGCGCTGCACGCGCAGGCCGGGCTCTACCGGCCGCGGCTCGCCCCCTCCGCACTCCTCGAACTGCCCGTGCTGGCCGGCCGCTCCGCCGTGCTGTGGTGCTCGGTCGCCGCCGTCACCGCCGCCGCCGACCCGGCCCGGGCCATGGGCTGGAGCGCGCTGCTCACCGCCGTCTGCCTGCAGGTCGTCCTGGCGTGCGCGGGCCGCGGCCTCGTCAACGAGCTCCAGCGCCGTTCGGTCGTACGCCGGCCCGCCTCCGCCCTCGTCGTCGGACCCGGCGCCGGGGCGAGCGCGGTGGCCGCCGCCCTGCACGGCCGCCCCGAATTCGGGCTGCGCCCGGTCGGGCTCGCGGATCCCGGCGCGGGCTACGCCCCCGCCGAGGGCGACGGCGGCGCCCTGCCGCTGCTCGCCACCCACGAGGACATCCGGCGCGCGGTCATCCAGAACTCCGTCGGGCACGCGGTGTTCACCCGCCCCCCCGAGGCCGACGAGCGCACCGCCTCCCTGGTCCGGCTCTTCCACGACCACGGCTGCCGGCTGTGGCTCGCCGACCCGGCCGGCACCGCCAAGGTCACCGGCATGCGGCTGCCGCACCCCGCCGACCAGCTCTGGGGCTACGCCGTGCAGCCGCTGCTGCCGCGCCCGGCCCGGCCGTTGGAGCGCTGGGCCAAGCGGGGCATCGACACCGTGCTCGCCCTGATCGCGCTGCTCGCCGCCGCGCCCGTGATGGGGGCGTGCGCGCTGGCCGTACGGGTCTGGGACGGGCCGGGGGTGATCTTCCGGCAGGAGCGGGTCGGCCTGTACGGGCGTCCCTTCACCCTCCTGAAGTTCCGTACCCTGCGCGCCGACGAGCACGAGGCCGCCACCCGCTGGACGGTGGCGGGCGACCGCGGGATGAGCCCGGTCGGGTCCTTCCTGCGCAAGTCCTCGCTGGACGAGCTGCCGCAGCTGTGGAACGTCGTACGCGGTGACATGGCCTTGGTCGGCCCCCGCCCCGAACGGCCCTTCTTCGTCGCCAAGTTCTCCACCGTCCACCCCGGCTACGAGGCCCGGCACCGGATGCCCGTCGGCATCACCGGCCTCGCCCAGATCAACGGCCTGCGCGGGGACACCTCCATCGAGGACCGGGCCCGCTTCGACAACCACTACATCGACACCTGGTCGCTGTGGCAGGACCTGTGGATCCTCGCCCGCACCGCGGCCTCCTTCTTCCGCTTCCGGCTGGGGGGCAGCTGATGAGCCTCGCCGTACCGGGCCGGCTGGTCCGGCCGGACGTGCCGGGTCTGCTGCGCCGGCACTGGCCGCTGCTGCCGCTCGCCGCCACCGTGCTGTTCCTGCTCGCCCCGCTCCCGGCGGGGGACGCCACCGCCTCCGGGAAGGTCGGCCCGGCCGACGCCGCCTCGCTGCTGCTGGTCCTCGTCTGCGCGGTGCAGGCGCTGCGCGGCCGGGTGCGGACGCTGACCCCGCTGGGCGTGCTCGTGCTCGGGGCACCCGCCGTCGGCCTCGCGGTCGCCACGATGACCGCGGGCGACCCGTACGCCGCCCTGCCCGGCTTCGTGCGCTACCTGCAGGTCTTCGTCCTGGTCCCGGCGGCCGTGGTGCTGCTGGTGCAGGGCGCCGCGGAATTCCGGCTGGCCGCCGGGTGCTTCGTGGTCCTGGCGCTGGTGCAGGGCGCGGTGGGGGTCGTGCAGTACGCCACCCACACCGGTGCCTCGTACCAGGGCGCGGACGTCCGGGCCGTCGGCACCTTCGGCCCCGGTGACGTCATGGGCATGGCCACCGTCGTGGCGTACGGGCTGATCGTGGCGACCGCCGCCGGGCTCGCTCCAGGACTGCCGCGACGGCTGCGGCGGATCGCCGGCGGCTGCGCACTGGCGCTGGTGCTCCCGCTGGTGCTGTCCTTCAGCCGGGGAGCGTGGATCGCCACCGCCGGCGCGGCGGTGCTGGTGATGGCACTGGCCGGGATCCGGCGGGCCCTGAAGGTGGGCGCCGCGCTCGCGGCCGCCGGGGTGGTCCTGGTCGGCGGGTTCGGGGTCGGCTCGGAGATGGTCGCCGAACGGCTGACCTCCATCACCCAGGTCTCCAGCGCCCCCGACCAGTCGGTGACCGACCGCTACACGATGTGGGCCGCCGCCGAGTCGATGTGGCGCGAGCGGCCGGCGGTGGGGGTGGGGCTCAAGGGCTTCCCGGCCAACCGGGACGGGCACGCCTCGCTGGGCCTGTCCTCCGGCAGCGACACCGCGGGCGCCGGCCAGGCGTACCTGCGCCAGCCGCTGCTCTCCCCGCACAACATGTACCTGCTGATCCTGAGCGAGCAGGGCCTGATCGGGCTGGTCGCACTCGTGGGCGGCTGGGCGGCCCTGCTGGTCGCGGGGCTGCGCCGGCTCGGCTCCGGCGGGGGCGCGGGTGCGGGTGCGGCTGCGCGGGACTGCGGGCTGATCGCGATCGGGCTGTTCGTGTGGCAGCTGACCGACTTCCTCTACGCGGACATCGGCGGGCCGTCCACGGTGCTGACCGGAGTGATCATCGGCCTGGCGGCCTGGTGGGCGCTGTCCTCTCCGGGGGCGGCGGATTCCGAGGCGCTCGGCGGTGCGGGTTCACGGGGTAGGGCCCCCGGGGTTGCGGCCCGCCCGTGACGGACACCACGCCTCGACGGCCCGCCTCCGGCTCCCCGGCCGGGGCGGGCCACACCCGTGTCCCGGCGGACCCCGGCTTCGCCGGGCGCTCCCGGAGCGCGCCCCTGCCCGGGCGACCCGCCACCGGGGCCGACCCGGCCGGCCCTCCCGGCGCGGCCGGGTACCCGCGCAGCGCGCCCGGCCCGGCGGACCCCGGGTACCCGAGGAGCAGGCCCGTGACCGGGCGGCCCGCCGGGGATCCGGGACTCGCCGCGGCGGCCGCGCCGGCCGTGCCGGTCCCGGCGGCCCCCGGGTTCGCCGCCGGGGGGCTCCCGGGCGGCAATCCGGGTGCGCGCAGGCCCGTGTTCGGCTCCGCCGGATACCCGGGCGGAGCCTCGGGCCGCCACAGCATGCAGGTGGCCGCGAGCGGCTTCGGTGAAACCTCCGAGGCCAGGGCGAGCCAGGCCCGCCGCGCGGTCGCGCTTTCCGCCACCCCCGGCGGCAGCCAGGCCCCCGAGTCCGCCGGCCCCGCCGGGGGCCGGCTCCGTCATGCCCGCCGCGCGGGCGGGCTCTCCACCACCCCCGGCGGGAGCCAAGTCGTGGATGAGCCGTTCGCCCCGGCCGGCCCCGGCGGCAGCCAGCTGCCCGAGTCCGCCACCCCGAGCGGGAGCGGCCCCGGCGGGCGGGCTCGGCTCCGCCAAGCCCGCCGGGCGGGCGGGCTCTCCGCACCCCCCGGCGGGGGCCAGGCGGCAGGCGGGCTCTCCGCAACCCCCGGCGGGAGCCGGGCGGCGGGCGGCGCAGCCACCCCCGGCGCGAGCCAGCTGCCCGAGTCCGCCACCCCGAGCGGGAGCGGCCCCGGCACCGGCGGGAGTCAGCCGCTCGGGCGGTTCCTGGCCAAGGCCGCCGCCGTCACCGCCGGACTGACGGCCGCCGGGGCGGTGTTCGGGCTGGTGCGCGACCAGACCATCGCGCACCTCTTCGGGGCCGGGCACGACAGCGACGCCTTCCTGATCGCCTGGACCGTGCCCGAGATGGCCTCGACGCTGCTGATCGAGGACGCCATGGCGCTGCTGATGGTGCCCGCCTTCAGCCACGCCCTGGCCCGGCGGGCCGCCGGCCGGGCCGGGCTCACCCGCAGGGAGGCCCGCGCGCAGGACCCCGTACGGCTCCTGGTGGGGGCGACCCTGCCGCGTCTCGTCGTGCTCCTGGCCGCCGTCGCCTCCGTGCTGGTCGTGGCCGCGCCCGCCGTCGTCTCCGTGCTCGCCCCCGGCCTGCCCGACCCCGCACTGGCCGTCGAGTGCACCCGGCTCACCGCGCTGACCGTGCTCTCCTTCGGCATCGCCGGATACTTCAGCGCCGCGCTGCGCGCGCACAGGTCCTTCCTGCCGCCCGCCGCGATCTACGTCTCGTACAACGTCGGCATCATCGGCACGATGGTGGCCCTGCACACCCTGTGGGGCGTCCGGGCCGCCGCCGCTGGCGTCGCGGTCGGCGGGTTCCTGATGGCGCTCGTCCAACTGCCCGCCTTCGTCCGGAACGTGGGCTTCGGCCCGCCCCGAGCGAAGAAGGCCGCCCCGCGCAGCCAGCGCGACCGGGACCGCCCCACCCTCATCGCCTTCGGGGTCATCGCCCCCGTGATCTTCTTCGCGGTCTTCCGGCAGTCACAGGTGCTGGTCGAGAGGTTCCTCGCCGCCTCGCTCCCGCCCGGGGCGATCTCCCACCTCAACTACGCGCAGAAGGTCGCGCAGATGCCGATGGTGCTCTCGCTGATGATCTGCACCGTCACCTTCCCCGTCGTCGCCCAGGCCATGGCCGCGGGAGAGCGGGAGAAGGCCCGGCGGCGGGTGGAGCAGGACCTCGCGCTGGCCTCGCTCGCCGTCCTGATGGGCACCGCACTCGTCATCGGCTACGCGCCCCAGATCATCCAGGTCCTCTTCGAACGCGGCGCCTTCACCCACGAGGACACCCTCGCCACCGCCTCCGTCATGCGGGTCTACGGACTCGGACTCCTCGGCCACTGCCTCGTCGGCGCACTGTCCCGGCCCTTCTTCTCGACCGCCCGGCCCACCTGGTTCCCGGCGTTCGCGATGGGTGCCGGACTGCTCGTCAACATCGTGGCCGGAGCCTTCGCCGTCCGCTGGTGGGGCACCTACGGCATCGCCGCCGCCAACGCCGCCGGCATCTCCACCACCGCCGTCCTGCTGCTCACCGGCCTCGGCTCCCGGATCATCGCCATCCAGGTCCGCCGGGTCGTCGGCAGCATCGGCCGGCTCGCCGTCGCCGCCGTCGCCGCGGCCGGTACCGGCTGGATCGCCGGCCCGAAGATCCCCGACCCGATGCTCAGCGCCGCCCTCGGCTGCCTGCTGGTCCCGGCCATGTTCGGAGCCACCGGCATGGCCATACGCGCCCTCGAAGTCACCGCCCTGCCCGGTCAGATCTCCCAGCTCACGCAGAGGTTCCGCAATGTCCGCTGACACCGACACGGCCCCCGCCGCCGTGCTGGTCCCCACCCGCCGGACCGCTTCACCGTGGGTCCTGATGTACCACTCGGTCGCCGAGTTCACCGACCCCGCGGAGGACCCGTACGGCATCACCGTCACCCCGCTCGCCCTGGAGGCCCAGCTGCTGTGGCTGCGCTCCCGCGGCCTGCGCGGGGTGTCCGTGGGCGAACTGCTGCGGGCCCGCGCGGCCGGCCGCGGCGCCGGCCTGGTCGGGCTCACCTTCGACGACGGATACACCGACTTCCTGACCCACGCGCTCCCGCTGCTGAGCCGCTACGACTGCACCTCCACCCTCTTCGTGCTGCCCGGGCGGCTCGGCGTGGACAACGTGTGGGACCCGCTGGGTCCGCGCAAGTCCCTGCTCACCGCCGAGGGCATCCGCGAAGTCGCCGACGCCGGACAGGAGATCGGCTCGCACGGACTGCTCCACCAGGACCTCCCCGCGACCGCCGACGACGTGCTCCAGCAGGAACTGCGGGGCAGCCGCGACCTGCTGCGCGAGCTGACCGGCACCCTGCCCGAGGGGTTCTGCTACCCGTACGGGCACCTCGACGCCCGGGTAGTCGCCGCCACCCGGGCCGCCGGTTACGGCTACGCCTGCGCCATCGACCCCGGACGGCTCGCCGGCCCGCACGCGCTGCCGCGTACGCACGTCAGCCAGGCCGACGGCGGCGCCCGGCTGCGGATCAAGCAGCTCCGCCACCAGGTGCGCGAGCTGCGGCGCGGGGTGCAGCGATGAAGACGATGCAGTCGGTCAAGGCACTGCACATCATCACCGGGCTCGGCGTCGGCGGCGCCGAACAGCAACTGCGGCTGCTGCTGCGCCACATGCCGATGCAGTGCGACGTGCTGACGCTGACCAACCCCGGGCCGGTGGCCGAGGGGCTGCGCGCCGACGGGGTCCGGGTCGTCCACCTGGGCATGCGGGGCAACCGGGACCTGGGGGCGCTGCCCCGGCTGGTGCGGTTCATCCGGCGCGGCCGGTACGACCTCGTGCACACGCACCTGTACCGGGCCTGTGTCTACGGGCGCCTCGCGGCCCGGCTCGCGGGCACCGCGGCGACCGTGGCCACCGAACACTCCCTCGGCGAGGGCGAGATCGAGGGCCGGCCGCTCTCGGGCGGGGTCCGCACGCTGTACCTGGCCAGTGAACGCCTGGGCGCGGCCACCGTGGCCGTCTCCGACACCGTGGCCGCCCGGCTGGAGGGGTGGGGGGTGCCGGCCGCGCGGGTGCACGTCGTACCGAACGGGATCGAGGCCGTCCGCTTCCGCTTCGACGAGGGCGTCCGGCGGGCCACCCGGGCCCGCACCGGGCTGCCCGAGCGGGCCTTCGTGGTCGGCGGGGTCGGCCGGCTGGTCCCCGGCAAGCGGTTCGACGTCCTGGTGCGGGCCGTGGCCGCGCTGCCGGGGGCGCACCTCCTGCTGGCCGGGGACGGGCCGGAGCGGGCGGGGCTGCGCCGGCTGGCCGCCGAGCTCGGCGCGCAGAGCCGGATCCACCTGCTGGGGGAGCGGGATCCGCTGGGCGACAGCGCGGACGGCCGCACCCCGGGCATTCCGGCGCTGCTGGCCGCGATGGACGTCTTCGTCTCCCCGTCGCGGGAGGAGTCCTTCGGGCTCGCCGTCGTGGAGGCCCTGGCCGCCGGGCTCCCCGTCCTGCACGTGACCTGCCCGGCCATCGACGACCTGCCCGCCGCGCAGGCCCCCGGGGCCCGGCGCATCGGCACCGGCACGGAGGAACTGGTCGCGGCGCTGCGGGGCCACATGGAGGCGGGCGCGCGCCGGCTGCCCCCGCCGCCGGTGGTCCGCCGCTACGACATCGCCCGCAGCGCGCGGCAGCTGCTGGACGTGTACGACCTCGCCCTCTCGGCCGCGCCGGGCACCGCCGGGACGGCCCGGGGCCGCGCCGCCGCCGGCCCGGCGCCCGGCGCCGGCGGCGCAGCCGTCGTCGGTGCCCGGCGCGAGCCGGTCGGGCCCGGACCTGCGGAGCCGACCGGCACCGGCTGATCCCTCCCCTGCCCGAAGGGGTCCCGACGGGACCCGAAGGAACTCCCCTCCACCCAGGAAGCGAGCACGTCCATGGCCGACACGTCCGAGAAGAACCCCGAGAAGAAGGCCGAGAGCAGGTCCGAGCGGAAGCCGGACCACCGCTCCGAGCGCAGGCAGCGCCGCCGGAAGCCGTGGGCGCCCCTGTGGTGGCCGCTGCCCGCCTGCGCCCTGCTGGGGCTGGCCGCCGGCGGGGCGTACGGGGTGCTCAAGGCCCCCGAGTACGCCGCCACCAGCTATGTCGTCGCCGTACCCGACGACACCACCGAGCCGGCCACCGCCCTCGGCTTCGCGCAGGCCTACGCCCGGATCGCGACCAGCAGTTCCACCCTCGCCTACGCCCAGCCGCGGGCCGGCGTGAGCGCCGCGAGGCTGCGTACCCAGGTACGGGCCGAGACCTCCCCCGAGTCCCCGATGATCGCTGTCACGGGCACCTCCAAGAGCCCCGCCGAGGCCGCCGACATCGCGAACGCGGTCGCCGACGCACTGTCCCTGAGCAGCAATCAGGCCGCCAAGAACACCGGTGTACAGCTGCTGCTCTTCAACCAGGCGGTCGCCCCGTCCGCACCCGCCTCCCCGTCCGCCGCCGTCAGCGGCGCCGTCGGGATGTGCGCCGGCGGACTGCTGGGCGGGCTGTGGCTGCTCGCCCGGCCGGGCCGCGCGCGGCGTTCCGAGGACGGCGCGACCGGGTCCCCGGTGGAGGCGGCCGCCGAGTCCCCCGTCGAGGAGTACGCCTCGCTGCCCGCCCAGGGTGAGCCGGCCTCGGCCAAGGAGAAGGAGTCCGTTCGATGAGTCCGGGCTCCGCCGGGGCCCTGTCGGTGACGCTGTGCCGCGACCCCCGGCAGTTCGCCGCGCTGGAGGAGTCCTGGAACAGGCTCTTCCGCGGCTGCCCCACCGCCACCCCCTTCCAGAGCCACGCCTGGCTCCACTCCTGGTGGCTGTCGTACGGCAAGGACGGCCGGCTGCGGATCGTCCTCGTCCGGCGCGGCGAGGAGCTGGTCGGCGCGGTCCCGCTGATGCTCGTACACCGGCCGATGCCCCTGCTGGTGCCGATCGGCGGTCCCATCACCGACTACTTCGACGTGCTCGTGGCCGCGCAGTACGCCGACCAGGTCCTCCCCGCGCTGGCCCACGGGCTGCACCGGGCCGCCCGCGGCGCCGTCGTGGACCTGCGGGAGGTACGTCCCGGGGCCGCAGCCGAGGAGCTGTACCGGCAGTGGCCCGGGGTGTCCGCCGTGCTCACCGACTCCACGTGCATGGAGCTGCCGACCCTGCCGTTCGACGAACTGGTCAAGCGGATGCCGGCCTCCGGCGCCCAGCGGGTGCGGGCCAAGCTGCGCAAGACCGACGCGGCCGGGATCGAGGAGCACGAGGTCACCGAGCAGGAGGTGCCGCGCGCCGTACGGACCCTGCTGCGGCTGCACGAGAAGCAGTGGCGCGGCCGCGGGGTGACGCCCGAGCACCTGCGGCCCCGCTTCGCCGAGCACCTGACCCGGGCCACGCGGCGGATGGTGCGCGCCGGGGAGAGCCGGCTGACGGAGTTCCGGCTGGACGGCAAGGTGGTGGCGGCCAACGTCACGCTGCTGTCGGCCGGGCTCAGCGGCGGCTACCTGTACGGGGCCGACCCCGACCTGCGGACGCGGAAGGTGGACGTCGCGACGCTGCTGCTGCGCTACGAGGCCGGGCGGGCGCTCGCCGAGGGCCGGCCGGTGGTGAGCTTCCTGCGCGGCAACGAGCCGTACAAGAACCACTGGCGGCCCGAGACGGTCGTCAACCGGCGCTTCCTGCTGGCCACGGCGGCGCTCGCGCCCCTGCTGCGCGTACACGAGTCGCAGGTGACGGGGCGCGAGCGGGCGGTGGACGTACTGCGGGAGGTACTGCCGGCCGCCAGGGACTGGCGGGCGCGGCTCAACGAACTGCGGGTGCGATGACCCGTCTAGAAGGGCCAGAAGCTGGATTCCTTGCCGAAGTCCAGCTTGATGCAGACCGACTGCTTGCCGACCAGCTTGGAGAGCCACTCGCCGAAGTTGAGCGGCACGCACCAGTGCCTGCTGTTGACCGGCGGCGGCGTGGGCTGCGGCAGGGGCTTCGGCGGCGTGGGCTCGGGCTTCGGCGTGACCGGGCTCGGCGTGACCGGGCTCGGGACGAGCGGACTCGGGGCGACCGGGCTCGGGGTGACCGGGCTCGGGGTGACCGGGCTCGGGGTGACCGGTGCGGGCGCCGGGACCTGGGGCGTCGGGACCGCCGGCGAGGGCCGGGGGGTGGGCTCGGGATCCGGGTCGGGGTCGGGGTCGGGGACCTCGGGTGTCGGGACGAGCGGACTCGGGGCGACCGGGCTCGGGGTCACCGGCAGCGGGGTCTGCGGGCTCGGGGCGACCGGCGTGGGCGCCGGGACCTCGGGCTTCGGTACCTCGGGCTTCGGTACCTCGGGCTTCGGTACCTGAGGTGTGGGGACCAGGGGGGTCGGGACCGCGGGCGTCGGGACCACCGGCGTGGGCGTGGGGAGCTCCGGCTTCGGGACCGTGGGAGTGGGCGCCTGCGGGGTCGGGACCTGGGGCGTCGGCACCTGGGGGGTCGGGACCTGCGGGGTCGGTACGACCGGCGTGGGCACCACGGGGGTCGGGACCACCGGGGTCGGCACCACGGGCGTGGGCACCACCGGGGTCGGGACCACCGGGCCGGGCCGCTCGGGCGTCAGCGCGTCGCGGAACGCCTTCGAGGACTCCGGGTTCTGCTTGCACTGCCACACGCCGTGCGGGCAGTAGTCGGTGATGGTGTGGTAGAGCGGCTTGTGCTGCTCGATCCACTTCAGCATGCGCCGCACGTACTCCGGATTGTCCCCGCGCCGGAACAGCCCCCACTCCGGGTAGGAGATCGGCTTGCCGTGTGCTTTCGCGAAGTCGACCTGCTGCTGGAGCCCGTACGGCTGGGTGATCTGGTCGTCGAAGGTCCGGCCGGGACCCTGGTCGTAGGAATCCATTCCGATGACGTCGACCACGTCATCTCCCGGGTAGCACTTGGTCCAGCCGATCGCGTCCGCACCTCTGTTCGGGGCGAAGTCGAACTTGAACTCCTGCCCCGGCACGGCGCGCATCGTCGTGACGATGCGCTTCCAGTACACCTTCCAGTTCTCCGGGTCCGGTGCGCACCGGTGGGTGTAGGTGACGCCGTTCATCTCCCAGCCGAGCACGATCACCGTGTCCGGGACGCCCAGCTCCACCAGCCGCTCGGCGAGCCGCTGGAAGTGCCGGTCGTACCGGCCTTCCGCGCCCGCCCTGATCAGCTGGGCCACCCGGTAGTCGGGCACCCGGCCCTCGTTCCGTTCCTGCATGGGCACGTTGAGGACGAACAGCCGGTCGTCCTCGGCCTGGCGCCAGTCGGCCCAGTCCTCCAGGAACGAGACCCTGCCCTCGATACCGGCCCACTTGTCGCCGGGGAGATAGGTGTGCCCGACCCGGATGTTCTTGCCGCCCAGCCAGCTCGACAGGTACGGGATCCGGGCCACCCCGGGCGGCCCGTAGTCGAGATAGGCGCCCATGGCGATGTCGGACCCCTCGGGCCGGTCCTTCTCGGGTGTCGCGAGCGCGGCACCGGTGGCCAGCAGTCCGGCCGTGACCGTACCGATGCAGGTGCTCGCCAGTCGGCGGCGTGGTCTGGGCATGGCGTCTCCCGAGCTTTCCTGAATCGGTGTGCTTACCAAAGACGTTAGGCATCAGATCTGACGAATGGCCTGTCCGGTGACTGCCGCGTAGGCCATTAGCAGCTGCGCACCACCCCCGCTTGGTCCGACTAGGTGAAAGACACCGTTGCCATGCACGCGTATCTCAACCATGTGCCCGCCGTCGTGCTCAGACTCGATCGGAATCCGTTCCACCACGGAACCCTTGGCGCCGTCAGATCCCTTGGCCGCAAGGGCGTGGAGGTCCATGCCGTCGTCGAGGCCGGGGGAGGCCCCATGGGGCGTTCGCGCTATCTGCGCGCCGTGCATCCCGGACCGGTGGGCGGGTTGGACCCCGAGGCGCCCGAGGCGTTGCTGGAGTGCCTGACCGGGGTGTCGGAGCGGATCGGCCGGCCGGCCGTGCTCATCGCGATGGACGACCTGAGCGCGATCGCCGTGTCCCGGGTCGCGCCGATGCTCCGCGAGCGTTTCCGGATTCCCCATCAGCCCGACAACCTGCCCGCCCGGGTGGCCGACAAGGCCGAGCTGTCGCGGCTCTGCGCGCGGTGGGACGTCCCGCACCCGGAGACCGTGATCCCGGCGAGCGGGGCCGAGGCGGCCGAGGCGGCCTGGCGGCTCGGCCTGCCGGTGATCGCCAAGTGGAGCCGGCCCTGGCTGCTGCCCTCCGGAGCCGACGGGCTGCGCAGCACCATGCTCGTGCACACCACCGCCGAGGCGCGCCGGCTCTACGAGCGCTCCGCCGAGGCCGGCAGCAGGCTGCTGCTCCAGCGGTTCCTGCCGGCCGGTCCGGACACGGACTGGTTCTTCCACGGCGCCTTCGCGCGGGGCGGGCATCCGCTGCTCGCGGGCTCGGGCCGCAAGGAGCTGTCCTGGCCGGTACGGACGGGGCTGACGGCCGTGGGGCGCTGGCTGCCGGATCCGGCGGTGGAGGAGGCGGGGCTGCGGCTCGCCGAACGGCTGGGCTACCAGGGGATCCTGGACCTGGACTTCCGCCGCGACGAGCTGGGCTGCTTCCGGCTGGTGGACTTCAACCCCCGGCCGGGCGCGCAGTTCCGGCTGTTCACGGACTCGGCCGGGCTGGACGTCGTACAGGCGATGTACCTGGATCTGACGGGCCAGCAGGTCCCGCAGCCTTCGGGCGGCCCGGGCCGGGTGTTCGTCGCGGAGAACTACGCGCTGCTGGCGCGGCTCCGGGGCGGGTCGATGCCGCGCCGCCCGGCGGTGGTCCCGGCGGATCCGGCCGGGCCGGCGGCGGCGTCCGCGTCCGCTTCCTCGGGCCCGGGCGCGGGCGCGGGCGCGGATCAGAGGTCGGTCCCGGAGCGGGCCCCGAAGCGGTCCGCCGAGCGGGGGAGCGTCGAGACGGCCTGGTTCGCCGCCGACGATCTGCTGCCGTTCCTGGCGATGCTCGGCGCTCTGCTGGGGCGGGGCGCGGGCAAGGGGGTACGGGTGCTGCGCGGGGTTCCGGAGCAGGGCCGCCGCACGGCGCTCGCGGTCGTCCGCGCGCCCCGGCAGCGCGGCCGGAACCAGACGCCCACCGGTTCCGGCGGCTCGACCGGTTCCGGTGGACAGACCGCCCGTCCCGTTCCGCCGGCGGCCTCGGCCGAGCCGGACGAGCTGGTGTCCCGTTGACCGGGACCGTCACGGCGGACCGGGCCGGGCCGGTGAACATCGAGCTGGAGGAGCGGCGTTGACGCGGATCGACGATCTCGTGGTGATCGGTGCGGGCCCGTACGGGCTGTCGATCGCCGCCCACGCGGCGGCCGCGGGGCTCGGCGTACGGCTGCTGGGGCGGCCCATGGCCTCGTGGCGCGACCACATGCCCGACGGCATGTACCTGAAGTCGGAGCCCTGGTCGTCCAACCTGTCCGCGCCGGACGGGCGGCACACCCTGGCCGACTACTGCGCCACCCTCGGCATGACCGCGGAACACGGCACTCCGCTGCCGATCGGCACGTTCAGCGCGTACGGGATGTGGTTCGCCCGGCAGGCCGCGCCCGAGGTGGAGGAGGTGACCGTCCTGGAGGTGACCCCGCAGGGCGACGGCTTCCGCGTGCGCACCGCCGAAGGACCGCCCCTGCTCGCCCGCGCGGTGGCCCTCGCGGTCGGGGTGATGCCGTTCGTCCGCCACCCCGGGGCGCTGGCGGACCTCCCGCCCGCGCACTACTCGCACAGCAGCGGCCACCGCGACCTGAGCCGGTTCGCGGGCCGCGAGGTCGCCGTGCTCGGGGCCGGGCAGGCGGCCCTGGAGACCGCCGCCCTGCTGGCCGAGCAGGGCGCGCTGCCCTGCCTGGTCGCCCGGCGCTCCCGGCTGAACTGGAACACCGTCCCGCAGCCCCTGGACCGGCCCCCGATGCGGGCCCTGCGCGATCCCCACAGCGGCCTCGGCACCGGCTGGCGCAGCTGGGTGTGGTCGGAGCTGCCCTGGGCGGTGCGCCGGCTGCCCGCGCCCACCCGGGAACGGATCGCGGCGACGGCGCTGGGCCCGGCCGGCGCCTGGTGGCTGAGGGACCGCTTCGAGCGGCGCGTTCCCGTCCTGCTCGGGCACCGGCTGCACCGGGCGGTGGCGGTGGGCGAGCGGACCCGGCTCGGACTGACCACCCGGGCGGGGGAATCCGTGGTGCTGGACACCGCGCACGTCATCGCGGCCACCGGCTTCGCCCCGGAGCTGGCCCGCCTCGAACTGCTCGACGCGGGGCTGCGGGCGGCGCTGGAGACCGTGGGGGGCAGCGGGGCGCCGGAGCTGAGCCCCGGGTTCGAGTCCTCGTGGCCCGGGCTGTTCTTCGCGGGGCTGCTGACGGCTCCCTCATTCGGCCCTTCCATGCGATTCGTACACGGCGCGGGCTTCACGGCGGGGAGACTGGTGAGAGGAGTCCGCAAGCGCCTCGGTGCCCGGGGTCCGCGGCCGGGTTCCCCCGGTGTCGCCCGGCCGGGCCGGGCTGCTTCCCCCGGGCCCGTTCCGGGGGTACCCCCAGGGCATCCGAAGACGTATCTGCGGTGAGATCCGCGGAGAGAGGGGTCCGTGATGAGCTCGGAGCGAGCGCAGGGCCGCGGCTGGGTGCGCATTCCCGCCAGCCGCGGGGAACAGCCCGCCGGTCGTGCCAGGGCCGCCGGGTACGACCGCGCCCCGTACCCGGGCCCGTACGCGGGGCCGTACGCGGGCCCGTACGCGACGGCCTCCCCTGCCGACCAGCCCACGATCTACCTCTCCATGGTCAAGCGCTGGAGGGAGGCCGGGCGCACCCTTCCGGGGCATCCTGACGAGGAGTGGGAGCGGCTGATCTCCCAGCCGTGCTGGCCCGGCCGTTAGGTGGTGGGGAACGTGGCAGCGGCGGAACGGGACGGACCCGAGCCGGTCCGGCGGTCCCCCGTGACCGCTCCGGGGGAGCGGTTCGCGCTCAACGGCATGGGCAGTCTCGAATGGGACCTGGATGCCGGGACGGTGGTGCTGGACGAGGCCGCGATGAAGGTCTTCGACCTCGGGCCGGGGGAGTTCGACGGCACCGTTCCCGGGGTCGGGCGGCGCATCCCGCCCGCGGACGGGGTCCGGCTGACCGAGATCATCGACGGTGTCCTGGCGGGCGGCGGGGACACGTACGGCGCGTACTTCACGGTGCAGCGGCGCGACGGCCGCGACCAGTGGACGCACACCTCGGGCCGGGTGCTCCGGGACGGCGCCGGGCAGCCCGAGCGGATCGTGGGGATCGTCCGGGACGCGACCGCCGAGCTGGCCCACGCCACGCTGCTGCGCAAGCTGGAGGCGGCGCGCGCCCAGCAGACGACGATCGTGCAGCGGACCACGGAGGCCCTGTCGCGGGCGGTGACGGTCGACGACGTCACGGCCGCGCTGACCGGGGCGGGCGCGCTGGAGCGGCTCGGTGCGGACGGACTGGCCCTGGGGCTGGTCGAGGGCGGCACCATCAAGATCATCGCGTTGAGCGGGGAGTCCCTGGAGATCCTCGGCGAGCGCCGGTTCACCCGGCTGGACGGTTCGCTGCCGCTGTCGCACACGGTGCTCACCCGGCAGGCACGTTTCGTCACCTCGCTCACCGAGCTCGGCGGCGAGTTCCCGCTCCTCGCGGACTACCTGAACCGCATCCGGTACGACGCCGCCGCCTACCTGCCGCTGATCGCGCAGGCCAAGGCCATCGGCGGGCTGGTCCTCTTCTACCGGCGGCGCACCGAGTTCAGCCCGGAGGAGCGCAACCTCTGCCTGGGCCTGGCGGGCATCGTGGCCCAGTCCCTCCAGCGGGCGCTCCTCTTCGACCAGGAGCGGGAGTTCGCGACCGGCCTGCAGGCCGCCATGCTGCCGCGCCGGATCCCGGAGATCACCGGCGGGGAGATCGCGGTCCGCTACCACGCCGCCTGGAGCGGGCGGGAGGTCGGCGGGGACTGGTACGACGTGATCTCGCTGCCCCGCGACCGCGTGGGCGTCGTGGTGGGCGACGTCCAGGGCCACGACACGCACGCGGCGGCGATCATGGGCCAGCTGCGGATCGCGCTGCGGGCGTACGCGGGGGAGGGCCATCCGCCGTCCACCGTGCTGGCGCGGGCCTCGCGCTTCCTCGCCGAGCTGGACACCGAGCGCTTCGCCACCTGCATGTACGCGCAGGTGGACCTGGAGACGGGCGGCGTACGGGCGGTCCGCGCGGGTCACCTCGGACCGCTGATCCGGCACACGGACGGGCGCACGGGCTGGCCCAAGGTGCGCGGCGGCCTGCCGCTCGGGCTGGCCTCGTTCTTCGAGCACGAGGAGTTCCCCGAGACCCGGCTCGACCTGGTGCCCGGGGAGACCCTGGTGCTGTGCACGGACGGCCTCGTGGAGGAGCCGGGCACCACGATCACCACCGGGATGGACGCCCTCGCCCAGGCCGTGCGCAGCGGCCCCCAGGGGGCCGCGGCACTCGCCGACCACCTCTCCGACCGGCTCTGGGAGCGCTGGGGCTCCGGGGACGACGTGGCCCTGCTGGTGCTGCGCCGGGCCCCCGACCCGGGCACCCACCGGGCGCCGCGCATCCACCAGTACGTCCACCAGGCCGACCCGGAAGGCCTCTCGGAGGCCCGCTACGCCCTGCGCCAGGCCCTGCGCGACTGGGGCATGCCGGAGCTCGCCGACGACGTGGAGCTGGCGGCCGGGGAACTGCTGGTCAACGCCCTGCTGCACACGGACGGCGGGGCGGTGCTGACGATGGAGGTGCTGCCGGAGCCCGTCCGGCGGATCCGGCTGTGGGTCAAGGACCGCTCCAGCGTGTGGCCGCGCCGGCGCACCCCGGGCGAGGCGGCCACCACGGGGCGCGGGCTGCTGCTGGTGGACGCGCTGGCCACGCACTGGGGCGTGGAGTCCCGGGGCGACGGCAAGGCGGTGTGGTGCGAGTTCGACGCCGGCGGCGTCCGGCGGAGCACGGGGTGACCGGGCGGTCACCCCGGGTTGTGGGACTCCGGGGTCGGGGTGATGATGCGAGCCATGGAACGGATCGTGACGTGCGCGGGCTGACCAAGGCCGCCGTGACGGGCGCCCTGGCCGTGCTCCTGCTGGTGGCCGGGGTACCGGCCGCCGTGGACCGGGCGACGGGGCGGCCGCACGAGGACCTCGCGTGCCGGTCGGTGGCCTTCATGTCGATGACGGGCGTCGCCCCCGACTGCCGGTAGCGGCGGCCCCGGCCCCGGCCCTGATCCCGGGCGCGTGCCGCGGGCTCCCACCGCTCAGTGCTCGCGGACCTCGACGTCGCGCGAGTCCTGGGCGACCGTGTCGACCGACCTCGGCATCAGGCCCGAGAGCCGGACCTCCTGGAGCTCCGCGGTGACCACCGCGCGGCCCGGGTGCACGTTCACGAAGGCGCCCGGGGCGTTGGCCACCCAGCGGCGCTCCTTGCCGTCGCAGACGATCTGCTCCGCGCCGATGCTCACCCGGCTGCCGCCCTCCTGGGCGAGGGTCGCCTTGATCTGCATCGCCCCCATGGGTGACGCCTGCTCGCAGTGGTACGTCCCGGAAAGGGTGACGGCGCCGTCCTTGGCGACGTAGGCGTCACCGTGCACGGAAATCCCTTGATTGAAAACCGTGGCGCCGGCCGGAGCGGCGAATAGCGTGGTGGCGGCCAGTGCGGAGAAGGCCGTGAGGGCCATTCGGTGGGCGGGGATGGGCATTCTTCCTCCAGGTGCTGCGGATGGCGGGATTCCACCGGAACGCATTGTGCTGGCAGGTGGGCGTACGCACTTGCTCCGCGCGCTCGTGTCGTTGTTCGCAATTACCTGCCCGGGCGCGTGAAACTGGCCGCAATACGTCCCCGAAGGGATCTTGCATGCGCCAGCCCGCCCTCCCCCTGCCCGTCCTCGCCCTGCTCCCACTCCTGCTGTTCGGTGCCACCGCCTGCCAGAGCGCCCCGGAGCCGGACGTGCTCGCGCCCGCCGCCGCGCCGGCGGCCGTGGTGGACGACGGGGCGCCGGGCGCGGCGGAGGCCCCCGGACGCCCTGGCGTGAAGGACGCCCGTGTGGGTGGCACAGCCCAGGTGCACGGCAGGCAGATCGGCCGACACCTCCAGGTCGACCTCGGGGCCTTCGTGGACCCGGCGATCAGTGTGGACAAGAACTTCGCACCGCCCGCAGGGAAGCGCTGGGTGGCCGCCTCGATGTCCTTCGTCAACGTGGGGGGCGCCTCGTACGGGGCGCTCGGACGCATGTGGGCGCACGACAGCGCGGGGCAGCGTCACCCGGTGGTGAAGACCGGCGAGCTGACGACCGGCAAACCGATCGTCTTCGATTCCCTGGGGGTCGGTGAGCGGGCCGATGGCTGGGTGGTGTTCGAAATCCCGGAAAGCGCGCGCATTGTGCGGCTCCAGTACCAGGACGCGAACACGCAGGCGAATTCCGGAGAGGGATTCTGGGCCGTCTAGCCCGCCCGGGTGACGGGCCGTGAAATGCTCGGCGGAGAGAGCACTAGGGTGCGCGCATGACTTCTACTCAAGCCGAAATCGACCGGTCCCAGCTCGGCACCCTTTCGGTGCTCGCCTGGATCGGAGACCCCGAAGAGGCGCACGACATCCCGTACCTCCTCGCCTACACCCTCGGCGACGGACCGCAGGGCCGGGAGGCCGGCGAGGCAGCCGCCCGCGGGCTGCTGGAGGAGATCGGCCTGCCCATCGGCGACGTGGTCATGGACGGCACCCTCAAGGCGGCCACCTTCCCGGTGCAGATCCTGCTGGAGGGCAACCAGATCGCGCTCACCCTGCCCGGGATGAACGCGCGCTGCACCGCCCCCGACGAGTGGGTCGCCGCGGCGGACGAGAGCGGGCAGGCCTACTTCCTCTTCGCCACCCGCGCCTGGCCCGAGGCGGTCCCGGGGCAGCCGGTCGCGCCGGAGACCCTGCAGGCCTTCGCGGGCGACGAGTCCGTGCTCACCAGCAGCGCCCACTGCGTGCTCGCCGTGCGGCGCGTACAGCGGTAGCCACAGGCAGGGTGCCGCCACCACCCGCTCCGGCCGCCGGGCCCCCAGCCTGCCCGGTGGCCGGTTCCGCTTCGTCCGGGCCCGTGGTCAGGGCCGTTCGAAGGCGAACCGCAGCGAGCGGACCCGGTTGTCGAAGTTCGACCCCGCCAGGTCCGGCAGGCCCACCGCCCGCAGCCCGACCGGCCGGGTCAGCAGTTCACGGAAGAGGGACTTCATCTCCACCCGGGCCAGGTGCGCGCCCAGGCAGAAGTGCGGGCCGCCGCCGCCGAACCCGAGGTGCGGGTTGGGCGAGCGGGTGATGACGAAGGCGTCCGGGTCGGGGAAGACGGCCTCGTCGCGGTTGGCGGAGGCGTAGTAGAGGACCACCTTGTCTCCCGGCCGGAACACGTGCCCGTCCATGGTGTGCTCGGCCGCCACGGTCCGGCGGAACTGGATGATGGGCGTCGAGTGCCGGATCATCTCGTCGACCGCTCCGTCCGCGTACTTCTCGAAGTCCGAGAGCAGCAGGTCCCGCTGGTCCGGATGGTCGGTCAGCAGGGACAGTCCGTGGGTGATCGCGTTCCGGGTGGTCTCCACCCCGGCGACCATCAACAGGGAGAAGAAGGCGCCGAGCTGGCGGGCCCCGAGGGCCTGGCCGTCGACGTTCGCACAGACCAGCGCCGAGATCAGGTCGTCGGTGGGGTGCTTGCGCCGCTCCCGCCCGATGCCCGCCACCATCCGCTGCATCCGGGCGAGCGCGCGCAGCCCGCGCCCGGGCATCCGCAGCCGGGAGGCCAGGCCCCGCTCCACACCGATGTTCTCGGAGGCGTGGTTGACCCGGTCGGCGATCTCGGCCCGGTAGTGCTCGGGGATGCCCATCATGTTGCAGATGACCTCCAGGGGCAGCCGCGAGGCCACGGCCGAGACGAACTCGTCGGGCCGCTCGGCCAGTACGTCGTCCACGATGCGGGCGGCCACGGCGTGGATGTCCGCCTCGGCGGCCGCCAGCAGGCGGGGCGTGAAGGCGCGTTGCACGATCTTGCGCAGCTGGGCGTGGTCGGGGCCGTCCAGATTGACCATCGAGTCCCCGAACAGGGCCCGCACCCAGCGGGCCGGCTCGGGGGTGGTCACGCCGGGGGCACTGGCGAACACCTTGGGGAGGCGGCTGGCCTCCTGCACCTGGGCGTGGCGGACGAGGGCCCAGTGGCCGCGCCCGGACCCTTCGGGGACGAACACCGGACCGTCGGCCGCACGCAGCCGGGCGAAGGCCGCGAGGCGGTGGGCGGGGGGCTGCTGCCAGAAGCCTGGCTCGGCCAGCTCCCCGCCGGGGTCGGTGCCGTGGCGTTGTGCCGGGAGTGTCATGGCAGGGCCTCCAGTGGGTGCGCGTCGTTCTGCGCTGGAGAACGGCGACGGGTGCGCGGGAGTGACGGTTCGGTGGGATGAGGATGAGGATGAGGATGAGGGTGCGGGGGCGCGTACGGGTGCCGGCGGCCCGGGGAGTCAGACGGCGGCACCGGTGGCCGCGGCGGTCCGCGTGGACAGGGTGAGGCCGACCGCCACCGTCAGCACCCCGACGAGACCCGCCCACAGGACGGCGTACGTACCCGACCAGGTGCAGGCGAGCGTCACGAGGGCGGACACCGGCAGGACCAGCTGCTGGGCGAGGCCGCGCTTGAAGTGGCGGGAGTGCAGCAGCCACACCATCAGCAGGAACAGCGCGGTCGGGACGGTGACGGCGGCGTTCGCGGCGACCTGGGAAATGTGTGCCTTGCCCACCGCGTGCTCGACCGCGACCTCGATGCCGGCGCCGATCGCCGCGCCCGAGAGGAAGATCAGCAGGTGTCCGTAACCCCACCGGATGGCCTCGCGGTTGGAGTTCAGGTGCTCGTGCATCGGCACGGCGAAGTAGATCCACCACGCGGCGAAGACGATCAGCAGCCCGCCCGCGGCGATGGGCAGCAGCTGGTCCAGCGCCTCGTGCTCGTCGATCGCGGACTTGACCGCCACCGTGGCCGCGGCGATCGTCTCGCCGAGCACGATGATGGTGAACAGGCCGTACCGCTCCACGATGTGGTGCGCGTGCCAGGGCGTCTGGTGCCCGCGCTCGGCGATCACCGGAACCCCCAGCTCGGCGACGAGCAGGACGAGGAACAGCCAGCGCTTCAGGTCGTCCGGGACGAACAGCAGGCCGATCCAGCCCAGCTGGCAGATCACCAGTCCGGCCGCGTACTTCAGCGCCGACGCCCGGGCCTCGCCCTGCTCCCCGGAGGCCGCCCGCAGCCACTGCGCCGTCAGGGCGACGCGCATGATGATGTAGCCGGTGACCGCGACCGCCCAGTCGTTGTCGTCGAAGGCCCGGCTCACCCCGGCCGCGTACACGAGCACACCGGCGATCTGCACGAGCGTCGCGATGCGGTACGGGACGTCGTCCACGTCGTACGCCGAGGCGAACCAGGTGAAGTTCATCCAGGCCCACCACACGCCGAAGAAGACGAAGAAGTAGCCGACCACCCCGGCGCCGGGATGGCCCTCCGCGAGCGAGTGCACCAGTCGCGCGCCGGCCTGGGCGATGGCGACGACGAAGCAGAGGTCGAAGAACAGCTCCAGCGGAGTGGCGGCACGGTGGAGTTCGTCGGGGCTGCGAGCGGTCATGGGGGAGTAGGCCATACCGGCCAGGAGACCAGAGGCGGGAGCCTCCGGCAGGGCGGACGCGCGGCCCGCGCGGCCCCTGTGCCCCGGGCGGATGCGAGGCGCGCTCCGCGGCCCCGCAACGGTCACGGGCGGAGGCGGGCGCCGTGATCGGCCCCTCATCGGCTTCCGTGCCACGTGCCCGGCGGTGTGCCGGTGATCCGGCGCCCGTCTCACAGCCGGGGCGCCCGGCCGGACCGGGCCGGGGGACAGGGCGGGGGCCGGGGCGGTGCAGCGGGCGGGGCCGCGGGCGGCCGTACCCTGGAGGTATGAGCAGCGCCCCCGACCCCGACCCGCAGGCCCCGCGTACCGCCCCCGAGGCCGACAAGCCGCGGCCGAAGCCCAGGCTGGTCTTCGACGACCCGCTGGACCAGCAGTCCTCGGACGACACCGACCGCGGCTGGGGCGAGCGGCCGCCCGCCGGCGGAAGCGCGGCCGACCTGGCCCGCTTCCTCGACGAGAAGCCCCCGCACCACGTCTGACCGCCCCAGGCGGCCGGAGAGGTCAGAAACCGTTGCGTGAACCGGTGGGGGACGTGCCGCCACCGCCGCGCTGTGCGACCAGAGCGTCCCGGATCTCCTTCAGGAGCTCCAGCTCGGTGATCTCGACGACCTCCTGGACACCTTCCTTCGCCTTGCGCCGGGCCTCCTGCTTGGCCAGGTACTTCGACATCGGCAGCACCATCAGGAAGTACACGACCGCGGCGGTGATGACGAAGGTCAGCGTCGCGTTCAGCACCGAGCCCCAGAGGATCTCCACACCCGTCGGCTGGCCGTCCTTGCCGATGGCGCAAGGAGCCTTGAGGCAGGACTTGTAGCCGTCCAGGCTCTTGGTGCCGACCGCGCCCACCACCGGGCTGATGATCCCCTTGACCACCGAGTTCACGATGTTCGTGAACGCGGCGCCGATGACCACGGCCACCGCCAGGTCGACCACGTTGCCGCGCATCAGGAAGGCCTTGAAGCCTGCCAGCACGCTCTCCTTCTTCTTCTCGCTCACGACTGAGCCTCTCTTCACATCTACCGAACACGGAGCCAACGGTTCCGAAAGCTACGGCAGTCCGGGCGCGGCGTGTCCAATCGGCCCCCACCTTGAGGTGAATTGACTGACCGGGTGTGCGAATCAGCACAACGTCACCGCCAGTCGCGTCGTGGCACCCGCACCCACGAGGCCCCGCGCCGTGTCCCGCGGGACGGACAGCACCACCAGCGCCCCGCCGTCCGCAACACCCTTGTCCGCATCGGGAACTTCGGCGACCAGCGCCCCCGCGGCCACCACCCTCGGCGGCCCGGTGCGCTCCGCCGCGACCACGTCCACCCGGTCCCCGGGACGCAGCAGCCGCACCGTCGCCGCGTCAGCGATGCGCACGGGCGCCGACACCATCCGCACCGCGACGGGTGGCGCCGCACGCTGAGCGGCCCGCGCCTCGGGCCGCGCGGCGCTCCGCGAGGCCTGCGCCTCCGTTCCGCCCACCGCCACGGCCGCCGCCACGAAGGCCAGCGCGGCCGACGCGGCCCGCCGGCGTCGTCGCACGGCCCGGCGCAGCCGGTCCCCGCCCCGCCCCACGCGAAGCGGCGGGAACGGCGGGACCGGGCGCGCGGGGGGACACGCGGAGGACGTCGCGCAGGGGGCGGGAGCGAGGGCGGCAGCACGGGGAGCGGAGGAGGCGGAGGAGGCGGAGGAGGCGGAGCAGACCGAAGGGGCCGCGGAAGTACGGGACATGACGAACACCACCAGACCGAGTGAGTTGATGTGCCCGGACCCGGCGCCCGGACACATCCCACGATCCGGCCTCCCGGGAAATCCCGCCGGAGCCTGTGGACGATCCCCAGCCTGTGGACAACCCCGTCACCCGCACGAGTCAGAGGGTCACCGCCCGGCCGGGACCTGGCAGGCCTCCGCGAAGCCCTGACTGGTCAGGCCGAAGGCGCTGTTGACGCGCGAGCGCCAGTTCTCCAGCGCGACCATCGCGGTGAGCTCGACGAACGCCGCCTCGCCGAGCCGCGCGACGAGTTCCCGCGCGAGCTCGTCCGTGACCGCCGGCTCGGTCTCCGTCATGGCCTCGGCGTACTCCATGACCAGCAGTTCCAGCTCGGTGAACACCTCAGGCGCCTCCCGCCACCGCGGCACCCGCTCGATCTTCTCCGCCGGCACGCCCAGCTCGTGGCCCTCCCAGTAACCGAAGTCCATGCACCACGAGCAGTTGATGCGGGCCGCCGCCGCCATCACGGCGAGATGCTTCAGCCCGGCGTCGAGCGCGTTCCACTTCGCCACGCTCTGCTCCAGCCGGACGTAGGAGAGGAGCACGCGCGCGTTGTGCCCGTAGGCCTGCCCGGGGTCGAGCACCTTGCCGTAGGTACGGCGCGAGTACCAGGCCCCGATGCGCATGAGCAGGGTGCGGGGCGGGGTGAGCGAGATACGCGGCATGACAGTCATCTCCGTGGCCGGGGCGGTCTTCGTTTCCGCCGTCACCAGGGAGGACCGGACAGCCGCGCCGAATGTGACAGCCGCCGGCCGGCTTCTAGGCCGTCTCTTCCGGATCTTGCCGGGCCCGCGACGCCCGGCACCGCACCTGGCCGCGTTGTCGGGGCACCCGAGTACGTCGAGTACACGGCGCGCCCCTCCGCCTTGCCATGTACGGCACCGGACGCCGCGGGCTCGGCCGACAAGATCCGAAAGAGACGGCCTAGGCGCCTTCCCCGCCGGGCGCCGCGGGCGCGGTTCCGAGCGCGGCCAGGAGCCGGTCCGTGAGGTCCTCCGCGAAGGCCTCGGAGCCGGTGAGGACGGCCCGCACCCCATCCGGGTCGGCGGTCAGCCCGCCGGCGGCCGCCCAGTCGAGGGCGCCCGCCAGGGCCGCCTCGACGGGGAACCGGTCGACGGGTATCTCGTAGTCCTCGGCCGTGTCCCGGTTGAGCAGCGCCTTCCAGCGGCCCCCGGCGAAGGTGGCGCCCTCGACGAAGCCGACGTCACTGTCGAGGTAGGCCACTGTCAGCACCGGCGCCCCGGTCCGCCGCGCCAGCGCCGCCGCGGCGCCGTCCGGCGGGTCGGCGCAGTACACGACCGACCAACCGCCACCCAGGTCCGCGTCGGCGTCGACGTCCTCGAAGCCGGCCTCCGCCGCGAACTCACGCAGTTCCGCCACCGTGGCGCGCGCCACGGCCATCCCACCCGAATTTCCCATGCGCGCAGGATAAGAGCTGTCCCGTAACCACGGACCTTCCCCTGTCGCCGTGCCCGATCGTGAACCGCCCCATGACGCTGTCGGTCCAGGCCGCGAACGGCATGGCTCGGGACTGCCCGTCGACGGCATCGCGGGCCGGTGTTCAGCCTGCCTCAGGTGTGCGGGGTCTGCGGTACCTGGGTGGGTGGCACCAGGCGGGGGAAGTGGATGGCGAGGAAGTCACGCATGATCTGCAGGGCCTGTTCCGGGGGGACCTCGGCCTTGGGATCGTCAGGAAGTCCCTCGATGCGGATGTTGTGATGGTCCGCGAAGCCGCGGATCCCTTCGAAGGCTGCCTTGCCCAGGGTGGAGAGGGTCCTGCCCAGGAGCAGGGCGTCCTCGACGTACTGGGGCACGGGACGCGGGGCCGGCGAGGGCCAGGTGTGCGGGTCTCGCGGGGTCTCGAGGGCGAAGGCGTGGGTGACGGTCCGGGCGGCGGCGTCGCGCGCGGTGAACGGGGCGCCGAGGTCCCACTGCTCGCGCAGGGTCGCGATCAGCGAGGTGTGGCGGTGTTCCTCGTTGAACACCGCGCCTGCGGCCACCCACGGGGAGACCACGACGGCCGGGACCCGGTAGCCCGAGCGGTCGAACGTGAACCCGAGCTGTCCGGCCGGAGCGGACGGGTCGGGCGGCGGCACCGGGCCGGGTGGGACGTGGTCGTAGGTGCCGCCGGGTTCGTCCCAGCCGATCAGCAGGGATGTGTTCCACACGTTCGACCCGCTCGGCGACCGCATCGCCCTGTAGGCGTTGTAGATCCGGGCAAGGAACGCCTCGCCACCCAGGATCGAGGACGGCGGGTCGACGTCGGGGATCACGACCCCGTGGCCGAGGACACGCGAGAACGCCGGGTGGTAGTCCCCGTGCCCAAGCACCAGGCACGGCTCGATGAACGAGAAGTCGGGCAGGTCGCCGTTGCCGGCGTCCGTCTCGAACTGGGAGAACGGCACGAAGTGCGTGTCGAAGTGGTCCTTGAGCCGCGGGTAGTGGATCAGGCCGGTGATGGAGAACCGGTCCGGCTCGCCGACGTACACCTTCCACGTCCGGCCGTGCTGCTCGAGCCGGTTGAAGATCGTCTCGGCATCGTTCTTGAGTACCCAGTTCTCGACCGGCGAGTTCACCACGAACCCCGACGCCGTCGCCGCGGTCCAGAACGACCGGTTGGTGAACGTCTGCGACGGCACCTCGCTGAACCAGTGGTCGAACACCCCGAAGGCGCGCGCCAAGCCGCTCAGCACGGGGATCTGTTCCGGGGTGAACCCGGTCATCACCTGCGCGTACTCGCCGTAGGTGGGCTGGCGGCCCAGTTCGCCGGTCAGGGTGCTGATGTAGTCGGTGACGAAGCCGTCCATCGTGGGTGCCCGACCGGGCTCGGGCGCGTTGTGCGGCGCCGAGATATCCTCGCCGAGCTTGAAGCGGTTGTGCTCGCCGAGGATGTTGAAGAGCTGCGTGTTGGTGTGCGCATACTCCTCCCCCGTATCGGGATTAGGGCTGTCCATGTCCGCTGCCACCGTGTACGGCACCACCTTGCGGTCGGCGCCGTGCTCGGCCCATGCCGGGATCGGATTCGTGAGGTCCCTGCCGGTCACTCCCTCGAACGTCTTGCCGTCCTGCGGCCCGTACAGCCGGCCGAGCACGTTGTCCAACGACCGGTTCTCGAATACGACGAGCACCACGTGGTCGAGCGCGTGGTCCCTGCTCTGACTCGCCATCCTGACCTCAGATCCCGACAGGCCGGCTGTTCGCCCGTGGCCGCACCGCTTTCTGCATTCAGGCGACGGCGACAACAGCCGTCGGCGGCCGAGCTCCCGACTGCCGACGCTCCGGCGAAGTCGGTGCACCGCCACTTCGCGGCCCGACCACTCACTCATTGGGCCCGGCCTCACCTTCCAGCGTGCCTCCACTCGGATGCAGGCGCACGCTGCCGACCCGGTCTGCGGCACCCGCACCAAGATCGAAAGAACGCACTGATCCGGTCCGCAAGGGCCGGCCGCGGAGCCTTCCGCCGCAGGACCGGGCACCGCTGGTCGCGATGTACCGACGCACGAACCTGACCATGCGTCGGCTCGCGCCTCTGTTGGGGGTGTCGAAGTCGGCGGTGGACCGGATCACCGACCACCTCGGGCCGGTGCTCGCTCTCCAGCCCCCAAGCGCTTCGCCGAGGACACCGTGCTCATCGTGGACGGCACCCTGGTCCCCGCCCGGGATCGCACCATCGCCGAGCGGTCGAAGGCTACTGGTGCTCCACCAGCCACCAGGTCGCCATCGACGCTGACACCCGCCACCGGCAACCCGGCGGGGCGTCCCCAGGGGACCCGTTACGGGAGTTCGATGCCCAGGTCCCACCCGTCGTGCGCGTGCGTGCACAGGCAGTCCCGGGTCTCCGTGGCCGGCAGGGCGGCCACCGCGTCGAAGAGGACCTCGCGCAGCCGCCCGACGTTCTCGCCGAACACCTTCAGGACCTCGGTGTGGGAGACGCCCTCGCCGGTCTCCGCGCCCGCGTCCAGGTCCGTGACCAGGGCCATCGAGGTGTAGCAGAGCCCCAGCTCACGCGCGAGGACCGCCTCCGGGTGGCCGGTCATGCCGACCACCGACCAGCCCGCCGCCGCGTGCCACCGCGACTCGGCGCGCGTCGAGAAGCGCGGTCCCTCGATGACGACCATGGTGCCGCCGTCCACCGGCTCCCAGTCCCGCCCGCGGGCCGCGGCCAGCGCCACGGACCGGCCCACCGGGCAGTACGGGTCGGCGAAGGTGGTGTGCACGACGTTCGGAACGGATCCGTCCGGCAGCGGCTCACCGTCGAAGAAGGTCTGGGCGCGGGCCTTCGTACGGTCGACCAGCTGGTCGGGAACGAGCAGCGTGCCCGGCCCGTACTCGGCCCGCAGACCGCCGACCGCGCACGGGCCCAGGACCTGGCGGACGCCGACCGAGCGCAGGGCCCACAGATTGGCCCGGTAGTTGATCTTGTGCGGCGGGACGGTGTGGCTGCGCCCGTGCCGGGGCAGGAAGGCCACCTGGCGCCCGGCCAGCTCGCCCACGTAAAGCGAGTCGCTCGGGGGTCCGTACGGGGTCTCCACCTGGATCTCGGAGACGTCCTCCAGGAAGGAGTAGAAGCCCGAGCCGCCGATGACACCGATCTCTGCGTTCACCATGCGGTCCACCCTAAGGCCCTGCCGTGGGCATGCCGAAGGCCCCGCTGCCGACAGGGGCGGCGGGGCCTCGGGGAGAAGCGATCAGGCGGCCGACGTGGAGCTGCTGCTCGACGAGCTCGACGACGTCGAGGAGGACGAGGCGGCGGGAGCGGCGGCAGCGGTCGACGTCGAGGACGACGAGGAGCTGGACGACGGCTTCGAGGCAGGAGTGCTGCTCGACGACGCGCCACGGCTGTCGTTCCGGTAGAAACCGGAGCCCTTGAAGACGATGCCGACCGCGGAGAACACCTTCTTCAGGCGTCCGTCGCAGCTCGGGCACACGGTCAGTGCGTCATCGGTGAACTTCTGCACGGCCTCAAGGCCCTCACCGCACTCGGTGCACTGGTACTGGTAGGTCGGCACGAATTTCCTCCTGGCACTCTGACTCAATGAGTGCTAACGACGCTCCATGGTGACGTATTCCGGCGGATCAGTCCACCGTCACCGGCACGCGGTGACCCATCCCACGCTCGTTCACCCGGTTACGGGAGGCCGGCGAGGGGGTGGTGGGGGCGGCCGCCGGGGCCTTCGCCTGGGTCTTCGCCTGTGCCTCGGCCGGGGCCGCGGGCACGTCCTCCTGCGCGGAGGCGTTCACGATCCGGCTCGGGGCCTTCGGGGCGAGCTTCGCGCGCAGCGCCAGCAGGGTGGCCAGCGCGAGCGCGGTGGCGCCCATGGGCACCAGGAAGCCGAACGAGGATCCGTGCGCGTCCGTCAGGCGGCCGGCCAGGATGACGGCGATGGCCTGACCGAAGGCGATCGAGCCGGTCAGCCAGGTGAAGGCCTCGGTCCGCGCGTTCGCGGGGACCAGCTGCTCGACCATCGTGTAGCCGGTGATCAGCGCCGGGGCGATGAACAGGCCGACGACCAGGCCGAGCGCGCCCAGCAGGATCATCGAGTTCGCCGCCCACAGGACGGAGGCGGCGGCGGTGAGGCCGATGTAGCCCAGGATCAGTCGGCGGCGCGGACCGATCTTCCAGGCGATGGCGCCCATGGCGATGCCGGCGATCATGTTGCCCGCGGCGAAGACTCCGTAGAGCAGGCCGTTGGCGCCGGGGTTGCCCATCTCGCTGGAGAAGGCGGCGAGCGAGACCTGCATGCCGCCGAAGACGGCGCCGATCCCGAGGAAGGCGAAGATCAGGACGCGCAGGCCGGGGAAGGACAGCGCGAAGGCGCGCTTCTCGCCGGTGACCGACGGGGCGTGCGTCTTGGGCTGGCTGGCCCGCTGGGCCGCGAAGAGCAGGCCGCCGAGCAGGGTCAGGGTGGCCTCGGTGACCAGGCCGGCCGCCGGGTGGACGCCGGTGCACAGCGCGGTCGCCAGGACCGGGCCGACGACGAAGGTGAACTCGTCGGTGACGGACTCGAAGGCGGCGGCCGTCGGCAGCAGCGGGGAGCCCTCCAGCTTGGCGGCCCAGCGCGCCCGGACCATCGGGCCGACCTGCGGCACCGTGGCGCCGGCGGGTACGGCTGCCGCGGCCAGCGCGAGGACCGGCGCGTCCAGCAGTGCCAGCGCGGCCAGGCCGATGACGGCGGCGGAGTGCGCGAGGACCACGGGCAGCAGGACGGCGGTCTGGCCGAAGCGGTCGGTGAAGATGCCCATCAGCGGGGCGGACAGTGCCATGGAGATACCGGTGACGGCGGCGACGATGCCGGCGCTGCCGTAGGAACCGGTGGTGTGCTGGACCAGCAGCAGGATGCTGATCGTCAGCATGCCGAAGGGGAGTCGTGCTGCGAAGCCGGGGAGTACGAAGCCGAGGGCGCCGGGAGTGCGCAGGAGCTGCCCGTAGCCGGGGCGGGCGGACGTGTCGGTCGTGACCGCGGATGTCACGGCCTTGCCTTTCCGCTGCCTGGTAGAGCGTCCCCGTCTGCGGACGGTGCTCCGCCTTGTGAGCGGCCGCACCCGTACATGTGGGAGCCCCGAGAGCTGTCCTCTTGCGCAGAACCGAGTGATACCTGGGCGCCCACGTCGGGGTGGTGCCACGGCCGCTTTGCGGTCGCGCCAGCTCTGCGTCAGGCAGAGTTGGTTCGATCTGGTGTGCCTTCATCGTACAGGGAAAGCCACTACCACGCCCTGTGAATTCGGCGACAAGGGGCGTCTTCACCTGGGATTAACGGCCGCTTCGCATGTAAAGAGCCCGGAAAATCAGACAAAAGCGGTCATAGTTCGGCGAATTCGGCGAATTAGAACGGCGCTCTAAATGCTCTCCGAGCGCGCTCCGGCGGCGCTCTAGCGCGAGACGGGTCCGCCCGTGCCCAGCCACCCCGCGAGCTTGCCGCCCCGGGCCACCGCCCGCAGCCGTGCCTCCGCCGCGTCCCGCACCGGGTCCGTGGCCACCACCAGCAGCTCGTCCCCGTGCCGCAGCACGGTCGACGGCGCCGGTACGAAGCTCTTCGCGTCCCGGACCACCAGCGTGACCGAGGCCCCCGGCGGCAGCCGCAGCTCGCTCACCTCCACGCCGTGCATCCGCGAGGCCGGCGGGATGGAGAAGGAGAGCAGGTGCCCGCGCAGCTTCTCCAGCGGCGCCGACTCGATCCCGAGGTCGAGGGCGCCCTCGTCCCCGCTTCCCAGGTTCAGCTTGCGCGCGAGCCAGGGCAGGGTCGGACCCTGCACCAGGGTGTAGACGACGACCAGCACGAAGACGATGTTGAAGACGCGGTCGCTGCCCTCGATCCCGGACACCATCGGGATGGTCGCCAGGATGATGGGCACGGCCCCGCGCAGGCCCGCCCACGACATCAGCACCTGCTCCTGCCAGGAGATCCGGAAGGGCAGCAGGCTGATGAAGACCTCCAGGGGGCGCGCCACCATCGTCAGCACCAGCCCGATGACCACGGCGGGCCAGAAGTCGCGGACCAGCTCGTGCGGGGTGACCAGCAGGCCCAGCAGCACGAACATGCCGATCTGGGCGATCCAGCCGAGCCCGTCGGCGAAGCCCCGGGTGGCGGGCCAGTGCGGGAGCTTCGCGTTCCCGAGCACCATCGCCGCCAGGTACACCGCCAGGAAGCCGGAGCCGTGCGCGATCGCGCCGGCCGCGTACGCCACGATGGCGATGGCCATCACGGCGATCGGGTACAGGCCGGAGGCGGGCAGCGCCACGTGCCGCAGCCCGTACGCGCCCAGGAAGCCCACGGTCAGGCCGATCGCGGCGCCGATGGCCAGCTCCAGGGCGATCTTGCCGATCAGGACGTACCACTCGTCCACCGGGCCGACGGTCGAGAAGGCCACCACCAGGATGACGACGGGTGCGTCGTTGAAACCGGACTCGGCCTCCAGGACGCCGGTGATCCGGGCGGGCAGCGGCACCTTGCGCAGCACCGAGAAGACGGCCGCCGCGTCGGTCGAGGAGACGACCGCGCCGATCAGCAGGGCCTGGCGCCATTCCAGTCCGACCAGGTAATGCGCTCCCGCCGCCGTCACGCCCACGCTGACCGCTACGCCCACCAGTGACAGCATGACCGCGGCCGGCAGGGCCGGCTTGATCTCTTTCCACTTGGTGCCCAGACCACCCTCGGCGAGGATCACGACGAGCGCGGCATAACCGATGACCTGGGTCAGCTCGGCATTGTCGAATGCGACGTCACCGATGCCGTCCTGGCCTATGGCGATGCCTATGCCGAGGTAGATGAGCAGGCTGGGGAGGCCGCTGCGTGAAGAGATGCGTACCGCCGCCACGGCGACGAGCAGCACGAGCGAGCAGACCAGCAGAAGCTCATTGAGCGTGTGGACAGTCAGCGGGCGGCCCTCCTCAATGCGCCCGGCGGATCGATCCTCCCGGCGACAAGTTCGGCAAGTAGTTCGTTACCTTACCTAATCTTTGACGCGCCCTTTACGCGATAACCACATTGTGAAACGCCTGTTCCCCCCTGTCCTCAGCACCTCGACCCCTGGCGGATCAACGAAGGCGGTCCTACGCCTATGGTTGCTCCCAGTACTCCCAGGACCACCCTGCCCCTCTAAGGACAGCGATGCCCGCCAACGAAACCGCTCCTCCCGTCAAGAAGAAGGGACGACGCGCCCGTCTGATCGTGCTCGTCCTGGTCCTGGCGCTCTTCGCGGGCCTCGGCTACGGGGCGTACTGGAGCGTGGACAGCGTGCGCGCCTCCTTCCCCCAGACGACCGGCTCCCTGAAGGTGCCGGGCCTGACCGGGACCGTCGAGGTCAAGCGCGACGCCCACGGCATTCCGCAGCTCTACGCGGACAACGACGACGACCTCTTCCGCGCGCAGGGCTTCGTGCACGCGCAGGACCGGTTCTGGGAGATGGACGTACGACGTCACATGACGTCCGGCCGGCTCTCCGAGATGTTCGGCTCCGGCCAGGTCGAGGCCGACGCCTTCCTGCGCACGCTGGGCTGGCGCCAGGTCGCGCAGGAGGAGTTCGACAAGAAGCTCTCGCCGGAGACCAAGAAGTACCTCCAGGCCTACGCCGACGGGGTCAACGCGTACCTGAAGGGGAAGTCCGGCAAGGACCTCTCCGTCGAGCACGCCGCGCTCAAGCTCAGCGACGACTACAAGCCCGAGCAGTGGTCGCCGGTGGACTCGGTGGCCTGGCTCAAGGCGATGGCGTGGGACCTGCGCGGCAACATGCAGGACGAGATCGACCGCGCGCTGATGGCGACCAAGCTCTCGCAGGCGCAGATCGACGAGCTCTACCCGCCGTACCCCTTCGAACGGAACAAGCCGATAGTCGAGGGCGGCAAGGTCGACGGCGGGAAGTACACCCCGCAGGGCGGCGCCGCGGGCAGCGGCTCGGGCACCGGCACCGGGACCGGCTCGGGCAACGGCTCCGCCGGCGCCAACACCGTCGGAACCCAGACCGTCACGACCCCGGCCAACGGCCTGGCCGACAACGCCGCCGCCCAGGGCGCGACCGTGGGCCTGCGCACCCAGCTGGCCTCGCTCGCCGACACCCTGGACGAGATCCCCGCGATCCTCGGCCCCAACGGCAGCGGCATCGGCTCGAACTCGTGGGTCGTCTCCGGCAAGTACACGACCACCGGCAAGCCGCTGCTCGCGAACGACCCGCACCTGTCCCCGCAGCTGCCCTCGGTCTGGTACCAGATGGGCCTGCACTGCCGTACGGTCTCGGCCCAGTGCCAGTACGACGTGGCCGGCTACACCTTCTCCGGGATGCCCGGCGTGGTCATAGGCCACAACACCGACATCGCCTGGGGCATGACCAACCTCGGTGCCGACGTCACCGACCTCTACCTGGAGCAGGTCAAGCCCGAGGGCTACGTCTACGACGGCAGGGTGGTCCCCTTCGCCACCCGTGAAGAGGTCATCAAGGTCGCGGGCGGCGACAGCAAGAAGATCACCGTCCGCACCACGAACAACGGCCCGCTCGTCTCCGACCGCAGCGAGCAGCTCGGCACGGTCGGCACCCGCGCCCCCGTCGCCAGCTCCGCCCCCGACCGCGGCGACGGCTACGCCGTCGCCCTGCGCTGGACGGCGCTGGACCCGGGCAAGTCCATGGACGCGATCTTCAAGCTCGACAAGGCCAAGACCTTCGAGGACTTCCGCAAGGCGGCCGCCGACTTCGAGGTCCCGTCGCAGAACCTGATCTATGCCGACAACAAGGGCGCCAACGGCAACATCGGCTACCAGGCCCCGGGCCGCATCCCGGTGCGCGGCCAGCACGACGGCCGGATGCCCGCCCCGGGCTGGGACTCCAAGTACGCCTGGAAGGGCGGCAAGGACAGCAACGCCGGCTACATCCCGCAGAACGAGATGCCCTGGGACTACAACCCGTCCCGCGGCTACATCGTGACCGCCAACCAGGCCGTCGTGGAGAGCGGGACCGGCGCGGGCAAGTACCCGTACCTGCTGACCACCGACTGGGGCTACGGCGCCCGCAGCCAGCGGATCAACGACCTCATCGAGGCGAAGATCAAGGACGGCGGCCGGATCTCGACCGACGACATGCGCACCATGCAGATGGACAACAGCAGCGAGATCGCCGCGCTGCTGACCCCGATGCTGGCGAAGATAGAGGTCTCGGACCCGGGCGTGCGCGCCGCGCAGAAGCTGCTGGACGGCTGGAACTACACGCAGGAGCCCGACTCGGCGGCCGCGGCCTACTTCAATGCGGTCTGGCGCCACATCCTCAAGCTGTCCTTCGGCGACAAGATGCCCAAGGAGCTGCGGATCGAGGGCAGCTGCATGAGTGTCGTCGGCAACGGCACCGGCCCGGCCGACGACCTCGCCAAGACGGTCCGCGAATGCGGCACCCGCGGCTCCGACTCGGCGCAGCCCGACGGCGGCGACCGCTGGTTCGAGGTGGTCCGCCGCCTGGTCAAGGACGAGAAGTCGCCGTGGTGGAGCTCGCCGCGGACCGTGACCCAGCCGGCGGCCACCACCCGCGACGAGCTGTTCGCCCGGGCCATGCGCGACGCCCGCTGGGAGCTGACCGCCAAGCTCGGCAAGGACCAGTCCACCTGGAGCTGGGGCCGCCTGCACCAGCTGACGCTGAAGAACCAGACGATCGGCACCGAGGGCCCCGGCTTCATGCAGTGGCTCCTCAACCGCGGCCCGTGGGACGTGGGCGGCGGCGAGGCCACGGTCAACGCGACCGGCTGGAACGCCTCCAGCGGGTACGGGGTCACGTGGGTGCCCTCGATGCGGATGGTCGTGAACCTCAACGACCTCGACAAGTCGCGCTGGATCAACCTGACGGGCGCCTCGGGGCACGCGTACAACGCGCACTACACGGACCAGACGACGATGTGGGCCAAGGGCGAGCTGCTGGAGTGGCCCTTCGGCAAGGACGCCGTCGAGAAGGCCACGGTCGACACCCTGACCCTCAAGCCCGAGGGCTCGTAAGGGCCGGGGCGCGGCTCAGGCCGTCATGGACTGAAGCGGTGCACCCCTGACGGGGTCGCCACCGCTTGCACGGGGTGGTCGTGCGGTTCCTCCGGGACCCGCGCGACCACCTCGTCGTCGTAGAGGAGCACGACCAGCGCGGGATGCGCCCCGGCGCGCTCCAGCCGCTCCAGCACCCGGTCGTAACTGCCCCCGCCGCGGCCGAGGCGCATGCCGCGGCCGTCCACCGCGAGCCCGGGCAGCAGTACGGCGTCGGCCCCGGTGACCGCGTCCGGCCCGAGCGCGGGGCCGGTCGGCTCCAGCAGCCGCATCTTGCCCGGGTGGGCGGCCTCGGCGAGTGAGGCCGGGCCCTCGTACGCCGCCCAGTCGAGGTCGTTGTCGGGCAGCAGCAGGGGGAGCAGCACCCGCTTGCCGGCCGCGCGCAGGGCGTCGAGGAGCTCCCGGGTGCCGGGTTCGGTGCCGATCGACACGTACGCCGCCACCGTGTGGGCACCGGCCAGTTCGGGCAGCTCGAAGGAGCTGACGGCGAGTGCGGCGGCCGCCGTGCGGCGGTTCTCGGGGGACAAGGCACGGCGCGCGGCGAGCAGTTCTCGGCGCAGTTCGGCCTTGGCGGAGGCGGTGGGCGGGTTCTCTGCCACGAGGAAATCAAATATCCTTCCGAATCGGGGCATACCTGTATCTACGTGCTGCGATCTCGTCCGGTGTTCGACGGAAGACCACTATCGTTCGGGGCATGACTATGTTGCACCCCGTGATCAAGAAGGCCGTGATTCCGGCCGCTGGCCTCGGCACCCGCTTCCTTCCGGCGACCAAGGCGACCCCGAAGGAAATGCTCCCGGTTGTGGACAAGCCGGCCATCCAGTACGTGGTCGAGGAGGCCGTCGGAGCCGGGCTCGACGACGTGCTCATGATCACTGGGCGTAACAAGCGTGCCCTGGAAGACCACTTCGACCGGAACTACGAGCTGGAGTCGGCCCTCATCGCCAAGGGCGACGACGACCGCCTGAAGAAGGTCCAGGAGTCCAGCGACCTGGCGACCATGCACTACGTCCGCCAGGGCGACCCGCGGGGCCTCGGCCACGCGGTGCTGTGCGCCGAGCCGCACGTCGGCCGCGAGCCCTTCGCCGTCCTGCTCGGCGACGACCTCATCGACCCGCGCGACCCGCTGCTGCGCCAGATGGCGGACATCTACGCCCGCACCGGCGGCACCGTCATCGCGCTCATGGAGGTCGACCCGGCCAACGTCCACCTCTACGGCTGCGCCGCCGTCGAGGCCACGGACGAGGAGGACGTGGTCCGCATCACCGGCCTCGTCGAGAAGCCGGACCCCCAGGACGCCCCCAGCAACTACGCGGTCATCGGCCGCTACGTCCTCAACCCCGCGATCTTCGACATACTGCGGGAGACCGAGCCGGGCCGCGGTGGGGAGATCCAGCTCACCGACGCCCTGCAGAAGCTGGCCGCCGACGAGACCGTCGGTGGCCCGGTGCACGGCGTGGTCTTCCGGGGCCGTCGCTACGACACCGGGGACCGCGGCGACTACCTGCGGGCCATCGTCCGCCTCGCGTGCGAGCGCGAGGACCTGGGCCCCGAGTTCCGCACCTGGCTTCACCGTTACGTCACGGAGGAGATGTAGCACCTTGAGCAGTTCCGCACCGCAGGACACCGGCCACCGTCTGTGGTCCGTGGACGAGCACCTCGCGGACGTCCTCTCGGCCGTCCGGCCGTTGGAGCCCATCGAGCTCCAACTGCTGGACGCCCAGGGCTGTGTCCTGGTCGAGGACGTGACCGTGCCCGTCGCCCTCCCGCCCTTCGACAACAGCTCCATGGACGGCTACGCCGTCCGAACGGCCGACGTCCAGGGTGCGAGCGAGGAGTTTCCCGCGGTGCTCACCGTCGTCGGGGACGTGGCGGCGGGCAGCGGTGAGCTGCCCACCGTCGGCCCCGGCGAGGCTGCCCGGATCATGACCGGTGCCCCGCTGCCGCCCGGCGCGGAAGCCGTCGTACCGGTCGAGTGGACCGACGGCGGCACGGGCGGCGGCGCGGCCGCCGGGATGACCCCGGCCAGCGCCGCCCCCGAGCAGGCGGGCGGAGAGGTACGCGTGCACCGCGCCGCCGAGGCACGGGCGCACGTCCGCGCGCGCGGCAGCGACGTACAGGCCGGTGACCTGGCCCTCGCGGCCGGCACCGTCCTCGGGCCGCCGCAGATCGCCCTGCTGGCCGCCATCGGGCGCGGCACCGTACGGGTGCGGCCGCGCCCCCGCGTGGTGGTCCTGTCCACCGGCAGCGAGCTGGTCCAGCCCGGCGAGGCGCTCACGGCGGGCACCATCTACGACTCCAACAGCTTCGCGCTGGCCGCAGCCGCGCGGGACGCCGGCGCCATCGCCTACCGGGTCGGCGCCGTCGCGGACGACGCCGACACCCTGCGCGCCACCATCGAGGACCAGCTGATCCGGGCCGACCTGCTGGTCACCACGGGCGGGGTCAGCGTCGGCGCGTACGACGTCGTCAAGGAGGCGCTGTCCTCGGTCGGGCACTCCACCGGGGGCACGGACGGCGAGGACGTCGACGGCGGCCGGATGGACTTCCGCAAGCTCGCCATGCAGCCCGGCAAGCCGCAGGGCTTCGGCACGATCGGCCCGGACCACACCCCGCTGCTGGCGCTGCCCGGCAACCCGGTGTCCTCGTACGTCTCCTTCGAGCTGTTCGTGCGCCCCGCGATCCGCGCCCTCATGGGGCTGCCGGAGTCCGAGGTCCGGCGGCCGAGCGTGCGGGCGGTGCTGAGAGCCGACAAGGCGCTCGGCTCCCCGGCCGGCCGCCGCCAGTTCCTGCGCGGCACGTACGACCCCGAGAGCGGCACGGTCAGCCCGGTCGGCGGATCGGGCTCCCACCTGATCGCCGCACTGGCGCACGCCGACTCCCTGATGGTCGTACCGGAGGACGTCACCTCGGTGGAGCCGGGGACCGAGCTGGAAGTGATCCTGCTCGGCTGAAGTCGGGCCGGTGCGGGTAGCGTGTGTCGCACCACACAGGCTCCCCGGGAGCCCAGAGCGGAGCGGCGCAGCAATGAGTACCGAGAGCAGGCTCACCCACATCGACGAGGCCGGGGCGGCCCGGATGGTCGACGTGTCCGGGAAGGACGTCACCACCCGGACGGCACGGGCCAGCGGACGCGTACTCGTCGCCCCGCGGGTGATCGAGCTGCTGCGCGGCGAGGGCGTCCCCAAGGGCGACGCCCTCGCCACCGCGCGCATCGCCGGGATCATGGGGGCGAAGAAGACCCCCGACCTGATCCCGCTGTGCCACCCGCTGGCCGTCTCGGGCGTGAAGGTGGACCTGCGGGTCGCCGACGACGCGGTCGAGATCCTCGCCACCGTGAAGACGACCGACCGCACGGGCGTCGAGATGGAGGCGCTGACCGCGGTCGCGGTCGCCGGCCTCACCGTGATCGACATGGTGAAGGCGGTCGACAAGGGCGCGGTCATCACGGACGTCCGGGTGGAGGAGAAGACCGGCGGCAAGTCCGGCGACTGGGCGCGCTCGTGAACGCCCCCCGCGGCGGCGAGGTCCACAGCCACAGCCACAGCCACGGCGACGGCGTCGCCCCCACCGCCGAGGCGGCCGGCTCGCCGCGGCCGCTGGGCCGGGCCCTGGTCGTCACGGCCTCGAACCGGGCCTCGCAGGGCGTGTACGCGGACAAGGGCGGGCCGCTGCTGGCCGAGGCGCTGCAGGAGCTCGGCTTCACCGTGGACGGCCCGCGGGTCGTCCCGGACGGCGATCCCGTGGAGCAGGCGCTGCGCGAGGGCGTGGCCGCCGCGTACGACGTCATCCTGACCACCGGCGGCACCGGGATCTCGCCGACCGACCGCACCCCGGACGCCACCGCGCGGGTGCTGGACTACGAGATCCCGGGCATCCCGCAGGCCATCCGCGCCGAAGGCCTGGCGAAGGTGCCGACCGCGGCCCTGTCCCGGGGCCTGGCGGGCGTGGCCGGGCGCACCCTCATCGTCAACCTGCCCGGCTCCACGGGCGGGGTGCGCGACGGCCTCGCCGTCCTGTCCCGCGTCCTGCCGCACGCGGTGGACCAGATGCGGGGCGGCGACCACCCCAGACCGGCGGCGCCCTCCGGGAGCCCGAGCTGAACGGCCCGACCTGGCCGGTGGTCCTGTCGGACGGCGATGTCACCCTCCGGCCGATAAAGCTGCGGGACCAGAAGGCCTGGCGCGAGGTCAACCGGCGCAACCGCGACTGGCTCAGGCCGTGGGAGGCCACGATTCCGCCGCCCGCGCCGTGGGGGCCGGTGGTCCAGCGGCCCACGTACCGCCAGATGGTCCGCCATCTGCGGGCGGAGGCGAACGCGGGCCGGATGCTGCCCTTCGTCATCGAGTACCAGGGCCGGCTGGTGGGCCAGCTGACGGTCGCCGGGATCACCTGGGGCTCGATGTGCGCGGGCCACATCGGCTACTGGGTGGACCGCGAGGTGGCGGGCCGCGGTGTGATGCCGACGGCGGTCGCGCTGGCGGTGGACCACTGCTTCAGGAAGGTCGGCCTGCACCGGATCGAGGTGTGCATCCGCCCCGAGAACGTTCCGAGTCGGCGGGTCGTGGAGAAGCTGGGCCTGCGCGAGGAGGGGCTGCGGCCGCGCTATCTGCACATCGACGGGGCCTGGCGCGACCACCTCGTCTACGCGGTGACGGCGGAGGAGGTCCCGGAGGGGCTGCTGCGCCGCTGGCACCGTGCGCGCCACTCGTCTTCCCCGCCGAAATAGCGGGGATCACCCGGAGCGCCGATAAGCGAATATCTGTTCGAATTAATGGCCTCGGGTAACCGATTCGCCCATAACCTGATCCGAAGAATCACAAAAAAAGTCCGTGATATCAGCGAGATCGCGCGACACACCGGCCCAATTGGCCGATCCCCTCGGCCGCACCCCTCTACGGTGTGAGGTGTGAGCAGCAGCGGCCTCATCTACGCAGTCATTGTCGGGGCCTGGGCCGCCTACTTGGTGCCCATGTGGCTCCGGAGGCAGGACGAGCTGAACGAAGCTCGTCCGACGGAACGCTTCTCCACTGCCATTCGGCTGCTTTCCGGCCGGGCGGGAATGGAGCGCCGTTACGCCAAGGGGCTGCGTGAGCGCGGTGACGAGCAGGCGGAGCCCCAGCCCCACGCGGACCCGGACGCCGCGACGGAAACAGTCGATTCCGTCGACGCCGACGCCCGGGCCTTCGGCGTGCCCCCGACCAGGGCGGAGCCGAGGGGAGCCACCGCCGAGCGGGAGCAGCGCGCGGAGCGGGCCCGGCGCGAACAGCGCCTCCAGGTCCTCGCGCGCCGCCGGCGCACCACCGCACTCCTCTTCCTGGTCTTCACCCTCGGCGCCGTCGTCGCCGCGGTGGGCGGCCTGCACTACCTGTGGGCCCCCGCGGTTCCCGCCCTGCTGCTGAGCACGTACATCGTGCACCTGCGGGTCCAGGAGCGGCGGCGCTACGAGTTCACCATGGACCGGCGGCGCGCCGAGGCGGCCGCGCGGCAGCTGCGGGAGAACCGGCCGAGCCGCCGTGAGCCCGAGGCTGCGGCGGGCGTCGAACCGGACCCTGCGCCACCGGTTTCCCCGCAGGAGGCCGGACGGCGCGCACTGGTCGAGCAGACCGACCACGCCGAGTGGGTGGACCAGCAGCGCGAGCGCGAACGCGGCCCCGCCCGCGGTGACAGCTGGGAGCCGGTCCCGGTCCCGCTGCCGACGTACGTGACCGCCCCGGTGGCCCCCCGCGCCACGGGCCCGGCGGCCCCGGACGCCTGGAGCGCGACCCGCTCCAGCACGGCCGAGCCGACGGAACCCCGCCTGCGCGCGCAGCCCGGACCCCCCAAGCCGGACCCGAAGCCCCAGACCACCCCGCGCCCGCGCGCCCAGGGCATGGGCCGTACCCCGCTGTTCGACCAGTACGAGGGCGAAGACCGCCCGCGCGCCGCGAACGAGTGATCGGTGACCTGCGCGGACGCTCCGGGATATCGGTTTTGGAGCACCCGCGCGGGGATGCTAATGTTTCACACGTCGCAAGGGCCTGTGGCGCAGTCTGGTAGCGCACCTCGTTCGCATCGAGGGGGTCTGGGGTTCAAATCCCCACAGGTCCACAGACGACAGTTCGCGAGTAGCTCTCGTGAACGTCACGAGATCCCGTCAGGTCGAAAGACCTGGCGGGATCTCGGCGTTTCCGGGGGCCTCCCTAGGATGATCGGCAAATGATCATCCGACGGGGAGAAGAACTGTGCGCGTTGCACGGCAGCACGAAGCGGCCCGACTCCGGGACGCGGCGGTTTTCATAGGACTGCCGGATCCGACACTGTGGTCCGGTCCGCCGGTCCGGGAGAGCGAGATCGCCGCGTGGATGGAGGAGGTCGAGTTCTTCACCACGATCGAGATCGACTCCGTCCTCACCGTGCACAGCCGCTCCGGCAACGCCTTCGAGCTGTACGGAAAGGGACGCAACTTCCTCAACCCGGTGCGGCTGGCACGCTATGCGCCGTACGCGATCGAGGCGGAGAGCGCCCCGGAGAACCCGGAGATCCTCGCCCGGGCGCGCACCGCGTGGCGGGAGTACGTGGACGGCATCGCCCGGCGCATCGGCGCCCCCGTCCGGGTGACGGAGGACGACGCCGAGGTCCCGGAGGCGGTCTGGCGTCCGGGCGGCGAGGAAGGCCCGCACCTGCGCCTCTGGATGAACAGCTCGCACGGACTGGACCCGGACAGCCCGCTGTTCGCCAGGATCCCCGGCCGCGTGCTGGTCCGCCTCGACGCACACGCCCCGGCGGACCCGGTCGGCGTCACGCCGCGGGAGGAGCCCGGGGCGAGCGACCTGCCGGAGTGGATCCCGGACCGGTACCAGGAGTACGCCGTCGAGCAGGCCCGACGCGAACACGAGACGCCGGACGACGACGACCGCCTGCTCGAAAGGATCCGGCACGTGCTGGGCGGCACGATCAGCACCGGCGGATCCCTCCACGACTACCTCGGCCGGCTGGCCACGACCCCGGTCGAGGCCCACCCGGACACCGACTCCTACCTCTGGCAGCACACCTTCCGGCACCCCGGTGCCCCGCAGGGCCGCCTGCCCGCCATGCACATGGCGCACGTGATCAGCGTCCTCGCGAACCACGAGAAGGAGGGCTCGGCCCGCACCCCGGAGACCGTGGAACCCGGCCTCACCCTCCACTACTACGACCTGTTCGACCCCCGGATGCAGAACGCCCTGGCCGTGACGGGGCGGGACGCCTGCGCGCTGTGGCGGACGGTCCGCTCCTCGTACGAGCGGTCCATCACGGGCAAGTCGTACCTCATCACCCCCCAGGACGTCCTGGACCGCCTGAAAGCCGCTGCCGGAACCGACTGAGCCCCCTGCGCCCCGCCCGCCGGTCACCCCACTGACAAGAGGTCAGTGGGCCGCGTCGAGCCTCGTGCGCTGGTCCGGGGTCAGGTCGAGGTCCACCGCGGCCAGGCTCTCCTCCAGCTGGGCCACCGAAGAGGCGCCGACGAGGGGGAGGATCGGGATGTCCCCGCCCATCAGCCAGGACAGCACCACCTGGTTGACGGTGGCCCCGGTCTCGGCGGCCACCTCGCGGACCGCGCGCAGGCGCGGCTCGGTGCCCGCGTGGTCGAAGCCCGGGCCCAGCGGCTTGTCGTCGCGGACGTAGGCTCCGGCGATCAGCGGGGAGTACGAGACCTGCGTCAGCGACGGGTTGTCCCGGAGGTAGCTGAGCAGGTCGCCGCTGACCAGGCCCTGGTTGCCGTCGGGCGAGCGCAGGCTGAGGACGTCGGTGCGCTGGCGCAGGTAGCTGTGGTGGTGCTGGAGCACCTCGTAGCCCGGTACGCCGGCCGCCGCGGCCAGCGCACGGGCGCGCTCCACCCGCCAGGCCCAGTGGTTGCTGGCGCCGAGCAGGCCCGCCGTGCCGTTCGCGACGACCTCGGCGAACCCCTGGACGGTCTCCTCCAGCGGGGTCTTCTCGTCCATGATGTGCGCGTACAGCAGGTGGATGCGCTCGATGCCGAGCCGCTCCCGGCTGCGCTCCGCGGACTCCCGGATGACCTTCGCGGACAGGCCCTCCACGTCCAGACTGAAGCCGCTGGTGGGCTGGTTGGGGCGGGCTCCCAATTTGGTGGCGACGGTGATGCCGTCCCCGACACCCCGGCTGCGCAGCCAGCGGCCGACCAGCTCCTCGCTCTCGCCGCCCTGGGTGCCGTTGACCCAGAAGGCGTAGTTGTTGGAGGTGTCGATGAAGGTGCCGCCCGCTTCCGCGAAACGGTCGAGGATCGCGAACGAGGTGGCCTCGTCGACGGTGGTGCCGAAGGTCATCGTGCCCAGGCTCAGCACGCTCACTTCGCGGCGGGTCTCGGCGGCGGTTCCGATGACACGGTATTTCACGGTGATGGTGCCTTTCGCTTGTCAGAGCTGTGTGGGCGGATGATCGTCGAGGAATCCGCTCCGGGCAACGGGATAAGCGAACGGGCGCGAGATCATGGGTCCATGACGATCGGTGAGGAACGGGACGACGGGACGGCCCAGGCCTGGGAAGCGCTCGGCGGGGCGCCCGAGCTCGTCGGCCGGGTGCGCTACCGCGGAGCCGGCGACCTGGGGGAAGGGCCGCTCCCGGTGGCCGCGTTGGCGCGCGCGACCGTCGGGGTGTGCGGGCTGGCCGCGGCCGAGCTGGCCGCGGTGAGGGCCGGGGGCGGGGCTGCGGACGCGGCTGCGCAGGTGGTGGACGAGGGCGCGGTGGCGACGGCGTTCGTCAGCGAGCGGCACCTGCGGGTGGAAGGGCGCGCACCGGTGACCTTCGCGCCGTTGTCCGGCTTCTGGCGGACGGTGGACGGCTGGGTGCGCACGCACGCCAACTATCCGCACCACGAAGCCGCCTTGGTACGGGCGCTGCGGCTGCCGTCGGCGACACCGGAGGCGGTGCGCGCCGCGGTCGGGGGGCGGACGGCGGTCGAGGTGCAGGAGCTCGTGTACGGGGCGGGCGGACTCGCCGTCGCCGTGGCACGGGACTACGGGGAGCCGCAGCCGCTGGTGGAGCCCGTACGGGAATCAGGGGCGCGGGGCCGGACGCTCGGCGCCGCCCCGGCCGGCCGGCCCGCCGCGGGGGTGCGGGTGCTGGACCTGACCCGGGTCATCGCCGGGCCCGTCGCGACGCGCACGCTCGGGCTGCTGGGGGCGGACGTGCTGCGGATCGACCCGCCGGGGATGCCGGAGGCGGACGACGCGTACGCGGACACCGGCTTCGGGAAGCGGTCGGCGCTGCTGGACCTGGCGGGGGCGGGGGACCGGGCCGTCTTCGAGGGACTGCTCGCCGAGGCCGACGTGGTGGTGACGGGCTACCGGCCGGGGGCCCTGGAACGGCACGGCTTCGGGGCGCGGGAGCTGCTGGAACGGTGGCCGGGGCTGGTGGTGGCCGAGCTGTGCGCGTGGGGGTGGCGGGCGGCGGAGCCGTGGGCGGGGCGGCGGGGGTTCGACTCGCTGGTGCAGGCGGGGTACGGGATCGCCGCCGCGTGCGCCGGGCCCGACGGGCGGCCGGGGGTGTTGCCGGCGCAGGCGCTGGACCACGGGACGGGGTACCTGGTGGCGGCCGGCGTGCTGCGGGCGTTGGCGGAGGGGGGCGGGCGGGGGCTGCGGTTCTCCCTCGCGGGGACGGGGTCGTGGCTGGTGCGGGGGCTCTCCCGAGCGGGGGCGGGTGGGGGTGCGGGGGCTTCGGGGTATGCGGCGGAGCCGTGGCTGCGTGCGACTCCGTCGGGGTACGGGGTGCTGCGGCACGCCGCCAGTCCCTTCGGGGAGTGGGCGGTGGGGCCGTCCCGGTGGGGGACGGACCCGGCCGTCTGGCTCCCGCGGTAGGGGTGGGGCGGGTGCCGCGCCGTTGCCGGGGGCGCTGCCCCCGGACCCCCGCGCCTCAAACGCCGGCGGGGCTGAAAGATCGCCTCAAGCGCCGGCGAGGCTGAGAGATCGCCTCAAGCGCCGGCGAGGCTGAGAGATCGCCTCAAGCGCCGGCGGGGCTGGGTGGTGCCGGCGGGGCTGGGTGGGGCTGCGGGTCGGGATGGCGGATCAGGTGTCGGTCAAGGGCTTCGTCATGCAGCGGCTGGAGTCGTAGAAGCGGTAGTGGCCGAACTTCGCGGACAGGGCGTAGCCCGAGGAGAGGTACAGGGCTATCGCCTCCGGCTGCTGGTCGCCCGTTTCGAGGACCATGCGGTGGCGGCCCGCCGCGCGGGCGTCCGCCTCCAGGACCGCCAGGATGCGGCGGGCGAGGCCCAGGCCCCGCGCCTCCGGGACCACGTACATGCGCTTGAGCTCCGCGTCGCCGTCCGCGTAGCCCTCGTCGTTCTCGTCCTGGGTGCGCCAGCCGCCGCTCGCCACCGCGGTGCCCGTGGCGTCGTACGCCAGCAGGTACAGGCCGTGCGGCGGGACGAACATCGCCGGGTCCAGGAAGGTGGCGTCGCCCTCACCGTCGTACCGCTCCTGGTACTCCAGCTGGACCTGGTCGTTGAGTTTGACCGCGTCCGGGTGGTCGTACGGCACGGTGCGGAGGTCTATCCGGTGAGACATTCGAATATCGTACGGAACCCTCCCGCTATGGTGCTGGGATGCTCACAGTGACCTCCGTGAATGTGAATGGGATCCGCGCCGCCGCCAAGAAGGGCTTCGGGGCGTGGCTCGAGGGATCCGACGCCGACGTGGTCTGCCTGCAGGAGGTACGGGCCGAGGAGGGGCAGATTCCGGCGGACGTCCGGACCCCCGCGGGCTGGCACACGGTCTTCGCGCCGGCCGCCGCCAAGGGGCGGGCCGGGGTCGCGCTCTACACGCGGCGGGCGCCCGAGCGCGTGCAGGTCGGGTTCGGCAGTGAGGAATTCGACACCGCCGGGCGGTACCTGGAGATCGACCTTCCGGGGGTGACCGTGGCCAGCCTCTACCTGCCCTCGGGCGAGGCCGGGACGGAGAAGCAGGACGAGAAGTACCGGTTCATGGACGAGTTCCTGACGTACCTGGCGGCGCTGAAGGAGCGGGCCGCCGCCGACGGCCGCGAGGTCGTGGTGTGCGGTGACTGGAACATCTGCCACCAGGAGGCCGACCTCAAGAACTGGAAGACGAACCGGAAGAACGCGGGCTTCCTCCCCGAGGAGCGGGAGTGGCTCGGCAAGGTGTACGCGCAGGCGGGCTACGTCGACGTGGTGCGGGAGCTGCACCCGGACACCGAAGGGCCGTACTCCTGGTGGTCCTACCGCGGGCGGGCCTTCGACAACGACGCCGGGTGGCGGATCGACCTCCAGGTGGCCACCCCCGGGCTGGCGGCGAAGGCCGTGAAGGCCTTCGTGGAGCGCGCCGAGACGCACCCCGAGCGCTGGTCCGACCACGCGCCCGTGACCGTGGTCTACGAGCTGGGCGTCTGACCGGAGCCGGTGTCGGCGGCGGTGTCGGCGGCGGGTCCGCCGCCCGCGGCCAGCAGGCGGTCCATCGCCATCGTCAGCTCGGCCTCGACCACGCTCTTCGCCAGCGGGCGCAGCCGGGTGAGCGCGTCCGGTGAGATGTGGGCCGATATCAGCTCGGTGAAGAGCAGGGCCATCGCGTCCGCGTGCTCGCGGACGCGGCGGCCGGTCTCCAGGACGGCCGCCAGCGGGACGCCCTCGCGCACCAGGGCCGAGGAGACGTCCAGCAGGCGGCGGCTGACGTGCACGATCACGTCGCCGTCGACGGCGAGGTAGCCGAGGTCCAGGGAGGCCGCCAGGTTCTCCGGGGTGACCTCGCCCTCGAAGTAGTCGGCCAGCGCCTCCGGGGTGAGCCGGACCGGGGTCTCCTCGGACCAGCCGATGCCGAGCAGCTCCCCGAGCTGGCCGACGTCCCGGCCGCTCTCGAAGGCCGCGGTCAGCTCGGCGATGCCGCCGAGGGTGTGGCCGCGTTCCAGCAGGGCGGCGATGGTGCGCAGCCGGGCCAGGTGATGGTCGTCGTACCAGGCGATCCGCCCCTCGCGGCGGGGCGGTGGGAGCAGTTTGCGCTCGCGGTAGAAGCGCAGGGTGCGCACCGGGATGCCGGCCGCCTCGGCCAGTTCCTCCGTGCGGTACTCGCGCACCGTCTTCGTCGCTCGCGTCTCTTCCTTCGCCACAGTCGCACCTTATGGCGTACCGGCAGTAACTTTCCGGGTCCGCCCCCTACCCATGAGTACGGGGCTGCTCTACCCTCCCGATTGTGCCAGTGATTGCTGGCAGTGTTTCGATGGTGTGGCGCGTTGCGGGCGTTGCGTGGCTGGGACTGCGGATGAGCGGAAGGCGGCGGGCATGGGTGGCACGGGCGGCATGGGCGGACGCGAGCACGTACGGGTGGCGGTGATCGGGTCCGGATTCGGCGGGCTCGGCGCGGCCGTACGGCTGCGGCGCGAAGGGATCACGGACTTCGTCGTACTGGAACGGGCCGACTCGGTCGGCGGCACCTGGCGCGACAACAGCTACCCGGGGTGCGCGTGCGACGTGCCCTCCCACCTCTATTCGTTCTCCTTCGCCCCCAACCCCGACTGGCCGCGGACCTTCTCCGGGCAGCCGGCCATCCGCGCCTACCTGGAGCACGTCGCCGACACCTTCGGACTGCGCCCGCACATCCGGCTCGACTCCGAGGTGCGGATGATGCGCTGGGACGCGGAGGAGCTGCGCTGGGAGATCGAGACCTCGGCCGGGGAACTGACCGCCGACGTCGTCGTCTCCGCGACCGGGCCGCTGTCCGACCCGAAGATGCCGGAGATCCCGGGGCTCGCCGAGTTCCCCGGCAAGGTCTTCCACTCCGCCCGCTGGGACCACGACTACGACCTGCGCGGCAAGCGCGTCGCCATGATCGGTACCGGCGCCTCCGCCATCCAGATCGTGCCCGCCATCGCCCCCGAGGTGGAGCGCCTCACCCTCTTCCAGCGGACCCCGCCGTGGGTCATGCCCCGCACCGACCGGGCCATCACCGCCGTGGAGCGCTGGCTCCACCGCCAGCTGCCCTTCACCCGGGCGGCGCGGCGCGGGCTGCTGTGGGGGATCCGGGAGCTCCAGGTCGGCGCCTTCACCAAGCGCCCGAACCAGCTCGGCCTCATCGAGTCCCTGGCCAAGGCCAACATGGCGCGCTCGATCAAGGACCCGGCCCTGCGCGCGAAGCTGACGCCCTCCTATCGGATCGGGTGCAAGCGGATCCTGCTCTCCAGCGAGTACTACCCGGCCCTGGCGCGGCCCGATGTGGACCTGGTCGCCTCCGGGCTCAAGGAGATCCGCGGCTCGGTGCTCGTCGCCGCCGACGGGACCGAGACCGAGGTCGACGCGATCATCTTCGGCACCGGCTTCCACGTCACGGACATGCCGATCGCGGACCGGGTGGTGGGCGCGGAGGGCCAGACCCTCGCGGACGCCTGGAAGGACGGGATGCAGGCGCTGCGCGGGGCCACCGCCGCCGGCTTCCCCAACTGGATGACGATCATCGGGCCGAACACCGGGCTCGGGAACAGCTCGATGATCCTGATGATCGAGTCGCAGCTCACCTACATGGCCGACTACCTGCGGCAGCTGGGCATGCTGGGCGGGAGGGTCGCGCTCGGCGCCCGGCCCTCCGCGGTGAACCGGTGGAACCGGCAGGTGCAGGCCCGGATGGAGCGGACGGTGTGGAACACCGGCGGCTGCACCAGCTGGTACCTGGACGCGCAGGGCCGCAACACGACGGTCTGGCCGGGCACGACGGGAGAGTTCCGCCGGGAGACGCGGAGCGTCGATCTGGCGGAGTACGAGGTGCTGCGGGCGGGGGAGCGCGAGCGGGTCCCGACCGTTGCCGTTGCCGTTTCGGCTGTCGCCGGGCCGCGTCGCTCCCGCGGGGGCTCCGTGGGGTCCGGTGCGGCGCCGCTGCCGGGGGCGCTGCCCCCGAACCCCCGCGCCTCAAACGCCGGCGGGGCTGGAGTTGCTCCCGGCGGGGCTGGATTGGCCCCGGACGGTGTCTCGAGTGGCGAGGCTGGATTGGCCCCCGGCGGCGTCTCGGGCGGCGGGGGTGGAGTTGCCCCCGGCGGCGTCTCGAACGTCGGCGGGCCTGGAGCGGGCGCGTGAGTCGGCTGATGCATGTCGTCTCCGGGCCCTACGCGCCGCCCGTCGCGCGGCGGGAGCTCGTCGCCGTCTCCGCCGACGGGGCCCGGCTGCACGTCGAGGTCCACGGGGACGAGGACGCGCCGACCGTGGTGCTGGCCCACGGCTGGACCTGTTCCACCGCCTTCTGGGCCGCCCAGACCAGGGCCCTGGCCGCCACCCACCGGGTCATCGTCTACGACCAGCGCGGGCACGGGCGCAGCCCCGCCGTCCGGGCGGCCGGTCACAGCACCACCGCCCTCGCCGACGACCTGGTGGCCGTCCTGGAGGCCGCCCTCGCCCCCGGGCGGCGGGCGGTCGTCGCCGGGCATTCCATGGGCGGTATGACGATCATGGCGGCCGCGGGCCGGCCGGAGTTCGCCGAGCGGGCCGCGGCCGCGCTGCTGTGCAGTACCGGCAGTTCCCGGCTGGTCGACGAGGCACTGGTCCTGCCGGTGCGCCCCGGGCGCGTCCGGACCCGTGTCACCGGCGCGGTCCTCGGCTCCCGCGCCCCCCTCGGGCCGGTCACGCCGATCGCCCGGAAGGTCCTCAAGTACGCCACCATGGGCCCCGGGTCGGCGCCGGACAAGGTCGAGGCGTGCGCCCGTATCGTCCACGCCTGCCCCACCGGGGTGCGGCACGCCTGGTCCCGGGTGCTGGCCGGCCTGGACCTCGACGCCGACGTGGCCCGCCTCACGGTGCCCACCGCCGTCATCGGCGGCACCGCCGACCGGCTCACCCCGATCGTGCACGCCCGCGGACTCGCCGCCGCGCTGCCGAACTGCGTGGGCCTGACCGAGCTCACCGGCATGGGGCACATGACCCCGGTCGAGGCCCCCGAGGCCGTCACCGGCGCCCTGCGCGAGCTCGCCGATCTGTATCTCGACACCACCGCGAAGGAGAAGACGACGTGAGCGCTCGCAGGAGTCTGGAAGGCCAGGTCGCCGTCGTCACCGGCGCCGCCCGGGGGGTGGGCGAGCTGCTCGCGCGCAAGCTGTCGGCCCGCGGCGCGAAGATCGCCCTCGTCGGCCTGGAGCCGGAGGTCCTCAAAGAGGTCTCCGAGCGGCTGCACACCGAAAGCGACCACTGGTACGCCGACGTCACCGACCACGAGGCCATGGCCCGGGTGGCCGAGGAGGTCAAGCAGCGCTTCGGCAAGGTGGACATCGTCGTCGCCAACGCGGGCGTGGCCGCCGGCGGGCCGTTCGCCGACTCGGACCCGGACGCCTGGCGCCGGGTGATCGAGGTCAACCTGATCGGCGGGGCCGTCACCGCCCGCGCCTTCCTGCCCGTACTGATGGAGAGCCGCGGCTACTTCCTGCAGATCGCCTCGCTCGCCGCGATCACCCCGGCACCGATGATGACCGCCTACTGCGCCTCCAAGTCCGGGGTCGAGGCCTTCGCGCACTGCCTGCGCGCGGAGGTCGGGTACAAGGGGGTCAAGGTCGGGGTCGGCTACCTCTCCTGGACCGACACGGACATGGTGCGCGGCGCCGACCAGGACGAGGTCATGCGGGAGTTGCGCCAGCGGCTGCCGTGGCCGTCGAACCGTACGTACCCGCTGGGGCCGGCCGTCGACCGGATCGTCGCGGGCATCGAGCGGCGCTCGCCGCACGTGTACGCGCAGTGGTGGCTGCGCGGCATGCAGGGGGTGCGCGGCTACCTGCCGGGGCTGATCGCGACGGTCGGGCAGCGCGAGATGAAGCGCTTCGAGCCGCGCCTGGGCGGTGTGTCCAAGGGGCTCGTCGGGGCCGGCGGGGCGGCGGACGAGAAGGAGCGCACGCAGAGTCACTGATCGAAATGCGACCTTTGTCCGCTCATGCAAGTCTGGTCGAGGCCCCACCACCTACACCCCTCATGGAGTGAACAGCATGGGTATCAAGGACCAGTTCCAGGACAAGGCGCAGGAGCTCAAGGAGAAGGCCCAGAAGGGGCAGAAGCAGCCCGGCAAGGGCCCGCAGGACAAGAAGTCCCAGCGGACCCCGCAGCCGAAGGACTCGCCGCAGCGGTCCTTCGACGACATCCGGGACGAGCTCGACGACCGGACCTAGGCTTCTGGCCCGACCGTTACGGGCCCGCACGCAGCGCCGAGGGGCGCGATCCCCGCCGGGGATCGCGCCCCTCCCGCATGCGCCCGCTCACTCCCTCGGCGGCAGCTTCGGACGGCGCCGGTCCGGTACGTCCGTGTAGCCGGGCGGCACCGCGGCCGGGTCCTGTTCCAGCAGTTCCAGCGCCAGGTGCACGGCGTCGTCCAGCTGGGCGTGCCGCCCCTCCGCCCAGTCGAGCGGGGTGCGCTGGATCTCCAGGTCCGGCTCCACGCCGTGGTTCTCCACCGACCAGCCGTACTCCGGGAACCAGGCGGCGTTCATCGGCACCGTGATCACCGTGCCGTCCCCGAGGGTGTGGCGGCCGGTCATGCCGACCACCCCGCCCCAGGTGCGCAGGCCCACCACCGGTCCCAGGCCCAGCAGTTTGAAGGCCGCGGTGATCATGTCCCCGTCCGAGGAGGTCGCCTCGTCGGCCAGCGCCACGATCGGTCCGCGGGGCGCGTTGGAGGCGTAACTGACCGGCTGCGCGTTGCGCGTCAGGTCCCAGCCGAGGATGGAGCGGGTCAGCTTCTCCACCACCAGCTCGCTGATGTGCCCGCCCGCGTTGCCGCGTACGTCCACGATCAGTGCGGGCCGGGACATCTCCATCCGCAGGTCGCGGTTGAACTGCGCCCAGCCCGAGCCGCCCATGTCGGGGATGTGGAGGTAGCCGCAGCGGCCGCCGCTGATCTCCCGGACCGCCTCGCGCCGCTTGGACACCCAGTCCTGGTAGCGCAGCGGCCGTTCGTCGATGAGCGGCACGATGGCGACCCGGCGGGCCCGGCCCTCGCCCGCCGCGGGCCGGAAGGTCAGCTCCACCGTGGTGCCGCCCGCCGCCGCCAGCAGCGGATAGGGCCCGGTGACCGGGTCCACCGGCCGGCCGTCCACGTGGGTGAGCACCGCGCCTTCCCGGATGCCGGTGCCGGCCAGGGGGGAGCGGGCCTTGGAGTCCGAGGACTCGCCGGGCAGGATCCGGCTGACCACCCATTCCCCGTCCCGGGGGAAGAGGTTGGCGCCGAGCAGGCCGATCGCCCGCTGGTAGTGCGGGGGGCCTTCGTTGCGGCGCGCGGGGGAGACGTAGGCGTGCGAGGTGCCGAGTTCGCCGAGGACCTCGCGCAGCAGGTCGGCGAACTCGTCGGGTGAGGCGACCCGTTCGACCAGGGAGCGGTACTGGGCGAGGATCCCGTCCCAGTCGATGCCGCACATCTTCGGCTCCCAGAAGTACGCGCGGATGATCCGCCCGGCCTCCTCGTAGGCCTGGCGCCACTCGGCCGCCGGGTCCACCTCGTGCAGGATGCGCCGCAGGTCCAGGTAGACGGTCGAGTCGCTGTCGCCCGACTCGGTCGCCGGGACCGCGCGCAGGTCGCCGTCGTCGTTGATCACGAGTCGCGTGCCGTCGCCGCTGACCGCGAACCAGTCCAGCCCCGAGGCCAGTTCGGTCTTGCGGGCCTTGGTGAGGTCGAAGTGCTCCAGTGTCGGCTTGCCGCTGATGTCGGCCGGGTTGGCGAAGGTCTCGCCGAGCGCGCCCGAGATCGGCCAGCGCAGCCACACCAGCCCGCCGCCGTGCACCGGGTACAGGGCCGAGTACTTGGACGCGGTCACCGGGAACGGGGTGACGCGGCTCTCCAGTCCCTCCACCTCCACGGTGACGGCGCCGTCGGCCTCGCCCGAGTCGCCCTCCGCCACGTCGAGTCCGCCGGCCGCGGGCCGGCCCTCGGCGGAGAGCGCGAAGGGGGAGGGGGTCGCGGAGTTCAGCGGCACCAGGTAGGGGCGGCAGCCCAGCGGGAAGGACAGGTCGCCGGTGTGCACGTCGTAGACCGGGTCGAAACCGCGCCAGGACAGGAAGGCCAGGTAGCGCCCGTCCCGGGTGAAGACCGGATTCTCGTCCTCGAAGCGGCCGTTGGTGACGTCGACGACGGTGCGGGCGCCGGGGCCGGAGATCCGGGCCATCTTGATCTGCCGCAGCGAACGCCCGATGCCCGGGTGCGACCAGGTCAGCCAGTCCCCGTCGGGGGAGAAGGCGAGGTCGGTGACCGGGCCGTTGATGGACCGGATCAGCTCGGTGACCTCGCCGTTGGACTCCTCGGTGGCGTCGATGAGCAGCAGCCGGCCGTCGTTGGAGGCGATGGCGAGCCGCTCGCCGTCCGGGTCCGAGAGCAGCTCGGTGACCCGGCCCAGCTCGCCCGAGGCCAGCCGGCGCGGCTCCCGTTCCCCGGAGGCCCGCGGCAGGTAGGCGATCTCGATCGCGTCCTCGCCCTCGGCGTCGGTGACGTAGGCGACCTGCCCGCCGCTGCCGAGCATCTCCGGCAGCCGTACGCGCACGCCCGGGGTGTCGGCGATGGTGCGGGCCGGGCCGTCGCGGTGGGTCAGCCAGTAGAGGCTGCCGCGCACCACGACCGCGCTGGCGCGCCCGGTGGTGTCCACGGAGAGCGAGTCGACGTGGCTGGCGGCCGGCACCTGGTACGTACGGCGGCCCGCGCGCGGCCCGCCGAGGCGGACGTCGAGCTTGCGCGGGACGGCGTCCCGGTCGAGGGACTCGACGAGCCAGAGGTCCCCGGCGCACTGGTAGACGACGCGGGAGCCGTCGCTGGAGGCGTGCCGGGCGTAGAACTCCTCGTGATCGGTGTGCCGGCGCAGATCGGTGCCGTCGGGCAGGCAGGAGTACAGGTTGCCGATGCCCTCGTGGTCGGAGAGGAAGGCGATCCTGCCGTCCACGAACATCGGGGAGTCGAGGTGGCCCTCGACGTCCTCCAGCAGGCGCTGTCCGTGCAGCCACAGCCGGCCGGTGGCGCCGCCGCGGTAGCGCTTCCAGGCGGCGGGCTCGTGCGGGGGCTTGCCGGTGAGCAGCAGGGAGTGCCGTTCGCCCTCCTCCGTGGCGTGCACCTGGATGTCGGAGACGGGCCCCCAGGGCAGGCGCCCGCCGGGGCTGCCGTCGGTCGGGAGGGTGTAGGCCCAGGCGAAGTAGGAGAAGGGCTGGCTGTGCGAGGACACGGCCAGGATGTCGCTGCGCCCGTCCTCGTCGGGCGGGGTCCAGCCGCAGACGCGGGTGTCGAGGGCGCCCCAGTGGCTCAGCTGGCGGGCGGGGCCGCCGTCCACGGGGGCGAGGTGGATCTCGGGGTCGAGGCTGCGCCAGGTGGTGAAGGCGATGTGCTTGCCGTCGGGGGAGAAGCGCGGGTGGCCGACGCGGGTCCGGTCGACGGTGATGCGCCAGGCCCGTCCGGGCGTCCGGCCGTCGGGGACCAGCGGGGCGACCCAGAGGTCGTCCTCGGTGGCGAAGCAGAGGAGGTCGTCGTGCAGGTGCGGGAAACGGAGGTACGCGACGTCGTGACTCACCCCCCAATGCTTTCCGCGGAGGAGGGCCCTGGCAACTCGTACAGGTGATCCATGCCACTCCCCCAAGCGAAACGGAACGGTTTCGTTTCGCTTGGGGGAGGGGTATCGTCTTAAGCGTACGGAACAGTTTCGCTTCGATGGGAGGCACGGACATGACCGAGGCGATGGCGGCTCGGCGTAGCCGGATCACCCCCGAGCGACAGGCCGAACTGCACGAGGCGGTCCTCGACCTCCTGCGTGACGTCGGCTACGAGGCGCTGACCATGGACGCGGTCGCCGCCCGTACGAAGTCCAGCAAGGCCACCCTCTACCGCCAGTGGGGGAGCAAGCCGGAGCTGGTCGCCAAGGCCCTGCGCTGCACGCAGCCGGTCTCGCTGCGCGAGATCGACACGGGCAGCCTGCGCGGGGACTTCGCGCGCATGGTCGAGCACTCCGACGACGCGCAGATGGCCAAGGACACCGCGCTGATGCGGGGTCTGGCCCACGCCGTCCACGAGAGCCCGGAGCTGCACAAGGCCCTGCGCGACCTGCTGGTCGACCCGGAGATCAACGGTCTCCAGACGATGCTGCGGCGCGCGGTGGACCGGGGCGAGATCCGCCCGGACTGTCCGGCGCTCGACTTCGTACCGCACATGCTCATCGGGGCGTTCATCGCGCTCCCGCTGATCGAGGACCGCCCGGTGGACCGGGCCTTCCTCGGTGACTTCATCGACGCCGTGGTCTTCCCCGCCCTCGGCGTCTGATCCTCACTCCTCCCCGTCCCCGGCACGCCCCTCTGCTGCTCCTGACACGCCGCTCTCGTCGTCGGGCCGGCTTTTCACGCCCTGATCCGATCCGGATCCATCCCACGACCTGAACGGGAGAACCACCGACGTGGCTACCTTCCTCTACCGACTCGGCAGAGGCGCCTTCCGGCGCCGCGGCCTCGTCGCCCTCCTCTGGGTGGCGCTGCTGTTCGCCGCCGGCTTCGGCGCCGCCTCGGCGGCCGCGCCCACCTCCGGCTCGTTCTCGATACCCGGTTCGGAGGCCCAGAAGGCCTTCGACCTGCTGGACAAGCGCTTCCCGGGCATGGCCGCCGACGGCGCCACCGCCCGCATCGTCATCAAGGCCCCCGAGGGCGCCAAGGTCACCGACCCCGGCCCCAAGGCCGAGGTCCAGAAGATCGTCTCGGGTCTGAAGACCGGTCCGGGCGCGGCCGAGATCTCCTCCGTCGCCGACCCGTACGAGGTCCAGGCCGTGAGCCAGGACGGCTCCACCGCCTACATCAGCGCCAAGTACACCGTCAGCGGCATGGAGCTGAAGGACGACACCCGCGAGGCGCTCAAGGGCTCGGGCGAGGCCGCCAAGGCCGCCGGGCTGAACGTCCAGATCGGTGGCGACGCGCTGATGGCGGCCCCCGAGACGGGCTCCGGCGAGATCATCGGCATCGCGGTCGCCGCGATCGTCCTCGTCATCACCTTCGGCTCACTGATCGCCGCCGGTCTGCCGCTGCTGACCGCGATCATCGGCGTGGGCATCGGCGTCTCCTCCATCACCGCGCTCGCCAACGTGCTGGACCTCGGCAACACCACCGCCACCCTCGCGACGATGATCGGCCTCGCGGTCGGCATCGACTACGCCCTCTTCATCGTCTCCCGCTACCGCGTGGAGCTCGCCGAGGGCCGCGAGCGGGACGAGGCCGCCGGCCGCGCTGTCGGAACCGCCGGCTCCGCCGTCGTCTTCGCCGGTCTGACCGTGGTCATCGCCCTGGTGGGCCTGGCCGTCGTCAACCTCCCCATGCTGACCAAGATGGGCTTCGCGGCCGCGGGCACCGTGGTCATCGCCGTGCTCGTCGCGCTGACCCTGGTCCCGGCCATCCTCGGCTTCGCGGGCAAGAAGGTGCTGCCCGCGGGCGAGAAGAGCCGGCTGTTCGGCAAGGGCAAGCCGGCGGGCGCCGAGAAGAAGGCCAACGGCGGCACCCGCTGGGCCCGCTTCGTCCTGCGCCGCCCCGTCATGGTGCTGCTGGCCGGTGTGATCGGCCTCGGCGTCATCGCCATCCCGGCGAGCAAGCTGGAGATGGGCCTGCCGGACGACGGTGCCCAGCCGGTCTCCACCACCCAGCGCCAGGCGTACGACCTGCTGTCCGACGGCTTCGGCCCGGGCTTCAACGGCCCGCTGATGGTGGTCGTGGACGGCAACAAGGCGCTGGCCGACTCCACCGTCGACCGGATCAAGGGCCTGGACGGGGTCGTCGCGGTCACCCCGCCGACCCTCAACGAGGCCGGCGACGCCGCGGTGATCACCGTGATCCCGAAGGACCGCCCGTCCTCCACGCACACCGAGGAACTGGTCCACGAGATCCGCGACGGCAGCGGGGACGACGTCCTCGTCACCGGCGCCACCGCGATGAACATCGACTTCTCGCAGAAGATGAACGACGCGCTGCTGCCCTACCTGGCGCTCGTCGTGGGCCTGGCCTTCCTGCTGCTGATGCTCGTCTTCCGCTCGGTCCTGGTCCCGCTCAAGGCGGCCCTCGGCTTCCTGCTCTCGGTCGTCGCCGCCCTCGGCGCCGTCGTCGCGGTCTTCCAGTGGGGCTGGCTCGGCTCGGTCTTCGGGGTGGAGCAGACCGGTCCGATCATGTCGATGATGCCGATCTTCATGGTGGGTGTCGTCTTCGGTCTGGCCATGGACTACGAGGTCTTCCTCGTCACCCGGATGCGTGAGGCGTACGTCCACGGCGAGCGCCCGGGCCAGGCCGTGGTCACCGGCTTCCAGTACAGCGCGCGGGTCGTCGTGGCCGCCGCCATCATCATGATCGCGGTGTTCGCGGGCTTCATCGGGGCCAGCGAGCAGATGGTCAAGATGATCGGCTTCGGTCTGGCCGTCGCCGTCTTCTTCGACGCCTTCGTGGTCCGCATGGCCATCGTCCCGGCGGTGCTCGCCCTGCTCGGGCACAAGGCCTGGTGGCTGCCGAAGTGGCTGGACCGGCTGCTGCCGAACGTGGACGTGGAGGGCGAGAGCCTGCGCAAGCACCTGGAGTCCGCGCAGTCCCCGGAGGGCCCGGACAAGGACCGCGAGCTGGTCAACGCCTGACCCGGCCCGACCCCGTCCGAACCCGTCGGCCCCGCACCTGCCGACGGGACGGCCCGGCCCCGTACCGCCTGATGATCAGGCGGTACGGGGCCGGGCCCCTTTTTTTGCGGCCGGTTTCTGCGGCCGGCCTCGTTACGCCCGACGGGTGACGGCGGCCGCGGGGGCGTACGTACGCCGCAGGAACCGGCGCAGTGCGGCGATGTCGAACTGGACCACGGCGACGCCCTCGGGGGAGTGGAACTCGACGACCGCCTGGACGCGGCCGCAGGGCCAGATCCGTACGTCCCCGGTCCCGGTCGGGGCCTGGAGGCCCGCCTCCAGGAGGGCGCGGGGGAAGACCCACTCGTTGTCGGTGCCTTCGGGGGACAGGCCCGCCGGGAAGACGATCCGTACGGCCAGCGGCTCGGCGACGGCGAAGCGCAGGGCGACCGGGATGGTCCGGTAGAGGGGGTCGTCCGTGATGACGCGGGCACGGACCCGTTCCTCGACGGCGGTCGCGGTCGCGGTGGTGGTGGCGGTCGCTGGGGGATTCTCGGCGGTTGCTGACATCGACAAGACTCCTCGAAATCAGAACATTTGCGTCCTTTTGTCCCGTCCAGCCTCGCACATTCCCACGAAACCGCACGGGTCCATTTGTGATGCGTCCGCTCTTGCCAATGGTTTGCAACTGGGCACTATGGTTGAACAGCTAAAGACTGCATAAGACGCGGAAGCGGAGCCCCTCCATGCATGTGCCCGACGGATTCATCAACGCACCCGTCTCGGTGGCCGCCGGAGTGGTGGCGGCCGCCGCGGTGGCCGTCAGCCTCCGCGGCGCCCGCCGCGAACTCGACGAGCGCACCGCGCCGCTCGCCGGTCTCGTCGCCGCCTTCATCTTCGCCGTGCAGATGCTGAACTTCCCGGTCGCGGCCGGTACCAGCGGCCATCTCCTGGGCGGGGCGCTCGCCGCGATACTCGTCGGCCCCTACACCGGCGTGCTGTGCGTGTCCGTCGTCCTGCTCATGCAGGGCATCCTCTTCGCCGACGGCGGCCTGACCGCCCTCGGCGTGAACGTCACCGTCATGGGCGTCGTCACCGTCGTCGTCGCCTACGCGATCTTCCGCGGGCTGCTCGGGCTCCTGCCGCCCACCCGCCGCTCGGTCACCGCGGCCGCCTTCACCGGCGCCCTGCTCTCGGTGCCCGCCGCGGCCGCCGTCTTCACCCTCGTCTACGCCGTCGGCGGCACCACGGACGTGCCCATCGGCAAGGTGTTCACCGCCATGGTCGGCGTCCACGTCCTCATCGGCATCGGCGAGGCCGCCATCACCGCCGCGACCGTCGGCGCCGTGATCGCGGTACGTCCCGACCTGGTGCACGGGGCCCGCGGGCTGACCTCGTCCCTAAAGCTGCGCGTCGGCGGCGAGCTCGTCGACGCACCGGCCGCGGCCGCCGCGCCCGCTGCCGCCGCCGGCGACGGGTCGACGAAGAAGGTGTGGGTGACCGGCCTGGTCACCGCCCTCGTGCTCGCCGGTTTCGTCTCCTTCTACGCCTCCGCGAACCCCGACGGCCTGGAGAAGGTCGCCGCGGACAAGGGCATCGACGAGAAGGTCGAGGAGCACGCCGCGGCGAACTCCCCGCTCGCCGACTACAGCGTCAAGGACGTCGACGACGCCCGCCTCTCCGGCGGACTCGCCGGGGTCATCGGCGTCGGCGTGACCGTCGTCGTCGGCACCGGGATCTTCTGGGCCGTGCGCCGCCGCCGGACGGAAGACCTCACCGCCACCTCCTCCTCCACCCCCGTCTCGGCGGGCTGACATGGGGGCCGGCCACGCCCACAAGCTCTACCGCCACGGCCATTCACCGGTCCACGACCTGCCTGCGCACTGCAAGCTCGCCGCGACCCTGGCCTTCGTCGTGGTCGTCGTGTCCACACCGCGCGAGGCGGTGTGGGCCTTCGGCCTGTACGCCGTCCTCCTCGCGGCGGTGGCCGCCGTCGCCCGGATCCCGGCCGGCTTCCTGCTCCGGCGGCTGCTGATCGAGGTGCCCTTCGTCGCCTTCGCCGTGCTCATGCCCTTCGTCGCCGAGGGCGAGCGCGTGCAGGTGCTCGGCATGTCGCTCAGCGTCTCGGGCCTCTGGGGCGCCTGGAACGTCCTCGCCAAGGGAACCCTCGGCGTGGCCGCCTCCGTCCTGCTCGCCTCGACCACCGAGCTGCGGGCCCTGCTGCTGGGCCTGCAACGGCTGAAGCTGCCGCCCCTGCTCGTCCAGATCGCCTCCTTCATGATCCGCTACGGCGATGTGATCAGCGACGAGCTGCGCCGGATGTCCATCGCCCGCCGCTCCCGCGGCTTCGAGGCCAGCGGGATCCGGCACTGGGGGGTGCTGGCCAAGACCGCCGGCGCGCTGTTCATCCGCTCCTACGAGCGCGGCGAGCGGGTCTACCTCGCGATGGTCAGCCGGGGCTACGCCGGCTCGATGCCGGTGATCGACGAGGTCGTCGCCTCGCGCGCCCAGTGGGCGTACGCGGCCGTGCTCCCGGTGACGGCCCTCGCCGTCTGTCTGATGGGATGGACCCTGTGACCAGTACTGCCTCCCTCGAAGTCGCCGGCCTCGCCTACGCCTACCCGGACGGCCACCAGGCCCTCTTCGGGGTGGACCTCACCGTCGGGCAGGGCGAGCGGGTCGCCCTGCTCGGACCCAACGGCGCGGGCAAGACCACGCTGGTGCTGCACCTCAACGGCATCCTCACCGGCGGGGTCGGCACCGTGGCCGTCGCCGGGCTGCCCGTGGCGAAGCGGAACCTCGCCGAGATCCGCCGCCGGGTCGGGATCGTCTTCCAGGACCCCGACGACCAGCTGTTCATGCCGACCGTCCGCGAGGACGTGGCCTTCGGCCCGGCGGCGGCCGGGATGCGGGGCGCGGAGCTGGAGGAGCGGGTCCGGGCGGCCCTGGACCAGGTCGGGATGGCGGACTTCGCCGACCGGCCGCCGCACCACCTGTCCTTCGGCCAGCGCCGCCGCGTCGCGGTGGCGACCGTACTGGCCATGCGGCCCGAGATCCTGGTCCTGGACGAGCCCTCGTCCAATCTGGACCCCGCCTCGCGCCGCGAGCTCGCGGACATCCTGCGCTCGCTGGACGTGACCGTGCTGATGGTCACGCACGACCTGCCGTACGCGCTGGAACTGTGCCCGCGCTCGGTGATCCTGAGCGAGGGGGTCATCGCGGCGGACGGCCGCACGCAGGAGCTCCTGTGCGACGACAAGCTGATGCGGGCCCACCGGCTGGAGCTCCCGTTCGGCTTCGACCCGCGCACGCCCCTTCTGACGCGCCCCTCGCGCTGATCGGCGCCGGGGCGCCTCCCAGGCTTCGAGCCGCTGCGTCGGACTCCGCCCGCCGGGCGGGGGCCGGGCCCCGGTGAGCCGCTCCGGGCAACCCGGGAAGCAGGGCCGTCCGGCAGGCGTTGCATTGTGGCGTAGGCGCCGTCGGGGCGCTGCGGCAGGTGCTGGGAGTAGACGTGGATGTCCGCGGGACGGTGGCAGAGGGCTTCGAGCCCGTCAGGGACGCGTTCGTACGCAACTTCGAGGTACTCGGGGACCGGGGCGCGGCCGTGGCCGTGTACCGCGACGGCCGCAAGGTCGTCGACCTGTGGGGCGGCACCCGGGACGCCGAGGGCACCGAGCCCTGGACCGAGGGCACCGCGCAGATCGTCCGCTCCGCCACCAAGGGCGTGGCGGCCGCCGTGCCGCTGCTGCTGCACCAGCGCGGACTGCTGGACCTGGACGCGCCCGTGGGCTCGTACTGGCCGGAGTTCAAGACGGGCGGCAAGGAGCGGATCCTGGTCCGCGACGTGCTCGCGCACCGCGCCGGCATACCCGCGCTGGACCGGGGGCTGAGCGCCGCCGAGGCCGCCGACGGGGTGTCCGGGGCGCGCGCGGTCGCCGCCCAGCAGCCCTTCTGGGAGCCGGGCACCGAGCACGGCTACCACGCGCAGACCTACAGCTGGCTGCTGTCCGAGCTGGTGCTGCGGGCGACGGGCCGCACGGTGGGTTCCGTCCTCGCGGAGGAGATCGCCGAACCGCTGGGGCTGGAGTTCTGGATCGGCCTGCCGGAGACCGAGGCCCACCGGGTGGGCCGGGTGGCGCCGGTCGAGCCGCCCGAGAGCGCGGGCATGCTGCGGACCCGGCCGCGGCGCAACGTCTCCGAGGCCTACGCCGACCCGGACTCCCTCACCCGCCGCGCCTTCGCCGCCATCGCGCCGCTGCCCGACGAGAACGACCCCGCCTACCGGGCCGCCGAGCTCCCCGCGTCGAACGGCATCGGGACGGCCCGCGCCCTGGCCCGGTTCTACGGTGCCACCATCGGCGTGGTCGAGGACGGCGCGCGGATCTTCACCCCGGCCACCACCGAGCTGGCCGGCCGGGAGCACTCCGCCGGACCGGACCGGGTGCTCGTCGTCAACACCCGCTTCGGCCCCGGCTACATGCTGCACGGACCGGCCTCCCCGCTGCTCTCGCCGGCCTCGTTCGGCCACCCCGGCCGCGGCGGCTCGCTGGCCTTCGCGGACCCGGAGGCGGGCATCGGCTTCGGCTACGTCACCAATGCCCTGGCCAAGTCGGTGACCGCGGACCCCCGGGCGCAGGCCCTGGTCAGGGCCCTGAAGTCGGCCCTGTCGACCCGGTAGGCCCCGTCAACCCGGTCAGTCCCGTCCGCCCCGTCAGCCCTCTGTCGTGTGCTCGCGCACATCGGCCAGCTCGGCCCCCGCGTACGCGATGAGCTCGTCCGGGGCCATCGGGAACACCGTGGTCGGGGTGCCGGCCGCCGCCCAGATCTCCTCGTGGGCGAGCAGTGACCGGTCGGCCAGCACCCGGGTGCGGGTGCGGTGTCCGAAGGGCGGGACCCCGCCGATCGCGTAGCCCGTGGTCTCCCGGACCAGCGCGGCATCGGCCCGCGTCACCTTCCCGGCGCCGAGCTCGCGGCGTACGGCCTCCACGTCCACCCGTGAGGCCCCGTCCATGAGGACCAGCACCGGGACCCCGTCCGCCGCGAAGATCAGCGACTTGACGATCTGGCTCAGCTCGCAGCCGATCGCGGCCGCCGCGTCGGCGGCCGTACGGGTGCCTTCGGGAAAGCTCCGGACGGTGAGGTCGAGGCCCAGCTCGGCAAGGGCCTCGGCGAACAGGGGGTGCGTGGACGTCGTCATGCCGCGACGTTAGCGCCGCCGGGCGCGGCGACACGACCGATTTCGGGCCCGGCCGGTCGCGTCGCCGCCGCTCGGTCAGCCCGCGTTCAGTACCTGGGCGACGATCGGGCCCGCCGCGTCGCCGCCGTGGCCGCCGCCCTCGACCATGGCCGCCGCGGCCACGTCACCGCTGAAGCCGGTGAACCAGCTGTCCGGGCTGTCCCCGGCGCCGCCGACCTCCGCCGAGCCGGTCTTCGCGCCCTTGTCCGAGCCGTGGACCGGGGCCATGGCCTTCTGCGCGGTGCCACTGGAGGCCGTCAGCTTCATCATGCTGACCAGCTGCTGCTGCACCGAGGACTTCATCCGGCGCTGGGCCGTCGCTATCGTCCGGCCGTCGAGCTCCGGCGAGACCAGTACCGGCTGGCGGAAGACCCCGGTGCGCGCGGTCGCGGTGATGGACGCGACGTTCAGCGGGTTCATGGTGATCTGCCCCTGCCCGATGTACTCGGCGGCCGCCGCCGCGCCCGTGGCCGGCGGGACCTTGCCGTCGGTGGACTGGATGCCCGTCTTCCAGTCCATGCCGATGCCGAAGACCTCCGTGGCCTCCTTCGGCAGTGCGGAGTCGTCGTCGACGGGCTTGATCTGCTTGATGAAGGCGGTGTTGCAGGAGCGGGCGAACGAGGTCGCGAAACTGGTGCCGGGCGGCAGCTCGAAGTTGTTCAGGTTGTGGAACTCGCGGCCCCACGTCACCGTCTTCCCGCACTCCGCCGGTTTGTCCGCGGCGACCAGGCCGCGGTCCAGCAGCATCGCGGCCGTCACGATCTTCATCGTGGATCCGGGTGCCCGGGTGCCCCGCATCGCCGCGTTGAAGTTGTCCTTGCGGTTGTTCGCGACGGCCAGGATGTGTCCGTTGCTCGGCTGGACGGCGACCACCGAGGCCTCCGGGAACTTGGTGACCGCCTGCTCGGCCGCCGCCTGCACCTTCGCGTCCAGGTACGTCTTGAGCGTGCTCGGCTCGCCCTCGACGAGGGTCAGCAGGGTCCGCTTGGGCGCGTCCTTCGCGGCCGGCTCGATCCACACCTCGGCCCCGGTCTTGCCGCCCGTCTTGCTGCCGTAGTTCTGGCGCAGCTCGTCGAGGATCTGGCGCAGCGAGGGGTACTTCTCCGCGGTCAGCTCCTCGCCGTTGCGGTCCACGGCCTTGACGGGCGGGTTCGCGGGGGCGCCCGCACGCAGCTTCTCGTCCTTCTGGAGCTGCGGGTGGATCACCGAGGGCTGCCAGTCGACCAGCGGCTTTCCGCTGGTCAGGCCGCGCACCACGGTCAGCTGGGAGTCGTAGGCCAGCGGCTTGGTGGTGCCCTCGTACGTGATCTCTGCCTCGACCTTGAACGGCACGGTGGTGCCGTTCGGCGTGCCGGGGGTGATCACGGCCTTGGACACGTACGACTTGGTCTTGAAATCCCCGACCGCGGCCTGCGCGGCCGCGGGGTTGTTCGTCAGGTCGGCGGCCACCCGCTCGTCCCCGGCCGCCCATGCGGCCAGGAAGGCCTTGGCGGTCTTCGCCGCGTCCTTGTCGCCGACCGGCCCGCTGCCCTTTTCGGCCTGGACGGTGGTCTCGCCGTCCTTGCCTTCCTTCGCGTCCCCGCCGGCGTCTCCGACCAGCGTGTACACCCCGTACCCGGCGCCGCCGAGCATGGCGAGGAACACCCCGCCGATGACGGCACCCTTCGCTGCCCCGTTCACGTGAGTCCTTCCCCCATGATGACGGTTCCTGAACATGTTCAAAGAACCCTTGGTGCGGACTTTACTCTGTGCAGCGACTCAGTACGTCATTGTTACCGGACCGGAACATCCGAACGTAATCGGGTCGTCACCTGCGGCTTCCCTCCCTAGAGTGCCGCCGTGGACCTCACCTACCGGCGTTACGCCGATGCCGACGCCGATGACCTGGTCGCCTTCCTCGCCGGGGACGCCTGGCCCTTCCACGGCTCGGCCGTCGTCGATCCGGAGCAGGCCCGGCAATGGGCCGCGGAGGGCCGCTTCGACAACGCGGAGACCAGGTCGTTCTGGATCGACGGCGGCGGGGAGGCCCTCGGCCTGGTCCGCCTGATGGACCTGGGCGACAGCACGCCCGTCTTCGACCTGCGGATCCGCTCCCGGTACCGGGGCCGGGGGATCGGCGCCACGCACTGACCTGGCTGACGGGACACCTGTTCACCGAACTCCCGCGGATCCGGCGGATCGAGGGCACCACGCGCCAGGACGACGCGGCGATGCGGCGCACCTTCCGGCGGTGCGGGTACGTCAAGGAGGCGCACTACCGGGAGGGCTGGCCCTCGGCCGACGGCACGGTCCACGACGCGGTCGGCTACGCGATCCTGCGGCGGGACTGGGCCGACGGCACGGTCACGGCCCCCGCCTGGGACGACGAGCACACGGCCGAGGACTGACCCCGGCACGGCCCGAACATGCGTGCACCGGTGCCGTGTTCTAGCGTCGGAAGAGCGAGGGCCCCCGCTCCGCGCCGCCGCCCCCGCCCGCGGTCCGGCGCGTCGGCGGACCGCACCCCACCGAGAGAGCAGGTGCATCCGCATGCGTCCGTCGGCTCGTATCCCCAGCATCCTGGCAGGCCTGGCCCTCGCCGTCGGCGGCACCGTCATCGCCGCCCCGTCCGCCCAGGCGGACGTGAAGGCCTGCGAGCAGTACGTCGCCCAGCACGCCCCGAAGGCCACGGACGGCGCCGCGGAGGCCTGCTACCAGGGGTCGATCGGCAACCAGACCAGCTGCGACGCCAGCCTCGTCGCGGTCGGCGCGAGCAAGGACGTGGCCTCCGCGGCTTGCGAGGCCTCCCGCTAGCCCGTCTCCGCGCATCCTGCCGGGCCTGCGGCGCCCGGCACCGCACCTGGCGGCGTTTTCGGGGCGCCCGAGTACGTCCAGTACACGGGTGCCCCTCCGCCTTGTCCTCGGACCTGCATGGTGCCGACCTGAACGGATCGGACCTGCGCCAGGCAGACCTGACCGGCGCTGATCTCACCGGCGCGAACCTGAACGGAGCCCTACGGGGGGCGAAGGGGATTCCTGCTGAAGTGCGGGACAGGTGAACGCTCAGCCCAGGCGGCCCCGACCAGAGGTTTTCCGCCCACCAGGGCCGCCGAGGTCCTCCGGAGCCATCTCTGCGCAGGGCGTTCGCATCAGTTGATAACCACCGGGCGGCCGCTCGCTGAGGTCGTCTGCGGGCCGTCGAGGGGCGGCTCAGGACGGCCAGCGAGGACCAGCAACAACCACGAAGGGCCCGGCACCGTCAGGTGGCGGGCCCTTCGTTTGCGCTGCTAGACCCAGGTGTCCAGCCACATGCGGCCGCGCCAGGAGTCCATGGGCAAGGTCTGGCCCGTGTAGATCGGCCAGAAGTAGATGAAGTTCCACGCGATCAGCAGGACCAGTACGCCCGCGCCGATCGCGCCCAGTGCGCGTCGGCGTTCGCTCGACCCGGCCGGGCCCAGCAGGGCGCCGATCATCATCGCCACCGCCAGGCACAGGTACGGGACGAAGACCACCGCGTAGAAGTAGAAGATCGTCCGCTCCTGGTAGTTGAACCAGGGCAGCAGACCCGCCCCCAGTGCGCACGCGATCGCGCCCGCCCGCCAGTCGCGGCGGAAGAACCACCGCCACAGCACGTACAGCAGCGCGAAGCAGCCCGCCCACCACAGCAGCGGGGTGCCCAGGGCCAGGACCTCGCGGGCGCACTTGCCCGCCGCGGTCGCTGGGCAGCCGTCGGCGCCGGGTTCGGGGGACTCGTAGAAGTAGGAGACGGGCCGGCCCAGGACCAGCCAGCTCCACGGGTTGGACTCGTAGGTGTGCCCCGAGGTCAGGCCGACGTGGAACGCGTAGACCTCGGTCTCGTAGTGCCACAGGCTGCGCAGCCACTCCGGCAGGAAGCCCAGCGAGCTGCCCTGGTCGTACTTGGCCGCCCAGTCGCGCAGATAGCCGCCCTTGCCGTTGTCCGGGCTGAGGATCCAGCCCGACCACGAGGCCAGGTACGTGGCGACCGCGACCGGGACGGTCGAGACGAAGGCGGGCAGCGCGTCGCGCCGGAGCATCGAGACGTACGGGGCACCCGCGCCCGCGGTGCGCCGCGCGGCGGCGTCCCACAGCACGGTGAGGACGCCGAAGAAGGCGAGGATGACGAAGCCGTTCCACTTCGTGCCCGCGGCCAGACCCAGGCACACGCCGGCCAGGATCCGGTACGGCCGCCAGCCCAGCCGCAGCGTCTCGGCGATCTTCGTGTCCGGCCGGGTCCGGCCCTCCTCGTCCACCGGCAGCGCGTCCGCCAGCCGGGCTCTGGCCCGGTCGCGGTCGATGAGAAGGGCCCCGAAGGCGGCGAGCACGAAGAACATCAGCACCAGGTCCAGCAGCGCGGTGCGGCTCATCACCAGGTGCAGGCCGTCCACCGCGAGCAGCGCGCCCGCCAGGCAGCCCAGGAAGGTCGAGCGGAAGAGGCGGCGCCCGATCCGGCACAGCATCAGCACCGACAGCGTGCCGAGCACGGCGGTCATGAACCGCCAGCCGAAGGGCGTGAAGCCGAACATCCACTCGCCGAGCCCGATCACCCATTTGCCGACGGGCGGGTGCACGACGTAGCCCGGGTCGGCCGGCAGGGCGACCGCGTCCGGGTTCGCGAGGATCGAAGCGTCGATGTCCTTGGGCCAGCTGGCCTCGTAGCCCTGCCGGATCGTGGCCCAGGCGTCCTTGGCGTAGTACGTCTCGTCGAATATCACCGCCTTCGGGCTGCCCAGGTGCACGAACCGCAGCACCCCGGCGACCAGCGCCACCAGCAGCGGCCCCACCCACGAGACGATCAGCCGCCAGGTCCCCCACACCTGGGGCGGCAGCCCGAAGGTCATCCACAGCTGCTTGGACGGCCTGGTGTACGGGGGCACCAGGCGGGTGCGGACGTCCGAGCGCGCGGAAGCGGCGGCGGGCGGCACGTAGCCGAAGCCGCGCAGCCGGCGCAGCCAGGTGGGCGGCTCGTCCTCGCGTCCCACCGATGAGGCGGGCGGGGCCCCCGCGGGGCTGGGCGGCGGCGTCGCGGTACTGGTCACCGGCACATCGTAGGGAAGAGATCTGTGTGCGCCACCAGTGGCGGGGGGCGGCGGGGCACGGGACTGAGAGGATGGGCGGGTGACGACTGACCAGCCCCGCGACACCCAGCCCACCACGACCGATGGCGTCCTCGTACTCGCCGGCACCCCCATCGGCGATCTCGCGGACGCCCCGCCGCGTCTGGCGGCCGAGCTGGAGCGGGCCGATGTGATCGCCGCCGAGGACACCCGGCGGCTGCGCCGGCTGACCCAGGGGCTCGGCGTGCACACCACCGGGCGCGTCCTGTCGTACTTCGAGGGCAACGAGTCGGCGCGCACCCCGGAGCTGGTCGAGGCGCTGGCCGGCGGGGCGCGCGTGCTGCTGGTGACGGACGCGGGCATGCCGTCGGTCTCCGACCCCGGCTACCGGCTGGTCGCCGCCGCCGTCGAGAAGGACATCAAGGTCACCGCCGTCCCCGGGCCGTCCGCGGTGCTCACCGCGCTCGCCATGTCCGGGCTGCCGGTGGACCGGTTCTGCTTCGAGGGGTTCCTGCCGCGCAAGGCGGGGGAGCGCCTGGGCCGGCTGCGCGAGGTCGAGGGCGAGCGGCGCACGCTCGTCTACTTCGAGGCCCCGCACCGGCTCGACGACACCCTGGCCGCGATGGCCGAGGTCTTCGGCGCCGACCGGCGGGCCGCCGTCTGCCGCGAGCTGACGAAGACCTACGAGGAGGTCAAGCGCGGCGGGCTCGGCGAGCTCGCGGCCTGGGCCGCCGAAGGGGTGCGCGGAGAGATCACCGTCGTGGTCGAGGGCGCCCCGGCCGCCGCGCCCGGAGACGTGGACGACGAGGAGCTGGTGCGCCGGGTGCGGGTGCGCGAGGAGGCCGGTGAGCGGCGCAAGGAGGCCATCGCGGCGGTCGCGGCCGAGGCCGGCGTACCCAAGCGCGAGGTGTTCGACGCTGTGGTGGCGGCAAAGAACGCGGCACAAAAGGTGCCGCCGATCGGTAAAGAGCTAGCCTGAAAAGCAAAGCTCAGACCGCGCACCGGGCGCTTTGGGCATGAGTCGCCCAAAGACCGTCCAACAGTAGACAGGGCCTGATGCGCTCCCGCCCGCAGAGGCGTCCACTGGCAATGGCACCAGTGGAACAAGAGGAGCTGGCATGAGTGAGATCGCAGACACCCCGATACCCGTCCCCGCCGCAGTCCCTGTCGCTGTGACCGCCTCCGACGTGCACACCGTGCACGAGGCCTACTCCTTCGCGTGCATGAGGTGCGGATACGGCTGGGAGCAGGCGTACGCGATCGAGCACCACGTCGACGGCAAGGGCGAGCCGTTCATCATGTACAAGGTCAACGACGAGCGGGTGCCCTCCCCCCTGTCCAACCCGACCTGCCTCAACTGCGGCGGACACGTCGTACGGATCATGCGGGCCGGACAGGTCTCCTCGGTGCTGGGCATGATCGACCACATCTACCACCACCAGATCGCGCCCGGGATCGCCGGACCGGTGCCGGCCGGTGCGAACGTCCCCCGGACGCCCAAGCCGCGCAAGCCCGCCCGGTCCCACGCCTCCCCGGGGCCGGTGGCCGCCGACCCCGCCGGGGAGCGCCGGGGCCTGCTCTCCCGTCTGAAGGGGCTCTTCCGCCGGTCATAAGATCGGCCGTATGAGCACACGCGTGGAGAAGACGCAGCCCAAGGACGCACCGCCGCCGCTGCCCGAACCCCTCCGGGTGGCGGTGGCGGACTCGCACACCCACCTCGACATGCAGTCGGGGACCGTCGAGGAGGGTCTCGCGAAGGCCGCCTCGGTGGGCGTGACCACCGTCGTCCAGGTGGGCTGCGACGTGAAGGGCTCCCGGTGGGCCGCCGAGACCGCGGCCGCGTACGAGAACGTCCACGCGGCCGTCGCGCTTCACCCGAACGAAGCGCCGCGGATCGTGCTCGGCGACCCCGACGGCTGGTCGCGCCAGGGCGCCCGGGCCGGCGGCGGCGAGGCCGCCCTCGACGAGGCGCTCGCCGAGATCGAGGCGCTGGCCGCGCTCGACCACGTCAAGGCGGTCGGCGAGACCGGCCTGGACTACTTCCGCACCGGACCCGAGGGCATGGCCGCGCAGGAGCGTTCCTTCCGCGCGCACATCGAGATCGCCAAGCGGCAGGGCAAGGCGCTCGTCATCCACGACCGGGACGCCCACGCGGACGTGCTGCGCGTCCTGCGCGAGGAGGGCGCCCCCGAGCGCACCGTCTTCCACTGCTACTCCGGGGACGCCGACATGGCCCGCGAGTGCGCCGCCGCCGGGTACTACATGTCCTTCGCCGGGACCGTCACCTTCAAGAACGCCGCGCCGCTGCGCGAGGCCCTGGCCGTGGCCCCGCTGGAGCTGGTGCTCGTCGAGACGGACGCGCCCTACCTCACCCCTGCGCCGTACCGCGGACGGCCCAACGCGCCGTACCTCATTCCGCTGACGGTCCGGGCGATGGCCGCGGTCCGCGGCATCGACGAGGACGCGATGGCCACGGCCCTGGCGGCCAACACGGCGCGCGCCTTCGACTACTGACCGCCACTGGCGCCCCACCCGCTCCGACACACTGAGTAATCGTTTCGCTTTGGAGTGTGACGACTCCTCCGCTAGGGTGCCGTGCCCGCACCGGAGGGTGCCGGATCACCAGTGGAGCGAGCGTCGTGAGCGATACCCAGGGCAGTCACCGCCGTGGCGGTTCCGTCCCCGAGGCGTACGAGGCCCAACCCTTGTCCGTACCGGCGGCCCGGGCGGCCGGTACGGGAGATCCCGGGCCCGCCGCGTGGCACCCGGAGCCCCCGGTCCCGGGCCCGACCACGGTCCCGGCGCCGCCCCCGGTACCGGGCCCGCGCGGCGGGCGCCGCCGCCGGGCCGGCATGTCACCGGCCGAGCTGTCGGAGGCCGACACCCTGGCCGCGGCGCCCGTCGCGCCCGGCCCGGGCCGCCGCAGGGCCGCGCCCCCCGTGGTCGCGGCGCCGGCCGCACCCGCCGCCCCCGCTCCCACCCTCAGCCCCGCGGCGCCGGGCCGCCGCCGGGCCCGGGGCCGCGGCGCCCCCGCCGAGATCCTCGCCGGGAACTGGCGGCGGATCGTGCCGCAGGCCCTCGTCGTCGCCTTCCTCGCGGGCGGCACCTCGGCGTTCGTCGCCGCCGACAAGGCCGTACGGCTCACCGTGGACGGCGTCCCGCGCAACCTCCACACCTTCGCCGACGACATCGGCGAACTGCTCGCCGCCGAAGGCCTCGGCGTCGGCCCCCACGACCTGGTCGCCCCCGCCCCCGGCGAACCCCTCGGCGACGGCGAGGAGGTCGTCGTCCGCTACGGCCGCCCCCTGCGCCTGACCCTCGACGGACAGCAGCGCCAGGTGTGGACCACCGCCCGCACCGTCGAGGGCGCCCTGCGCCAGTTCGGCATCCGCGCCGAGGGCGCCTACCTCTCCGCCCCCCGCACCGCCCCCGTCCCGCGCGCCGGGCTGGCCCTCAGCGTCCGCACCGAACGCAGCGTCACCTTCATGGCCGACGGCCGCGAACGCACCATCCGCACCAACGCCGCCACCGTCCAGGAGGCCCTCGACCAGGCCGGCATCACCCTCCAGGACCAGGACACCACCTCCGTACCGCCCACCGACTTCCCGCGCGACGGCCAGACGGTCACCGTGCTGCGCATCACCGGCACCCGCGAGGTCCGCGAGGAGCGGATCCCGTACGAGACCGAGAAGGTCGACGACCCCGAGCTGTTCGCCGGCACCGAGGTCGTCGAGCGCGCCGGCCGCCCCGGGGCGCGCAGGGTCACGTACAGCCTGCGCACCGTCAACGGGGTCCGGCAGACGCCGCGGCCCATCGCCGACGAGGTCGTCCGCGAACCCGTCACCCAGCTCGTCAAGGTCGGCACCAAGGCGCTGCCGAGCTCCGTCGCCGGCGCCGACGGCCTCAACTGGGCGGCCCTCGCCCAGTGCGAGTCCGGCGGCCGCCCCTCCGCCACCGACGCCTCGGGGACCTACGGCGGGCTGTACCAGTTCGACGTCCGCACCTGGCAGGCCCTCGGCGGCAGCGGACGCCCGCAGGACGCCCCGGGCGCGGAACAGACGTACCGGGCGAAGAAGCTCTACGTGCAGCGGGGGGCGAGTCCGTGGCCGCACTGCGGCCGTACGCTTTACCGGTGAGCACCGCAGAGCAGCAGCCCGAGAACACCGAGAAGACCTCCCCCGCCGCGCCCGACGCCCTCCTCGGCCCGGCCGACATCAGGGAGCTGGCCGCCGCCCTCGGCGTACGCCCGACGAAGCAGAAGGGGCAGAACTTCGTCATCGACGCCAACACGGTCCGCCGGATCGTGCGCACCGCCGAGGTCCGCCCCGACGACGTGGTCGTCGAGGTCGGCCCGGGGCTCGGCTCGCTGACGCTCGCGCTGCTGGAGGCCGCGGACCGGGTCGTCGCCGTCGAGATCGACGACATCCTCGCCGCCGCCCTGCCCGCCACCATCGAGGCCCGGATGCCCGCGAAGAAGGACCGCTTCGCGCTGGTCCACTCCGACGCGATGCTGGTGACCGAACTGCCCGGCCCGGCGCCGACCGCGCTCGTCGCGAACCTGCCGTACAACGTGGCCGTGCCCGTCCTGCTCACCATGCTCGACCGCTTCCCGACCATCGAGCGCACGCTGGTGATGGTGCAGGCCGAGGTCGCCGACCGGCTGGCCGCGGAACCGGGCAACAAGGTCTACGGGGTGCCCTCCGTCAAGGCCAACTGGTACGCCCACGTCAAGCGTGCCGGTGCCATCGGCCGCAAGGTCTTCTGGCCCGCCCCGAACGTCGACTCCGGTCTCGTCTCGCTGGTGCGCCGCACCGAGCCGATCAAGACCACCGCCACCAAGGCCGAGGTCTTCGCGGTCGTCGACGCCGCCTTCGCCCAGCGCCGCAAGACGCTGCGCGCCGCGCTGGCCGGCTGGGCCGGTTCGGCGGCGGGCGCGGAGGCGGCGCTGGTCGCCGCCGGTGTCTCGCCGCAGGCCCGCGGGGAGTCCCTGACGGTCGAGGAGTTCGCGGCCATCGCCGAGCACAAGCCCGCGGCGGAGAGGCCGGCCCTGTGAGCGCGCCCCAGGCGCCCGTGACCGTACGGGTCCCCGCGAAGGTCAACGTCCAGCTGGCGGTGGGCGCGGCCCGCCCCGACGGCTTCCACGACCTGGCCAACGTCTTCCTCGCCGTCTCCCTGTACGACGAGGTCACCGCCACCCCGGCCGACGCCCTGACCATCACCTGCACCGGCCCGGACGCCGACCAGGTGCCGCTGGACCGCAGCAACCTCGCGGCGCGCGCCGCCGAGATCCTCGCGGCCCGGGCCGGGATCGAACCCGCCGTCCACCTGCACATCGCGAAGAACATCCCGGTCGCGGGCGGCATGGCGGGCGGCAGCGCGGACGGCGCGGCGGCCCTGCTGGCCTGCGACACCCTGTGGGGCCTGAACACCCCGCGCGCCGAGCTCCTCGACATCTGTGCGGAGCTCGGCAGCGACGTCCCCTTCAGCCTGGTCGGCGGGGCCGCGCTCGGCACCGGCCGCGGTGAGCTGCTCACGCCGGTCGGGGCGGGGACGTTCCACTGGGTCTTCGCCGTGGCCGACGGCGGGCTGTCCACCCCGGCGGTCTTCCGCGAGTTCGACCGCCTCGCCGAGGCCGCGGGTACGCGGATCCCCGAGCCGGAGGCCTCCCCGGCGCTGCTGGCGGCCCTGGCCTCGGGCGACGCGGACCGGCTGGGCGCCACCTTGGCCAACGACCTCCAGGCGGCGGCGCTGTCTCTTCGGCCGCAGTTGGCGCGGACGCTGGCCGCGGGCGTGGAGGGTGGCGCGCTCGCCGCGCTGGTCTCGGGCTCGGGCCCGACGACCGCGTTCCTCGTCGCGGACGAGGAAGCCGCCGCCAAGGTCGCTGCCGCGCTCGAAGCGTCCGGTACCTGCCGGGCCACTCGCGTGGCGTCCAGCCCGGCCCCCGGAGCCACGGTCCTGCCGTCCTGACCCCGCGGGTCCGCTGCCGGGGCTCCGCCCCAGACCCCGCGCCCCAAACGCCGGCGAGGCTGAATCCCAGGCGCGGGGTTCGGGGCGGAGCCCCGGGGCGGTACTCAGGCCCGAGTTGAGTATCCGCGCCCTGTCGGGAGACACCCGGCAGGGGACACCGTGGCCCCATGACAGCTAGCGCACGCGCCCTGGCCGAGGCCACCCCCGCCGACCGTGACCGGTACGTCGACCTGTTGCGGGTCGCCTCGCTCGGCACCGTCATCGCCGGACACTGGCTGATGGCCGCCGTCAGCGGCGACGGCATAGGGAATCTGCTCGCCCTCGTGCCCGCCCTCCAGGTGCTCACCTGGGGGCTGCAGATCATGCCCGTCTTCTTCTTCGTCGGCGGGTTCTCGCACGCCCTGTCCTACCGCTCCCTCGCCCGCCGCACCGACGGGCCCGTCTACGCCGCCTTCCTGCGGGCCCGGCTCCAACGGCTGTTGCGCCCCACCCTCGTCTTCGTCCTGGTGTGGGCCGCGGTCGCACTCGCCGTGCAGCTCGCCGGCCACGGCGGCGGAACGCTGACCGGGGCCGCGCTGCGCCTCGTCACCCAGCCGCTGTGGTTCATCGGGATCTACCTCGCCATGGTCGCCTTCACCCCGCCGCTGCTGAAGCTGCACGAGCGCGCCGGCTGGGCCGCCTTCGCCGCCCTGGCCGGGGCGGCCGCCCTGGTCGACGTACTGCGCTTCGCGCTCGGCGTCCCCTACGTGGAGTTCCTGAACTTCGCCCTCGTCTGGCTCGCCGTCCACCAGCTCGGCTTCCTGCGCGCCGACGGCCGCATCCGCAGGCCCGCCGCCCTCGCCGCCGCGGGACTCGCCTCCGCCGCCCTGCTGGTGGCGTACGGCCCGTACCCGCTGTCCATGGTCGGGATGCCGGGCGAGAAGGTCTCCAACATGGCCCCGCCCACCCTCGCCCTGCTCTGCCACGGCCTGTGGCTCGTCGGCGCCGTCCAGCTGGCGGCCCGGCCCGCCACCGCCTGGCTGCGCCGGCCGCGCGTCTGGCGCGGGGTGGTCGCGGCCAACGGCCTGGCCATGACCGCCTTCCTGTGGCACCTGACCGCCATGCTCGGCGTGTACGCGGCCCAGCTCGCCCTCGGCCTCGACCTGCCGGCCCCCGCCACGGCCGCCTGGTGGGCGCAGGTCCCGGTGCGGTTCCTGGCCGCGGCCGCCCTGACGGGTGTGCTCGTCGCGCTGTTCCGCCGCTTCGAGGCGCCCCGGCCCGGCGCGCCGGCCCCCGCCCGGCGCACGGGAGGCCCCGTCGCCGCCCTCGGGATCACCCTGTGCCTGCTCGGCATCCTGGGCCTGTCCATGACCGGCCTCGGCGGCCTGCTCGACGGGCACAGCGCCACGCTGATCGCCCTGCCCGTCACCGCGCCGGCCGCGATCGCGATGGCACTGGGCGGCTGGTATCTCGTAGAACGGTCTGCCCCGGCCCGGAGGGTTAGGCTGAGGGGCTGATCCACACCCTTTCCCTGGAGCGCGTCTGATGGCCGTCAATCTGGTCAATGTCGAGGCAGTCAGCAAGGTGTACGGCACACGTACCCTGCTGGACGGCATCTCCCTCGGCGTGTCCGAGGGGGACCGGATCGGCGTGGTCGGCCGCAACGGCGACGGCAAGACCACCCTCATCCGGATGCTCGCCAAGCTGGAGGAGCCCGACACCGGCCGGGTCACCCAGTCCGGCGGCCTGCGCATGGGCGTCCTCACCCAGCACGACTCCCTCGACCCCCGGGCGACCATCCGCCACGAGATCATCCGGGACATGGCCGACCACGAGTGGGCCGGCAACGCCAAGATCCGTGACGTCCTCACCGGACTCTTCGGCGGCCTCGACCTGCCCGGCTTCGGCCAGGGCCTCGACACCGTCATCGGCCCGCTCTCCGGTGGCGAGCGCCGCCGGATCGCCCTCGCCAAGCTGCTCATCGCCGACCAGGACCTCCTGATCCTCGACGAGCCCACCAACCACCTCGACGTCGAGGGCATCTCCTGGCTGGCCAAGCACCTCCAGGAACGCCGCTCCGCGCTCGTCTGCGTCACCCACGACCGCTGGTTCCTCGACCAGGTCTGCACCCGCATGTGGGACGTGCAGCGCGGTGACGTGCACGAGTACGAGGGCGGCTACAGCGACTACGTCTTCGCCCGCGCCGAGCGCGACCGCATCGCCGCGACCGAGGAGTCCAAGCGGCAGAACCTGATGCGCAAGGAGCTGGCCTGGCTGCGCCGCGGCGCACCCGCCCGGACCTCCAAGCCGCGCTACCGCATCGAGGCGGCCAACGAGCTCATCGCCGACGTGCCGCCGCCGCGCGACACCTCCGAGCTGATGCGGTTCGCCAACGCCCGCCTCGGCAAGACGGTCTTCGACCTGGAAGGCGTCAGCGTCCACGCCGGCCCGAAGGAACTCCTCAAGCACCTCACCTGGCACCTGGGCCCCGGCGACCGCGTCGGCCTCGTCGGCGTCAACGGCGCCGGCAAGACCTCCCTGCTGCGCGCCCTCGCCGAGGCCGCCCGCACCCAGGGCGAGGTCCAGCCCGCCGCCGGAAAGATCATCGTCGGCAAGACCGTCAAGCTGGCCTACCTCTCCCAGGAGGTCGGCGAACTCGACCCGTCCCTGCGCGTCCTGGAGGCCGTCCAGCGCGTGCGCGACCGCGTCGACCTCGGCAAGGGCCGCGAGATGACGGCGGGCCAGCTCTGCGAGCAGTTCGGCTTCACCAAGGAGAAGCAGTGGACGCCGGTCGGCGACCTCTCCGGTGGTGAGCGCCGCCGCCTGCAGATCCTGCGCCTACTGATGGACGAGCCCAACGTCCTCTTCCTCGACGAGCCCACCAACGACCTCGACATCGAGACCCTGACCCAGCTGGAGGACCTCCTCGACGGCTGGCCCGGCTCGATGATCGTGATCTCCCACGACCGCTTCTTCATCGAGCGCACCACCGACACGGTGATGGCGCTCCTCGGCGACGCGAGCCTGCGGATGCTGCCGCGCGGTCTGGACGAGTACCTGGAGCGCCGGCAGCGGATGATCGAGGCGGCCGCCCCGGCGCCCGTCCAGTCCGCCGGCGCCGCGAAGTCCACCGCCTCGGGGGACTCGCGCGCCGCGAAGAAGGAGCTCCAGAAGATCGAGCGGCAGCTGAACAAGCTGTCGGACCGCGAGGGCAACCTGCACGCCCAGATCGCCGAGAACTCCACCGACTACGACAAGGTGGCCAAGCTCGACGCGGAGCTGCGGGAACTCCTCGCGGACCGCGACGATTTGGAGATGCGCTGGCTGGAGCTGGCCGAGGAGGCCTGAGCGGGGCCGGGCCGGGTCAGTGATAGAAAGGTCATCCTCCCCGACCTCCTGATGCCGAAAGCGTGCGCTGATGACCGAGCTGCCCCAGCCGCCGAACCAGTCGCCGACGCCTTCCGGTTACGGGCACCTGCCCGGTCCGCCGCAGCAGGGGTACGGGTTTCCGCCGCAGGGTGAGAACCCGTACGCCCAGCAGCCCGCGTACCCGCCGCAGCCGCCCACCGTGCCGCAGCAGTGGCCGGCGGGCCCCGGCGGCCCGGGCGGCCCCGGTTCCGGTCCGGGCGCTGCGCCGAAGAAGAAGACGGTCCTGCTGATCGCCGCTTCGGTGGCCGCCGCCCTCGTCCTCGGGGGCGTCGGCTACGTGGCCTTCTCCGGCGACGACAAGGACCCGAAGCCGGTCGCGCAGGAGCCCACCGACGCCAAGCCCTCCGCTTCCCCCTCCGCGGACAAGGGAGACGGCAACGGCGACGGCGGAGCCCAGCAGGCGGACCTGAACTCCGGCCGCAAGCAGGGCGAGGACAAGGTCCTCTGGCTCAAGACGACCAAGATCGAGGGCCCCGGCATGGGCGTCGACGCCGCCGGCCAGTGGGTCGTCGGCGACACCGTGGTCAAGAGCCTCTGGAAGAACCTCACCGGCTACTCCGTCACCGACGGCAAGGAGAAGTGGTCACTGCCCTTCCCCGCGCAGATCTGCTCCGTCGCCCCGCAGACCACGGCCGAGGGCCGGACGGTCGTCATGTACCGCGACGGCGAGGGGGAGAACACCTCCTGCACCCAGCTGCGCGTGGTCGACCTCAAGACGGGCAAGGAGGTCTGGTCGAAGGAGGTGCCCAAGGAGGGGCTCTTCGACATCTTCACCAGCCCCACCCTGTCCATGATCGGGGACACCGTCACCGTCAGCCGCGGCGGCAATGCCAGCGCCTTCAAGATCAGCAACGGTGACAAGCTCTTCGCGAGCCCGGTGGGCGACGGCTGCAACCCGGACTCCTACGAGGCCGGCAACGGCAAGATGATCGCCCTCGTCACCTGCACCGACGAGGACTCCACCGCCGAGGTCCACGGCATCGACCCCGTCACCGGCGCGAAGGGCTGGGCCTACCGGCTCCCCGCGAAGTTCAAGGTGACCAGCATCTACTCGGTGAACCCGACCGTCATCGACATCGGCAACGAGCAGACGAAGCAGCGCTCCATCGTGGTCCTGGGACCCGACGGGAAGCAGACCGCCACCCTCGCCGGCGAGGGCAGCTTCGCCGTCGGCTGCGGCGACACCGGCATCTTCCGGTCCCTGGCGACCTGCCCCTCGGCCGTCGTCGACGCGAACACCCTCTACCTGCCCACCGCGGCGGGCACCGGCAAGGCCAACGAGATCGTCGCCTTCGACCTGGCGACCGGCAAGGACAAGTGGCGCGTCCCGGCCGGGGGCAAGCGCATCCTCACCCCGCTCAAGGCCGTGAACGGGCAGCTCATCGCCTACCGGAAGGCCGAGGAGGAGCAGGGCGGCGAGGTCCTCTCCATCCCCGCCGCCGGTGGCACCCCGACCGCGCTCCTGCGCCACCCCTCGGGCCCCGCCGCCCCGATCGAGCGGACCTTCACCCTTCCGAGGCTGGACTACGTGGACGGACGGTTCTTCATCTCCTCCACCCACCTGCGGGCCCAGGGCCAGGACGAGAAGCTCCTGATGGTCTTCGGCAAGTGAGGAGGCGTCCGGGCCGGCGCGGGGCTCCGCGAACTCCGTCCGCAGCGCGTGGATTTGGCGACGCGCCGAGGCGAGACGGCCGAGGAAGCCTGGATTCCGGCGGACTTCGGGGGCAACTGGCCGTATAACGACGGCGTCACGGGCGGGTCCTCCCTTGGGAACAGGGGGCGGACCCGCCCGATGTATGCGCGCTGTCAGTGATAGAAAGGTCATCCTCCCCGACCTCCCCGATGCCGAAAGCGTGCGCTGATGACCGAGCTGCCCCAGCCGCCGAACCAGCCGCCGACGCCTTCCGGTTACGGGCACCTGCCCGGTCCGCCGCAGCAGGGGTACGGGTTTCCGCCGCAGGGTGAGAACCCGTACGCCCAGCAGCCCGCGTACCCGCCGCAGCCGCCCACCGTGCCGCAGCAGGTGGCGGCCCCGGGCGGCCCCGGTTCGGGCCCGGGCGCTGCGCCGAAGAAGAAGACGGTCCTGCTGATCGCCGCTTCGGTGGCGTCCGTCCTCGTTCTCGGGGGCGTCGGCTACGTGGCCTTCTCCGGCGACGACAAGGACCCGAAGCCGGTCGCGCAGGAGCCGACCGACGCCAAGCCCTCCGCTTCCCCTTCCGTGGACAAGGGCGACGGCAACGGCAACGGCAAGGGCAGCGAAATCCCGACCGACCTCAACGAGGGCCGCAAGCCGGGTGAGGACAAGGCCCTCTGGCTGAAGACCGCCAAGATGGAGGGCCCGGGAGCCGGAATCCCCGCCAAGGGCTTGTGGGTCGTCGGCGACACCGTCGTCAAGACCGTCGACAAGTCCGTCATCGGCTACGGGGTGAGTGACGGCAACGAGAAGTGGAAGATCGACCTCCGCACGGAGATCTGCGGACTCACCGGTCAGACCTCCCCCGATGGCAGGACCGTCATGGTCGTCAAGAACGCCGACGGCTCCAGCTGCAACCAGATGAAGCTCATCGACCTCAAGACCGGCAAGGAGGGCTGGACGAAGGAGCTTGTCATGGAGGGGCCTTTCAATGCCGCCGACTCCACCAGGGTCACCCTCAGCGGCGACACCTTCGCCCTCGCCTGGACGGGGGGCCAGAGCGCCCACCGCCTCAGCACCGGTGACAAGCTCTTCTCCGACGCGGGCCCCGAGGGCTGCAAGCCCATGACCTACGCCGCGGGCAACAACAAGATGATCGCCGTGGCCCTCTGCCTGGACGCCGACCGGACCATCGAGATCCAGGACGCCGACCCGAACACCGGCAAGAAGACATGGAGCTACCGCCTGCCCAAGGGCTACCAGGTCAACGCCGTCTACTCGGTCAGCCCCACCGTCATCGACGCCGGCAACCGCGACACCAAGGAGCGGGCCATCCTCGTCCTCGACGAGAAGGGACAGAAGCGCAACACGCTCTCCGGTGAAGGCAACTTCTTGGTCAACTGCGGTGGTTACGGCTCCAGCGAGGGCCTCCAGTACTGCGGGAACTCCGTGGTCGACGCGGACACCGCCTACCTCGCTTCCGGGGACAAGTCCACCGGCAGCGAGATCGTCGCCTTCGACCTCGGCACGGGCAAGGTCAAGTGGCGCGCCAAGGCCGGTGACAAGAAGGCCCTCATCCCGCTCGATGCCGCGAACGGCCAGCTGACCGCCTACCGCGCCAGCCCTGTCGGCGAGCCCGGCGAGATCGTCTCGTTCCCGGCCGACGGAGGCGCCCCCAAAACGCTGCTGAAGCTCCCCTCGGGCACCTCCGCACGGATCGAATCCTCCTTCCTGACTTCCCAGAGCGCCGCCTACGCGGACGGGCGGTTCTTCCTCTCCACCACCCGGCTGCTGGGTGAGAACAAGGACGAGAAGCTCCTGATGGCCTTCGGCAAGTGAACATGCGTCCCACGACCCGCCCACCGAGAGGCAACAGCAACCGATGAGTATCCCGCCGCCCCCCAGCCAGCCGCCGTCCGGCGGCTTCGGCGAGCCGCAGGACCCGCCGCCGGGCGGGTTCGGCGCGCCCGTGCCACCGCCCGAACCCGCCGCGGCCCAGCCCGCGTACGGGTACCCGCAGACCGGGCCCGGCTACGGCTACCCGCAGCAGCCCGGCACCCCGTCGCCGTACGGGGCCCCCGGCGCCCCCGGCGGCGCGCCCGTGCCCGCCCCGCAGCCCCCGGCCGCGGCCCCGGCCGCCGGCAACGCCAAGCGCACCCAGCTGACGATCGTCGGCGCGGCCGTCCTGGCCATCGCCCTCATCGTCGGCGGCGGCCTCTGGTACACCTCCGGCGACAGCGGCGGCGGGAACAAGGCCGACAGCAACCCGAGCGCCTCCCCGGGCAACGACAAGCCCCAGGACTCCGTGCCCGGCACCGAGAAGGTGCCCGGCAACACGAAGTCGAAGCCGCTTTTCAACCTGCCGAGCCCGGTCCCGGCCGACGTCGCCGTCGTCGCCGGCTCCTGGCTGACCGACTCCACGTACATCAAGTCCGATCTGGCGAAGGTCGTCGGCTACAACCTCGTCGACGGCGGCAAGAAGTGGGAGCTGCCCTTCCCCGGCGAGCTCTGCGGCGCGACCAAGCACGTCAGCGAGAACAGGACGGCGGTCCTCTTCAAGGCCGCCCAGCCGACGCCCGAGAACAAGTACGTCCAGTGCACCGAGGTCGGCGTCATCGACCTGGAGAGCGGCAAGCTCGTCTGGTCCGGCAACGCCAAGAGCGCCACCGGCGGAGACAAGCCCGTCGCGTTCACCAGCGTCACCCTCAGCGGCAAGACGGTCGCCGCGGCCGGCATCTCCGCGGGCGGCGCCGCCTGGAACCTCGCCGACGGCAAGTCCCTGTGGCTGCCCAAGGTCGACGGCGAAGGCTGCCGTGACGTGGGCTACGGCGGCGGCGAGGCCCTCGCCGCGATCCGCAAGTGCGGGCAGAGCCCCAACTACACGCTGTACGGCCAGCTCCTCGACCCGGCCACCGGCGCGCCCACGGCCTCGTACAAGCTCTCCCAGGGCATCGAGGACGCGTACATCGTCGCCACCAAGCCCCTGATCGTGGCGGCCGACGTCGGCAAGACCGCGAAGAACGCCACGGGCATCAGCGACCTCTTCGTCGTCGACCCCAAGGGCGAGCTGAAGGCCCGCATCCCGCTCGCCTCCGGAGACTTCGCCGCCAAGTGCGGATCCGAGGTCGAGAAGTGCATGAACATGGTGGTCGGCAACGGCAAGCTCTACCTGCCGTCGTACGAGCACCAGGGCCAGGCCTCCAGCGGCCGCACCAACGAGCTGCTCTCCTTCGACCTGGAGACCGGCAAGCAGACCACCGACCGCGCCGACGCGGGCGAGCGGTTCACGATGTCCCCGCTGCGCATGGACGGGTCGAACATCATCGCCTACAAGTACCCCCCGTACGACAAGGGCGGTCAGATCGTCAGCATCGACGGCAAGACGATGAAGGAGACCGTCCTCATGGAGAACCCGGCGGACAAGGCGAGCCAGCGCGCCGAGACCGGATACTCGCCCGAGTACTCCGAGTACCGCTACCACAACGGCAAGTTCTTCATCTCGCGCACCACGGTCTCCAAGCCGTACTCGGACAAGGCCGACCCGGAGTACCTCTTCGTCTCCTTCACCGCGAGCTGACCGGGCCGCGCCCGCTTCGCACAGCACCGCCGAAAGCCCCCGAACGGTCCGTACCGATCGGGGGCTTCTGCGCGGTATCCCCCGCGTACCGTCGAACAAGCGTGTAGCTTGCCGGGTCAGAAGGGTGGGGGGTGTTTCCTCGATGGGCGTACGGGTCGTGGTGGTCGACGAGCACCGGCTGCTGGCCGAGGCGCTCGCCTCTGCCCTGAAGCTGCGCGGGCACCGGGTACTGGCCGCTGCCGCCCCGGCGGCGGGCGCCGCCGAGCTGGTCATCAGCCGTGCTCCGGAGGTCTGCCTGTTCGGCACCGCCACCCCTGCCGAGCCCGGGGTCTTCGAGCCGGTCGCCCGCATCAAGCGGGAGCGCCCGCAGATCGCCGTGGTCGTCCTCGGCCCGGTCCCCAGCCCGCGCGGGATCGCGGCCGCCTTCGCCGCCGGCGCCTCGGGGTACGTACGCCAGGACGAGCGCATCGAGGGCGTGGAGCGGGCCCTGGCCAAGGCCAGGGCGGGGGAGGTGGCGATCGCCCCGCAGCTGCTGCAGGGGGCCTTCGCGGAGCTGCTGAACCCCGCCGCCCAGCCCGACGACGAGGGGAGCCGGCTGCTGCGGCTGCTCACCCCGCGCGAGGTGGAGGTGCTCGTCCGGGTCGCCGAGGGCGAGGACACCCGGCTGATCGCCGCGGGCATGGAGATCGCCCCGAGCACCGCCCGTACGCACGTGCAGCGGGTGCTGATGAAGCTGGGCGTGGGATCGAGGCTGGAGGCGGCCGCGCTGGCCGCCCGCACCGGTCTGCTGGACCGGGCGCTGCCCACGCTGCCGTCCGCCGCCGCACGCGGCTGACGCAGCGGCCGGGGCGGGCCCCGATTTCCCCGTGGGCGCGGAATCGGGTAAGCCAGTGTCCAAGCACGCGCACGTACCCGCGCGTGCTCCCGCGCGAGAGGCAGTAGGCGAGTGAGCAAGTACCTGGTAACCGGTGGTGCAGGATACGTCGGCAGCGTGGTCGCGGCCCACCTTCTGGAGGCCGGCCACGAGGTCACCGTCCTCGACGACCTGAGCACGGGCTTTCGCGTAGGGGTTCCGGAAGGCGCCACCTTCATCGAGGGCCGGATCCAGGACGCGGCCCGGTACGTGGACGGCTCCTACGAGGCGGTGCTGCACTTCGCGGCCTCCTCGCAGGTCGGCGAGTCCGTGGTGAACCCGGGCAAGTACTGGGAGAACAACGTCGGCGGGACGCTGGCCCTGCTGGCCGCGATGCGCGGGGCGGGTGTGCGCAAGCTGGTGTTCTCCTCCACCGCCGCCACCTACGGGGAGCCGACGGAGGGCCTGCTGACGGAGGCCTCGGTGACTGCGCCGACCAACCCGTACGGTGCCTCCAAGCTGGCCGTCGACCACATGATCGCGGGGGAGTGCGTGGCGCACGGCCTGGCCGCGGTGTCCCTGCGCTACTTCAACGTGGCCGGCGCCTACGGGCAGTTCGGTGAGCGCCACACCCCCGAGACGCACCTGATCCCGCTGGTCCTCCAGGTCGCGCTGGGCGAGCGGGAGTCGATCTCGGTGTTCGGCGAGGACTACCCGACCCCGGACGGCACCTGCGTACGCGACTACATCCACGTCGCCGACCTCGCGGAGGCCCACCTGGCCGCCCTGAGTGCCGCCACCGGCGGGGAGCACCTGATCTGCAACCTGGGCAACGGCAACGGGTTCTCGGTCCGCGAGGTCGTCGAGACCGTCCGCAAGGTCACCGGCCGGGAGATCCCCGAGGTGGTCGCCCCGCGCCGGGCCGGCGACCCGGCGATGCTCGTCGCCTCCGCGCGCACGGCCCACGAGCGCCTCGGCTGGACCCCGAGCCGCCCGGACCTCACCGGGATCATCACGGACGCGTGGAACTTCGCGCGTACGCACGCCTCCTGAACCTCCCGGATCTCCTCCTGTCCCGCGCGCCCCCCGCACCCCGATCGGTGCGGGGGGCGTGTGCGTGTCGGCCGTGCGCTGTGGACGGGCGCTGTGCGCGGGCGCCCGGCGTGCACACGCCGGGTGAAATGCCCCCCGCGCAACTGCCCGCGGCACACGCCGGTACCGAAGCCGCCATCAGGACCCTCGGCGCGGGCTATTTCAAGCCACGATGCAGTAGGTTCGGAACGCCCGCGCCGGAAAATCCCCGGGAAAACTTCTGCTATTCGGCCAACCGCCGGACGCGCCCGGCCCTACGCTGATGCGTGACACCGGTGGGGGCCGGTGTTGATTCAGGGGTCGAGACAAGTCGGGTACGTCGTCCGGTCCGGGGTAGTGCAGAGATGTCACGGCGGCGGCCGGGGCAGCTGCGGATCACCCGGTCCGGGCGCCGTACCCGCCGTCGTCCGTTCCCCTACCCTTGGGGGTTTTGTGGTTCGTATCCGGGTTCTCGTCGTCGACGATCACCGCATCTTCGCCGAATCGCTCGCAGCCGCGCTCGCGGCCGAGCCGGACGTGGACGTGTCCGCGGCCGGCAGCGGCCCCGCCGCGCTGCGCTGCCTCGAACGCGCGGCGGCCGAGGGCCGCCGCTTCGACGTCCTGCTGGTCGACGCCGATCTCGGCGCGGTCCCGGGGGCCGTGCCCGCCCAGCGGGAGTCCGGCTCCGGGCCACCGCCGCCGCCCGCCTCGGACGGGATCGCGCTGGTCGCGGGGGTGCGGGTGTCCCACCCCGGGGTCCGCACCGTCGTGCTCGCCGAGCGCGACGACCCGCGCCGGGCCGCCCTCGCGCTCCAGGCGGGAGCCTCGGGCTGGGTGGCGAAGGACTGCTCGCTCTCCCGGCTGCTGGCCGTGATCCGCGGGGTCCTGCGCGAGGAGACCCATCTGCCGCCCGCACTGCTCACCGGGGTGCTCCGGGAGCTGACCGCGGCGCGCAAGCACCGTACGGACAGCGAACGGCTGGTGGAGTCGCTGACCCCGCGCGAACACGAGGTGCTGCGCTGCATGGTGGCGGGGCTGGGCCGCAAGGACGTGGCGGCACGGCTGTTCCTGTCCCCGCACACGGTCCGCACGCACATGCAGAACGTGCTGGGCAAGCTCGGCGTGCACTCCACGCTGGCCGCGGTGGCACTGGCCCGGCGGGCCGGCGTACGACCGGCCGACCTAGCCGGGGATGTTGTCGAACGGAGCGGTCAACTGGCGTAGCAGCCCGGCGAGATCGCCGCGCTGGCTCTGTGAGAGCTGGGCCAGGATCGCCCGTTCCTGGGCCAGCAGCCCGGCGAGGGCCTGGTCGGCGCGGTCCCGGCCCTCGGGGGTGAGCCGCACCAGGACCCCCCGGCGGTCGTTGGGGTCCGGGAGCCGTTCGACGAGGCCCTTCTTGGCGAGCCGGTCGATGCGGTTGGTCATGGTGCCGGAGGTGACCAGGGTCTGGGTCAACAGCTGGCCGGGGGAGAGCTGGTAGGGCGCGCCGGCGCGGCGCAGCGACGTCAGGACGTCGAACTCCCACGGCTCCAGGCCGTGCTCGGAGAAGGCCAGTCTGCGGGCGCGGTCGAGATGGCGCGCGAGCCTGCTGACGCGGCTCAGTACCTCGAGCGGTTCCACGTCGAGGTCAGGGCGCTCCCGCCGCCATGCCGCCACCAGTCGGTCGACCTCGTCCTCCATGCCGATCAGTGTAAGGGGTCTGTCGATGTGAAGTCTCTTCATACCGAGTATCTCGATCACGAGTATCTTGACATCGAGATATAAATGAAGCGAGCATGGGGCATGGAGGGGGCCGGAAAGGATTCCGCTTCCGATCGCCCCGCCAGCAGGGAGGCTCGAACATGTATTCCGATACCGCGCGCGCCGGGACCCCCACGTCCACCGCGCCATCCGCCCCCACCTGGGATCCCCAGCAGTACCTCCGGCACTCGGGCCACCGCACACGGCCCTTCCTCGACCTGCTCACCCGCATACCCGAGCTCCCCCAGCGCCCCGCCCGTATCGCCGACCTCGGCTGCGGCCCCGGCAACGTCACCACCCTCCTCGCCGAGCGCTGGCCCGAGGCCCGCATCACCGGCTTCGACCTCTCCCCGGAGATGCTCCGCCGCGCCACCGAGGAGTACGCCGGGCCCACCCCCGGCGGCGGCGGCCTCGACTTCCGCCACGGGGACCTCGCCACCTGGCTCCCCGAGGAGCCCTACGACCTGATCGTCTCCAACGCCGCCCTGCAGTGGGTCCCCGGCCACCCCGGCTCCTTCGGCGCCTGGATCAACGGCCTGCGCCCCGGCGGCACCTTCGCCTTCCAGATCCCCGGGAACTTCACGGCCCCCAGCCACGCCCTGCTCGCGCAGCAGTGCGAAACCCCGCGCTGGCGGGCCCGGCTCGCCGGTCACGGCGCCCGCTACATCCATCTCCTCGAACCCGCCGAATACCTCGCCCGGTTCACCGAGCTCGGCTGCGCCGCCGACATCTGGGAGACCACCTACCACCAACTGCTCCAGGGCCCCGACCCCGTGCTCGACTGGGTCAAGGGCACCGCCCTGCGGCCCGTCCTCACCGCCCTCGGCGACGACCGCGACGCCGTGGACGCCTTCCTCACCGAATACCGTGACCGGCTGCGCGCGGCCTACCCGACCGGCCCGCGCGGCACCGTCTTCCCGTTCCGCCGCATCTTCGCCGTAGCCCGCAAGGAGGCATGACCGTGCTGACCGCAGTCGACCACGTGCAACTCGCCGCGCCGCCGGACTCGGAGGACCGGCTCCGCGCGTACTACACGGACGTCCTCGGCATGACCGAGATCCCCAAGCCGCCCGTCCTCGCCGCCCGCGGAGGATGCTGGTTCGCCGCCGGGCCCGTCCAGCTGCACCTCGGCGTCGAGGAGGACTTCCGGCCCGCCCGCAAGGCCCATCCGGGGCTGCGGGTGACCGACATCGAGGCGTACGCGAGCAGACTGCGGGAGCGGGGAGCCAAGGTGGTCTGGGACGACGACCTGCCGGGGCACCGCCGCTTCTATTCCGAGGACCCCGTCGGCAACCGGCTCGAATTCCTGGAACGGCACCGCCCGGAACCGGCAGCGCTGGAGCCCTGCGCATAAGACGTACGCACGACGCGACGGCGCCCCGTCACCGGATCTGCGGTGACGGGGCGCCGTCGCGTCGTGCGTACGGGGCTTGCGGCTCAGTTCTTGCGCCGGCCCACCAGCTGCGGCTTCGACTCCAGCCCGTCCAGCCCGTGCCAGGCCAGGTTCACCAGGTGCGCCGCCACCTCCGCCTTCTTGGGCCTGCGCACGTCCAGCCACCACTGCCCGGTCAGCGCCACCATCCCGACCAGCGCCTGCGCGTACAGCGGCGCCAGCTTGGGGTCAAAGCCCCGCGCCTTGAACTCCAGACCCAGGATGTCCTCGACCTGCGTGGCGATGTCGCTGATCAGCGAGGCGAAGGTGCCGGTCGACTGGGCGACCGGGGAATCCCGCACCAGGATCCGGAAACCGTCCGTGTAGGACTCGATGTAGTCCAGCAGCGCGAAGGCCGCCTGCTCCAGCAGCTCCCGCGGGTGCCCGGCCGTCAGCGCGCCCGTCACCCCGTCCAGCAGCTGGCGCATCTCCCGGTCCACGACGACCGCGTACAGGCCCTCCTTGCCGCCGAAGTGCTCGTACACCACCGGCTTGGACACCCCGGCCTTCGCCGCGATCTCCTCCACCGAGGTGCCTTCGAAGCCCTTCTCCGCGAACAGCGTCCGGCCGATGTCCAGCAGTTGCTGGCGCCGCTCCGCGCCCGTCATCCGTACCCGGCGGCCGCGCCTGGGCTTGTCGCTGCTGGAATTACTGCCGTCGATCGCCACGCCCCCCATCATGCCGCGTTCGACTCGTTTTCCCTGCGCCGGGCGTCGACGCGGGCCGCCGACGGCCAGCGGACGTCCGTCGCCCAGCCCAGCTGCTCGAACCAGCGGATCAGCCGCGCGCTGGAATCGACCTGGCCGCGCAGCACACCGTGCCGCGCCGAGGTCGGGTCGGCGTGGTGCAGGTTGTGCCAGGACTCCCCGCACGACAGCACCGCCAGCCACCAGACGTTGCCGCTGCGGTCCCGGGACTTGAACGGCCGCTTGCCCACCGCGTGGCAGATCGAGTTGATCGACCACGTCACGTGGTGCAGCAGCGCGACCCGCACCAGGGAGCCCCAGAAGAACGCCGTGAACGCACCCCACCAGGACATCGTCACCAGACCGCCCACCAGCGGCGGGATCGCCAGCGAGAACATCGTCCAGAAGACGAAGTCCCGCGAGATCCGGCGGATCGCCGGGTCCTTGATCAGGTCGGGGGCGTACTTCTGCTGATCGGTCTGCTCCTCGTCGAAGAGCCAGCCGATGTGCGCCCACCACAGCCCCTTCATCAGGGCCGGCAGCGTCTCCCCGAACCGCCACGGCGAATGCGGGTCACCCTCGTGGTCCGAGAACTTGTGGTGCTTGCGGTGGTCCGCCACCCAGCGCACCAGCGGCCCCTCCACCGCCATCGACCCCATCACGGCGAGGACGATCCGCAGCGGCCGCTTCGCCTTGAAGGAACCGTGCGTGAAGTAGCGGTGGAAACCGATGGTGATCCCGTGGCAGGCCAGGAAGTACATGAAGACCATCAGGCCGAGGTCCAGCCAGCTCACCCCCCAGCCCCAGGCCAGCGGGACCGCCGCCAGCAGGGCCACGAAGGGCACGGTGATGAACAGCAGCAGAGCGATCTGCTCGATGGAGCGCTTGTTCTCGCCGCCCAGCGTCGCGGACGGCTCGGACGTGTCGGAGGGTGCGGAGGCACCCTCGATCAGATCGGGACTGGTGGTCATGGGTGTCCCCTGGGGGGTGTGAGAAGTCGGCGGGCTCCCGGGTCACGAACCCTACGGACCCGTAACCTACGGCATCGTAAGTATGGCAAAGCCGGGTACGCAGGCAAGAGGGGCAGCGCCGGGAGGAGGAGCGCGCGCGAGGTGTTCACGCGCCGCCTGATGAGACGTTTGTCCAGGCACACGCATCGGACACCTATCCTGGGTCCCGTCGGACAGCGCGGTCCGCACGGGCAGCCCGAGCTGCGCATCAGGAGCGGAGATCCCGCCCCCGGACCGAGTCCGGGGAAGGCATCGCCGCACGTCGCCGGGAGCCCACCGCCCAGTAGCGCTCGAACACTGCAAGGAGCCGCACCTGTGAGCAGTGCTGACCAGGCCCCCCAGGGCCAGGCCCCCGTCACCCCGGCCGACACCGCCAACGCGGAACTGCGCGCGGACATCCGCCGCCTCGGCGACCTCCTCGGGGAGACCCTCGTACGCCAGGAGGGCCAGGACCTCCTCGACCTCGTCGAGCGCGTCCGCGCCCTCACCCGCACCGACGGCGAGGCCGCCGCCGCCCTGCTCGGCGACACCGACCTGGAGACCGCCGCCAAGCTCGTGCGCGCCTTCTCCACCTACTTCCACCTCGCCAACGTCACCGAGCAGGTGCACCGCGGCAAGGAGCTGCGCGCCCACCGTGCCGCCGAGGGCGGGCTCCTCGCCCGTACGGCCGACATGCTGAAGGACGCCGACCCCGAACACCTGCGCGAGACGGTCAAGAACCTCAACGTCCGCCCGGTCTTCACCGCGCACCCCACCGAGGCGGCCCGCCGCAGCGTCCTCAACAAGCTGCGCCGCATCGCCACCCTGCTGGAGGAGCCCGTCACCGGCGCCGGCGACCGCCGCCGCCACGACCTGCGCCTCGCCGAGAACATCGACCTCGTCTGGCAGACCGACGAACTGCGCGTCGTGCGCCCCGAGCCCGCCGACGAGGCCCGCAACGCCATCTACTACCTCGACGAGCTGCACGCCGGCGCCGTCGGCGACGTCCTGGAAGACCTCGCCGCCGAGCTCCAGCGCGTCGGCGTCGAGATCCCCGCCGGCACCCGCCCGCTGACCTTCGGCACCTGGATCGGCGGCGACCGCGACGGCAACCCCAACGTCACCCCCGAGGTCACCCGCGACGTGCTGATCCTCCAGCACGAGCACGGCATCACCGACGCCCTCGAACTCATCGACTACCTGCGCGGACTCCTCTCCAACTCCATCCGCTACACCGGAGCCACCGAGGAACTCCTCGCCTCCCTCCAGGCCGACCTGGAGCGCCTCCCCGAGATCAGCCCGCGCTACAAGCGGCTGAACGCCGAGGAGCCGTACCGCCTCAAGGCCACCTGCATCCGGCAGAAGCTCCTCAACACCCGCGAGCGCCTCGCCAAGGGCATCCCGCACGAGGAAGGCCGCGACTACCTCGGCACCGCCGAGCTCCTCACCGACCTCACCCTCATCCAGACCTCACTGCGCGAACACCGCGGCGCGCTCTTCGCCGACGGCCGCATGGACCGCACCATCCGCACCCTGGCCGCCTTCGGGCTCCAGCTCGCCACCATGGACGTGCGCGAGCACGCCGACGCCCACCACCACGCGCTCGGCCAGCTCTTCGACCGCCTCGGCGAGGAGTCCTGGCGCTACGCCGACATGCCGCGCGAGTACCGCCAGAAGCTCCTCGCCAAGGAACTGCGCTCCCGCCGCCCGCTGGCCCCCACCCCGGCCCCGCTCGACGCCGCCGGAGCCAAGACCCTCGGCGTCTTCGGCGCCGTCAAGGACGCCTTCGAGAAGTTCGGCCCCGAGGTCATCGAGTCCTACATCATCTCGATGTGCCAGGGCGCCGACGACGTCTTCGCCGCCGCCGTCCTCGCCCGCGAGGCCGGCCTCATCGACCTCCACACCGGCTGGGCCAAGATCGGCATCGTCCCGCTCCTGGAGACCACCGACGAGCTGCGCGCCGCCGACGTCATCCTCGACGAGATGCTCGCCGACCCCTCCTACCGGCGCCTGGTCTCCCTGCGCGGCGACGTCCAGGAGGTCATGCTCGGCTACTCCGACTCCTCCAAGTTCGGCGGCATCACCACCTCCCAGTGGGAGATCCACCGCGCCCAGCGCCGGCTGCGCGACGTGGCCCACCGCTACGGCGTGCGCCTGCGACTCTTCCACGGCCGCGGCGGCACCGTCGGCCGCGGCGGCGGCCCCTCCCACGACGCGATCCTCGCCCAGCCCTGGGGCACCCTCGAAGGCGAGATCAAGGTCACCGAGCAGGGCGAGGTCATCTCCGACAAGTACCTGGTCCCCTCGCTGGCCCGCGAAAACCTCGAACTGACCGTCGCGGCCACCCTGCAGGCCTCCGCCCTGCACACCGCGCCCCGCCAGTCCGACGAGGCCCTCAACCGCTGGGACGCGGCCATGGACGTCGTCTCCGACGCCGCGCACGCCGCGTACCGCGAGCTCGTCGAGGACCCCGACCTGCCCGCGTACTTCTTCGCCGCGACCCCCGTCGACCAGCTCGCCGACCTCCACCTCGGCTCCCGGCCCTCCCGCCGCCCCGACTCCGGGGCCGGCCTCGACGGCCTGCGCGCCATCCCGTGGGTCTTCGGCTGGACCCAGTCCCGCCAGATCGTCCCCGGCTGGTACGGGGTCGGCTCCGGCCTCAAGGCCCTGCGCGAGGCCGGCCAGGAGGACGTCCTCGCCGAGATGGGCGGACGCTGGCACTTCTTCCGCAACTTCCTGTCCAACGTCGAGATGACGCTGGCCAAGACCGACCTGCGGATCGCCCGCCACTACGTCGACACCCTCGTGCCCGACCACCTCAAGCACGTCTTCGCCCGCATCGAGGCCGAGCACGAACTCACCGTCCGCGAGGTCCTGCGCATCACCGGCGCCGAAGAGCTCCTCGGCTCGAACCCGGTGCTCCAGCAGACCTTCGCCGTACGCGACGCCTACCTGGACCCCATCTCCTACCTCCAGGTCTCCCTGCTGGCCCGCCAGCGCGCGGCCGCCGCCCGCGGCGAGGAAGCCGACCCGCTGCTCGCCCGCGCCCTGCTGCTCACGGTCAACGGCGTCGCCGCGGGCCTGCGCAACACCGGCTGAGCCACCCGCGGGGCCCCGGCGCCCCGGACACGAGGAAGCCCCCGCACCGGCCGGTGCGGGGGCTTCCTCGTGTCCGTCAGGAGTTGTACGCCGACTGGGCGCGCTCCAGGCCCTCCTGGATCAGGCACTCCACCGAGTCCGCGGCCCGGTCCACGAACCAGTCCAGCTCCTTGCGCTCCGTGGAGGAGAAGTCCTTCAGCACGAAGTCCGCGACCTGCATCCGGCCCGGCGGCCGCCCGATGCCGCACCGCACCCGGTGGTAGTCGGGGCCCATGGACTTGGTCATCGACTTCAGGCCGTTGTGCCCGTTGTCCCCGCCGCCCAGCTTCAGCCGCAGCGTCGGGTAGTCGATGTCCAGCTCGTCGTGGACCGCGACGATCCGCTCCAGCGGCACCTTGTAGAAGTCCCGCAGCGCCGTCACCGGGCCGCCGGACAGGTTCATGTACGTCATCGGCTTGGCCAGCACCACCCGCCGGTTGGCCGGCCCCGGCGGACCCATACGGCCCTCGACCACCTGGGCCCGGGCCTTGTGCGCCTTGAACTTCCCGCCGATCCGCTCCGCCAGCAGGTCGGCCACCATGAACCCGATGTTGTGGCGGTTGCCCGCGTACTCCGGTCCCGGGTTCCCCAGGCCCACGATCAGCCAGGGCGCCGCGTCGTCCGACATCAAAAGCTCCTCGGTTCCTCTAACGAAGACGACCGCCGTCCCGCTCCAGTGGAGCCGGACGGCGGTCGGTCAGCAACTGCTGAGGGGGTGGGGCGAGGCTCAGGCCTCTTCGCCCTCGGCGGCCTCGGCGGCCGGCTCCTCGGCCTGCGGGGCGACGACCTGCAGGACGGCGATGTCGCCGTCGACGGCCAGGGTGGTGCCCGCCGGGAGGACCAGGTCCGAGGCGTGGATGGTGGCACCGGCCTCGAGGCCCGCGATGGAGACGGTGACCTCGGTCGGGATGTGCGTGGCCTCGGCCTCGACGGAGATGGTGTTCTGGAGGGTCTCCAGCATGTTGCCGCCGGCGGCCAGCTCGCCCTCGGTGACGATCGCGACGTCGACGGTGACCTTCTCGCCCTTCTTGACGATCAGGAAGTCGACGTGGGAGATCGAGCGCTTCAGCGGGTGCTTCTGCACGGCCTTCGGGATGACCAGCTCGGTACCGGCGTCGCCGAGGTCCAGGGAGAGCAGGACGTTCGGGGTGCGCAGCGCCAGCTGAAGGGCGTGGGCGTCGACGTTGACGTGCTTCGGGTCGGTGCCGTGACCGTAGATGACGCCGGGGGTCAGGGCGTCGCGACGGGCCTGGCGGGCAGAGCCCTTGCCGAAGGTGTCACGGATCTTGGCGGAAAGCTTGACCTCGGACATGCTCACTCCTCGTGGGGTGACGGAAATGGACGGAAGTCACCCGGCCGAAACGGCCTGCTACGAAGAGCGCGTCGATAACGGAGCATCCGTACCGGAAACAGGTACGGCCTCCCTCGCCGAGCAACTCATGGAGTGTACCCGGCGGGGAAGGCCGCACCAAAAGGATCTACCGCGCAGCGGTTACTGCTGCTCCTCGAAGAGGCTGGTGACCGAACCGTCCTCGAAGACCTCGCGCACGGCGCGCGCGATCATCGGGGCGATCGACAGCACCGTGATCTTGTCGAGCTCAAGGTCGGAGGGGTCCGGCAGGGTGTTCGTGAAGACGAACTCGCTGACCTTGGAGTTCTTCAGGCGGTCGGCCGCCGGGCCCGACAGGATGCCGTGCGTGGCCGTCACGATGACGTCCTCGGCGCCGTGCGCGAACAGCGCGTCGGCCGCGGCGCAGATGGTGCCACCGGTGTCGATCATGTCGTCGACCAGGACGCAGACGCGGCCCTTGACCTCACCGACGACCTCGTGGACGGTCACCTGGTTGGCGACGTCCTTGTCGCGGCGCTTGTGCACGATCGCCAGCGGCGCGTCCAGACGGTCGCACCAGCGGTCGGCCACGCGCACACGGCCGGCGTCCGGGGACACGATCGTGAGCTTCGTACGGTCCACCTTGGCGCCGACGTAGTCCGCGAGGACGTTCAGGGCCGAGAGGTGGTCCACCGGGCCGTCGAAGAAGCCCTGGATCTGGTCCGTGTGCAGGTCGACCGTGAGGATGCGGTCCGCACCCGCGGTCTTCAGCAGATCGGCGACCAGGCGGGCCGAGATCGGCTCGCGGCCCTTGTGCTTCTTGTCCTGGCGGGCGTACCCGTAGGACGGGACGATCACGGTGATGGAGCGTGCCGACGCGCGCTTCAGCGCGTCGATCATGATCAGCTGCTCCATGATCCACTTATTGATCGGAGCCGTGTGGCTCTGGATCAGGAAGCAGTCCGCGCCGCGTGCCGACTCCTGGAAGCGGACGTAGATCTCGCCGTTCGCGAAGTCGAAAGCCTTGGTCGGCACGAGGGCGACGCCCAGCTGGTGCGCAACCTCCTCGGCCAGCTCGGGGTGGGCGCGGCCGGAGAAGAGCATCAGCTTCTTCTCGCCGGTCGTCTTGATCCCGGTCACAGCACAGTCTCCTCAGACGTGTTGAAGCTGCTCGCCCCCATGTGCGTCCGTCCCGCACACGGTGAGCCAGCCGAATTGCGTGCACCTATCACGGTACGCCGTCCCGGGCGTACCTGTTTCCGGTCAGTTCACCTCAGGGGCGCTCGGCGTCCTCCGGGGCCGCCGACTGCGCCGCCGCGGCAGCCGCACTGCCCGGACGCTTGCGGGCCACCCAGCCCTCGATATTCCGCTGCTGGCCACGGGCCACGGCGAGGGCGCCGGGCGGCACGTCCTTGGTGATCACGGACCCGGCGGCCGTGTAGGCGCCGTCCCCGATGGTGACGGGAGCCACAAACATGTTGTCCGAGCCCGTCTTGCAGTGTGAGCCGACGGTGGTGTGGTGCTTGTGCTCACCGTCGTAGTTCACGAAGACGCTCGCGGCACCGATGTTGGTGTACTCGCCGATCGTCGCGTCGCCCACGTACGACAGATGGGGGACCTTGGTGCCCTCGCCGATCGTCGCGTTCTTCATCTCGACGTACGTACCGGCCTTGGCCTTGGCGCCGAGGTTCGTGCCGGGGCGCAGGTACGCGAAGGGGCCGACGCTCGCCTGCGGGCCCACGACCGCGCTCTCGGCGACCGTGTTGTCCACCCGGGCGCCCGCGCCCACGTGGGTGTCCTTGAGCCGGGTGTTGGGACCGACCTCGGCGCCCTCGGCGATGTGCGTGGTGCCCAGCAGCTGGGTGCCGGGGTGCACGATCGCGTCCTGCCCGAAGGTGACGGTCACGTCGATGAAGGTGCCGGCCGGGTCGACGACCGTCACGCCCGCGAGCATGGCCTGCTCCAGCAGACGCGCGTTCAGCAGCGCGCGGGCCTCGGCGAGCTGGACGCGGTTGTTGATCCCGAGGATCTGCCGGTGGTCGCTGCCGACGGCCGCGCCGACGCGGTGCCCGGCCTCGCGCAGGATGCCGAGGACGTCGGTGAGGTACTCCTCGCCCTGGCTGTTGTCGGTGCGGACCTTGCCGAGGGCGTCGGCGAGCAGGGCGCCGTCGAAGGCGAAGACGCCCGAGTTGATCTCGCGGATCGCGCGCTGGGCGTCGGAGGCGTCCTTGTGCTCGACGATGGCCGTCACGGCGCCGCCCGCGTCGCGGACGATGCGCCCGTAGCCGGTGGAGTCCGGGACCTCGGCGGTCAGCACGGTGACGGCGTTGCCGTCGGCCTCGTGCGTCCGTGCGAGCGCGGCCAGGGTCTCCCCGGTCAGCAGCGGGGTGTCGCCGCAGACGACGATCACGGTGCCGGTGATGCCGCCGCCGAGCTCTTCGAGGGCCATGCGGACGGCGTGCCCGGTGCCGTTCTGCTCGTACTGGACGGCGGTGCGGACGTCGGCGTCGATGCCGGCCAGGTGCGCGGTGACCTGCTCCCGGGCGTGCCCGACGACCACGACGAGGTGCTCGGGGTCCAGCTCGCGGGAGGCGGCGACGACGTGACCGACGAGCGAGCGCCCGCAGATCTCGTGGAGAACCTTGGGAGTCGCCGACTTCATGCGGGTGCCTTCACCCGCTGCGAGTACGACGACGGCTGCCGGGCGGTTGGCGCTCACGGGGATGCCCTTCGGCTTCGGGGGTGGACCCGTGAAGGATACCGGGGTGCCGGTGGCCCCGAACGAACGCGGGTCCCGACCGTGAAGGTCCGGACCCGGAATCGAGCAGCTCCCCCGCCAGGACTCGAACCCGGACATAAGGCACCAAAAGCCTCAGTGCTGCCAATTACACCACAGGGGATAGTGAATGTGGCTCAATCGAACATTTTGGCGTACCGATCAAGCTGGCCGTCCCTACTATGCCGTACCACCTGCCCTCACCGCGACGGTACCCGCAACCGCCGTTTCGGTGGCGGGGTATTTCCCCGGGGCGTCGCGCAGGGCGCCCGTACGCTGGACGGCATGACCAAAACGGGGGAAGTAGTGGAAGGCCGGGCCGGGCCGCCTTTGTGGTGGGCGCGGCGGCGGGACGCCGTGGGGGACCTGGTGCTCGGCGGGGTGTCCGCCCTCGAGTGCGCGTGGGAAGGCGTGCCCTTCGCCGCCGAGGCGGGGCTGCCGACCGCGGTCGGAGTGCTGTTCGGGTTCGTGGTGGGGGCCACGCTCGTGCTGCGCCGGCGGTGGCCGATCGCCGTGGTGCTCGTCGGGATCGCCGTGTCACCGGCCGCGATGGGGTTCCTGCTCGCGGTGGTCGGGATGTACACGCTGGCCTCCTCCGAGGTGCCCCGGCGGATCACGGCCACGCTGGCATCGATGTCACTGGCCGCCACCTTCGTCGTGATGTACCTGCGCACCCGCGGGGACGTGGAGGCCGACACGACGCTGGTGGTCGTGCTGTCCGGGTTCGTCGCGGTGGCGCTGACCGTGCCGCCGGTGCTGTTCGGGCTCTACATCGGGGCCCGGCGGCGGCTGATGGAGAGCCTGCAGGAACGGGCGGACTCGCTGGAGCGGGAGCTGTCGCTGCTGGCGGACCGGGCGGAGGAGCGGGCCGAGTGGGCCCGTACGGAGGAGCGCACCCGGATCGCGCGGGAGATGCACGACGTGGTCGCCCACCGGGTGTCGCTGATGGTGGTGCACGCGGCCGCGCTGGAGGCGGTGGCGGCCAAGGACCCGGCGCGGGCGGCGAAGAACGCGGCCCTGGTGGGGGACATGGGGCGGCAGGCGTTGACGGAGCTGCGCGAGATGCTCGGCGTGCTCCGGGCCCCGCCCAAGCCGGCTCCGGCTCCCGTGCCCGCGGTGCCCGTCGCGGCGGTGGCGTTCGCGGGGGGCGGAGGCGGGGAGGACGGGCCCACGCTCGGCGAGCTGGAGGCGCTGGTCGGCCAGTCGCGGGCGGCGGGGATGACCGTGGAGATGCTGGTGCACGGCGAGTGGGCGGCGTACGCGGCGGAGGTCGAGCAGACGGCGTTCCGCGTGGTGCAGGAGGCGCTCACCAACTGCCACAAGCACGCGCCGGGCGCGCGGGTCGTGGTGCGGCTCGCGCACCGGGCCGGTGAGGTGGCCATGCAGGTGGAGAACGGCCCGTGCGACGGGCAGGCCCCCGAGCCGGGGCTGCCCAGCGGGGGGAACGGGCTCGTCGGGATGCGGGAGCGGGTCCTGGGCCTGGGCGGGGTGTTCGTGTCCGGGCCGACGGACGCGGGCGGCTTCAAGGTCTCGGCGGTCCTCCCGACGGCCTGACGGTCCGCTCCCGCGGGGGAAGCAGTCCGGGCGCCCCCGGGTACCCCCGGCCCTGCGGGCGGTTCCGCTCCCGCGGGGGTGACGGTCCGAACGCACCGGGGCTGCGCCCGGGGCTCCCCGGCACTCTGCAGAGCCGATCCCGCAGGGCGGGTCCGGGCCGGTCCGCGCCGTCCCGCGGGCCGGGATCCCGGCGCGGTGCGGGCCGGGATTCGGGCGCGGTGCGGGTCGGTCCGCGGGGCCGGGGAGGGGTGTCTCCTCGGCTCGGCGCGTGCGAGCCATCTCGGCTGTACCCGGCGGTCGCGCGCTCGTCCTGCGGGGACACCCCTCCCCGTCCCCGCTCCCCACGCACCGGGGCGGCTCCGGGGCACTGCCGGAGCCTGCCGTGGGGCGGGGACACGGCGGAGTGTCCCCGCAGGACGAGCGCGCACCACCGAGCGCCACCGCGACATGCCGCACCGCGCGAGCCGAGGAGACACTCCGGCGGGGCACCGCCCCACACCACCCAGCCCCGCCGGCGCTTGAGGCGCGGGGTCCGGGGCGGAGCCCCGGCACCACCGACCGGCAGGAGCCGGACACCCCTAGGTGGTCAGGCGGGTCGGCTGGAGGCCCGTCAGGAGGAGGGTGAGGGCCTCGTCGAGGGTGGAGCCGAGGTACCAGTCGCCGGTGTGGTCGATGCCGTAGACGCGGCCCTCGCGGTCGATCGCGAGGTGGGAGCCGCCGTCGGCCTCGACGCCCAGCGGGCAGAGCTGGGTGGACAGGGCCCGGCCGAGGTCGGCGAAGGTGCGCGCGAGGTGGAGTCCCGTGAGCGGGTCGATCCGGACGGGCGTCGGGGCGATCTGGCGGCCGGGGCCGTGCGCGGCGACCGTCAGGGCGCCGAACTCGGCCCACGCCTCGACGGCGGCGGGGAAGACGGTGTGCCGGTGGCCGGCGGGCGTGGTGTGGTCCCGCAGGGCGTCGGCCCAGTACTCGGCCTGCTTGATGTCCCAGCGGCCGGGTTCCCAGCCGGCGGTGCGCAGGGCGGAGTCCACGGCGACCGGGAAACGGGTGGCCGAGGAGCGGTCGTAGGAGGCGGAGGCGGTGGTCATGGCTACTCGGAGGGGGTGAGGTCGACGGAGCGTACGCCGAAGTGGGCGAGGAGTGCGTCGCAGGACCGGCAGGGCGGTGCGTAGCTGCCGTGGAGGGGGTCGCCGTCCTCGCGGATGCGGCGGGCGGTGATCTTCGCGTGCTTGAGGGAGCGGCGGGCCTCGCTCGGGGAGAGCGGTTTGCGGGAGGCGCGCCGGGAGCGGGCGCCCTCGACGGCGGTCAGGTGGCGGGAGAGCAGGATCGCCTCCGGACACCGGCCCGTGAAGCGTTCGCGCTGGCCGCTGGTGAGGGTGTCGAGGAAGTCCTGGACGAGCGGATGGAGCGCGGGCGGCTGATCGGCCTTGCCGGCGGTGCCGGTGAGGGTCTCGCCGCGTACGGAGAGGGCGGCGGCGACGGTGGGGAGGATGCCGTCGCGGCGGAAGCGCAGGACGGGTACGGCGGGGCGGCCGTCGGTGCTGCTCCAGCGCAGGCGGGGGTCGCCGGCGGGACCGGCGGCCTCGCCGGCCGGGCCGGTCGAGCCCGGTGCGCCGGGTGCCTCCGGCGCGGTGTCGCCGGATTCTGTGCGTGTTGCAGTGTTGTGCATGCTCGCGCTTTCCCTCCCGTGGCGGCGGTGGTGACCGCTGTCGCTCACGCCCCCGTGCTGCGGGGACAGCCTGCCAAATGTCACCTGTCATGCGGAAGCGGGGTCGAATATTCGTATCAATTCGGATGTTCCTGGCCCTCGGGCGGGTGCGCCGGACTGGCGCGGGTAAGGGTCTTGCCCCAGCGCATAGGCTGTGGTGAACCAGCCAGATCCAGCAGGGGGCTACCGCCATGACGACAGGTCGGCTCGGGCAGCAGGCCGCGCCACCCAACGCCGCTTACTCGGGGCAGGTCGTGCATTTCCCGGACCCGGTCCGGGCCGCTCGGCATCCCCACGGGGTGCGGATGGACGGCAATGGGCATCCGGACTTCTCCGCGTACGCGCGCGCGGCCGTGGAGATCGCCGAACCGCCGGAGGGCTTCGGCGTGGACGAGCTGCGGCTCACGGACTACGTGTCCGCGAACGCCGCGATGAAGGCCGCCGGGCACGAGTTGTGGGACACGGTCGGGCCGGTGGCGACCCCGCACGGCTGGACCTGGCACCACGTGGCGGGTTCGCGGCGCATGGAGCTGGTCCCGGTCGAGGTGAAGGCGCTGCTGCGGCATCACGCGGGCCTGACGACGGCTCCGGTGGACCACGACAAGCGCGGGACGCGGCCGTTGCAGGAGGTGCGCCCGGCGCACCTGGGGCTGCCGAAGTCGGTGGTGTCGGTCTCCGAGGAGCAGGTGCAGGGCGTCGAGGAGGACCTCGGCTACCGGCTGCCGGAGCCGTACCGCTCGTTCCTGAAGGCCGCGGGCGGCTGCGCGCCGGTGGGCGCGGGCCTGGACGTGGACCTCGGTCTGCTGGTGGACCAGCCCTTCTTCACGGTGCGTGAGGAGGCGGCGGTCAACGACCTGGTGTACGTCAACAAGTGTCTGCGGGACCACCTGACGAAGGACTACCTGTGCGTGGCCTTCGTCCAGGGCGGGCTGCTCGCGCTGAAGGTCAAGGGTGAGGGCATCGGCTCGGTGTGGTTCTCCCCGTACGACGATGCCCGCGACCGGGACGGCTGGTCGGTCCAGGAGCGCGTGGAGCGGTTGTTGCTGCCGTGCGGTGCTGATTTCGACGCCTTCCTCGAGCGGCTGGCCGGCAACCCGCCGGAGCTGGAGACGGTGGCCGGTCTGATGGTGGACGGCGGATTCGCACGTTCGGTTCCGGTGTCGGGTTCGGCACCGGTGGAGGGGTGAGCGCGCGATGGTGACGTTTGCGCAGGCGCAGGAGCGCGCCGAGGAGTGGATCAACGGGGACGTGCCCGCGTACCAGCACCGGGAGGTGCGCGTACGGGAGTTCGGGCTCGGGTTCGTGGTGTGGGCGGAGGACCGCGCGGCCGGTCCGGTGTCCGGTGGTGGGCGGCAGCGGCTGGTCATCGCGCGGGACAGCGGGGAGGTGACGCTGTGGCCGGGTCTGCCGGTGGGTGAGGTGATCCGCCGGTACGAGGAGGAGTACGGGGCCGTGGCCGCGGCCGTTTCGGAGGCTTCGGTCCCGACGCCGCGGATCGACTCGGAGCAGACGTCGTTCATGCTCAGCCCGCCGGAGTGGCTGCAGGAGGCCGCGGACCGGGCGGGGATCGCGCCGAGGTCGACGCCCGCGCCGGCTCCGGCCGCGCCCGTCGACGTCGTGCCCGAGCCCGCACCCGCTCCTGCGGCGCCGACGCCTGTCGAGGCCGTGCCGCTGCGGCGCGGGGGTGAGATCCCGTACGAGCCCACGGCCAACGACGGGGTTCCGGCGACGGCCCCGGGCCCGGCTCCGGCTGCGGCCGCGGTGCCGATCGGTGCCACGCCCTGGGCGGGCACCGATGTGAACTCCGGTGCGGACGACGTGTCCGTACCGCTGCCCGCGACCGTGTTCGCGCCGCCGCTGTCCGGGTCGGACCTGGAGGACGCGCCGTCGTCCGGGGTGGCCCCGGAGGCGAAGACCACGCTGATGCCGGGCGGCAGCCAGCTGCCGAGGACCGCGGTCGTGCCCGCGCTGGGCTCGCCGGGCGATTCGGCGGGCGGCTCGCAGGGCGGCTCGCAGGGCGGTTCGGCGGCGAGCGACATCGCGGACGCCCCGACCAGCAAGGCCCAGATCTCCCGGCCGTCGACGCCGCCGGGTCCGCCCGGTGCGCCCGGTGGCGGGCTCGACCACGCCGCCACCATGCTGGCCGGCCCCGGTGTTCCGCAGCCGCCCGGTCCGCCCGGGGCGCCCGGTGCTCCGGGCGCGGGGCAGCCGCCGGCGCCTCCCGGTCCGCCCGGTGCTCCGGGTTCGCTGGGTCGTGGGCTCGACCATGCGGCGACGATGCTGGCGGGTCCGGCCGTCACCGGTCAGCCGCCGGCGCCGCCCGGTCCGCCGGGGGCTCCGGGTGCGGGTGCGCCCCAGCCGCCGGGCCCGCCCGGTCCGCCCGGCGCTCCGGGTTCGCTGGGTCGTGGGCTCGACCATGCGGCGACGATGCTGGCGGGTCCGGCCGTCACCGGTCAGCCGCCCGCGCCTCCCGGTCCGCCCGGTGCTCCCGGCGCTCCCGGTGGCGAGGCCCATCACGCCGCCACCATGCTCGCGGGTCCCGGCGTACCGCAGCCGCCCGGTCCGCCTGGTGCCCCCGGGGCGCCTGGCGCGCCCGGCGCTCCCGGTGGCGGGCTCGACCATGCCGCGACGATGCTGGCCGGCCCCGCCATGGTGCAGCAGCCCGGGCCCCCCGGCCCGCCGCCCGGTGGTCCGGGTGGTCCCGGTGGGCAGCCCCCGGTCCCGACCGGTGCGCCCACCGTCGGCCCCGGCTACCAGGCCGTGCTCCGCTACCGCGCGCCCGACGGCTCCGAGCAGCAGCTCATCCGCCGCTCGGCGCCCGGCACCCCGCACCCGGAATGGCAGATCCTCTACGAGCTGCGCGCCATGAACGTGCCGCCGCAGCAGGTGCTGGAGCTGCACACCGAGCTGGAGTCCTGTGAACTGCCCGGCGGTTACTGCGCCCGGATGATCCGGGAGACCTGGCCGCAGGTGCGGATCACGAGCGTGGCCCCGTACGGCAAGGACCACGCGGGCCGTCAGCAGGGCATGCGGCACCTGCTCACCCACCAGGGCGAGCTGCACCAGGTGGCGGACGGTCCGGCGCGCCCCGCGCCGGTACGGGCGCCGCTGCCGCAGGTCCCGCTGCAGCCGGCGATCCCGCTGGAGGCGATCGGGCAGGAGCTGGCGGCGGCGTTCGGTCCGCAGGGCGTGTTCCGCTTCGACCAGCGGGCGGTGTCCCGTCAGGGCGTGCCGGAGATCGTGGCGCAGACGCTGATGTGGTCGGGTCTGCCGGTCGATTTCGGGCCGTTCTTCTGGGCGCAGGCGGTGCCGGGTCAGCCGGTGCCGACGCTGGCCGAGCTGGCGCAGCAGCGGCAGGTGCAGCCGGCTTCGGACGCGGGTTCGTACCTGGTCATCGGCAGCGACTTCGGCAAGGCGCTGTGCGTCCAGTACGGCACCGCGCACATCGTGGCGGTGCCGGTGGAAGGCGGCCCGGGAGGTGCTCCCGTACCGCCGCAGTTCGTGAATTCGAGCCTGCCGCAGTTCGTGCGGTCCCTGGCGATGCTGGGTCACATGTGGCGGCTGCGCCAGCATCTGACGCCGGAGCAGGCGGGCCGCTGGACCGTCGATTTCCAGGCGAATCTGGCGGGGCTCGACAGCGCGGCGCTGTCCTCGCCGGAGAGCTGGTGGTCGGTGCTGCTGGAGCAGATGTGGGACGGACTGCTCTGATCGGCTGATCCACTGATCGTGTGATCGGCTGAATGGCCGGGTCGGGGCCTTCGAACAGGGTCTCGGCCCGGCCATTCCGGCTTCTGGGATCAAATGGCGCATCCTTGACGGGAATCCCCGCGAGAGAGGCGCATCCAGGATGAGTGCACCCATTGCGACCGTGCGCGGTCGTGGCTACCGCATGGAAGAGGTCGACCGGTATCTCGCCCGGCTCTCCGGGAGCCGGGACGAGGCCTGGGAGCGGGTGGCACGGCTGACGGTCCTGGCCAAGCAGATGGAGGCGGACGCGGCGCGGCTGCGGGAGGCGGTCGCCGCGCTGGCTCCGCAGACGTACGACGAGCTGAGCGAGCGGGCCCGCCGGATCCTGTTGCTGGCGGAGGAGGAGGCGGACGCCCTGCGGGCCGACGCGCGGGTGGACGCCTCGGCGACGCTGGGCGCGGCCGAGGCGCGCGCCGACCGGACGGCGGAGCTCGCGCGGGGCGACGCGGAGGCGGTGCGCGAGCAGACGGAGGTCCGGGCCCGGCAGGGGCTGCTGCGGGCGCAGCGCGAGGCGGACGACGTGCGGTCGGGGGCGCGGGAGGACGCGGCGGCGTGGCGGGCGCAGGCGACGGCCGCGCTGGCGGAGACGCGGCGGCGGGCGGAGTCGGAGCGGGCGGAGCGCGAGCAGGAGCAGGCGGAGCGCCGGGAGGCGGCGGAGCGGGAGCTGGCGGCGCGCGAGGCGGACCTGGAGGCGCGCCACGCGGAGCAGGAGCGGTACGCCGAGGCCCGGCTGGCGCAGGCGCGGCGCGAGTTCGCCGAGGCGGAGGAGTCGGCGCGGCACGGGCAGGAGGACGCGGAGGCGCGGGCGGCCGAGCTGGTCGCGCAGGCGCGGGTGGCGGAGGAGCGGATCGGGCGCGAGACGCGGGGGATCCTGCGGGAGCACGGGGAGGCGGCGGAGGAGATGCGGGCGCACATGAACCACGTGCGCTCCAGCCTGGCGGCACTGACGGGCCGCGCCCCGGCGGAGGGCTAGGCCGTCTCTTCCGGATGTTGCCGGGCCCGCGACGCCCGGCACCGCACCTGGCCGCGTTGTCGGGGCACCCGAGTACGTCCAGTACACGGCGTGCCCCTCCGCCTTGCCATGCGGCACCGGACGCCGCGGGCTCGGCCGACAAGATCCGGAAGAGACGGCCCAGGCCGTGTCCTGCCGGGGCGGGGGCGGCGCGCCGCCGCGTTTTCGTCCTGGCGGTCCGATGCGGGCTCAGGGCGTGGAGGTGGCCGTTCCCTGGCGGTCGGCGGTGGTGACCGCCGGACGGACATGGGTCAGGAGGAGGTCCAGGAAGCGGTCCGGGCGGCGGAGGGCGGCGAAGTGGGAGGCTCCCTCGATCAGTTCGAAGGCCTTCACCGGTGCCTCGACGGCGTCGAAGTACGCCTTGGCGCGCGCCGCCGGGGTGATCACGTCGAGCGCTCCCTGGAAGATGAAGAACGGCATCTCGAAGCGGGTCCCGTCGGCCAGGTCGTCGAACTCCGACACTCCCTCGGTGACGGATTCCGAGAAGCCCTGACCGCCGAAGTACGCCTTGATCCGGCCGAGGGTGTAGAGCGGTGACAGCCACAGCGACCCGAGGATCACCTTCTTGACCGTGTCCAGGGTCAGCGGGTCGCTGCCGGCGCACAGTTTGTCGTACGAGGACCGCTGCGCGGAGGTCCAGCGCCGGGGGTCGGACCCCATCGCCTCGATCGCCGCCACGTCCTTGGTCCGGCCCGCGGCCCGCAGCCGCTCCAGCGTGCCCTCGTAGGCGGAGGTGTCCCGGCCCGCCTCCTGGACGTTCTGGTCGGTGCCGACGTACGCGCAGTAGAGCTCGGGGTGGTTGCGGGCCAGCCGGAGGCCGAGGGTGGTGCCGAAGGAGCTCGGCATCAGCACCACCCGGTCCACGCGCATCCGGTCCAGGACGTACCGGGTGACCTCCAGGGCGTCCTGGTGGAGCCGGGCGAAGGTGACCGGTCCGCCCTGGTCCGCGGGGGCGTGGGCGAAGGTCAGCCCGGCGCCGCGCATGTCCCAGCGGACGAGGGTGAAGTGCTTCTCCCACTCCCGGGTGCGGGCTCCGTAGGGGGAGTTGGCCGCCCCGGGGCCGCCGTGGAGCTCCAGGAGTACGGGGTTGGTGCGGTCCTCGCCGCGGATCGAGATCCACTGGTCGATTCCGCCGATGCGGACGAAGCCCTGCTCGTCGATGCCGGCCGGCGCGTCGATCCGCATGAGCGCGGCGTTCGCCGAGCGCCGCACGGCGCGGTGGCCGAGCAGACCGGCGACGGGCGTGGCGAGTACGGCGGTGGTGGTGGCGAGGATGACACCGAACATTACTGTTTCCCCCAGACACTGTTTTGCTGACGAGGGGAAGACTACGCGATGTGGACGATCTGTGAACCCGTATCCCGTCAAGGGAGTTCGGCGAGGAACTCCTCGATCAGCGGGGCGATCTGCGGGAGGTGGGTCTCCAGGGCGAAGTGGCCCGCGCCTTCGAACACGTGGACCTCGGCCTGCGGGGCGTCGCGGAGGTAGGCCTTCGCGCCCGCCGGGGTGAAGAAGGGGTCGCCCGCGCCCCATACGACCAGCACCGGGATCCGGGCGGCGCGCAGCCAGGCCTGCCAGGCGGGGTAGTGGGTGAAGTTCGAGGCGTAGTCGAAGGCGAGGTCGGCCTGGGCGTCGGCGCGGCCCGGCCGGCCGAGGTGGTGCACGTCGAGGGTCCAGCCGTCGGGGGAGAGGAGGCCGGTGTCGGCGACGCCGGTCTCGTACTGGAAGCGGGTGCCCTCCAGGGTGAAGAGCCCCCGGACGCGCTCCTCGTTGCCGGGGACCTCGCGCCGGAGTCCGGCGAACTCGCGGGCCGCGTCCGAGAGGCCCTCCTCGTAGGCGTTGCCGTTCTGGACGATCAGGCCGGTCACCCGCTCCGGCCGGCGCGTGGCGAGCCGCAGTCCGACCGGGGCGCCGAAGTCGAAGACGTACAGGGCGAAGCGGTCCAGCCCGAGGGCGTCGGTGAAGCCCTCCACGATGTCGGCGAGCCGGTCGAAGGCGTACGTGAATCCGGCCGGGGCCTCGGTGTGGCCGAAGCCCGGGTAGTCGGGGGCGATCAGGCGGTACGGGGTGTCGCCGAGGGCGTCCATCAGGCGGGCGAACTGGTGCGAGGCGGTGGGGAAGCCGTGCAGGAGCAGCAGTACGGGGCCGTCGGCGGGGCCGCTCTCGCGGTAGGCGACGCGGACCCCGGCCACGTCGACGGTGCGGTGCCGGATGGTGGGAATGGTGCGGCGAGCGGTCATCACATGCCTCCTGCGTACTTGTTTCCATTAGTGTTGCCGGTGATCGTTAATGGGTCAAGGCGTTGCAGTAGCATTAGTCGGGTGACAGTGACCTTCCCGCTCACCGGTGAGCTCCTCGCGCTGGACCTCCTCAACACCGAGACCGCGGTGGGTGATCTCGTCGCCGACCCGGCGGGGCTCACGGCCTGGCTGGCCGCGCAGGCCGGGCGGCTGACCCCCGTCGGCACCGTCGGCGCGGGCGAGGTGGCCGCCGTGCGGGCCGTACGGGAGGCCGCGGGCCCGGCGCTCGACGCCGTGCGGCGCGGTGTGCGGCCCCCGGCCGGGGCGCTCGCCGCGCTGAACGAGGCCTTGGCCGCGGCGCCCTCGCACCGCGTGCTGGCCTGGACCGGGTCGGGCGGGATCACCGCCGGTGCGCACCGGCCGGCCGATCCGGCCCGGCGGCTCGCGGCGGAGCTGGCCGAGGCGGTCGCGGAGCTGCTGACGGACCCCCGGGTGACACAGGTGCGCGAGTGCGAGGCGCACGACTGCGTCCTGCTCTTCCTGCCGGCGCACCCCCGTCGCCGCTGGTGCGTGGCGTCGGTCTGCGGCAACCGGGCCCGGGTGGCCCGCTATTACGCCCGCCACAAGGGCGACACGCAGACCTAGGTCGGGTGTCGACCCGGTCAGCCGGCCGGCTGTGGCTGCTGCCCGGCCGGGACGGGCGGCTTCGCGGGGGGTTCGTAGCGGTACGGGTCGCTGCGCAGGCCGCGGGCCGTGACGACCACCGTGAACGGAGGCGTCCCCGGGGTCGGGAGGGTGGCGGTCAGGGCGCCCGTCAGGGGGTCGGCCTGGGCCGGGAGGGGGGTGCCGTCGACGGTGAGCAGGGTCGGCGGGCCCGCCGGGTCCGGGGTGAAGCCGCCGCCCTCGACCGTCAGGCGGCCGTCCTCCAGCACGACGTCCGTGATCACCGGGTTGGCGCGGACGGCCATCTTGTTGACCAGGTACGCGCCCGCCGGGGCGCCCGTCAGGGCCCACATCTCGGCGGGCAGGCGCGGCAGTCCGCCGCCCACGTCCGCGAGGAAGAACAGCACCACGTACAGCATGGTGACCGCGCTGAGGGCGACGTACTGGAGGTCCACGAGGTCGGTGCGCCCGCTGTCGTTCGCGATCAGCTCGCGCAGCGGCCGCCGGCCCGACACCGTCGGCCTCGCGGCGGGCTTGGCCATGCTGCCGTGCTCCACCCGCAGACCGACGACCGCCTTCGCGGCGATCAGCGCCACGTACGGGCCGCCGAGCAGCGGCAGGTACACCGTCGTCAGGGTGGACAGCGGGCCGTCGGCGCCGCGGAAGTACGCGATGCCGCCGCCCGCGGTGAGCCCGTAGCCGAGGATCGCCAGCAGCAGCCAGACCAGGATCACCGTCCAGGCGAGGGCGAGCGCCGTCGAGGTGGAGAGGCGGCCGTCGCGGCCGGTGATGAAGCCCGGGCTGCGCCCGAGCCGCAGGCAGATCGGGCCGGCCAGTGCGGCCAGTAACGCGAGTGCGCAGAGTGCGGATGCCATGTCGTCGTCCCCCCGGAAACGGTCCTCGCACGAGGGTCACCCAATGGCCCGGCCATGACAAGGCGACTTTCCGCGGACCGTCTACTCCTTCTGCGCCTCGCGCAGTTCCGGCAGGACGGGGAACCGGCGCGGCGCCACCAGCAGCAGGACCAGCAGCGCGGCCACGGCGGCCGCCGTCGCGCCGAGGAAGATGTGCTCCACGGCGGCGGCCACGGCCTCGCGCAGGTAGCCGGCGGCGGCAGCGGGCAGCAGCGCCGGCCGCTCCAGCGCCTTCGCCACGTCGTCCAGGTGCTCCGGGAGGCCGGGTACGGGGGCGTCCGCCAGGCGTGCGGCGATGGTGGCGTTGGCGACGGCGGCGAGCAGGGCGGCGCCCACGCTCTGGCCGACCTGTCGGCAGAACAGCACCGAGGCCGTCGTCGTCCCGCGCTCGGCCCAGCCCACGGTGGACTGGACCCCGACGATCAGCGGGAGCTGGAAGAGGCCGAGGGCGCCGCCGAGCAGCAGCATGATCAGCGCGGGCTGCCAGGGCCGGGCGGGGTAGGGCAGCAGCGTGAAGGAGAACAGGATCACCGCGGCGAGCGCGATCCCGACGGCCGCGGTGTTGCGGAAGCCGATGCGCCGGTAGACGTGCTGGCTGCAGGCGGCGGTGACGGGCCAGCTCAGGGTCATCACCGACATGACCAGGCCGGCGCCGACGGGGCCGAGGCCCAGCACGGACTGCGCGTAGGTCGGCATGAACACCATGGGGGCGACCATCAGCAGGCCGAGTGCCCCCATGGCCAGGTTGACGGCGGCGATGGTGCGCCGGCGCCACACCCAGCCGGGCAGGATCGGCTCCGGAGCCCGGCGTTCCACCCGGACCACGACGGCGGCCAGCAGCGCGCTCGCGCCCAGCAGCCCGAGCGAGGGCGCGGACAGCCAGGGCCAGGCGACCCCGCCCTGGACCAGCGCGAAGAGCAGCAGTCCGCCGCAGGCGAAGACGGCGAGCGCGCCCGCCCAGTCGACCGGTCCCCGGCGCCCGGGCGACCGGACGGGCTCGGTCAGGTGACGGGCGATCATCCACAGGGCGAGCCCGGCCAGCGGAAGGTTGATCAGGAAGATCCAGCGCCAGTGCGCGTACGAGGCGAGCAGCCCGCCGAGCGCCGGGCCGGCCACGGCCGAGGTGGCCCACACGCTGGACATCCGGGCCTGGATCCGCGGCCGGTCCCTGAGCGGGTAGAGGTCGGCGGCCAGGGTCTGGATCGTGCCCTGGAGGGCGCCGCCGCCCAGGCCCTGGACGATGCGGAAGGCGATGAGGGCGGCCATGTTCCAGGCGGACGCGCACAGCAGCGAACCGACGAGGAAGAGGCCGATGCCGAAGAGCAGGACGGGCTTGCGGCCGAAGGTGTCGGACAGCTTCCCGTAGACGGGCAGGGTGACGGTCACCGCGAGCAGGTAGCCGGAGAAGAGCCAGGAGAAGACGGAGAATCCGCCGAGTTCGCCCACGATCTGCGGGACGGCGGTGGCCACGATGGTGCTGTCCAGGGCGACGAGGGCCATGCCGAGCATCAGCGAGGCGACCACCGGGGCCGGCGGCCTGGCGGCCGGCCCGGCCGCAGGCGCGTTCTTGGCCGGAACGCCGGCCCCGGGGGTATCGGCAGCGGGCCCGGAGGGTATGCCGTCCGGGCCCGCGCCCGTGCTCTCCGCCGATGCCACCGAGATTCCTTCCCCCTGCACGTAACTGCGGGGAACACCATCTCACCGCCGCGTGCGGGGCGGTATCCCCCAGAGTCGGTGCGCCGAAGGGTGCGGATCCCCTAGGGGTCCCTCCGCACAACGGGCCAGGGGCCGTTCCTCCCGGCGGAGGAGGTGAGCCGCCCCGGCGTCTTCTTGACTGGAACCTACGCACCACAGGCCGGGGGGTGGGGTTAACCCCCGGGCGGATACGGCGATGGGCACCAGCGCGCCGCGCCTCCGCCCGGCGGAGACTTCATGACGGCGACGAGCGCACGGCCGCAACGGCCGCAACGGCCGTACAGCGGCGCACCGACGCAGACGCAGACGCACGCATTCGAAGAGGGAGAAAGACCGTGACAACGGCTATGACCGAAACCAGGCACGGGGGTACTGGAGGGCATGCAGCCGTCGCGGCCCGGGCGCGAAAGGTCGTCAAGGCCTACGGCTCCGGGGAGACGCGCGTCGTCGCCCTCGACGACGTGGACGTGGACATCATGGGCGGCCAGTTCACCGCGATCATGGGTCCCTCCGGCTCCGGCAAGTCCACGCTGATGCACTGCCTCGCCGGTCTCGACACGGTGACCAGCGGCCAGATCCACCTGGACGACACCGAGATCACCGGGCTGAAGGACAAGAAGCTCACGCAGCTGCGCCGCGACCGGATCGGCTTCATCTTCCAGGCCTTCAACCTGCTGCCCACGCTCAACGCCCTGGAGAACATCACGCTCCCCATGGACATCGCGGGCCGCAAGCCCGACGCGGAGTGGCTGAACCGGGTCGTGGAGACGGTGGGCCTCGCCGGCAGGCTCAAGCACCGCCCGACCGAGCTCTCCGGCGGCCAGCAGCAGCGGGTGGCGGTCGCCCGCGCCCTCGCCGCGCGCCCGCAGATCATCTTCGGCGACGAGCCGACCGGAAACCTGGACTCCAGGGCGGGCGCCGAGGTCCTCGGCTTCCTGCGCCGCTCGGTCGACGAGCTCGGCCAGACGATTGTCATGGTCACGCACGACCCGGTGGCCGCCTCCTACGCGGACCGCGTCATCTTCCTGGCCGACGGCCGGATCGTCGACGAGATGTACGGTCCGACCGCCGACCAGGTCCTGGACCGCATGAAGGACTTCGACGCGCGCGGGCGGACCTCATGAGCAACACCGTCCTGAAGACCTCGCGGCGCAACTTCGTCGCCCACAAGGGGCGGATGGCGCTCTCCGCCGTCGCGGTCATGCTCTCCGTCGCCTTCGTCTGCGGCACCCTGGTGTTCACCGACACCATGAACACCACCTTCGACAAGCTGTTCGCCGTCACCAACTCCGATGTGACCGTCAGCCCGAAGGAGGCCAAGGCGGGGGAGGAGACCCCGGAACGCGGCCGCCCCGAGATCCTGGCCGGCTCGGCCGTCGAGCAAGTGCGCAAGGCCGAGGGCGTCAAGAGCGCCGAGGGCGGCGTCGTGTCGATGTCCGTCACGGTCGTCAACGCCAAGAACGAGAACATGGGCTCGACCACCGGCGCCCCGACCATCGCGGGCAACTGGAACGACAACGAGCTCAAGTCCATGAAGATCACCTCGGGCAACGCTCCGCGCGGCCCGACCGAGGTGATGGTCGACGCCGACACCGCCGAGAAGCACCACCTCAAGCTCGGTGACGAACTGCGCACGATCACCATCACCGGCGACATCCGCGCGAAGATCAGCGGGATCGCCACCTTCACCGTGACCAACCCGGGCGCGGCGATCGTCTACTTCGACACCGCCACCTCGCAGCAGGCGCTGCTCGGCTCCCCCGGCTCCTTCACGCACGTCAACGTCACCGCCAAGGACGGGGTGAGCGACGAGCAGCTCAAGCGGAACATCGCCACCGCCGTCGGCGCGGACACGTACAAGCTGCAGACGGCCAAGGAAGCCGCGGACGCCAACCGCAAGGACGTCGGCTCCTTCCTGAACGTCATGAAGTACGTGATGCTCGGCTTCGCCGGGATCGCCTTCCTCGTCGGCATCTTCCTCATCTTCAACACCTTCTCGATGCTGGTGGCCCAGCGCACCCGTGAGATCGGCCTGATGCGCGCCATCGGCGCCGACAGCGGGCAGATCCTGAAGTCCGTGGTCTTCGAGGCCTTCCTCCTCGGGATCGTCGGCTCGCTCCTGGGTATCGGCGCCGGCATCGGCCTCGCCGTCGGCCTGATGCAGCTCATGGGCTCCATGGGCATGCACCTGTCCACCGACGACCTGACGATCGCCTGGACCACCCCGGTCATCGGCCTCTACCTCGGCATCAAGGTCACCGTCGTCTCGGCCTTCATCCCGGCCCGCCGGGCCGGCAAGGTCTCCCCGATGGCCGCGCTGCGCGAGTCCGGCACCCCGGGCGACAAGAAGGCCGGCGTCGTCCGCGCCGTCCTCGGCCTGGTCCTCACCGGCATCGGCGGCGCCGGGCTCTACCTCGCCACCGCCGCCGAGAAGGCCGGACCCGGCTCGCTCTGGCTGGGCCTGGGCGTCGTCTTCAGCCTCATCGGCTTCATCGTGATCGGCCCGCTGCTCGCCGCGGGCGTGGTGCGGGTGCTCTCCGGCGTGGTGCTGCGGCCCTTCGGGTCCGTGGGCCGGCTCGCCGAGCGCAACGCCCTGCGCAACCCGCGCCGCACCGGTGCCACCGCCGCCGCGCTGATGATCGGCCTCGCGCTGGTCGCCTGCCTGTCGGTGGTCGGCTCCTCGATGGTGGCCTCCGCGACCGAGGAGCTCGACAAGTCGGTCGGCGCGGACTACATCGTCAACTCCGAGACCGGCCAGCCCGTACTGCCGCAGGCCGAGCAGGCCCTGCGCGCCACCAAGGGCCTCGACCACGTCACCGCCTACCGCGAGGTGGCGGCCAAGGTCACCGCCCCCGACGGCACCACCGAGGAGGACGGGCTCGGCGCCACCGACCCGACGTACGCCAAGGACATCCGGCGCAAGATGGTCGCCGGCGAGCACGCCGCGGCGTACGGGGCGAACGCGATGTCGGTCGGTTCCGCATACGCCACGAAGCACGGCGTCAAGGCCGGCGACGAGCTGACGGTCGCCTTCACCGGCGGCAGCACGGTCAAGCTGAAGGTCGCCGCGATCACCAGCGACGAGGGCAACCTCGACAAGGGCATGAAGTACATCAGCACCGAGACGGCCCGGGCGAACATTCCGGCCGACAAGCTGCCGCTCCCCTTCATGCTGCTGGCCAGCGCGCAGGACGGTAAGTCCGACGCCGGCGCGTACGAGTCGGTCAAGGCGGCGATGGCCGAGTACCCGCAGTACAAGGTGCGCAACCAGACCGACTACAAGCAGGCCCTGAAGGACCAGGTCGGCCAGCTGCTGAACATGGTCTACGGCCTCCTCGGCCTCGCGATCGTCGTCGCGGTCCTGGGCGTCGTGAACACCCTGGCCCTCTCGGTGGTCGAGCGGACCCGCGAGATCGGCCTGATGCGCGCCATCGGCCTCTCCCGCCGCCAGCTGCGCCGCATGATCCGCCTGGAGTCGGTGGTCATCGCCCTCTTCGGCGCCGTGCTCGGCCTCGGGCTCGGCATGGGCTGGGGGATCGGCGCGCAGCAGCTGCTGGCTCTCGAGGGCCTGAAGGTGCTGGAGATCCCGTGGCCGACGATCCTCGGGGTGTTCGCCGCGTCGGCCTTCGTGGGCTTGTTCGCCGCACTGGTCCCGGCCTTCCGGGCAGGGCGGATGAACGTACTGAACGCGATCGCGAGCGAGTAACCGGCTCGCGTTCGTTCGGGGGAATGCCGGTCCGGGACCTCAGGGTCCCGGACCGGCGTCGTTCCCGGGGGCGGCTGCCCCGGTCACTCCCGCTGCATCAGGACGATGCCGCCGGCCTCGCCCACCAGGGCGAACCGCTCGCCGGGGTGGAGCTGGCGGGCGTAGCCGGTCGGGTCCTCGCCGGCCCACTTGGAGGAGTTGTCGATGGTGATCCAGTCGGGGACCACGCCCTTGCTGCCGCCGATCCACAGCACGCGGCAGCGGGAGGTCAGCCGGGTCAGCGGGGTGGTGTCGGCCTCCACGGTCGCCCCGTCGGGGATCCGGGCGAGGAGCCGCTCGATCGCCGTGACCCGCTCGGGCTTCTGGTACGTACGGGCCTCCGCGAGCTTGGCCGTCGGCATGGCGGTCGCGCTCAGGGCGAGGGCGGCGGCCAGCACGGCGGTCGGCAGCTGCAGGGCGTACGCGCGCAGCCGGGGCCGCCCGCTCCGCCGGACGGTGTCGACGGCGTCGACCAGGGCGAGGGCCACGACGGGCATGAGGACGGCGCTGTAGTGCCAGTCGGTGGACCAGTAGTGGTCGTCTCCGGACAGGAACCGCCAGCCGAGGGTGGGCGCGGCCACCAGGAGCAGCGGCGAGCGCAGCGCGAGCAGCCCGGAGGTGGGGACGAGCACCCATGCCAGGGTGGTGAGCTTGGTGCCGATCCCGCCGAGCGGACCCGCCCCGTCGATCTTGTCCCAGTAGCCGTATCCCGCGGTGGCGAAGGCCGGTATGACGACGGTGAACACCAGGACGGCGAAGACGCAGGCCGCGGCGGCGACGCAGAGCGCGGTCACGGCGATCCGCCGGTTGCCGTCGCGGGCCCGCCAGGCGACCACCACGGCCAGCGCGGCGAGCGTGAAGCCGAGGTCCTCCTTGACCAGGACCAGCGGCAGCCCCCACAGCAGGGCGGCCCGCCACCGCCGGGCGAGGACCGCCTCCAGGGCGAAGGCCAGCAGGGGCACGGCGAAGGCGATCTCGTGGAAGTCGAACTCCACGGCCCGCTGGATGCCCCAGGACAGCCCGTACGCGATGCCGACCGCGAGCCCGCGGGCCCGGCCGAGGAACCGTACGGCCGCCCGGGTGACGGGCACGGCGGACAGCGCGAACAGCGCCGACTGCACGACCAGCAGGGTGAGGGGACCGGGGAAGACCCGGTAGAAGGGGGCGACGAGCGCGATGATCGGACTGAAGTGGTCCCCGAGGATGTTGGCCCCCGGCCCCTTCAGGTCGGCGACGGGCTCCTGGAGGTGCGCGTACGCGCGGATCGCCTGTTCGAAGATCCCCAGGTCCCAGGAGGCCCAGTCCATCCGCCGGAACCGGCCGACGGACAGGATGAGGTAGACGGCGAACAGCCCGGCGGCCACCAGCCAGGGCGGTGCCCACGCGTACCGGTCCGGCTTCGAGGATGCCGGTACCACCGGCGCCGGGCGGGCTATTGCATCGCTCGTCACGGACTCGTGCTCCTCCGGAGGCAGTGTCTCCCCGGCGGAAGACGACACGGCGAGCTCGGACAGTCAGAACAGGAACATCGTAAAGCGGCGCGAGGGGCGTCGTCGTAGGGTGGGAACCCCCGGCCCGTGCGACGTGTCGGGCCCTTCGCGTTGCCCTCGCACCCGCACCGCACCCGCACTGCACCACCGCACCGCACACCTTCAGACCCTCACCGGACGGAAAGCCTCTTTCATGAGCCTGCACGGACTGCTCGACGCCGTCACCCGTGATGCCGCCCTCGCCGAGGCGGTCACCGCGGCCGGGGACGGCAAGCGCATGCACGTGGACCTGGTCGGCCCCGCCGCCGCGCGGCCCTTCGCGATCGCCGCGCTGGCCCGCCAGACCGGGCGGACCGTGCTGGCGGTCACCGCCACCGGGCGCGAGGCCGAGGACCTGGCCGCCGCGCTCCGCTCGCTGCTGCCCCCCGACGAGGTCGTGGACTACCCGTCCTGGGAGACGCTCCCGCACGAGCGGCTCAGCCCGCGCAGCGACACCATGGGCCGCCGGCTCGCCGTCCTGCGCCGCCTCGTGCACCCGAGCAAGGACGACCCGGCCGCGGGTCCCGTGAGCGTGCTCGTCGCGCCCATCCGGTCCGTGCTCCAGCCGCAGGTCAAGGGGCTGGGGGAGCTGGTACCGGTCAGCCTGCGCCAGGGCGGCGGCGCCGACCTCGGCGAGATCACCGAGGCACTGGCCGCCGCCGCGTACGCGCGGGTCGAGCTCGTCGAGAAGCGCGGGGAGTTCGCCGTGCGCGGCGGCATCCTGGACGTGTTCCCGCCCACCGAGGAACACCCGCTGCGCATCGAGTTCTGGGGCGACGAGGTCGAGGAGATCCGCTACTTCAAGGTCGCCGACCAGCGCTCCCTGGAGATCGCCGAGCACGGGCTGTGGGCCCCGCCCTGCCGCGAGCTGCTGCTGACCGACGCGGTACGGGAGCGGGCCGCGGCCCTCGCCGAGGCCCACCCCGAGCTCGGCGAGCTGCTGCACAAGATCGCCGAGGGGATCGCCGTGGAGGGCATGGAGTCCCTCGCCCCGGTCCTCGTCGACGAGATGGAACTGCTGATCGACGTGCTGCCCGCCGGGTCGATGGCCGTGGTCTGCGACCCGGAGCGGGTCCGGACCCGGGCCGCCGACCTGGTGGCGACGAGCCAGGAGTTCCTGATGGCCTCCTGGGCGGCCACCGCGGGCGGCGGCGAGGCCCCCATCGACGTCGGTGCGGCCTCGCTCCGCGGGATCGCCGACGTCCGCGACCGGGCCCGCGAGCTGGACATGATGTGGTGGTCGGTGTCCCCCTTCGCCGCCGACGAGAGCGCCGGCGGCGGCGACACCCTCAAGCTCGGCATGCACGCCCCGGAGGCCTACCGCGGCGACACCGCCCGGGCGCTGGCCGACACCAAGGGCTGGATCGCCGACGGCTGGCACACCGTCTACCTCACCGAGGGCCACGGCCCGGCCGCCCGTACCGTCGAGGTGCTCGGCGGCGAGGGCATCGCGGCCCGGCTGGAGCCGGAACTGCGCGCCCTGGAGCCGAGCCTGGTCCACGTCGCCTGCGGCTCGATCGACAACGGCTTCGTCGACCCGGTGCTGCGCCTGGCCGTCCTCACCGAGACCGACCTGACCGGCCAGCGCACCGCCACCAAGGACCTCGGCCGGATGCCGACCCGGCGCCGCAAGACCATCGACCCGCTGACCCTGGAGGCCGGCGACTACATCGTCCACGAGCAGCACGGCGTGGGCCGCTACGTCGAGATGGTCCAGCGCACGGTGCAGGGCGCCACCCGCGAGTACCTGCTGGTGGAGTACGCGCCGGCCAAGCGCGGGCAGCCCGGCGACCGGCTCTACATCCCCACCGACCAGCTGGAGCAGGTCACCAAGTACGTCGGCGGCGAGGCCCCGACCCTGCACCGGCTCGGCGGCGCCGACTGGACCAAGACCAAGGCGCGCGCGAAGAAGGCGGTCAAGGAGATCGCCGCCGACCTCATCAAGCTCTACAGCGCGCGCATGGCGGCCCCCGGCCACACCTTCGGGCCGGACACCCCCTGGCAGCGCGAGCTGGAGGACGCCTTCCCGTACGCGGAGACGCCCGACCAGCTCACCACCATCGCCGAGGTCAAGGAGGACATGGAGAAGTCGGTCCCGATGGACCGGCTGATCTGCGGCGACGTCGGCTACGGCAAGACCGAGATCGCCGTCAGAGCCGCATTCAAGGCGGTCCAGGACGGCAAGCAGGTCGCCGTCCTCGTCCCGACGACCCTGCTCGTGCAGCAGCACTTCGGCACCTTCTCCGAGCGCTACAGCCAGTTCCCCGTCAAGGTGAAGGCGCTCTCGCGCTTCCAGAGCGAGAGCGAGTCCAAGGCCACCCTGGAAGGCCTCCACGAGGGCTCGGTGGACGTGGTCATCGGCACCCACCGGCTGTTCTCGCAGGAGACGAGGTTCAAGGACCTCGGCCTGGTCATCGTCGACGAGGAGCAGCGCTTCGGCGTGGAGCACAAGGAGCAGCTGAAGAAGCTCCGCGCCAACGTGGACGTGCTCACCATGTCCGCGACCCCGATCCCGCGCACCCTGGAGATGGCGGTGACCGGCATCCGCGAGATGTCGACGATCACCACCCCGCCGGAGGAGCGGCACCCGGTCCTGACCTTCGTCGGCCCGTACGAGGAGAAGCAGATCGGCGCGGCCATCCGCCGCGAGCTGCTGCGCGAGGGCCAGTGCTTCTACATCCACAACCGGGTCGAGTCCATCGACCGGGCGGCCGCCAAGCTGCGCGAGATCGTGCCCGAGGCGCGGATCGCGACGGCCCACGGCCAGATGTCGGAGCAGGCCCTGGAGCAGGTTGTCGTCGACTTCTGGGAGAAGAAGTTCGACGTGCTCGTCTCGACCACGATCGTCGAGTCGGGCATCGACATCTCCAACGCCAACACCCTGATCGTGGAGCGCGGCGACAACTTCGGCCTGAGCCAGCTGCACCAGCTGCGCGGCCGCGTCGGGCGCGGCCGCGAGCGCGGTTACGCGTACTTCCTGTACCCGCCGGAGAAGCCGCTGACCGAGACCGCGCACGAGCGGCTCGCGACGATCGCCCAGCACACCGAGATGGGCGCGGGCATGTACGTGGCGATGAAGGACCTGGAGATCCGCGGCGCGGGCAATCTGCTCGGCGGCGAGCAGTCCGGTCATATCGCGGGCGTCGGCTTCGACCTCTACATCCGCATGGTCGGCGAGGCCGTGGCCGACTACCGGGCCGCGGTCGAGGGCCAGGTGGAGGAGGAGCCGCCGCTGGAGGTCAAGATCGAGCTGCCGGTCGACGCGCACGTCCCGCACGACTACGCGCCGGGCGAGCGGCTGCGCCTGCAGGCGTACCGGTCCATCGCCTCGGCCAACTCCGAGGCGGACATCAAGGCCGTACGGGAGGAGCTCACCGACCGCTACGGCAAGCTGCCGGAGCCGGTGGAGAACCTGCTGCTGGTGGCCGGGCTGCGGATGCTGGCCCGGGCCTGCGGGGTCGGCGACATCACCCTCCAGGGCAACAACATCCGCTTCGGGCCGGTCGAGTTGCGCGAGTCGCAGGAGCTGCGGCTCAAGCGGCTCTATCCGGGAACGGTGCTCAAGCCCGCCACCTCGCAGGTGCTGGTCCCGCGCCCGAAGGCGGGCAAGATCGGCGGGAAGCCGGTGGTCGGCCGGGAGCTGCTGGCCTGGACGGGGGAGTTCCTCACCACCATCCTCGGCTCGTAGGGGCCGTGGCGCCCGCAGCGGGTGCGCCGACGACGGGAACGGCCGTGGCCGGGGACCTCACAGGTCCCCGGCCACGGCCGTTCCCGCGTGCGCGGCTCAGCCCAGCTTGTCCGCGTCTATGACGTCCTCGCCGGCCGGCGCCTCGGCCTGGACCGGCTTGTCGAAGCCCGAGAAGGAGACCTCGGCCGGCTCCTTGCCGGTGACGCTCGCCTTGAGCAGGTACGGGGTGCCCTCGGTCGCGACCAGCAGGGTCTCGGTGCCTTCGTCGGCCTTCGTGGTCAGGGTGAGGGCCTTCTGGCCGCCCACCGAGGTGACCTTGCCCTTCTGCGCGCCCTTGCTGTCGTCGAACTCCTTGAGCAGCTCGTCCAGGTCGCACAGGGAGGCGAGCTCCTTGGCGTCGGCGTCCGAGGCCTTCGACTTCAGCCAGTGGCCCGCCAGCTGCTTGACCGCCTCGTCCGCCTCCGCCTTGGGCAGGTCCTTCATCTGCGAGCGGTAGAAGGGCTCGTCCGCCTTGATGAACACGGACGAGGCGTTGCGGATCAGCTCGAAGGAGCCCTCCGGCCCGGCGATCGTGCCCCGGCATTCGCCGCTCTTGCTGACGGCCATGTTCAGGTCCATCGGCTTGCCCGCGTCCCAGACCTTGCCGCTGACGGTGAGCGAGGCGGCGCCGCGCAGGGCGTCCACGGACTTGTCCGCGACCTCGGAGCCGGTCAGGTCCGCGAACGGGCCGGAGGCGAAGCATCCGGTGAGGCCGAGGGCGGCGGCGCAGGCGAGGGCGGCGGTGGCGGTGAATCGGCGAGCGGTGCGCATGGGGACTCTCTAGGGCAGCTGGAAGGGGTAAAGGAAGATTAAAGGAGAAGCGGAAGATCGTGTTCCGCTCGACGGGATCGCGAAGATCCGACCGGTGAAGACGGACCGATCACAGCAGATTTCCGTGAACCGAGTCAACAAGGTTCACAGAAGTTTTTGAGTTCACGCTGTGAATCGGTCTCTCGGGTGTGAGCGGGTATGCTCCCCGGCATGCCCGAGGAGAACGCCGCAGCAGAGGTCACCGCGGCCGAGGTCGCCCGCCTGGCCGGAGTCGGCCGCGCGGCCGTGAGCAACTGGCGGCGCCGCCACGCCGACTTCCCGAAGCCCGTCGGCGGCACCGAGACCAGCCCGTCCTTCTCCCTCGACGAGGTGGAGCACTGGCTGCGCGCCCAGGGCAAACTCGCCGAGGTCCCGCTGCGCGAACGCGTCTGGCAGCAGATCACCGCCCACCCCGGCGGGGCCGTCACCGCACTCGTCAAGGCGGGCGGCGCCCTGCTCGTCGTACGGGACCGGCCCGCCGACTGGCTGGAGCTGACCGCCGTCTCCGACGCGCGCATGGCCACCCTGTTGCGGCCCGTCCTGGACCAGGTGCTCGGCGCGCGCCTCGGGCCCGGCCACGCGCTCGCCGAGATCCCGCTGGGCCCGGCCACCATGCCGCTGCTGCGGGCCGCCGCCGAACTCGCCGCCGAACTCGGGGCCCGCCAGGCCTTCGCGTTCCTCCTCGGGCGCCACCTCGACGCCAACCCCCGCCAGTACACGCTCACCCCGGACAGCCTCGCCGGGCTCATGGCCGCCCTCGCCGGGCCCTCTGCCCGTACCGTCCTCGACCCCGCCTGCGGCACCGGCACCCTGCTGCGGGCCGTCCGCGGCGCCACCGCCCTGTACGCGCAGGACTCCGCGCCCGAACTCGCCGCCCTCGCCGCCCTGCGCCTCGCCCTGAACGGAACGCCCCGGATCCGCGCGGCCGCCGCCGACAGCCTGCGGGCCGACGCCTTCGCCCAGGACACCGTCGACGCCGTCCTGTGCCACCCGCCGTTCAACGAACGCGCCTGGGGCCACGAGGAACTGGCCTACGACCCGCGCTGGGAGTACGGCTTCCCGGCCCGCACCGAATCCGAACTCGCCTGGGTCCAGCACGCCCTGGCCCACCTGCGCGAGGGCGGCACCGCCGTCCTGCTCATGCCGCCCGCCGTCGCCGCCCGCCGCTCCGGCCGCCGCATCCGCGCCGACCTGCTGCGCCGCGGCGCGCTGCGGGCCGTCGTCGCGCTCCCGGCCGGCGCGGCGCCCCCGTACGGGATCCCGCTGCACCTGTGGGTGCTGCGCCGGCCCGCCCCGCACGCGGCGCCCCCGGCCGGGTTGCTGCTCGTCGACACCGCGGCGCTCGCCGCCGACACCCCGCTGCGCTCCGCCTGGCCCGCCGTGCACGGCGCGGTGGCGGACGCCTGGAGCACGTACGACCGCACCGGCTCGCTCGCGCAGGAGCCGGGCGCCGCCCGCGTCGTCCCCGTCATCGAGCTGCTGGACGACGACGTGGACCTCACCCCCGCCCGCCACCTGCCCCCGCCGGCCGCCGGTGGCGGTCCCGCCGAACTGACCGCCGTACGCGAGCGGCTCGGCGAGACCCTCGGCCGGGCCGCCCGGCTCACCCCGCCGCCCGCGGCGGCGCCCGCCGGGGGCACGGCCCGGCCGCCGATGACCACCGTCGGCGAACTCGCCCGCGCCGGAGCCCTGGAGCTGCACACCGGCACCGGCGGCGGCACCGGCTCGGCCCCCGTCCTCACCGAACAGGACGTCTACACCGGGAACGGCCCCTCCGGGACCCTCGTGCCCACCGCCGACGAGCCCGTGCTCACCGCCCCCGGCGACGTCCTCGTCCCCCTCGTCGGCGGCGCCGCCATCGCCCGGGTCGTCGACGGGGCCCTCGCGGGCGCGGTACCGGGCCGCGGCCTGGCCCTGCTGCGCCCCGACCCCGACGCCCTCGACCCTTGGTTCCTGGCCGGATTCCTGCGCGGCACCGCCAACACCCGCCGCGCCAGCAGCCACGCCTCCACCGCCACCCGGCTCGACGTACGCCGGCTCCAGCTGCCCCGGCTGCCCCTGGCGCAACAGCAGAGCTACGGGCTCCGCTTCCGCGCGCTCGCCGAGTTCGAGGACGCGCTGCGGCTGGCGGGGCGGCTCGGCGAACAACTCGTACAGGGTTTCCACGACGGCCTCTCCGACGGCACGGTCACGCCGGAGTGAACGGCCGTGCAGCGAGCGTGCAACGGTTGCGCGCATCCCCTCACCCCTGGCCGGGAACGCTGTATACCCTCAGACCCGAAACCTCTTCCGCACGGCCCGTCAGGAGCAGCGATGCACGGCCCCGGCCTTCCGCCGCAGCACGGCCCCCAGTCCGATCCGGGGGGTGTGATGGCATTGCGCGTGGTGTTCGTGCTGCTGCCCATCCTCAGCTGCGGCTTCCTCGCCTGGGGGTCGCTGCTGCGGCTCGCCCTGGTCACGCGCAAGTCCCGTGACTGGGCGCTGATGGTGACCAGCGGCGTGCTCGCCGTCGTGTGGATGGCGCTCATCCAGGCCGACCCCACGCCCGAGGTCAACGGCTGGCAGGGCAACCTGGGGGCCGGCGGCTCCATCTTCACCGGCTTCGCGATCTGCGTGTACTTCCTCGTCGCCGACATCAAGCACCACGAGGCCCGGCGGTCGGCCCCGACCGCGCAGTGGTACCCGGCGCAGTCCGCTCCGTACGTCCACCCGCAGCCGTCCGGGCCCGCCTACGGGTACCCGCCCGCCACGGCCACCACCCGGCCCTCCACCCCGACGCCGGGCCCCGCGCCGACGCCGGCGCCCCCGCAGGTGCCGCCGCAGCCGACGCCGCCCCCGCGCATCGGGCAGGTCCGGGCCGAGCTCGACGAGCTCAGCGAGCTGTTGCGCAAGCAGACCCCGCCGGCCGGCGGCCCCCGCCCCGATCCCCACCAGACCCCGTTCCAGGACCCGCAGCAGTGACCGACCGGCTCATCGGGGACCGCTACCAGCTCGCGACCGTCCTCGGCCAGGGCGGCATGGGCCAGGTCTGGACCGCATACGACCGGCGCCTCGACCGCCGCGTCGCCGTCAAACTGCTGCGCCCCGACAAGGTCGCGGGCCCCGGCACCGTCGCCGAGGAGCTGCGCCGCCGTTTCGTGCGCGAGTGCCGGGTCACCGCGCAGGTCGACCACCCCGGCCTGGTCACCGTGCACGACGCGGGCAGCGACGGCGACGAACTCTTCCTCGTCATGGGCTACGTGGAGGGCGCCGACCTCGCCGACCACCTCGCCGAGCACGACCCCTACCCCTGGCAGTGGGCGGTCGCCGTCGTCGCGCAGCTGTGCTCGGTCCTGTCGGCCGTGCACGCGGTGCCGATCGTGCACCGGGACCTGAAGCCGCGCAACGTGATGGTCCGCCCGGACGGCACGGTGCTCGTCCTGGACCTCGGCGTCGCCTCGGTGATGGACACCGACACCACCCGTCTCACCAGCACCGGCTCGCCCATCGGCAGCCCCGCCTACATGGCACCCGAGCAGGCCATGGGCGGCGCCGTGGGCCCGTACACCGACCTGTACGCCCTCGGCGTGCTGCTGTACGAACTCCTCACCGGCAACGTCCCCTTCGCCGGATCCACCGCCCTCGGCGTCCTGCACCGCCACCTGTACGAGCCCCCGCTCCCGGTCCGCCAGATGCGCCCGGAGATCCCGCCGGAGCTGGAGAAGCTCCTGCTCCACCTCCTCGCCAAGGACCCGCAGGACCGGCCCTCCTCCGCCCAGGAGGTCTACGAGGCCCTGGCCCCGCTGCTGCCCGCCCGCGGCAGCCGCACCCCCGCCGGACCGCTCGACCCGACCCGGCCCTTCCTGCGCCCGCAGGCACCCTGGCCGGACCGGGCCGCGGCCATCCCCCCGCGGCCGAGCACCCCGCCCGCGCCGCCCAAGGCCGACGTCCCCGGAGCCGTGGACGAGGCCCGCAAACTCCTGGACGAGGGGCGCCTCACCCAGGCCGTGGACATCCTCGGCGGCATCCTCCCGGCGGCGGCCGCCGAGCACGGGGAGCACTCCCCGGTGGTGCGCTCCCTGCGCAAGCAGTACGCCGCCACGCTCATGGACGACGGCCAGTACCGGCGCGCCCTGCCGGAACTGCGCCGCCTCGCCGACGAGTTCCCGGCCGGGGACCCCCAGTCGCTGCGCTTCCGCTACGACTCGGCCCAGTGCCTGGAGCAACTGGGCGAGCCGGCCGCCGCCCTGGCGGAGTACCGCTCGCTGCTGCCGTTCTTCGAGAACCACTACGCCAACCCGGACCCGGGGCTGCCGCTGGAGGTCCGCCGCCGGATAGCCCACCTGCTGCTCTCCCTCGGCGACCGCCAGGCGGCCCACGACACCCTGGCCCGGCTGCTGTTCGACGCGGAACGGCTGCACGGCCCGGCCCACCCCTTCCCGGCCGAGATCCGCCGCACTCTGCACTGGCTCAGCCAGGTCCGCTGACCGAGCGGGCGGCGCGGGCCCGCAGGGCGGCGAGCAGCAGGATCCCCAGCGCGCCCGCCAGGACCGCCAGCCCCGGGACCAGACCCGGCGGGCGGAACTCACAGCTCACCCGGGTGGTGCCGGGGGAGAGCGGAATCGCCACCAGCCCCAGGTGGTCGGCGGCCGGGCGCCCGTTGCAGGTCCAGCCGGCGATCGCGGGGACCGAGAGGACCGCGGTGCCCGTCGTGCCCGGCGGGAGCGTGGCGTGGACCTCGGAGGCGCCTACCTTCACCGAGGTCGCGGACGTTGCCCGCAGGCCGGCCACCGCGGCGTCGAGCCGCGCCCGGTCCAGGCAGGACAGGGCCCACCGCGGGGGCGGGGCCGCGTCGAAGACCAGGGCCGAGGAGTCCCCGCGGGAGGGGCCCATCGGCTGGAGGGCGGCCCGGTTGCGGGGGGCGTTGCCGTTCAGGCGGAAGGCGGGGCCGTCCGCGAGGCGGGCCGTCGCGTTGTACTCGGGGGCCCACAGGTAGGCCTCCGTGCCCGCGCGGCAGATGCCGGGTGCGAGCGGGTCCTCGTACACCCGGGCGCCCAGCAGTGCCTCCTGGTTGGCGAAGGGGGAGTCGTCGGCGTAGGAGAGGGGGGCGCCGGGCGGGCGGACCGTCACCAGCGGGGGCACCTGGGCCCGCCGTACCGTGCCGTTCGGCTGCAGGCGCGCGCCGACCGCGAAGACGGCGTCCGTCACCGGGTTGTCGATGCTCTGGACGTTGCGTCCGCGCGAGGTCCAGCCCGCCCCGAGCGCGACCATCGTGCGGGTGAACACGTCCGGGGTGTGGCTGCTGTAGTACGCGCCGCCCTCGCCGCCGAGCAGCAGCGGGTCGTTGCCCGTCAGGGCGGGCCGGCTCGGATCGGTGCGGTACGCGGGCCAGCCCTCGGCACCGGCCAGGGCCTCGGCGCGCGCGGTGTGCGCCGGCCCCCAGGACGGGTAGTCGTCCAGGCCGCCCAGCTTGCCCTTGTGCCCGTAGGCGGTGGTCGCGGCCGCCTGTGCCAGCAGGACCAGCGCGAGCAGTGCGGCCGCCGGCCGTGCGAGACGGCGGTGGCGCAGCGCCCACCAGGCCGCGCCCGCCGACACCAGCCCGCCGGCGAACAGCGCGTAGCCCGCCGCCGTCACCAGGGGGCTGTCGTACGCCCACAGCACGGCGGCCGCCAGGACGCCCGCGCCCGCGGCCAGCGCCGGCGGCCGCGGCAGGCCCGCGGCCAGCCCGGTCCAGGCGGCGATCACGGCGATCCCGGCCAGCACGAAGGTCTGCCGGTACGGGCTTCCGTTCGGGGTGGCGAACAGGTGCCAGGCCAGATGGGTCGGCGCCCACTGGAGGGAGAGGGCCACGGCCACCGTCAGCCCGGCCCACCACAGCCGGGTGCGCGGGGGGACCGCCCGGTGGAAGGGCAGCGCGGCCACCAGCAGCAGGGTCCCGGTGCCCACGAAGACGGCGGGGGAGGAGAAGGAGTACGTCCCCGGCAGCAGCCGCGCGAACAGGTCCGCCCAGGTCACCGGCCGGAACTCCTTGACCCACCCCGGGTAGGCCCGCCCGGAGCTGAGGAAGAGGGGGAGCAGGACGGGCGCCGCCAGCGCGATCCCGAGCAGGGTCGTCCCGGCGCCCCGCGCGATCACCGACAGCCGGGTCCGGACGCCTTCCCGGGTGAGTACCACCCGGACCAGCAGCACCAGCGCCGCACCCAGGGTGGCCATGTAGGCGGTGTAGAAGTTCGCCGTCCAGCAGACCGCGACGACCAGCGGCGCGAGCAGGATCCGGCGCCCGCGCAGGGCCCATTCACCGGTCAGGCACAGCAGGGGGAAGGCGATCAGCCCGTCCAGCCACATCGGGTTGTACGAGGCCTCGATCACCGACCAGCCGCACAGCGCGTACGAGGCCCCGAGCAGTCCGGCCGCCCACCAGGGCCCGCGGCGCTGCGTGCGCAGCAGCCAGGCCATCGCCGCCGCCGCGGCCGACGTCTTGAGCACCGTGACGACGTACACGGCGAGGTCGATGTCCGCGCGCGGGAAGAGGCCGACGAGGACGGCGAAGGGGCTGGTCAGATAGGTGCCCAGGTCCGGCAGGAAGCTCATGCCGTATCCGGAGCGCCAGTTGAACAGCAGCCCGCCCTCCGCGCGGCCGTGCAGGAGGTCCCACAGCTGCGCGTGGAAGGGGACGAACTGGTTGCCGAGGTCGTTGATGCTGCGGTGGCGCGGTCCGTACGGGAACACCCGGGCGGCGGCGTCCCCGGCGCACACGGCCACCGCCGTGAGCAGGGCGGCGAGCGCCGAGCCGAGCAGACTCCGGCGGCGCGGTGAGCGGTGTGGTGAGCTGTGCGGTGAGGGGCGTGGTGCGGGACGCGGCGAGGGACGCGCTGCGGGACGCGGCGAGCGGTGCGTTGTCGACATGGTGGGCCGACCTTGGCAGGGCCGGGTGACCGAAGGGTGGCCTCAGGGTTGCCGGTGGCCGATCCGGGCGCCGTGAGAGGGGCGGGTTCCCCAGAACGGGTGACGGGTGGCGCGCCGGACCCGCCGGCGCCCGCCGACTCGCCTATGAACGGTGCGTGTTCGGTCCGCGCGTGAATCGTTGGTCGAACCGGTGGTCCGGATCACCGTGACCTCATAACATCGATCACCGCACGGCCCTTTGTGCACCGACGCACAATCTCCCGGCCCTGGAGGCTCCTTTGCACCGTCGCACAGCGCTCTCCGTATCCGCCGCCCTGCTCGTGGCGGCGCCCCTGCTGTCCGCCTGCTCGGGCGAGCCGCGACCCGGCACCGCGGCCGTCGTGGGCGGCGAACGGATCACCACCTCCGCGCTCCAGGCCCAGGTCAACGACGTCCGCGCGGCGCAGAACCGTTCCGGGCAGGCCGCCGCCGAGCTCATCGCCAGCACCCCCCACCTGGAGCGGCAGAAGCTCGACGCGCTCCTCCAGAGCCGGATCATCGACAAGATGGCCGACACCGCCGGGCTCACGGCCACCCAGAAGGACATCGAGGACGAACGCAAGGCGTACGTCGACGAGAACGGCGGCAACGAGCAGTTCGAGGCACTGCTCCTGCAGAAGGGGGCCATGGCCCCCGGCCAGGTCGACCGCTTCCTCCGGGACCGGGTGCTGCTCACCGCGCTCACCGCCAAGTACGGAGCCGGGAAGCTGGAGGAGCCCGCCCGCGCCGCCGTCAAGGCGCTGCACATCGAGGTGAACCCGCGCTACGGCGCCTGGGACGCCAAGGAGATCAAGCTCGGCACCGGGGAGACGCCCTGGATCACCCAGCGCACGCGGCCCGAGGCGGCGCCCGCCGGAGCCTGAGGCTCCGGGGGTCCCCCGGACCGCGGGCCGCCGCGGCGGAGGTAGGTTCGGAGGGTGACCGACCACGCCGAACCCACCGCCGCCCCCGCCGAGCCCACGGGCCGCATCGTCCTGCTGACCACCAGCCACCGGGTCGCCCCCGGCGTGCTGTCCTGGCCGGCGTGGCAGACCCTGCACGCCGCGGACCGGGTGCTGTGCGCCGACCCCGGCCACCCGCAGCTGCCGTACCTGCGGGAGGCGGGCATCGAAGTCACGTTCGAGAGCCCGGACGCGCACGCGCTGGTCGAGGCCTGCGCGGGCGGCCGTACGGTCGTGGTGCTCCCGGGCGGCGAGGGCGACCAGCGGCTAACCGACGGGCTGGCCCGGCTGGCCGGCTCGGGTCGCGTCTCCATGCCCGATCTGGAACTGCTCCCGGGCTCCTACGACCTGCCGGGCGCGCGCCTGCTCGACCTGGTCCAGGTGATGGACCGGGTCCGGCGCGAGTGCCCGTGGACCTCCCGGCAGACCCACGAGGGCCTGGCCAAGTACGCCATCGAGGAGGCGTACGAGCTGGTCGAGGCCATCGAGGACGGGGACCGGGAGGAGCTGCGCGAGGAACTCGGCGACGTGCTGCTCCAGGTGGTCTTCCACGCCCGGATCGCCGAGGAGGCCGGCGGGGACGACGGAGCCGACGGGGACGGCGAGGACGCCGTCGAGGCCTTCTCCATCGACGACGTGGCCGGGGCGCTCGTCACCAAGCTGATCCACCGGCACCCGCACGTCTTCGGTGACGCGGAGGCCGAGACCCCGGAGGACGTCAGCGCGCACTGGCAGCGCACCAAGGCGGTGGAGAAGCGGCGGGAGTCGGTCACCGACGGGATCCCGGTGGGCCAGCCCGGCCTGGCGCTCGCCGCCAAGCTCGCGGGCCGGGCCCGTACGGGAGGCGTGGCCGTGGAACTGCCCCGCGGCGAGGGCATCGGGTACGAGCTGCTGGAGCTCGCGGCCCGCGCCGAGGCGGCGGGCATCGACCCCGAGACCGCGCTGCGCGCGGCGGCCCGTGCCTACCGGGACGCGATCCGGGCGGCCGAGGGCCTGGCGGAGCCGGGCGAGTAGCGGGCCCCGGGCACTCCTTCAGTACGTCCTCGGCGCGCGGGCCGAGGGGTCGTGCCAGTGCGGCGCCGGGCGGTCCAGGAACCACTCGCCGAATCCGAGCGGGCGCTCCCCGTACCCGTGGCCCCGGGCCGGCACCGCGTCGTGGAAGAGGCGGCCGGGGCGGGCGCCGAGCTCCCGCAGGAGGTGGGCGGTCTCCGCGATGAACGGCGGCGGACCGCTGAGGTAGACGTCCTGGTCCGGCCACAGGCCCCGGTTGCCCAGCGCGGTCGCCAGCCGGTCGGTGGCCTGGTTGCGGTGGCGTCCGGGGGCGGGCGTGATGTAGGTGACGGCGAGCCAGGCGCAGCTGGCGGCGTACGCGTCGATGAGCGGGCGGTCGTAGAGGTGCGCGCCGTCCCGGGCCACCACGAAGAGCCGTACGTCCTGATCGCAGGGGTGCTCCGCGAGATCCTCCAGCAGGGCCCGGATGGGCGCCCAGCCGGTGCCGGCGGCGATCAGGCTGACCGGGCGGTCCTCGCGGCGGAAGGTCAGCTGCCCGCCGGCGGCGCCGAGCCGCAGTACGTCGCCCGGCCCGGTCTCGCGGACCAGGGCGGTGCTCAGCCGCCCGCGGTCGACCCGGCTGACGTGCAGGTCGACGGTGCCGTCGGGGCGGGGGGCGTTGCCGATGGAGTAGGTGCGCCAGGCCGTCGGGACCCGGTCGCTGCTCACGCTCGTGTACTGGCCGGGGAGATAGGGGAAGGGGGCGTGCGGCCGTAGCGTGAGGACGCCTATGTCCGGTCCGTACCGGAGGTGGCGCACGACCTCCGCGTCCCACCACGGCGGGTCCTCGCTCGCGTCGGCGCCGGCCGTCATCGCGTCGGCCATCACCTGGTAGGCCTCGGCCCAGGCCTTCTCGACCGGCGGGGTCCAGGCCGCGCCGGAGGTCTCGGCGAGTGCGGCGAGCAGGCTGGCGCCGACGGCCGCGTAGTGCTCGGGGCGGACCAGGAACTTGCGGTGGTCGCGTCCCAGGTCGCGCAGGTAGGGGCCGAGGCGCTCGTCGTCGAGGTGGGCGATCACGTGGGTGAGCGCGGCGAAGAGCCGGTCCCGCTGGCGTTCCATGTCGTGGAGGGAATCCGGGAAGAGCGCGCGGACTGCGGGGTTGTGCCAGAAGAGGTGGGTGTAGAAGAACTTGACGGCGTGCTCGGCCCGTCTCTCCACCACCGCGAAACTGCTTTTCAAGATCCTGACATCCACAAAACCGAAAGTAGGAATGCCGGAGAAGTTCAGGTCAAGGGATGGACGATCTACGGACAGCCGCGACGAACCACCCATATCGGATGGGGGCTCGGCGCCGGGATACGGTCGTCGGGTGCACGAGCAGACCTCCGGAACCCCCGCCGAATCCCCCGCGGACCTTCCCGCCGACGCCTCTTCCGCCGAGGGTCCCACCCTCTTCGACTGGGAGTTCGCGACCGACCCCTACCCGGCGTACGCCTGGCTGCGCGAGCACTCCCCGGTGCACCGCACCAAGCTGCCCAGCGGGGTCGAGGCGTGGCTCGTCACCCGGTACGCCGATGCCCGCCAGGCCCTCGCCGACCAGCGGCTCAGCAAGAATCCGGCGCACCACGCGGAGCCGGCGCACGCCAAGGGCAAGACCGGGATCCCGGGGGAGCGCAAGGCGGAGCTGATGACCCACCTGCTCAACATCGACCCGCCGGACCACACCCGGCTGCGGCGGCTGGTGTCGAAGGCCTTCACCCCGCGCAGGGTCGCCGAGTTCGCCCCGCGGGTGCAGGCGCTCACCGACCACCTGATCGACGCTTTCGCGGGGAAAGGTGAGGCTGATCTCATTCACGAGTTCGCCTTCCCGCTCCCCATCTACGCCATCTGCGAGATGCTCGGGGTACCGCGCGAGGACCAGGACGACTTCCGCGACTGGGCCGGCATGATGATCCGCCACGGCGGCGGTCCGCGCGGCGGAGTGGCCCGGTCGGTCAAGCAGATGCGGACCTACCTCGGCGAACTCATTCACCGCAAAAGGGATGATCTGGGTGATGACCTGATCTCCGACCTGATCCGGGCGAGCGATCACGGCGACCATCTGACGGAGGGCGAGGCCACCGCCATGGCCTTCATCCTGCTTTTCGCCGGTTTCGAGACCACCGTGAACCTCATCGGCAACGGGGTCCACTCCCTCTTCATGAACCCCGGGCAGCGCGAGCGCCTCCAGCTCTCCCTCGCCGCGGGGGAGAGCGGACTGCTGGCCACCGGGGTCGAGGAACTGCTGCGTTACGACGGGCCGGTGGAGCTGGCGACCTGGCGGTTCGCCACCGAGCCGCTGACCCTCGGCGGCATGCGGATCGAGGCCGGCGATCCGGTCCTGGTCGTCCTCGCGGCCGCCGACCGGGATCCGGAGCGCTTCGCGGACCCGGACACCCTCGACCTCTCCCGGACCGACAACCAGCACCTCGGATACGGTCACGGCATCCACTACTGCCTGGGCGCTCCGCTCGCCCGGCTCGAAGGACAGACCGCGCTCGCGACTTTGCTGACGCGTCTGCCCGATCTGGAACTGGCCGTTCCACCCCAAGACCTGCGCTGGCGCGGGGGGTTGATCATGCGAGGGCTGCGGACTCTTCCCGTTCGATTCGCGGCTCAAAACACTTGCGCGAAAGCTGATTAAAAGTCAGGTTCGGCCTTGACTTGTGACAATCGTTCGAAGGCCGCTAGGTTCTGCCGTTACCCCGCTGTTATATGCGAAAGGTGATCCCTCATGCTCTCCGGGAACGGCCGTCACAGACGCCCCCGCCAGGTCCCCGCGCTGGTCGTCACAGCCGGAGTCACTGGCTCTGCGCTGGCCATGCCACTGTTGGCCGCCACCAGCGCCACCGCCGCCGACACGTCCACGTGGGACAAGGTGGCCGAGTGCGAGAGCGGCGGCTCGTGGAGCGCGAACTTCGGCAGTGGCGCCTACGGCGGACTCCAGTTCACCCAGGAGGAGTGGCAGAGCGCCGGCGGGCTCGACTTCGCCGAGCGCCCCGACCTGGCGAGCCGTTCCCAGCAGATAGCCGTCGCCGAGCGGGTGCTGGGCTCGACGGGGCCGCAGGCCTGGCCGCTGTGCGCGGCCTCGGCCGGTCTGGTCCGGGAGAGCCCCGCCGCACAGGTGGACCCCGGTCTCCCCGGCGGCCACGGTCCCATCGCCCCCGCGCCGTCCCGCCCGGACGACGCCGTTCCGTCCACCGGGGGCGGCAAGCCGTCCACGGACTACGGGTCCCCGACCCCGGCCCCGGCCCCGAGCCCGTCCGGTACCCCGTTCCTGATCCCCGACGCGCCGTCCATCGGACTGCCCGTCATGCCCGCGCCGGACGTCCCGACGACGCCTCCGGCCGACCCGACGGCGCCGGTCCAGCCGGGCGGCCCGACCGGTACGCCGACCCCCGTCGACCCGACGGCGCCGACGCTGCCGGTGGACCCGACCGCGCCCACCACCTCGCCTTCCACGCCGGGCCTGCCCCCGGTCGACCCGACGGCCCCCACGGCCCCGGCGGTCCCGCAGACCACCGCCACCACTCCTGTCGAGGGCAACGGCAAGCACCGCGGTGCGCCGGAGGCCGAGCCGAAGGCGTCGTCTGATGCCGCGTCGGACCCCACCTACACGGTCCAGGCGGGCGACAGCCTGGCGACCATCGCGGTTGCCAAGGGCGTAAAGGGGGGCTGGAACGGTCTCTACCAGGCCAATGAGCAAGTCATCGGTGAGGACGCCGACCTCATCAAGCCCGGCCAGAACCTGGATCTAACCCCGCAATAAGGACAGTTCAGTTATCCGGAAAGAGCCGAATGTCGGATTTCTATAAGTGAGACATGTGTCTCTTCCGGTCAACTGGCGTGTCCCGCCTCGGGGCTTCCGCAAACCCCGTCCTCACCTGCGCAAATGCCCCTGCGGGGGGTGCAAGTAGGGGCCGTTTCTCCCCGATGTTCCTCGTTGAACATCGGGGAGAGACCTGTCTACCTTCTGAATCGCTCGCCACCGCGAGCTCCTTCGACCGCATCGCCGAATCCTGCCGGCGGACGAAGGGAACAGTCGTCGCGTCAAGCGCCGAAGGCAGGAGCGGGGGAACCAAGGTAGGTGCCGGGAGCGGCCGTTGAGAGACGGTCACGCCACCGGCTTGGGGTTAAGACGTGCGCTAGGTCGCACGGCCGGGCAACTCACTCGCCCGAACCCGACAGCTCACCTCGTAGGCGTCGGTGAGGAGAAACTCCATGCTGCTTTCCGGCAAGGGCAAGCACCGTCGCGGTACTGCAATCGAGCGGTCTGTCCGGATCGTCACGCTCGCCGGTGTCGCCGGTGTGGCCGTGGCCGCCCCCCTGATGGCCGCGGGCACCGCCAGCGCCGCCACCACGTCCGAGTGGGACAAGGTCGCGCAGTGCGAGTCCGGTGGCAACTGGTCCATCAACACGGGCAACGGCTACTACGGCGGTCTGCAGTTCTCGCCGTCCACGTGGGCCGGGTTCGGTGGCAAGTCGTACGCCGCGCAGGCCAACCAGGCCTCCAAGTCGCAGCAGATAGCCGTCGCGGAGAAGGTCCTCAAGAGCCAGGGCAAGGGCGCCTGGCCGTCCTGCGGCAAGGGTCTGTCGAACTCCGCCTACACCGGTGGCGGCTCCGAGACCCCGGCGTCGTCGAAGCCGCAGTCCAAGCCGCAGTCGAAGCCGCAGCCGAAGCCCGAGACCAAGAAGACCGAGACCAAGGCCGCGCCGAAGCAGGAGACCAAGCGCACCGAGGCTCCGACCACCCGCTCCGAGCGCGCCGAGGCCCCGGTCGCGCCGAAGACCGGCAACGGCTCGTACGAGGTCAAGCCGGGCGACACCCTGGGCACCATCGCCGAGGCCAACGGCGTCAAGGGCGGCTGGCAGCAGCTCTTCGAGCTGAACAAGGACATCGTCTCGGACGCCGACCTGATCTTCCCGGGCCAGAAGCTGAAGCTCAGCTGAACACCGCGGCAAAGCCGCGAAAACATCTACGCGGCGTCAGCTGACCCCGTGCAGGATTTCCACCGCCCGGCGCGTGCCCCACGCGCCGGGCGGTGCCGCGTGCGGCCCCCGAACGCCGATGATCAAGCGACCTATGTCCCGGAAGAGGGGTATTCGGTCGCTTTTTCGTCCCAGGGTCCGGGCGGTCGGGCGGCCCAGTGCCCGGAGCCGGTTAGGCTCTAGGCGGCAAGGCCATCCCACGGCCTGACACGCCACCGCACACTCAGCGTCACATCCCAGAAGGAGATGCTCGTGCCGTCCATCGACGTCGTCGTAGCCCGGGAAATCCTGGACTCCCGAGGCAACCCCACGGTCGAGGTCGAGGTGGGCCTCGACGATGGCAGCACCGGCCGTGCTGCAGTTCCGTCCGGCGCCTCCACCGGTGCATTCGAGGCCATCGAGCTCCGTGACGGTGACCCCAACCGTTACTTCGGCAAGGGTGTCGAGAAGGCCGTCCTCGCCGTCATCGAGCAGATCGGCCCGGAGCTCGTCGGCTACGACGCCACCGAGCAGCGTCTGATCGACCAGGCCATGTTCGACCTGGACGCCACCGACAACAAGGGCTCGCTCGGCGCCAACGCCATCCTCGGCGTGTCCCTGGCCGTCGCGCACGCCGCGTCCGAGGCCTCGGACCTTCCGCTCTTCCGCTACCTCGGCGGTCCGAACGCGCACCTGCTGCCCGTTCCGATGATGAACATCCTCAACGGTGGGTCGCACGCCGACTCCAACGTGGACATCCAGGAGTTCATGATCGCCCCCATCGGCGCGGAGTCCTTCTCCGAGGCGCTGCGTTGGGGTGCCGAGGTCTACCACACCCTCAAGAAGGTCCTGCACACCAAGGGCCTCTCCACCGGCCTGGGCGACGAGGGCGGCTTCGCCCCGAACCTGGAGTCCAACCGCGCCGCGCTCGACCTCATCATCGAGGCCATCAAGCAGGCCGGCTACACCCCGGGCAAGGACATCGCGCTCGCGCTCGACGTCGCCGCGTCCGAGTTCTACAAGGACGGCCAGTACGAGTTCGAGGGCAAGTCCCGCTCGGCCGCCGAGATGACCGACTACTACGCCGAGCTCGTCGAGGCGTACCCGCTGGTCTCCATCGAGGACCCGCTGTTCGAGGACGACTGGGACGGCTGGAAGACCATCACCGACCGCCTCGGCGCCAAGGTCCAGATCGTCGGTGACGACCTGTTCGTCACGAACCCGGAGCGTCTGGCCCGCGGTATCGAGGAGGGCTCCGCGAACGCCCTGCTCGTGAAGGTGAACCAGATCGGTTCGCTGACCGAGACCCTGGACGCCGTCGAGATGGCCCAGCGCAACGGCTTCAAGTGCATGATGTCCCACCGCTCCGGTGAGACCGAGGACGTCACCATCGCCGACCTCGCCGTCGCCGTGAACTGCGGTCAGATCAAGACCGGCGCCCCGGCCCGCTCGGACCGTGTCGCCAAGTACAACCAGCTGCTGCGCATCGAGGAGATCCTCGACGACGCCGCGGTGTACGCGGGCCGCAGCGCCTTCCCGCGCTTCAAGGGCTAATCACCCCCCTGAGGGGCTGGCCTCCGTACGTCCCCGCACTCGGTCCCGTACCGTGTGCGGGGACGTATTGCGTAGTGCGCACCTAGGGGAGGCGGACCAATGGCCGGGAACCGGGATCGGTTCTCCACCTTCTCCACCGCGACGAGGCTCAAGCAGCTCGGCGAGCGGACCGCCGCCCACGTCTACCGGTCGCAGTCGCGGCGTCAGGTCCGCCGCAGCCGGCTCACCGGCCGCGCCGCGCTCCTGGTGCTCGTCCTCTGTACGCTGGTCGTCGCCCTCGCGTATCCGATGCGCCAGTACGTCTCCCAGCGCTCGGAGATCGCGAAGCAGCAGCGGGCCGCCGCGGCCGCGCGGGACCGCCTGGAGCGGCTCCGCGACGAGAAGGCCCGCTGGCAGGACGACGCCTACGCGGAGCAGCAGGCGCGCAAGCACCTGCACTTCCTGCGCCCGGGGGAGATCAGTTACATCATGAGCGACCCCGGGGCCCAGCCCCCGCAGCCGCACCGGACCGGCCACGCCGGCTCCGACCGCCCCTGGTACTCCAACGTCTGGGACGGCGTCGACAAGGCCGACCGCCCCGGCGAGTGATCCGTACCGCCGTACCGCAGCACCCATCCACGAGAACGAAGAGACTTCCTCCAGGCATGCAGACGCCCCCGCCCCAGACCGACCGGACCGAGCCGACCGACGCGGACATCGAGGCGTTCGAGCAGCAGCTCGGCCGCCCGCCGCGCGGGCTGCGCGCCATCGCGCACCGCTGCCCCTGCGGGCAGCCGGACGTGGTGGAGACCGCCCCGCGGCTCCCCGACGGCACCCCCTTCCCGACGCTGTACTACCTGACGTGCCCGCGCGCGGCCTCCGCGATCGGCACGCTGGAGGCCAACGGCGTGATGAAGGAGATGCAGGCCCGGCTCGCCGAGGACAAGGACCTGGCCGCCGCCTACCAGGCCGCCCACGAGGACTACATCCAGCGGCGCGACGCCATCGAGGTGCTCCAGGGCTTCCCGAGCGCCGGCGGCATGCCGGACCGGGTGAAGTGCCTGCACGTGCTGGTCGGCCACTCCCTGGCCGCCGGCCCCGGGGTGAACCCGTTCGGTGACGAGGCCCTGGCGATGCTGCCGGAGTGGTGGGCCAAGGGTGCCTGCGTCGTCCCGTGCGGCGAGAAGAAGACGGACGACGAGGAGCCGGGGGCGTGACCCGGGTCGCCGCCGTCGACTGCGGTACGAACTCCATCCGGCTGCTGGTGGCGGACTGCGACCCGGCCACCGGCGAGCTGGTCGAGCTGGACCGCCGGATGACCATCGTCCGGCTCGGCCAGGGCGTGGACCGGACCGGGCGCCTGGCCCCGGAGGCGCTGGAGCGCACCTTCGCCGCCTGCCGCGAGTACGCGGGAGTGATCAAGGAGTTCGGTGCGGAGCGGGTGCGCTTCGTGGCGACCTCCGCCTCCCGGGACGCCGAGAACCGGGCGGACTTCGTCCGGGGCGTCCTGGACATCCTGGGGGTCGAGCCCGAGGTGATCTCCGGTGACCAGGAGGCGGAGTTCTCCTTCACCGGCGCGACCAAGGAGCTGACGGCCCACGAGCACCTGGAGCGGCCGTTCCTGGTGGTGGACATCGGCGGCGGCTCGACCGAGTTCGTGGTCGGCGAGGAGCACGTACGGGCCGCGCGGTCCGTGGACATCGGCTGCGTCCGGATGACCGAGCGGCACCTGGTGGTGGACGGGGTCGTCACCGACCCGCCGACCGCGGAGCAGGTCGCCGCGATCCGCGCCGACATCGAGGCGGCGCTGGACCTGGCCGGCGAGAGCGTCCCGCTGGCCGAGGCGCGCACGCTGGTGGGCCTGGCCGGCTCGGTGACCACGGTCGCCGGGATCGCGCTGGGGCTGCCGGAGTACCTTTCGTCGGCCATCCACCACTCCCGGATCTCCTACGAGCAGGTGCGGGAGATCAGCGAGCGGATGCTGACGGAGACGCACGCCGAGCGCGCGGCGATCCCCGTGATGCATCCGGGCCGGGTGGACGTGATCGGCGCGGGGGCGCTCGTCCTGCTGGCGATCATGGAGCGCATCGGCGCTTCCGAGGTTGTCGTGTCGGAGCACGACATCCTCGATGGAATCGCTTGGTCCATCGCCTGAACGACCTTCGAAGCAGCTTGTGAAGGGCTCTCGGGCCCATGATCCACATCAAGTTCGTGAAGTTCTTCACAAGGAAAAAGGGTCTGTTGGGTCAACGGAAGGGTCCTTTGGGGCCTTCCGGAGGCCCGCAGGCCCTTTTTCGCGTGCGTTCGTGCGATCGGCGGAGGCGACGGGATCCGCGTCAGAGGTATGGACGAACCCCTGTGGTCCAGTCCGCTTTCGGCCTTGGAGGCCAGTTCAGGACGGGTGAACAACGACTCCGGACGCCTTCTGGTTCCCGTCGCGCGCCATGACCTCGGTCACGTGGGCGGCGGAGTGTAGCAGAGGGTCTCTCAGTCCTTGTGAAGGGGCTCACGAGCGACACCCCATTGGGTGCTGGATACTCGTTCCATGAGCACCACGGAGCGTCCCAGGATCCTCGTTGTAGGAGGTGGGTACGTAGGCCTGTACGCAGCCAAGCGCATCATGAAGAAGATGCGCTACGGCGAGGCGACCGTCACGGTCGTCGACCCGCGCTCGTACATGACCTACCAGCCCTTCCTCCCTGAAGTGGCCGCAGGCAGCATCTCGCCTCGGCACGTCGTCGTCCCGCTGCGACGCGTGCTGCCCAAGGCAGAGGTTCTCACCGGCCGGGTCACCAGCATCGACCAGGACCGCAAGGTCGCCGTCGTCACGCCGCTCGTCGGCGAGGCGTACGAGCTGCCCTTCGACTACCTGGTGATCGCGCTCGGCGCCGTCTCCCGCACCTTCCCGATCCCCGGCCTCGCCGAACAGGGCATCGGTATGAAGGGCGTCGAAGAGGGCATCGGCCTGCGCAACCACGTCCTCGAGCAGCTCGACAAGGCCGAGTCCACGACGGACGAGAACGTCCGCCGCAAGGCCCTCACCTTCGTCTTCGTCGGCGGCGGCTTCGCCGGTGCGGAGACCATCGGCGAGGTCGAGGACATGGCCCGGGACGCCGCGAAGTACTACTCCACGATCAAGCGCGAGGACATGCGCTTCATCCTGGTCGACGCGGCCGACAAGATCCTTCCCGAGGTCGGGCCCAAGCTCGGCACCTGGGGCAAGGAGCACCTCGAGTCCCGCGGCATCGAGATCTACCTCAGCACCTCCATGGACTCCTGCGTGGACGGCCACGTGGTGCTGAAGAACGGCCTCGAGGTCGACTCCAACACCATCGTGTGGACCGCCGGCGTCAAGCCGAACCCGGCCCTGGCCCGCTACGGCCTGCCGCTCGGCCCCCGCGGCCACGTCGACACCGCCCCGACCCTCCAGGTCCAGGGCACCGACTACATCTGGGCCGCGGGCGACAACGCCCAGGTCCCGGACGTGGCCGCCCGCAAGGCCGGTGTCGAGAACGCCTGGTGCCCGCCGAACGCCCAGCACGCGCTGCGCCAGGCCAAGGTCCTCGGCGACAACGTCATCTCGGGCATGCGGGGCTTCCCGCAGGCCGAGTACTCGCACTCCAACAAGGGTGCGGTGGCGGGTCTCGGCCTCCACAAGGGCGTCGCGATGATCGTCATGGGCAAGACGAAGATCAAGCTCAAGGGCCGGCTGGCCTGGTACATGCACCGTGGCTACCACGGCATGGCCATGCCGACCTGGAACCGCAAGATCCGCGTCTTCGCCGACTGGACCCTCGCGATGTTCCTCAAGCGCGAGGTCGTCTCCCTCGGTGCGCTGGAGACCCCCCGCGAGGAGTTCTACGAGGCAGCCAAGCCGGCGCCGGCCCCGGCCGCCGCCGCTGCCCCGGCCGCGAAGGCCAAGGCCTGACCGGTGTGACGGGCAGGAGCTGAGCTCCACCTGCCTCACCTGCCTCACCTGCTCCATCCGCTTCACCTGTACGACTTGTACGACCCCGAAGGGGCCGCCCGCCATCCGTGGTGCGGGCGGCCCCTTCGGCGTACCCGGGGCCCGGGATGGGTAGACGGAGGGGTCGGAGCTTTTGTGGAGGTGCGCCATGACCGACGCCGCGCCGCGGCTCGCCGTTGTTGCCGAGACCCTGCTGGGTGCCCCGCTGCCGGTGCGCGTACGGGCCTGGGACGGCAGCGAGGCCGGCCCGCCCGACGGCCCCGTGCTCGTCATCCACGACCGCCGCGCCGTGCGCCGGATGCTGTGGAGGCCCGGCGAGCTGGGGCTGGCCCGGGCCTGGGTGGCGGGCGAACTCACGGTCGAAGGAAACCTGTTCGACCTACTGGACCGGGTGGCGGGCCTGCTGTGGGAACGCGAGCCGGAGCTGCCGCCCGTCGGCCCCGCCGTGTCCACGGCCCAGGCCGGGCCCGGACCGCTCGCGGCCCTCGGGGGCATCGCGCGCCGCGCCGGGCTCCCGGCGCTGCGCGACCTGCCGGGGGCGAGGTGGCGCGACGCCGCCCAGCGGGCCGCCGCACGCGAGCTGATCGCCCTCGCCGGGCCGCTGCCGCCGCCCGCGCCCCCCGCCGAGGAGGCGGCCCGGCGGGGCGGAACACCCCACAGCAAGAACCGGGACCGCCGGGCCGTCAGCCACCACTACGACGTCGGCAACGACTTCTACGAACGGGTGCTCGGCCCCTCGATGGTGTACTCCTGCGCCTACTGGAGCCCCGGCTCCACGCTGGAGCAGGCCCAGCACGACAAGCTCGACCTGGTCTGCCGCAAGCTCGCCCTGCGGCCCGGGGACCGGCTGCTCGACGTCGGCTGCGGCTGGGGCTCCATGGCGCTGCACGCCGCCCGCGCGTACGGAGTCCGGGTCACCGGCGTCACGCTCTCCCGCGAGCAGGCCGTGTACGCCCGCAAGCGGGTCGCGGACGAGGGGCTGACCGATCTGGTGGACATCCGGATCCAGGACTACCGGGACGTCAAGGACGGCCCGTACGACGCCATTTCCTCCATCGGGATGGCCGAGCACGTCGGGGCCGACCGCTACCGGGACTACGCCCGCACCCTGCACGCCCTGCTGCGCCCCGGCGGGCGGCTGCTGAACCACCAGATCGCCCGTCCGCCGGAGCCGGACGAGGAGGACTACCGGATCGACGAGTTCATCGACGCCTACGTCTTCCCCGACGGGGAGCTCTCCCCGCTCGGCACCACCGTCGGGGAACTGGAGCGGGCCGGCTTCGAGGTCCGCGACGTGGAGGCGCTGCGCGAGCACTACGGGCTGACCCTGCGGGCCTGGGTGGCCCGGCTGGAGGAGCACTGGGCGGAGGCGGTCCGGCTGACCTCGCCCGGGCGGGCCCGCGTCTGGCAGCTCTACATGGCGGCCTGCGCGCTCGGCTTCGAGCGGGGCCGGCTGGGCGTCAACCAGGTGCTGGCGGTGCGTCCCACGCCCGCCGGGGACGCCCGGCTGCCGCTGCGGCTGCGCACCTGGGACGCAGAAACGGTCTAGCACCACCAGCACCAGCACCACGGGAACGCGGAAGGGCCCCGGGGCAACATGCCCCGGGGCCCTTCCGCTCTCCCTGCCGCTGCTACTCCGTCTTGATGGCGGTGAGCATGTTCAGGCGGGCGGCGCTGCGGGCCGGCCACATGGCGGCCAGGACACCGACCACGGCGGCGAGCAGGAGGAAGATGCCGATCCGGTCCCACGGGAGGATCAGTTCGTAGTTCGGCATGGACTTCGCGATCGTGGTGCCCACGGCCCAGGCGAGGAAGACGCCGATGGCGACGCCCAGGACCGCTCCGAAGAGCGAGATCACCACGGCCTCCAGGCGGATCATGTTCTTGACCCGGCCCCGGTCGAGACCGATCGCCCGCAGCATGCCGATCTCCTGGGTCCGCTCGAAGACGGACATGGCCAGGGTGTTGACCACACCGAGCACCGAGATGATCAGTGCCATGCCGAGCAGGCCGTACATGATGTTCAGCATCGTGTTGATCATGCCGCCCATCTCGTTGCGCATGTCCTGCTGGGTGGCGACGGTGATGGCCGGGTTCTTGCCGAGGGCGTCGACGACCTTCTGCTGGGCGGCCTTGGAGGCCCCGCCGTCGACGTTGACGTACACCTCGGGGATGTACATCTCCTCGCTGTGCTCGGCGAGGATCTTGTTGTCGATGACGTAGGGGGAGAGCAGGCCCTCCATGTCCTTGTAGATCGCGCCGACCTTGACGGACGCCTCCTGGCCGTCGTCGTACTTCAGCTTGATCGGGGTGCCGACCGTGAACTTCTGCTTCTTGGCGGTCTTCTCGGCGACGGCGACCTCGCCCTTGCCGAGGCTGTCGAGCGAGCCGCTGAGGACCTCGACGTTGAGGAGCTGGCCGATGGTGGCCGGGTTGACGCCGGAGGCGGCCCGGAAGTCGCCGTCGACCAGGAAGTAGCCGGCCGTCTGCGGGGAGACCGCCTTGATGCCGGGGGCCTTGGACAGGGTCTCGGCCACGGACTTGTCGAGGCTGCCCGCGTCGGAGGACATGGAGACCCGGTAGTCGGCCTTGAGCTTCTCGGTGCTCATCCGGTCGACGACCTTGCCGACGGTGATGCCGAGCACCGACAGGGTGGTGACCAGGGTCAGGCCGATCGCCAGGGAGGCGGCGGTGACGGCGGTGCGGCGCGGGTTGCGGACGGCGTTCTGGGAGGCCAGCTTGCCGGGGATCCCGAACAGCTTCTGCAGCAGCGGGCGGACGGCGCCGATGACCGGCTTGGAGAGCAGCGGCAGCAGCACGATCATGCCGATCAGCATGAAGAAGGCGCCGGCGCCCATGGTCATGCGGCCCGAGTTGCCGCCCGTGGACACGCCCAGGAAGACCAGGCCGATGCCACCGAGGCTGATGATCGAGCCGAGGATGTTGCGTACGAGCAGGGACTTCGAGGTGGCCGGCAGGTGGGCGCTGCCCATGGCGGCTACGGGTGCGATCCGGCCGGTGCGCCAGGCCGGCAGCAGGGCGGCGACGGTGGTGACTACGACGCCGATGACGAGGGCGGCGGTGACGGTGCCGGGGGCGATCACGAGTGCGCCGCCCGGCAGCTTGGCGCCGAGGGAGCCGATGACGGAGCGGATCCCGATCGCCAGGCCGATGCCGCTGACCAGGCCGACGGCGGCCGACAGGAAGCCGACGACGAGGGCCTCGGTGAGCACGGAGCGCATGACCTGACCGCGGTTGGCGCCGACGGCGCGCAGCAGGGCCAGCTCCTTGGTGCGCTGGGTGACCAGCATGGTGAAGGTGTTGTAGATCAGGAAGATGCCGACGAAGAGCGAGATGCCGGCGAAGACGAGCAGCATCGTGCTGAGGTTGCTGAGGCCCTTCTCGATCTGCTTGGCCTGCTCGGCGGCGAGCGCCGCGCCGGTCTGCGCCTTGGCGTTCTTGTCGAGCAGCGGCTTGATGTCGGCGAGCAGCTTGTCGGCGGAGGTGCCGTTCTTCGCGGCGACCGACAGCTCCTGGAAGTAGCCGGGCTTGAGGTAGAGCTCCTGGGCGACCTTGGTCTCGAAGAGGACCAGGCTGCCGCCGGCCTGGACGGCGCCGTCCTCGGTGGTGAAGACGCCGGCGAGGGAGTACTCCTTGACCGGGCCGTTGGTGGCGACGCGGACCTTGTCGCCGACCTTGTAGTTGCCCTTGTCGGCGGTGGCCTTGTCGAGGGCGACCTCGTCGGCCTTGGCCGGGCCGGCGCCCTGGGCGAAGGCGTAGCGCGGGTCCTTGCCGTCCTTGACGGGCGTGTAGTTGGCGCCCTGGTTGGACCAGCCGGAGCCGATCAGCTTGCCGTTCTCGTCACCGACGCCGGCGAAGCCCGAGACGCGGCCGGAGACGGTGTCGACGCCCGGCAGCGCCTTGATCTTGTCGAGGGTCTGCTGGCCGAGGCCGGGCTCGCCCTCCTTCTCGCCCTGCTCGTTGCGGCCCTGGCCGTACGAGGTGACCGAGACGGCAATGCCCTCGTAGCTCTTGGCGGACTGGCCGGAGAGGGACTTCTTGAGGGTGTCGGTGAAGACGAGGGTGCCGGATACGAAGGCGACGCCGAGGGTGACGGCGAGCACCGTCATCAGCAGCCGGGCCTTGTGCGCGAGGACGTTGCGCAGGGCGGTACGGAACATGGGAGATCTCAGTCCTGGGGCTGGAAGTCTTGGAAGAAGGGCCGGGGCGGGACCGGGATCAGCTGGTGCGGCCCTTGGCGTCGAAGGCCTTCATGCGGTCCAGCACGCCGTCGGCGGTGGGGCTGAGCATCTCGTCGACGATCCGGCCGTCGGCGAGGAAGATGACGCGGTCCGCGTAGGAGGCGGCGACCGGGTCGTGGGTGACCATCACGACGGTCTGGCCGAGCTCGCGGACGGAGTTGCGCAGGAAGCCGAGCACCTCGGCGCCGGAGCGGGAGTCCAGGTTTCCGGTCGGCTCGTCACCGAAGATGATCTCGGGGCGGGAGGCCAGGGCGCGGGCCACGGCCACGCGCTGCTGCTGGCCGCCGGAGAGCTGGGTGGGCCGGTGGCCGAGGCGGCCGGAGAGGCCGACCATGTCCACCACGGTGTCCAGCCACTGCTTGTCGGGCTTGCGGCCGGCGATGTCCATGGGGAGCGTGATGTTCTCCAGGGCCGTCAGCGTCGGCAGCAGGTTGAACGCCTGGAAGATGAAGCCGATCTTGTCCCGGCGCAGCTGCGTGAGCTGCTTGTCCTTGAGGGAGCCCAGCTCGGTCTCGCCGATGCGGACGGAGCCCGCGGAGAAGGTGTCCAGGCCGGCGACGCAGTGCATCAGGGTGGACTTGCCGGAGCCCGAGGGGCCCATGATCGCGGTGAAATGCCCCTGGCCGAAGTCCACGGAGACGTTGTCCAGGGCGACCACCTGGGTCTCGCCCTGGCCGTACACCTTGGAGAGGCCGGTGGCGCGGGCGGCCACGGCCTGGGCGGTGTGCGGGGCGTAGTTCATGGTGGTCACGGGACGGCTCCTCGATCTGCGGTGCGGGGACACCTCCATCCTCGCCGGGGGTCCCCCCGCACCGGATCAGCCGCCGTGCCTGTTCTTCGGCCCACTGGAGTCTGACGGCGGGCGGGCGCGTGTCCTCCTCTGGTATGACAGGGACCTGATCCGCAGGGGATGGTCCGGGGTGGCGGGGAGGGTGGCGCGGGGGGTGGCGTGGGCCATCGAAATCCCGTCATTCCCGTACAGGTGATGATCGACGTCCGGAACGGGCCGACCGCGCATTCTCGGGTCTGACGAACCCTCAAGCGCCAATAAAATCAGACAACATCGGAAAGTTCGCAGGTTGGCAGGGGGAGCGATCCGGATAGGCTCGGCTCAGCGTTCAAGGCTTTTTCACGGGGGCCGCCACGCCTTGCCCGGATGGTGGAATGCAGACACGGCGAGCTTAAACCTCGCTGGCCTTCGGGCCGTGCCGGTTCAAGTCCGGCTCCGGGCACCATCAATGGCACGGTGTCCGGCCTGCAAGTCTTCCCAGACCACCCACCCGCATGGCCTTGTGCACGAGAACGAATTGCCCGGGCTCATCGGTTCTTCTCGGTGATCATGTCGATCAGGCCCTGGGCCGTGTTCTGCTCGGAGTCGATCCCCGGAACCTCTCCACCCTCGAAAGTGGGGACCTCGGCGCTGCGGGGGAACATGGCCTGCTCGTACTCGCCGAGCGCGGCCTCGACGTCGTCGGGGTGCGCGGCGAGCGCCTTGCCGAGTTCGGCGCCGTCGTACATGGCCAGGTTGGCGCCTTCGCCGTTCGGGGGCGTGAGGTGGGCGGCGTCGCCGAGCAGGGTGACCCCCGGCACCCGGTCCCACCGGTGACCGGTCGGCAGGGCGTACTGGGGGCGCAGGACCGGCGCCGTGTCGCCGTCGGTGATCAGGGCGGTGAGTTCCGGTGCCCAGCCCTCGAACTCGCGCGCGATCCGCGCGGTGGCCGCGGCGGCATCGGCGAAGTCGATGGCGGCGAACCAGTCCTGCGGCCTGGTCAGCGCCACGTAGGTGTGCAGGGTGTCGCCGCTCTCCCGGTGGGCGAAGATCTCCCTGCCCGGCGAGGGCGCCATCAGCATCCCGCCGCCGACCGTTTTCGCGGCGGCCGGGTGGCGGGTGTCGGCGTGGAACAGGTAGGTCTCGACGAAGGACGTGCCGGAGTACTCGGGTATGGCGTTGGAGAGCAGCGGCCGTACCCGTGACCAGGCGCCGTCCGCGCCGACCAGCAGGCTGGTGACGACGGTGCCGCCGTCGGCGAACGCCACCTCGTGGCGGCCGGAGCCGAGGGCGCGGGTGCTGCCGACCTTGTGCCCCCACCGGACGGTGCCGGCCGGGAGCGAGTCGAGCAGGATCTGTCGTAATTCGCCGCGCTGCACCTCGGGGCGTCCGCCCGAGCCGTCGTCGGCCTTGTCGAACAGGACGGTCCCGTCCGGGTCGAGGACCCGCATCGCCTGGCGGCCCTCCAGGACGATGGCGTGGAACTCGTCCATCAGGCCGGCCGCCTCGAGTGCGAGCTGCCCGTTGTAGTCGTGGATGTCGAGCAGCCCGCCCTGCGAGCGCACCGTCGGGGAGGACTCCGCCTCGTAGACCGTGACCGGGATGCCGTGGACTTGCAGGACGCGGGCCAGAGTGAGCCCGCCGAGTCCGGCGCCGATGATCGTGACTGGCATGTGCATGGTGGCTCCTGGGGATCGGGGCCGCCCGGTGAGTTCCGGTCGGCCGTCCCTGGAACATTGCCGAGCCTCGCCGACAAGCCACCGACAGCGGACCGGCAGCCGCCGACGGATGACCGACACCGCGCATCGGTCCCTTTATTGACAGCGCTCGGTCGTGGCCTCTCCTAAGATCCTCCTCCAGCAGTAGGGTGCTTTTTTTGCGAGCGCATTACTCTTGTTGCAAGGCCGCGCTCGGTGGCCATGGAGGAGTGAGATGAGGAGCAGTAACCCGGTCTTCTCGCGACGGGGGTTCAGCCGCGACAACGGTGGCTACGCGGGCTTTGACGCGCAGCCGCAGCAGGCCGGGACCAACCCGTACGCGACCAACCCGTACGCCGCCGACCCGACCACCGGCATGCCGCAGGCCCCGGCCCGCGCCAACGTGATGACCATGGACGACGTCGTGAGCCGTACGGCCATGACGCTCGGCACGCTCATCGTGACGGCGACCCTCGCCTGGGTGGCGCTGCCGGTCGACCCGGACAACCTCGGCGTGTCCTACGGCATCGGTATCGGTGCCGCGCTCGTCGCGTTCGTCCTCGTGATCATCCAGTCGTTCAAGCGCAAGCCCTCCCCGGGCCTGATCCTGGCGTACGCGGCGTTCGAGGGCGTCTTCCTCGGCGTCATCAGCGCGGCCGTCAGCACCTACATCGGCCCCGGCGTGGTCATGCAGGCCGTGATGGGCACGATGTGCGTCTTCGCCGCCGTGCTCTTCGCGTACAAGATGCGCTGGATCCGCGTCACCCGCCGCTTCTACGGCTTCGTGATGGCGGCGACGCTGGGCTTCATCCTGCTGATGCTCGTGAACACGCTGTTCGCGTTCATCGGCGGCGGTGACGGCCTCGGCTTCCGCAGCGGCGGCCTCGGCCTGCTGTTCGGTGCCATCGGCGTCATCCTCGGCGCCTGCTTCCTCGCCCTCGACTTCAAGCAGGTCGAGGACGGCATCGCCTACGGTGCCCCGCGCGAGGAGGCCTGGCTGGCGGCCTTCGCCCTCACCATGACCCTGGTCTGGATCTACGTCGAGATGCTGCGCATCTTCGCGATCCTCTCGGGCGACGACTAGCAGGACCCGCAGGCCGGCCACCGGCCTGCACAGCGCATGGGGAAGGCCCCGCGAGCACACCGCTCGCGGGGCCTTCCCGCATCCAGGGTGCGGGAACGGTCGGGGTATCGGGGGAGGGGGGCTCAGCCGAACCGGCGTGCGGCTCTGCGCAGGTCGTACTCGTGGATGATCGCCTTGGCCTGGCCGTACGACAGCTCGTGCGCCCCGCGGAGCCAGCTGACCTTCTCCTCGAACCGGACGAGTGAGGGGCCGTCGTCCACGGTGCGGAGCCAGTCGGAGACTTCACGACCGGTGGTCTGGGGGATTCTGTCGATCATGTTGCGGTGTGTCTGCTCGGAGAACTCTACGGACATGGGCGCCTCCGGAGGTATCGCCGTGCTGTTCTCTTCACGCCACCGTGCCGGAGAGTTCGCCCGTTGGCAATGGTGCCCGGACGGCGCGTAAGGTCGGCCGGGTGCTTGATACTTCGCCCCTGACCGCCGTCGTGGAACGTTTCGCCGACCGGCTGCGGGCCGCGCCGCAGAGCCGTCTGCAGCAGGGCGCCGCCGCCGCCGCCCTGGACCTGGCCCGCGAACTCTCCGTACGGGCCCAGCGGATCGAGACGCCCGGGCAGGAGCCGAAGGAGGTGCCGGACGCCGGCCTCTTCGTGGTCGGCGACCAGGTGGCGGTGACCGGGCTGGACCTCGCCGAGGCACTGCGCGGCGCGGCCCCGGCCCCGGACGGCGCGAAGGCCCCGTCCGAGGTGCTGGACGAGGCCGTGCGGCTGGTGGAGCAGGCGGAGATCAGAGCGATGCGATGACGCGGTCCGCGAGGATGTAGACGTTGCTGTCGGGGTCCTCGGCGTCACCGCAGGAGAAGGTCAGCGCGTAGGCGCCGGAAATGCCCGAGCCGCCCAGCAGGACCGGCGCGGTGCCCGAGCGCAGGGCCTCGGCGAGGCGTTCCGCGGTCTCCCGGTGCCCCGGGGTCATGCACAGCGTCGTGCCGTCGGTGAAGACGTACACGTCGAGCGTGCCGAGCGGGCCCGGGCGGACGTCCGCGAGGGCCGTACGGGCCTCGGCGAGCTCCTCCAGGCGGTTCACGGTGCGCTCGTGATCGGCGCCGGGGTGCGAGGCCTGGACCGGTACGAAGTCGGGGTGCGAGGGGTGGCGCCGGCGAGCGGCGGCCAGCTCGGCCGAATCCTCGGGATACCCGGGAAGCTCGTCGAGGATCTCCTCGCCGAGCACGGGCTCCAGCCCCACCAGGTCGGCCTGCCGGGGCAGGAAGACCGGGCTGTCCTCGCCGAGCCCGGGCAGACCGCCCAGCAGCGAGGGGGCGTCCGCGGCGTCACGGGCCTCCTGCGCGGCCCAGAAGGCGCGCGCCTCGGCGAGCTCGCGCTCGCGCTCCTCGGCGAGGGCCTCGGCCACAGCGGCTCGTATCTCCGCGGCGGGGGACTCCACGGCGCTGCGGGCGTGCGGGACGGTCGCACCGCGGGGGTGGACCGGCACCGCCAGCTCGGTGCGCAGGGCGGCGACCTGCTTACGCAGACCGTGGACGGCGTGCAGCGCAGCAGCGCCCACGGCCGTGGCAGCGGCCGTGGTCAGCAGCAGGGCAAGAGACATGGCGCTCACTGACTAACTCCTGAGGTGATTCGATCCCCCGACTTCCTACATCAGAGTGTCCCGACCTGGGAATGGCGTGCAGTGCATTACGTCACGAAATGGACAGGGCTTTGGTCACACAGGCCGCATCCGTACCAGCCTTGACCTGCGTAAACACCGATCCCCCAGGAGATAGGTCACATCCTGGGGGAAATTTGGTCACAGGTCGGCCGCGACCGGGTTAGATCCGGTGTCAGTACGCCGCAAGGGGGCCGGCCGGATCCCTTGCGGCGTCTGGGTCGAGCTCTTGATCGAATTGGCTCAGGCGCTCGGTCTTGCTGGTCGCGCTGATCTTCGCCACCGCTGCGGGCAGGTGCCGCCCCTCGCCACGCGGCGGAGCCGCACGTCGACAGGGTCGGGGCAGCCCCTACCCTCCGCTACGGCTCAGCTCAGGCGCTCGATGACCATGGCCATGCCCTGGCCGCCGCCCACGCACATGGTCTCGAGACCGAACTGCTTGTCGTGGAACTGCAGGCTGTTGATCAGGGTGCCGGTGATGCGCGCACCGGTCATCCCGAAGGGGTGACCGACGGCGATGGCTCCGCCGTTGACGTTCAGCTTGTCGAGCGGGATCTCCAGGTCCCGGTACGACGGGATGACCTGGGCCGCGAAGGCCTCGTTGATCTCGAAGAGGTCGATGTCGCCGACCGTGAGGCCGGCCCGCTTCAGGGCCTGCTTCGACGCCTCGACCGGGCCGAGGCCCATGATCTCGGGGGAGAGGCCGGTGACACCGGTGGAGACGATCCGGGCCAGCGGGGTCAGACCCAGCTCGCGGGCCTTGGTGTCGCTCATGATGACCAGCGCCGCGGCACCGTCGTTCAGCGGGCAGCAGTTGGCGGCCGTGACCAGGCCGTCGGGGCGGAAGACGGGCTTGAGGCCCTGCACGCCCTCCAGGGTCACGCCGGCGCGCGGGCCGTCGTCACCGGAGACGACCGTGCCGTCGGGGGTGGTGACCGGGGTGATCTCGCGGGCCCAGAAGCCGTTCTTGATGGCCTCTTCCGCGAGGTTCTGCGAGCGGACGCCGAACTCGTCCATGTCCTGACGGGTCACGCCCTTGATGCGGGCCAGGTTCTCGGCGGTCTGGCCCATCGCGATGTACGCGTCCGGGACCAGGCCGTCCTCGCGCGGGTCGTGCCAGCTGGAGCCGGTCGACTCGGCCACGGCCTTCGTACGGGCCTCGGCGTCGGCGAAGAGCGGGTTGTGGGTGTCGGGCCACGAGTCCGAGTTGCCCTTGGCGAACCGCGACACCATCTCGACGCCGGCCGAGATGAAGACGTCGCCCTCGCCCGCCTTGATGGCGTGCAGGGCCATCCGGGAGGTCTGCAGCGAGGAGGAGCAGTAACGGGTGATCGTGGTGCCGGGCAGGAAGTCCATGCCCATCTGCACGGCCACGATGCGGGCCAGGTTGTTGCCCTGCTCGCCGCCGGGCAGGCCGCAGCCCAGCATCAGGTCGTCGATCTCGCGCGGGTCCAGGCCGGGGACCTTGGCCAGGGCGGCCTGGATGATCGTCGCGGTCAGGTCGTCCGGCCGCACGTCCTTGAGGGACCCCTTGAAGGCACGCCCGATCGGGGAGCGGGCGGTGGAAACGATGACGGCTTCGGGCATCGGGACTCCAAGGTGTGTTGCGGCTCTGAGCGGGACCGCAAGCGAAGTTACCGCCCCGTACGGTCCAGGTCACCGGCCGGGGCGTGTGACACGGGCCGCACTCGCCCCCGGCGCACCGCCCGGACGGTGGTCAGGGCACCACCGGCTGGGCCGGGTCCGTGGCCGGCACCCGCCGCCGACGGCGGTGCTTGAGCAGGACCCAGGGGCCACGGGCGGCCGTGACCTCCGTACCCGCCTGGCCCGCCGCGGCCGACGCGGCCTTCGCCACCGGCAGCATGTCCTCGTCGCGGGACACGTCCAGCCGGTCCGACTCCGGCCACAGGCCCAGTGTCGCGCACAGGGTCGGCAGCACGGCCATGGCGGCGGTCGCGTACCCCTCGGCCGACGGATGGTAGGAGTCCGGGCCGAACATCTCGCGCGGGTTCGCGGCGAACTCCGGGCCCAGCAGGTCCCCCATGGAGACCGTACGGGCGCCCAGCGCGACCACTCCTATGGTCTGCGCGGCGGCCAGCTGCCGCGAGACCCGGCGCGCCAGCCAGCGCAGCGGCTGGTAGACCGGCTCGATCGTGCCCAGGTCCGGGCAGGTGCCCACGACGACCTCGGAGCCCGCCATGCGCAGCCTGCGCACGGCCGAGGTGAGCAGCCGCACCGACTGGGTCGGCGGCATCCGGCGGGTCACGTCGTTCGCGCCGATCATGATCACGCAGACGTCCGGGGGCGGCGAGGGGCCGTCCAGCAGCAGGCCGACCTGCCGGTCCAGGTCGTCCGACATGGCCCCCGAAAGGGCTACGTTGCGCAGCTCCACGGGTCGCTCGGCCACCGCCGCCAGCCCGGAGGCCATCAGGGCCGCCGGAGTCTGCCGGGCCCGCCGCACGCCCAGTCCCGCGGCCGTGGAATCACCCAGCATGCCCAGGCGCAGCGGGCCCGGGCTCTGCTCCGGCCCGCCGAATTCGCTCCCGTACAGCCCGTCGGCACGCGGTGGCTCCGGCAGCCCCGAGCCCACCGCCCGCCGGGCGAACTGCATCTCGGCCACCACCAGCCCGACCGCGGCGGCCCCGACCAGTCCGAGTCCGCCTCCGCCGTACGCTGCCCCCGCCGCGATCCGGCGGGCTGTTCTCGCCCTGGACATCCTTCAGGCCACCTCCTCGCGTCTCATTGACCCCTACCTGCCCCGTACGGACGGTCGGCCAATCCCTTTCCGCATACTCTGGCCGGACCTCCCGGAGAACCCGTGGAGTCCCCTCCTTGGAGAACATGGTGCAATTCCACGACTCGATGATCAGCCTCGTCGGCAACACCCCGCTGGTGAAGCTCAACCGTGTGACCGAAGGCCTGCAGGCCACCGTCCTTGCGAAGGTCGAGTACTTCAATCCCGGTGGATCCGTGAAGGACCGGATCGCCGTACGGATGATCGAGGCCGCCGAGCAGAGCGGAGCCCTCAAGCCCGGCGGCACCATCGTGGAGCCGACCAGCGGCAACACGGGTGTAGGACTCGCCATCGTGGCCCAGCAGAAGGGCTACAAGTGCATCTTCGTCTGCCCTGACAAGGTGTCCATGGACAAGATCAACGTGATGCGCGCGTACGGCGCCGAGGTCGTGGTCTGCCCGACCGCCGTCGACCCCGAGCACCCGGACTCGTACTACAACGTGTCCGACCGCCTCGCGCGCGAGCCCGGCGCTTGGAAGCCCGACCAGTACAGCAACCCGAACAACCCCCGGTCGCACTACGAGACCACCGGCCCCGAGCTGTGGGACCAGACGGACGGGAAGATCACCCACTTCGTCGCGGGCGTCGGCACGGGCGGCACGATCTCCGGTACCGGCAACTACCTCAAGGAGGTCAGCGGCGGGAAAGTCAAGGTCATCGGCGCCGACCCCGAGGGCTCGGTCTACTCCGGCGGCTCCGGCCGTCCGTACCTCGTCGAGGGCGTCGGCGAGGACTTCTGGCCGACCGCCTACGACCCGAACGTCACCGACGAGATCATCGCGGTGTCCGACAAGGACTCCTTCCAGATGACCCGCCGCCTCGCCAAGGAGGAGGGCCTGCTCGTCGGCGGCTCCTGCGGCATGGCCGTCGTGGCCGCGCTCAAGGCCGCCGAGGGCCTCGGCCCGGACGACGTCGTCGTCGTCCTGCTGCCGGACAGCGGCCGCGGCTACCTCAGCAAGATCTTCAGCGACGAGTGGATGGCGGGACACGGCTTCCTGGAGGAGGCCGGCCCCGCCGCGCGCATCGGCGACGTGCTGAACGACAAGGAGGGCGGCATCCCCTCCCTCGTCCACATGCACCCCGAGGAGACCGTCGGCGAGGCCATCGAGGTCCTGCGCGAGTACGGCGTCTCGCAGATGCCGATCGTCAAGCCGGGCGCCGGTCACCCGGACGTGATGGCCGCCGAGGTCATCGGCTCCGTGGTCGAGAAGGAGCTCCTGGCGGCGCTGTTCGCCCAGCGGGCCTCCCTGACCGACCCGCTGGAGAAGCACATGAGCTCCCCGCTGCCGCAGGTCGGCTCCGGCGAGCCGGTGTCCGAGCTGATGGCGGTGCTCGGCGAGGCGGACGCGGCGATCGTGCTGGTCGAGGGCAAGCCCACCGGTGTGGTGAGCCGTCAGGACCTGCTGGCCTTCCTGGCCAAGTCCGGGAAGTAGCCCGCGGCGCGCCCGGGAGCGGGGCGCGGGCCCACGTCCCGCATCCCGCCCCGGGCACCGCCCGGCCCGTGGCGCGGCCTTCGCGCAAACGGTACGGGCATGACACGTGACGGCAGCACCCGCTTAACACGGCTCGGGCACAGTGGTGTTCGTCGGCAGGGAAGCCCGGGAGACCGGAACCCGGCCGGCACCACGGAACGGCGTGTGCGTACCTCCGGAGCGGCTCCCGGACCGCGCGTACGCCACGGACGCGGACGGCCCTGACCCGGCCGTGTCCTTCGCGGGGACCGCCGTCGTCCCGCCCCTCGGGCGACCGAGGGTGCGGCGGTCCCCGCGCGTTCCGTTTCCACCCGAGCCCCGCCGGCGATTGGGGCGAGGGGGTTCGGGGGCGGAGCCCCCGCAGCGGACCCGCGCCCGCCCGGCGGCCGGTCAGTCCCGGGGTTCCTGCGTACCGCGCCGGAGGCGATGGGCGTGGATGAAGTTCACGCCCGCGATCCCCGCCCAGGCGACGATCAGCCCCGGCAGCCGCGCCTGCGTGACGGCGATCGCCGACAGCGGGATCGCCAGGACGAGGGTGATGATCGCGAAGCCGAAGCGTTCGCCGAAGTTCCCGTCCCCCGGGGCGGCGGACGGCGCCCGGCCGTCACCGCGGGCCGCGGACAGGCGTTCCTCCGCGAGCCGGCGCCGTACCTGCGTGTCGACCTTCTCGACGAACGAGTCCACGAGCGCGGCCTCGTACTCCGGACCCAGCTCGCGCCGGGCGTCCATCGTCGCGTCGAATTCCTTCTTCAGCTCTTGGGCGTGCGCGTCCATGCCCCCACCGTAGGAACCCCGGTGGGCCCCGGCACTGGGGCTAGCCCCCGTATCCGGATCGCGGGCACGGCTTGCCCCGCTGCATAACCGCATGCAGAGTGCTCCGTGACTGAATATCTCACCGGGACGGAGGGGACGGGATGAGTGACAGCCCGGCCGCGCGGCTGCAGAAGCTGTTCGAGGGACACCGGCTGACGCCGACCCAGCGGCGGATCGCGCACTGCATGGTGCGGGGGGCGGCGGAGGTGCCCTTCCTGTCGAGCGTCGAGCTCGCCGAACTGGCCGGGGTGAGCCAGCCCTCGGTGACCCGGTTCGCCGTGGCGCTGGGCTTCGACGGATATCCCGCGCTCCGCCGCCACCTGCGCGAGGTGGCCCCCGCCGAGCGGCCCGCGGCCGCGCACGACGACTCGTACAACGAGTACCAGCAGGCCGTCCTGGGCGAGATCGAGAACCTGCGGCAGCTGGCGGCGATGCTCGCCGATCCCACGCCGGTCCAGGAGGCGGGGCGGCTGCTCGCCGCCTCGACCCCGCTGCTGGTGCTCGGGCTGCGGGCGGCCTCCTCGCAGGCGCGCGGGTTCGCGTACTTCGCGTCGAAGATCCACCCGGACGTCCGGCTCCTCGACGAGGGCGGCTCGATGATGGAGGACCGCATCGACGCGGCGCGCTACGAGGGGGCCACGGCGCTGCTCTGCTTCGCGCTGCCCCGCCACCCCCGGGAGGTCGTGGACACGCTGGAACGCTCGCGGCGGGCCGGCCTGACCGTGGTCACGGTCGCCGACTCGGCCTTCGCCCCCGTGGCCCGCCACTCGGACCTGCTGATCCCGGCACAGGTCGGCACCGGGCTGGCCTTCGACACGGCCTGTGCGCCGATGCTGCTGGGCCGGGTGCTGCTGGAGTCGATGGCGGACGCCCTGCCGGACGCCCAGGCCCGTCTGGAGGCCTTCGACGCGCGGGCCGCGGCCCGCGGCCTCTTCGTGGAGTGAGCCTCAGCGGTAGTTGAGCTCCGCCAGCTCGGCGGCGAGGCGGTCGCGCAGCGCCGGGATGCGGGCGAGCAGCGGCAGCAGGGCGTTGCGCGCGGCGCGCAGGACCGGGTTCCGGGTGGTCGCGGCCCGGGTCATCCGGTGCGTGAGGGCCACCACGCGCCGGGCGACGGGGCGCCGCCGGGCCTCGTAGCCGTCGAGGTCCCCGGTGGCCAGGGCGCGGCCGAGGGCGTAGCCGTCCTGGATGCCGGTGTTCATGCCCTGACCGCCGGCCGGGCTGTGCACATGGGCCGCGTCCCCGGCGAGCAGCAGCCGTCCGGCACGGTACCGGTCGGCGACCCTGTGATGGATCCGGAAGCGGGAGGACCAGACGAGTTCGCGGACGGCGGCCCGGCCGGGGACGCGCTCGTCCATCAGGGCCCGGATGAAGGCGAGGTCCGGCTCGGCGGGGGCCCCGGCGACGGCGGCCACGATCCGGTAGTGCCCTCCGGGCAGCGGGGCGATCACGGTGGGTCCGTCGGTGCTGAAGGCGAGCGTGACCTCGTCCGGGCCCGGGGCCCAGCCCATGGCCACGTCGGCGAGGACGAAGGACTCCTCGTACGCGCTGCCGGTGAAGCCGATGCCGGCGGCCCCGCGGACCACGCTGTGCATCCCGTCGGCGCCGACGGCGTGGGCCGCGCGCAGGGTTTCGCCGGTGGCGGTGGTGAGGGTGACCCCGTCCGCGTCCTGGGTGACGGTGGTGACCTCACAGGGGCGGTGGACGTCGCCGCCGAGGGCCCGCAGGCGCTCCAGGAGCACGGCCTCGGTCTCGTACTGGGGGACCATCAGCGCGTAGGGGTGAGCCGTGGGCAAGCCGCCGAAGTCGATCGCGGCGAGCGGGCGGGCGCCGTCGCGGATGCGGAACCGGGAGACGCGGACGCCGCGGCCGATGAGGTCGCCGGAGAGGGTACCGCTCGGGTCGAGCTCGTCGAGGACCTCCAGGGTGCGGGCGTGCACGACGGCGGCGCGGGAGGTGTTGGCACCCTCGGCCTGCCGGTCGAGGAGAACGAAGTCGACGCCGGCGGCGGCCAGGGTCACGGCGAGGGCGAGGCCGGTGGGGCCGGCGCCGACGATGGCCACGTCCGTACGGGCCGGGAGTGCGGCGGTGTTGGTCATGCGGGCCTCCTCCGGAATGCCAACGTTTGTTGGCCAACAACTGTTGGTATCAGGGTGCGCCTGCCTCTCTGGCATGTCAACACTTGTTGGCCTACGCTTGTTGGCATGACGTCGCGACGCACCTCGGACCTGACCAAGACGGCGATCCTGCGCGCGGCCCGGGAGCGCTTCGCCGCGCAGGGCTACGAGCGCACCACCATCCGCGCCGTCGCGGCGGACGCGGAGATCGACCCGTCGATGGTCATGCGCTATTTCGGCAGCAAGGAGCAGCTCTTCGACGCCGCCCTCGCGGTGGACCTGCGCCTGCCCGACCTGGGCGCCGTGCCCGCCGGGGAACTCCCGGCCGCCCTCGTGCGCCACTTCGTGGAGCGGTGGGAGGGCGACCCCGCCGACGACGCCCTGCTGGTGCTGTTGCGCTCGGCGGTGACGAACGAGCAGGCCGCGGCCCGGATGCGGGAGGCCTTCGCGGCGCAGGTCGCCCCGGCGCTGGCGGCGGCCGTCGGCCCGGAGCGGGCCGCGCGGGCGGCGGGCCTGGTCGCCGCGCAGCTTCTGGGCCTGGCCCTGACCCGCTACCTCCTGCGGCTTCCCGCGGTGGTCGCCCTGACCCCGGAGGGCGTGGTCCAGGGCCTGGCCCCGGCGCTGGCGGCCACCCTCTCCGCCTGAGGGCCGGGCTCCGGCGTTCGAGGAGCGGGGTCTGGGGCGGAGCCCCGGGGAGGCCCTGCGCAGCGGCTACAGCAGGGCGTCGCCGTGGGCGCCGCCCGCTTCGGCCACGATCTCGTCGAGGCGCTGCGCCGGGCGGACGAGGCGGAAGCGGACCTCGCCCGACGCGGTGAGCGTGAAGCCGTGGACCGCCGGGCGGGGCAGGCTGTTGTAGCCGTAGTGGGCCGTGAAGAAGTACGCGCCGGTGTCCGGGACGCCGATCAGGTCGCCGGGGGCGAGCGGCGGCAGCTCGCGGGCCGAGGCGAGCAGGTCGCCCGCGAAGCAGGCCGGGCCCGCGACGTCCTGGGCCACCGGGTCGCCGGTCCTCGGGGCGCCCTTCGCGTCGTAGGGCAGGATCCGCACCGGCCAGGCCGCCGGGGCGTACGCGGTGCGGGTCGCCAGCTGGACCCCGGCGTGGGTGAGCGCGATCGGCCGGGACCCGCTGCTCTTGGTGTACTCCACCCGGGCCAGGACCAGGCCGTGCTTGGCCAGCAGTGACCGCCCGAACTCCGTGACCAGGCCGTACGAGCCGTCGAACAGGGCGGGGACCGCCGCGCGCAGGGCGGCCACGTACTCCGCGTGGGTGGGACTCTCCTCGTCCGAGGCGAAGTTCACCGGCAGGCCGCCGCCGATGTCGAGGGTGTCGACCTGGCGCCGCCCGGCCGCCGCGTTGATCTCCTCGGCGAGCGCGTGCAGCTCCCGTACGCCTTCCGCGATCAGGGCCAGGGGGACGCCCTGCGAGCCCGAGTGGATGTGCAGGCGGGTGAGCCACGGCCGGTCCAGGTAGGCCCGTACGAGCCCGGCGCGCGCCCCGGGGTCGCGCAGGGCGACGCCGAACTTCGAGGTCGCGGTGGCCGTGGACAGGGCGTCGATGGCCCCGGCGCCGGTCTGCGGGTTGATCCGGACGCCGATCGGGGACGCGGTCGGCGCGCGGCCGACGAGCCCGTCGAGGCGTTCCAGCTCCTGCCGGCTGTCGGCATTGACGGCGACGCCGAGCGCAGGGCCTCGCGCAGCTCGGCCACCGTCTTGGCGGGGGAGTCCAGGACGATCCGGTCGGCGGGCACCCCTGCGGCCCGGGCCAGTGCCAGCTCGCCGGGGCTCGCCACCTCGCAGCCGAGTCCGGCGCCGGCGAGCAGCCGCAGCACGGGGACGAGCGGGCAGGCCTTGACGGCGAAGGCGTGCAGGACGGGGGTGGCGGGCGCGAGGGCGGCCGCGAAGGCGCCGGTCAGGGCGGCGGCGGAGGCCCGGATCCCGGCGACGTCCAGCAGGCAGGCCAGGGGTGGCGCGGGGTCGGCCCCGCCGACGATTCCCTGCTCGACGGCGGCTCGTACGGCCAGATCGCGGCGCGCGGCAGCGCTCCCGGCGGCTTCCTCGGTGCCCATGTCGGCCATCCCATCATTCGACAGGGCCGCCCGCAGCTGTTGACTGAATCTATTCAGAGCGAGAGGATGTGAATAGATTGACCAACATCGGAGGAGGCACCGCCATGTCAGGACCCCGCCCCGTACGTGCCGCGCGAGGCACCGAGCTCAGCACCCTGGGATGGCAGCAGGAAGCCGCGCTGCGGATGCTGCAGAACAACCTCGACCCCGAGGTCGCCGAACACCCCGACAAGCTCGTCGTCTACGGCGGCACCGGCAAGGCCGCCCGCGACTGGCGCTCGTACGACGCCATGGTCCGCACCCTGCAGACCCTCAAGCAGGACGAGACGATGCTGGTCCAGTCCGGCCGCCCGGTCGGCGTGATGCAGACCCACGAGTGGGCGCCGCGCGTCCTGCTCGCCAACTCCAACCTCGTCGGCGACTGGGCCAACTGGGAGGAGTTCCGCCGCCTGGAGAACCTGGGCCTGACCATGTACGGCCAGATGACCGCCGGGTCCTGGATCTACATCGGCACCCAGGGCATCCTCCAGGGCACCTACGAGACCTTCGCCGCCGTCGCCGCCAAGAAGTTCGGCGGCACCCTCGCCGGCACCATCACCCTCACCGCCGGCCTCGGCGGCATGGGCGGCGCCCAGCCGCTGGCCGTGACGATGAACGACGGCGTCGCGATCTGCATCGACGTCGACCCGCGCGCCATCGACCGCCGCATCGAGCACCGCTACCTGGACGTCAAGGCCGACAACCTGCGCCACGCCCTCCAGCTGGCCGTCGAGGCCCGCGACGCCCGCAAGCCGCTCTCCATCGGCCTCCTCGGCAACGCCGCCGAGCTGCTCCCGCAGATGCTGGCCGAGGGCGCCCCGATCGACATCGTGACCGACCAGACCTCGGCCCACGACCCGCTCGCGTACCTGCCCGTCGGCGTCGACTTCGACGACATGGCCTCCTACGCCGCCAAGGACCCGGCCGGCTTCACCACCCGCGCCCGCGAGTCCATGGCCAAGCACGTCGAGGCCATGGTCGGCTTCATGGACGCCGGCGCCGAGGTCTTCGACTACGGCAACTCCATCCGCGGCGAGGCCCAGCTGGCCGGCTACGACCGCGCCTTCGCCTTCCCCGGCTTCGTCCCCGCCTACATCCGCCCGCTGTTCTGCGAGGGCAAGGGCCCCTTCCGCTGGGCCGCCCTGTCCGGCGAGGCCTCGGACATCCACAAGACCGACAAGGCGATGCTGGAGCTCTTCCCGGAGAACGAGTCCCTGCACCGCTGGATCAAGATGGCCGGCGAGCGCGTCCACTTCCAGGGCCTGCCCGCGCGCATCTGCTGGCTCGGCTACGGCGAGCGCGACAAGGCCGGCGAGCGCTTCAACGAGATGGTCGCCGACGGCACCCTCGCCGCGCCGCTCGTCATCGGCCGCGACCACCTCGACTGCGGCTCGGTGGCCTCCCCGTACCGCGAGACCGAGGCCATGCTGGACGGCTCCGACGCGATCGCCGACTGGCCGCTGCTCAACGCCATGGTCAACGTGGCCTCCGGCGCCTCCTGGGTCTCCATCCACCACGGCGGCGGCGTCGGCATGGGCCGCTCCATCCACGCGGGCCAGGTCACGGTCGCCGACGGCACCGCGCTGGCCGGCGAGAAGATCCGCCGCGTCCTCACCAACGACCCGGGCATGGGCGTCATCCGCCACGTCGACGCCGGCTACGACATCGCCGAGTCGGTCGCCGACGAGCGCGGCGTCCGCGTCCCCATGCGCGAGGGCGACGACGCGTGACCTTCCACGACATGTGGGCCGAGCTCGCGCCCATCGGCCGCGACGCCGGCACCGGCGGGTACCGCCGGTACGCCTGGAGCGGGGCCGACGCCGACTGCCGGACCTGGTTCCAGGAGCAGGCCGAGGCGCGCGGGCTGACGTACGAGACCGACCGCAACGGCAACCAGTGGGCCTGGCTCGGCGACCCCCTCGCGGGGGACGCCGTGGTCACCGGCTCGCACCTGGACTCCGTCCCCGACGGCGGGGCCTTCGACGGCCCCCTCGGCGTGGTGTCCTCCTTCGCGGCCCTGGACGAGCTCCGCAGCCGGGGCGCGGAGTTCTCCAGGCCGCTGGCCATCACCAACTTCGGTGACGAGGAAGGCGCCCGCTTCGGGCTCGCCTGCGTCGGCTCCCGGCTCGCCGCCGGGCAGCTGACCAAGGAGAAGGCGTACGAGCTGCGCGACGCCGAGGGCATCTCCCTGCCCCAGGCCATGGAGGCCGCCGGATACGACCCCGAGGCCATCGGGGCCGACCCCGAACGCCTCGGCCGCATCGGCGCCTTCGTCGAGCTGCACGTGGAACAGGGCCGCGCCCTGGACCTGTCCGGGGACCGGGTCGGCATCGCCTCCGCGATCTGGCCGCACGGCCGCTGGCGGTTCGACTTCCGCGGCGAGGCCAACCACGCCGGCACCACCCGGCTGGTCGACCGCCGCGACCCGATGCTCACCTACGCGGCGACCGTGCTGGCCGCCCGTACGGAGGCGGCCCTCGCCGGGGCCGTCGCCACCTTCGGGAAGATCTCGGTCGAACCCAACGGGGTCAACGCCATCCCCTCGCTCGTGCGCGGCTGGCTCGACTCCCGGGCCGCCGACCAGGCCACCCTCGACACGGTCGTCACGGCCATCGAGAAGGCCGCCCGCGAGCGCGCCGACCAGGACGGCATCGACCTCGGCATCGTCCGGGAGTCCTTCACCCCGGTCGTCGAGTTCGAGCACGCCCTGCGCGACGAGATGAACCGGATCCTGGGCGGTTCGGTCCCCGTTCTCGGGACCGGAGCGGGACACGACGCCGGGATCCTCTCGGCGGCCGTCCCGACCGCCATGCTGTTCGTGCGGAACCCGACCGGCGTCTCCCACTCCCCGCGGGAGTTCGCCGCCGAGGACGACTGCGTGGCCGGCGTCCTCGCCCTCGCCGACGTACTGGAAGGCCTGGCATGTCGTTGACGACGTACTGGCTGGAGCACGCCTGGCTCGGCACTCATGTCGAGCCGGGCGTGGCCCTGGAGGTGAACGCCGAGGGGCGGATCGCCGCCCTGCGCACCGGCGTGGCCGCCCCGCCGCCCGGCGCCGAGGTGCTGCGCGGCCTGACCCTCCCCGGGCTGGCCAACGCGCACAGCCACGCCTTCCACCGGGCCCTGCGCGGCACGGTCCAGGTCGGCTCCGGCACCTTCTGGACCTGGCGCGACCTCATGTACAAGGTCGCCCAGAACCTCACCCCCGACAGCTACTTCGCGCTCGCCCGCGCCGTCTACGCCGAGATGGCGCTGGCCGGCATCACCAACGTCGGCGAGTTCCACTACGTCCACCACGCGCCCGGCGGCACCGCCTACGCCGACCCGAACGCGATGGGCGAGGCCCTGATCGAGGCCGCCGCCGCGGCCGGCATCCGGATCACGCTCCTGGACACCGCCTACCTGTCCTCGGGTTTCGGCGAGGCACCCAACACCCACCAGCTGCGCTTCTCCGACGGCACCGCCGAGGCCTGGGCCGAGCGCGCGAGCGCCCTCAAGCCCCGCGAGCACGCCCTGATCGGCGCGGCGATCCACTCGGTCCGCGCGGTACCCGCCGCCGAACTGGCCACCGTCGCGGGCTGGGCCGAGGAGCGCCGGGCGCCCCTGCACGTCCACCTCTCGGAGCAGACCGCGGAGAACGACGCCTGCCAGGCCGCCCACGGACGCACGCCGACCCAGCTGCTGGCCGACCACGGCGTGCTCGGCCCGCGCACGACCGGCGTCCACAACACGCACCTCACCGACACGGACATCGCCCTCCTGGGCGGGACCACCACGGGTACGTGCATGTGCCCCACCACCGAACGCGACCTCGCGGACGGCATCGGCCCGGCGACCCGGCTCCAGCACGCGGGCAGCCCGCTGTCCCTGGGCAGCGACAGCCACGCCGTGATCGACCTGCTCGAAGAGGCCCGCGCGATGGAGCTCAACGAGCGCCTGCGCAGCCGCACCCGGGGCCACTGGACGGCGAACGCCCTGCTCGCGGCCGCCACCGAGGACGGCCACGCCGCCCTCGGACTGCCGGACGCGGGCCGCCTGGAGGCGGGCGCGCTCGCGGACTTCACCACGATCGCGCTGGACTCCGTACGCACGGCGGGCCCGCCGGCGCGCCTCGGCGCCGAGACGGCGGTGTTCGCCGCCACCGCCGCCGACGTCCGCCACACGGTGGTCGGCGGCCGCCACATCGTCCGCGACGGCCACCACACCCTGGTCGGGGACGTCCCGACGGCCCTGTCCGAGTCCATCGCAGCCCTGCGCGCCTGACCGCGGCGCCTGCGGCGGGCCTTTCCCCCACCCCGCCCCTTCCCGAAACCGGGCTCTGCCCGGACCCGGTCCTCAATCGCCGGACGGGCTGGATCTTTCAGCCCGTCCGGCGATTGAGGACCGGGGTCTGGGGCGGAGCCCCAGGAAACGGCGAAAGGGCGGGGTGGGGGAACGAACCCTCTGAGAGGAACCCCCATGACCACCACTGCCATCACCAACATCGGCAGCCTCGTCACCAATGACCCCGCCCTCGGCGATGGCAGCCCCCTCGGTCTGATCGAGAACGCGGCCGTCGTCATCGACGGCGAGACCATCGCCTGGGTCGGCCCCGCCGCCAACGCGCCGGCCGCGGACGAGAGCTTCGACGCGCAGGGCCGGGCCGTCATCCCCGGCTTCGTCGACTCGCACTCCCACCTCGTCTTCGCCGGCGACCGCACCCAGGAGTTCAACGCCCGGATGTCGGGCCGCGCCTACTCCGCCGGCGGCATCCGCACCACCGTCGCCGCCACCCGCGCCGCCTCCGACGCGGAGCTGGAGGCGGGCCTGGTGCGCCACCTCGACGAGGCCCGCCGCCAGGGCACCACCACCTTCGAGACCAAGTCGGGCTACGGCCTCACCGTCGCCGACGAGGCCCGCGCGCTGCGCATCGCCGCCGCGCACACCGAGGAGGTCACCTACCTCGGCGCGCACATCGTCTCCCCCGACTACGCCGAGGACCCGGCGGCCTACGTCGACCTCGTCACCGGTGAGATGCTGGCGGCCTGCGCCCCGTACGCCCGCTGGGTGGACGTCTTCTGTGAGAAGGGCGCCTTCGACGGCGACCAGGCCCGCGCGATCCTCACCGCCGGTGCCGCCGCCGGGCTGATCCCCCGCGTGCACGCCAACCAGCTCTCCTACGGGCCCGGCGTCCAGCTCGCCGTCGAGCTCGAAGCGGCCTCCGCCGACCACTGCACCCACCTCACCGACGCCGACGTGGACGCCCTCGCGCAGGCGGCCGGCACCACCGTCGCCACCCTGCTGCCCGGCGCCGAGTTCTCCACGCGCGCCCAGTGGCCCGACGCCCGGCGCCTGATCGACGCGGGCGCCACCGTCGCCCTGTCCACGGACTGCAACCCCGGCTCCTCCTACACGAGCTCGATGCCGTTCTGCATCGCGCTCGCCGTCCGCGACATGCGGATGACCCCCGACGAGGCCCTCTGGTCGGCCACCGCCGGCGGCGCCCGCGCCCTGCGCCGCGAGGACATCGGCCGCGTGACGCCGGGGGCCCGCGCCGACCTGGCCCTGCTGGACGCCCCGAGCCATGTCCACCTCGCCTACCGGCCCGGCGTACCGCTCGTTTCCGGCGTCTGGCAGCGGGGCCGCCGCGTGCACTGACGAACGGTCAATCCCGGGTTGTCCTTTGTCTTCCCTCCGTAAGCCCCCGGGCTTACCTTGAGCCACCGATCTGATGTGTCGTCAGTTTTCTGTGGCCCGAGGGGAAGACGAAGGTGTCCGACCGCAAACGCTCCACCGCGCTCGCGCTGGCCTCCGCGCTGGCCGGATCGGCGGTGCTGTTCACCGCCCCCGCGGCCCATGCCGCCGTCGTCGACGTCGCCTACGACTGCAAGACCCCGATCGGGGACAAGTCGGCGGTGTCGCCCATCGACATCAAGGCCGTCAAGCAGGGCGACGGGTACAAGCTGACGATGACCTTCCAGAAGGGGGTCTCGTCCAGCCCGATCGAACTGGGCAAGGGGGCGATGAGCCCCAGCGCCGTCATCCTCGTCGACGGCGCGGAGAAGGCGTCCGTACCGGTCTCGGGTCCGTCCAACCCCGAGGCCGTGCCCCCGGACACACCCATCAAGATCACCGACCTCTCGGGCACCTACACGCCCAAGAAGAGCGGCAAGGTCACCTTCACCGCCGGGGTGCTCACCATCATGGCGATGGGCACGACGACGACCTGCACCCCCGGCAACAGCCCCAAGCCCTCGCTGGAACTGGACGTCACGGCACCCGGAGGTGGGACCGGTGGGACCGCGCAGTCCGGCGCCGACACCACCGGCGACACCCTCCCGCAGACCGGGCCCGCCGACTCCGCCCTGGCCCTCGGCACCCTCGGCGGCACCGTGCTGCTCTCCGGCGCCGTCGGCGTGCTCTGGCTGACCCGGCGCGGCCGGCGGGCCCGGTCCTGAACGGAGCACCCCGGTCATGCACGTGCTCCACACCCTGAGGCGCGCCGCCGCCGTCCTCCTGCTCGCCGCCGTCACGCTGTACGCGGCTCCCGCGCGCGCCGCGGCCGCCGACGAGCCGGGCTGGACCGCCGAGCCCGCCCCCGGAGCGGCGGCCGCCGTCCGCCCGTACTTCTACCTGGCCGGTGCCGCCGGCACCGTGCTGGAGGACCGCCTCGCCCTGGCCAACACCACCGACCGGGAGCGCACCGTCACACTGCGCGGGGCCGACGCCTACAACACGGCCGACGGAGCCTTCGCGGTCCGTCCGGCGGCGCCCGGCACCGGGGCCACCGGAGCCGGTTCCTGGATCAGCTTCGGGGCCGCCACCACGGTGAAGGTCCCGCCCCGCACCCGCGCCGTGGTCCCCTTCACCCTCACCGTGCCGCCCGCGTCCCCGCCCGGCGACCACCCCGCCGCCGTGATCGCCACCGAGGGCGGCCACGAGGTCGGGGTACGGGTCCACCTGCGGGTCGGCGGCCCGACCCTGGCCGCCCTCACGGTCGAGGACGTCGCCGTACGCGGCCGGGGCCGGGCCGCCGTCATCGCCTACACCCTCGTCAACCGCGGGAACGTGGCCCTCGCCCCGGAGCTGCGGATCCGCGCCGAGGCCCTCCTCGGCGAGGCGTCCGACCCGCCCCGCGGCCGCACCCTGCCGGTGGAACTGCTCCCCGGCCAGCGGGTGGAGCTCACCGAGCCCTGGCCCGGCGCCCCGGCCCTCGACCGGGTCCGCGTCACCCTCACCGTGACCGCCCCCGGCGGCGCCCGCGCGGTGGCCACCGGCTCGCGCTGGCTCGTCCCCGGCGGCCCGGCCGGCCGGACCGGGGCCGGCCTGCTCGGCCTCGGCGCGGCCACCGCCGCCGCGCTGTACCTCGTACGCCGCCGGCGGCCCCTGCCGGGACCGGGCCCGGCGCCGGACGCGCCGCCCGCGGCCGGACCGACGACCCCAGCACCGCACCACGAACTGACGGGAGCCGCCAGGTGAGAAGAGTCGGAGCGCTGCTGGCGGTGTGCGCCCTCGCCCTGTTCCCCACGGGCCCGGCCGCGGCCGCCGAGGGCAAGCCGGCCGTGACGCTCTCGCTCCAGGAGGCCGCCAAGGGCACCAAGATCACCGTCACCGGTACCGGCTGGCCGGCCAAGACCCTGGTGATGCTGCTGGTCTGCGGCCAGAACATGATCGGCGGCACCAACAGCTGCGCCAACGCCGACGGCGCCGCCGTCTCGGTCGCCGACGACGGCCGGTTCACCGCCCAGCTGCCCGTGGTGGCACCGCCCAAGCCGTGCCCCTGCATCGTCAACGTCACCTCCGTCAACGGCGACCAGTCCACCGTCGCGACCCCGCTGAAGATCACCGACCACCCGGTCGCCGAGCTGCCCGCCGAATCCGGCACGGCCCGCCTCGCGATGCTCACCGGGGTCCGGCTGGAGGGCGAGGACGGGGTGCTGACCTGGTTCGGCGCCCCGCCCACCCGGAAGTTCAAGGTCACCGTCGGCAATCTCGGCGCCGTCCCGGTCAAGGACCCGGTCTTCCAGCTCGGCACCGCGCACGGGGTGTTCGCCCCGCTGTGGGAGGAGGCCCGCTGGAAGGGCACCATCCCGCCCGGCGGCAAGGCGGAGATCGCGCTCGACGTGGGCCTCGCCGCCGGCGCCCACGGCGACTACACGATCTCCCTCAAGTACGGGGAGACCGTGGTGGCCACGCAGCCCTGGGGCGTGGACCGCCCGTACGGGGTGCTGCTCTTCTGGGGCCTGCTCCTGCTGGTGATCCCGGCCGCGGTCTTCCGCATCGGCATGGCGGTCGTCGACCGGGTGCGGCCGCGCGCCGCGCCCGCACCCGGCCGCCACCGCGGTACGGGTCCCGCGGCCGCGGCCTCCGCCGTGACGGCCCGGCTGCCGAGGATCCCGGCCCGGCGGCCCCCTGAGCCGGCCCCGGGCCCCGACCGCCCGGAGCAGTCCCCCCAGACCACCACGGCGGTCCTGCCGTGGTTCACCCCGGACAGCGCGCCGGGCACAGCACCACAGGCGTCCGCACCGTCTGAGAACCGTTCGACGACGAAGGGACATTCGTGAAAACCCAACGGAGGGTGAGCGCGGCCGTGATCGCGCTGCTGCTCGGCGGCGCCGGTATCGCCATCGGAGCCACTCCCGCCCAGGCCGCGGAGACCAAGTTCAACGTCAAGTGCGTGCCCCCGGCCGGGGGCGGCAGCCCGGTGGAGGGGGAGACCACCGCCAAGGTCACCGCTCCCGCCTCGGCGAAGGTCGGCGACGAGGTCGACGTGTCCTGGGAGACGGTGAAGCCGGCCTCGAACAACACGGACCTGATGGACATCCCGCAGGACGCGGTCCAGCCCACCGGCTGGATCACCGTGGGCGGCGGTGGCGGTGAGCTGAAGGTCGTCGGGGAGAAGAAGAACCCGCCGATCCCGAAGAAGGCGCCCATGGTGATGTCCGTGATGAAGGGCAAGCTGAAGCTCACCAAGGCCGGGAAGATCACGCTGACCCCCGGCAAGTACGACGTGGCCGTCACCTTCTCCTTCGGCACCTTCGTCACCAAGTGCGCGCCGACCGGCGCCGTGGGCGTCGGGGCCACCATCGACGTGGCGGCCGGCTCCAGCGGCGGTACGACGACCGGTGGCACCACCACCGGTGGCGCCACCACGGGCGGCTCCACGACAACGGGCGGCTCCACGACCACCGGCGGTTCCACGACCACCTCGGGCGGATCGGCCTCGGGCGGCTCCGCCTCCGGCGGCGGGGGAGGCCAGACCGACTTCCCGGGCAAGGCGGTCGAGGTGGCCTTCGACTGCGGGCCGGTCGTCCCGGGCGGCATCAAGACCCCGGTCACGATCAACGCGAAGAAGAACGGCGGCAGCTACGACCTGACGGTCAAGACCGCCAAGGGTGCGATGGCGGCGCCCATGGCCCTGCCCGCGGGAGCGCTCAAGCCCTCGATGGACGTGAAGCTCGGCGGGGCGGACAGCGGCACGGTCAAGGTCTCCGGCCCGGCCAACGCGGAGCCCATCCCGGACAAGGCCCCGGTCAGCCTCAGCGACATGACCGGCACCTACAAGCCCGGCAAGAGCGGCAAGGTGACGCTCAGCCCGGACCAGCTGACGATCGACGTCACGATGGCCCCCGGCGCCACCCCGATCAACGTCCCCTGCAAGGCGACGAGCAGCGGGGTCTCGCTGGAGCTGGACACCGCCGCGCAGCCGGGCGGCTCCGGTTCCGCCACGGCCTCCGGCAGCGGCACCTCGGGCGGCCTCGCCGAGACCGGCGCGGAGGGCGAGGGCGGCATCACGGCCCTGGCCCTGGTCGCCGGCACGGTGATCCTGCTCGGCGGCGCGGTGTTCACCTTCACCCCGTGGCGCCGCCTGCGCGGCACCCGCTGACACGCGAAGCGGCCCGGCACACCTTCCGGTGTGCCGGGCCGCCGCGTGCGTCAGAGGGGGTGCGTCAGTGCACGTCGCCCATGAGCGCCTGGACCTTCTTGCGGTATGCGTAGATCGCGAAGCCGGCCACGACGGCGGCTGCCGCCTGCAGGGCGATCACGCCGAGACCGTTCAGGTCCACACCGCCGATGGAGAGGAGGCTGGTGATGCAGTCACCGGCGGTGACCGCGAGGAACCAGACACCCATCATCTGGGAGGCATACTTCTGCGGGGCCATCTTCGTGGTGACGGAGAGGCCGACCGGGGAGACGCACAGCTCGCCGATGGTCTGGATCATGTAGATCGAGACCAGCCACATCGGGGAGACCTTGACGTCGCCGCCCGCCATGTTCATCGGGACGATGAAGACGAAGAACGAGGCACCGATCAGGACCAGGCCCATCGCGAACTTCACGATGGTGTTCGGCTCCTGGTTCTTGCGCGCCAGCCACACCCACAGCCAGGCGAAGACCGGGGCCAGCGCCATCACGAACAGCGGGTTCAGCGACTGGTACCAGGTGGCCGAGAAGCCGAGGCCGAAGACGGTGTCGGCGGTCTTGTCGTCCGCGAACAGGGACAGCGTGGAGCCACCCTGGTCGTAGATCATCCAGAAGACGGCCGCGGCGATGAAGAACCAGATGTACGCGGTCATCTTCGACTGCTCGGCGCCCGAGAGGTCCTTGTCGCGCTTGATGCGGGTCAGGACGGCGATCGGGATGAACAGACCGGCGAGGGTCAGCGGGACCAGGGCCCAGTTCAGCGTGTACGCGCCGAGGGCGACGACCGCGCCGTAGAAGGCGGCGATGCCCACGACCGCGAGGACGACCTTGGTCAGGACGGCCTTGCGCTCCTCCGCCGAGAGCGGGTTCGGAACGATGCTGCTCTTCGGGCTCAGGTGCTTGGTGCCGAGCAGGAACTGGGCCAGACCCAGGCCCATGCCGGCGGCGGCGAGGGCGAAGCCCAGGTGCCAGTTGTGCTCCTTGCCGACCGTGCCGACGACGAGCGGGGCGACGAAGGCACCGAGGTTGATGCCGATGTAGAAGAGCGTGAAGCCACCGTCACGGCGCGGGTCTTCCGGGCCGTTGTACAGGTGACCGACCATCGTGGAGATGTTGGCCTTCAGCAGACCGGAGCCCGCCGCGACGAGGATCAGGCCGACGAAGAACATCGCCTGGCCGGGTGCGGCCAGGGAGAGGTGACCGGCCATGATCACGAAGCCGGCGATGGCGACCGTCTTGCGGGCGCCCCAGACACGGTCACCGAACCAGCCGCCCGGCATGGCCATCAGGTAGACCATGGAGACGTACACGGAGTAGATGGCCGTGGTGGTGGCCGCGGTCATGGCCAGACCGCCACCCTGGCTGCCCGTGGCGGCGTCGGCGCCGCCCGAGACCAGGTAGTACACCAGGAGTGCACGCATGCCGTAGTAGGAGAAACGCTCCCACATCTCGGTCATGAACAGAGTGGCCAGGCCACGGGGGTGTCCGAAGAAGGTCTTCTCGGTGGACTGGTCCGCCGAGTCCCTCGTCAGGCTGGAAGCCATGGTCGATCCTTGCTTGCTCGGGACGCATCGGCTTCGTGAGCTCATCCGCGCCCGGTGGGGGGTGGCCGGCACCGGCGGACGGACCTCCCACCCCACGCCTCGGGGGGCCGCCCCACGGGGATGGGGGCGGAAGGACATCCGTAACCGGGATCCACGCCCTCCCGCGCAGTCATCACGCGAGGGGCCCGGCCAACAGGTCATTCACTGTCGTCAAGACGGGCCGGGCCGGCCCTTGAGAGGACCGTCCGTCCGGTTCAGGACAGAAATAGAGACCTTCGCGCTGCTTTTCGGCACAAAGGTCCTTGAGGTATTGCATCAGGCGTCTCGCCACCATACGACACGACACTGCGGCATATGAAAGGACTTGAGAGATGGATCACAAGGCGCGCCGGGAACCGTTCGACCATATTCGAAGGCGCTTAGTAGTTCATAAGCCCAGATAGAGAGGGGTCTTCCCGCAGGCCTCTGGTTTCAGCCGCCGCGGACTACCATCACCCACATGACGCGTGTACTGCTCGCCGAGGACGACGCATCCATCTCGGAACCCCTGGCCCGTGCCCTGCGCCGGGAGGGGTACGAGGTCGAGGTCCGGGAGGACGGCCCCACCGCCCTGGACGCGGGACTGCAGGGCGGCGTCGACCTCGTCGTCCTCGACCTGGGACTGCCGGGCATGGACGGCCTGGAGGTCGCCCGCCGGCTGCGCGCCGAGGGGCACGGCTTCCCGATCCTGGTCCTCACCGCCCGGGCCGACGAGGTCGACACGGTCGTCGGCCTGGACGCCGGCGCCGACGACTACGTGACCAAACCCTTCCGGCTGGCCGAACTGCTCGCCCGGGTCCGGGCCCTGCTCCGGCGCGGCGCCACCGAGGCCCTCCAGCCCCCCGCCACCCACGGCGTGCGGATCGACGTCGAATCGCACCGGGCCTGGATGGGGGAGGAGGAGCTCCAGCTCACGGCCAAGGAGTTCGACCTGCTGCGGGTCCTGGTCCGCGACGCGGGCCGGGTCGTCACCCGCGACCAGCTCATGCGCGAGGTCTGGGACACCACGTGGTGGTCCTCCACCAAGACCCTCGACATGCACATCTCCTGGCTGCGCAAGAAGCTGGGCGACGACGCCGCCAACCCCCGCTACATCGCCACCGTGCGCGGCGTCGGTTTCCGCTTCGAGAAGAGCTGACCGCCTCCTGCGGCTCCACCTGGGGCATGCTCTAGGGCATGCGCCGCCGCCTCATCAACTCCACGCTCGCCGTGGTGCTCGTCGTGATCGCCGTCTTCGGGGTCTCCCTCGTCATCGTGGAGACCCGGACCATCACCAGCAGCGCCCAGGACCGCATCGAGTCCGAGGCGCTGCGGCTCGTGGGCATCGTCGAGGCGAACGTCCTGGAGAAGAAGCCGATCGACCCCGTGGCCCTCGGCGAACAGCTGGACGTCGGCCACCACGCGCGGATCACCGTCCCCGGCCAGCCGGCCGTGGACGTGGGCGCCCCGATCCCCGACAGCGTGATCCGCGGCACCGCCCGCGGGGAGCAGGGCGAGGTCGTGGTCGTCGAGGAGTCCCGCTCCACCGTGACCCGCGAGGTCGGGCGGACCCTGGCCGTGGTCGGCGCGGTGGCCCTGCTGGCCGTCGTGGCGGCCGTCCTGCTCGCCGTACGGCAGGCCAACCGGCTGGCCTCCCCGCTCACCGACCTGGCCGAGACGGCGGAGCGGCTCGGATCGGGCGACCCGCGGCCCCGGCACAAACGCTACGGGGTCCCCGAGCTGGACCGGGTCGCGGACGTGCTGGACTCCAGCGCCGAGCGGATCGGCCGGATGCTGACGGCCGAGCGGCGCCTGGCCGCGGACGCCTCCCACCAGCTGCGCACCCCGCTCACCGCGCTCTCCATGCGGCTGGAGGAGATCACGGTCACCGACGACCTGGCGACCGTCCGGGAGGAGGCGACGATCGCCCTGACCCAGGTGGAGCGGCTCACGGACGTGGTGCAGCGGCTGCTCACGAACTCGCGGGACCCGCGGACGGGCTCGGCGGTCCCCTTCGACCTGGACGAGGTCGTCAAGCAGCAGGTCGAGGAGTGGCGGCCGGCCTACCGCAGCGCGGGCCGGGCCATCGTGCGCTCCGGACGGCAGGGCGTGCGGGCCGTCGGCACCCCGGGCGCGGTCTCGCAGGTGCTGGCCACCCTGGTGGAGAACGCCCTGATGCACGGCGGCGGCACGGTCGCGCTGCGCACCCGGGTGATCGGCAACCAGGCGGTGCTGGAGGTCACGGACGAGGGACCGGGCGTCCCGCCGGACCTCGGCAACCGGATCTTCGAGCGGGCCATCAGCGGCCGCAACTCCACCGGGATCGGCCTCGCGGTGGCCCGGGACCTCGCGGAGGCGGACGGCGGACGCCTGGAGCTGCTCCAGACGCAGCCGCCGGTGTTCGCCCTGTTCCTCAGCCGGACGGCCCCGGAACGGGCCGAACCGCCGGCCACGGTCCGCTAGGACGTCCGTACTAGTTGTTCGCGGGCGCCGGCTCGGGGATCGGCTCCGGCCTGCGGTCCGGCTTCGGCAGGGGCGCCGGCTCCGGCATCGGCTCGGCCGGCTCCGCCGGCACGGGCAGGGCCTTGAAGACCCAGGTCCGGTACGACCAGAAGCGGAACACGGTGGCGGTCCCGATGCCGATGAACTTGAACACGTTGCTGGCGAGCGGGCCGTCCCAGCCGAACCCGTAGGTGGCGGCGTAGAGCACACCGCTCTCGATGACCAGGCCGATGCCGCTGAACGCGGCGAACAGGACCAGCTCGCGGGTGCGGCCGCTCTTGGCGCGGTCCCGGTAGGCGAAGTAGCGGAAGCCGATGTAGTTCGTGGCGATGGCCACGACGGTGGCTATCACGCTCGCGCGCACCACCTGCAGATCGGTGGTGTTGCGGATCAGGTTGAAGACACCCAGGTTGACCAGGACACCCAGACCGCCGACCGCCCCGAACTTGGCCACCTCTCGTACGAGGCCGCGTACACGTTCGACGACAGATCCGCCAGGCGTGCTCATCAGTAGGTCAGTCCTGTCGGTCACCGCCCGCTTACGGGGCGTCCGGTGTTCTCCGTCAACCCACCCATGCTAAGTCTCCCCCCTGTGTTGCGTCTGTGCCTTCCGGCACCCTGCGACACACGGCACACGGGCGGATCGGGCCGGGGCCGTATCCATGCGGGTCCTGATGGCCGAATACCGGCGGATACCCTGGAGGAGTGACGTTCCCGGTAGTCGGTATGGTCGGCGGCGGCCAGCTCGCCCGCATGACCCACGAGGCGGGCATCCCCCTCGGCATCAGATTCAAGCTCCTCAGTGACACTCCGCAGGACTCGGCGGCCCAGGTCGTGAGCGATGTCGTCATCGGCGACTATCGCGACCTGGAGACGTTGCGTGCCTTCGCGCGCGGCTGTGACGTGATCACCTTCGACCACGAGCATGTACCCACGGAGCACCTCCGGGCCCTGGAAGCGGACGGCATCCCCGTCCGCCCGGGGCCCGACGCTTTGGTGCATGCCCAGGACAAGGGGGTGATGCGCGCCAAGCTCGACGAGATCGGCGCGCCCAGCCCCCGCCACCGGATCGTGAGCGATCCGGACGACGTGGCCGCCTTCGCCGAAGAGGTGGGCGGGTTCCCCGTCATCCTCAAGACCGTGCGGGGCGGGTACGACGGCAAGGGCGTGTGGTTCGTCCGCACCCCCGAGGACGCGGCGGCCCCCTTCAAGGCGGGCGTCCCGGTCCTCGCGGAGGAGAAGGTCGATTTCGTCCGCGAGCTCGCGGCGAACATCGTCCGCTCCCCGCACGGCCAGGCAGTGGCCTACCCCGTCGTCGAGTCCCGCCAGGTGGACGGGGTCTGCGACACGGTGATCGCCCCGGCCCCGGACCTCTCGGAGGCCCTGGCGGGAGAGGCCCAGGCCCTGGCCCTGCGCATCGCCAAGGAACTCGGCGTGACCGGCCACCTGGCCGTGGAGCTGTTCGAGACCACCGACGGCCGGATCCTGGTCAACGAACTGGCGATGCGCCCGCACAACAGCGGTCACTGGACCCAGGACGGGGCCGTGACCTCCCAGTTCGCCAACCACGTGCGCGCGGTCCTGGACCTGCCGCTGGGCGACCCGCGTCCCCGCGCCACGTGGACGGTCATGGCGAACGTGCTGGGCGGGGACTACCCCGACATGTACGCGGCCTATCTGCACTGTATGGCCCACGACCCCCAGCTCAAGATCCACATGTACGGCAAGGACGTGAAACACGGTCGCAAGGTCGGCCACGTCAACACCTACGGCGACGATCTGGACGATGTGCTGGAGCGCGCACGCCACGCTGCCGACTACCTCAGAGGAACGGTCACCGCATGAGCACCACCGCAGCCCCCGTCATCGGCATCGTCATGGGATCCGACTCGGACTGGCCCGTCATGGAGGCGGCCGCCCAGGCCCTCGACGAGTTCGAGATCCCCTACGAGGTCGACGTCGTGTCCGCCCACCGGATGCCGCGCGAGATGGTCGAGTACGGGGAGCGGGCCGCCGACCGCGGGCTGAAGGCGATCATCGCGGGCGCGGGCGGCGCCGCCCACCTGCCCGGCATGCTCGCCTCGGTCACCCCGCTGCCGGTCATCGGTGTGCCGGTGCCGCTGAAGTACCTCGACGGCATGGACTCGCTGCTGTCGATCGTCCAGATGCCGGCCGGGGTTCCCGTCGCCACCGTCTCGGTCGCCGGGGCGCGCAACGCGGGCCTGCTGGCCGTACGGATGCTGGCCGCCCACGACACGGAGCTGCTGGCCCGGATGCGCGACTTCCAGCAGGAGCTCAACGACCAGGCCACCGAGAAGGGCAAGCGGCTGCGCACGAAGGTCGCGAACGCGGAGTCCTTCGGGTTCGGGAAGTGAGCGCGGCGCAGCGTCTGGACGAGGCGCGCGAGCTGCTGGCCGAACATCCCGTCGTGGACGGCCACAACGACCTGCCCTGGGCGCTGCGCGAGCAGGTGCGGTACGACCTGGCGCGACGGGACATCGCGGGCGACCAGTCCGCCCACCTGCACACCGACATCCCCCGGCTGCGCGCCGGCGGGGTCGGCGCGCAGTTCTGGTCCGTCTACGTGCGTTCCGACTACGCCGGTGACGAGGCGGTCAGCGCCACCCTGGAGCAGATCGACGTCGTCGCCCAGCTGATCGACCGTTATCCCGGCGACCTGGTGCGGGCGCTGACGGCGGACGACATGGAGGCCGCCCGCGCCGACGGCCGGATCGCCTCGCTGATGGGTGCCGAGGGCGGCCACTCCATCAACAACTCGCTGGCCACCCTGCGCGCCCTGCACCAGCTGGGCGTGCGGTACATGACGCTCACGCACAACGACACGATCGACTGGGCGGACTCGGCGACCGACGAGCCCCGGCACGGCGGTCTGACCGACTTCGGCCGCGAGGTCGTCCGCGAGATGAACCGTGTCGGCATGCTGGTGGACCTCTCGCACGTCGCGGCGACGACGATGCGGGACGCGATCGCGGTCTCGGCCGCACCGGTGGTGTTCTCGCACTCCTCGGCGCGGGCCGTCTGCGACCACCCGCGCAACATCCCCGACGACGTACTGGCGACGCTGCCGGGCAACGGCGGGGTGGCGATGGCCACCTTCGTACCGAAGTTCATCCTCCCGGCGGCCGTCGAGTGGACCCTGGCCGCGGACGAGAACCTGCGGGTGCACGGTCTCCACCACCTGGACACCACCCCCGAGGCGATGGCCCTGCACCGGGCCTTCGAGGAGGCGCGCCCGCGCCCGGTGGCCACGGCCGCGACGGTGGCCGACCACCTGGACCACATGCGCGAGGTGGCCGGCATCGACCACATCGGCATCGGCGGGGACTACGACGGCACGGCCTTCACCCCCTCCGGCCTGGACGACGTGGCGGGCTACCCGAACCTCGTCGCCGAGCTGCTCACGCGCGGCTGGTCCAAGGCCGACCTGGCGAAGCTGACCTGGACCAACGCGGTACGGGTGCTGCGCGACGCGGAGTCCGTGGCCCGCGACCTGTCGGCCTCCCGGGGCCCGTCGAACGCGGTGATCCGGTAGCGGACGCGGTGCCCGGCGGGCGTGGTGACGAGGTGTGACCTGCGGGTTCACTCGAACGCTGCGTCCGCCGGGCGGCTCTGCCGTCCCGCGTGTCACGGTGGCAGCACCTCTTCCCTGCTGCCGCCGAGACCGGAGCGAACGCCATGGCCGACCTGCAGGATGAACCCCACTCCGTGGGCATCGGAGCCGAAGACCTCCCCGCACCCGCGGTAGCGGTGGCGGCGGGCGCCCTCGACCGGGCCGTCGCGCTGCTGGCCGTCCATCCCGTGGCCGACGGGTGCAACACCCTGGTCCGGACCCTGCACCAGAGCCCGTACCACGACATCGAAACCTCGGACACGGGCGTGGACACCGACATCCCGAGACTGCGCGCCGGGGGAGTGGGGGCCCAGTTCTGGTCCCTGCTGGGGCCGTCGGCGCGGGCGGGCGAGGACACCCCCGGCGACCAGGTCCTCTCCGACACGCTGGACCAGATCGACACGGCGCTGACCCTGATGCGCAGCTACCCCGACAGCCTCTGCCTGGCCCTCGGCGCCGGCGACCTGGCGGACGCCCGCAACCGGGGCCGCATCGCCTCGTTCCTGGGACCGGTGCCCGGCCGCACCCTGACCGGCTCCCTGGGCGCGCTGCGCGCCTTCCACGCGCTGGGCGTACGGATCCTCGCGCCCGCGGGAGCGCCCTGGGCGCGGGACGAGCTGACGGCCTTCGGCCACGAGGTGGTCCGCGAGGCGAACCGGCTGGCGATCCTGCTGGACCTCACGGGCTGCACGCAGGCGGTCGCCTGCCGGCTCGCCGGGGCCTCCAAGGCACCGGTGATCGTCTCGAACACGGGGGCGGCCTCGCTGAACCCGCACCCGGGGAACGTGACCGACGAGGTCCTGGCCGCGCTGCGGGAGGCGAACGGCCTGGCGATGGTCACCTTCGACACCGCGCGCACCGGGGACTCCCTGCACGCGGTGGCGGACCACCTGGACCACGTACGGGCCATCGCGGGCCCGCACGGCGTCGGACTCGGCGCCACCTTCGGCACCGGACCGGGCCACCCCCGTCCGACGGGCCTGACCGACCCCTCGGGCTATCCGCGGCTGATCGCGGAACTCCTGGAGCGCGGCTGGCCGGAGTCCGAGGTGGCCCTGCTGACCTGGGGCAACGCCCAGCGTGTCCTGCGCGACGCGGAGTTCACCGCCCGCGCGGCCCACCACCGCCGCTAGGCCGTCTCGGGGGTACCTCCCAGCGGTAGCTGGGGGAGTTCGAGGCGCGGGGTCCGGGGCAGCGCTCCGGCAACGGCACCGCGCCGGCACCCCGGATCCGCACCCCACTCCGGCCCGAGGGCTACGCGCGCGGGCGGCCCATCGCCCGGTAGGTCCAGCCCGCGGCCCGCCACCGCACCGGGTCCAGCGCGTTGCGGCCGTCCAGGACGAGCCGGTCGGTCACCACACCGGCCAGCTCCGCCGGGTCGAGGTCACGGAACTCGCGCCACTCGGTGAGGTGCAGGACGACCTCCGCGCCCCGGGCCGCCGCCAGCGCGGAGTCCGCGTAGCCGAGGGTCGGGAAGACGCGGCGGGCGTTGTCCATGCCCTTGGGGTCGTAGACGGTGACCTGGCCGCCCTGGAGGTGGATCTGCCCGGCCACGTTCAGCGCGGGGGAGTCCCGTACGTCGTCGGAGTCCGGCTTGAAGGTGGCTCCGAGCACGGCGACCCGCTTGCCGAGGAACGAACCGCCCACGGCGTCCCGGGCCAGCTCGACCATGTGCCCGCGGCGCCGCATGTTGATGGAGTCGACCTCGCGCAGGAAGGTCAGCGCCTGGTCGGCGCCCAGCTCGCCGGCGCGCGCCATGAAGGCCCGGATGTCCTTGGGCAGGCAGCCGCCGCCGAAGCCGATCCCGGCGCGCAGGTACTTCGCGCCGATCCGCTCGTCGTAGCCGATGGCCTCGGCCAGCTTGACCACGTCGCCGCCGCCGGCCTCGCACACCTCCGCCATCGCGTTGATGAAGGAGATCTTCGTCGCGAGGAAGGAGTTCGCGGCGGTCTTCACCAGCTCCGCGGTCGGGAAGTCGGTGATCACCAGCGGGGTGCCCTCCGACATCGGCGTCTCGTACACCTCCCGCAGCAGCTTCTCGGCGCGCTCGCCCTGGACGCCGATCACGATCCGGTCGGGGTGCAGGGTGTCCTCCACCGCGAAGCCCTCCCGCAGGAACTCCGGGTTCCAGGCCAGCTCCACGTCCGCGCCCGCCGGGGCCAGCTCCGCGAGCTTCACCGCGAGCCGCTCCGCCGAGCCCACCGGCACCGTGGACTTGCCGACCACCAGGACCGGCCGCGTCAGGTGCGGGGCCAGCGAGGCCATCGCGGAGTCCACGTAGGACATGTCGCAGGCGTACTCGCCGTGCTTCTGCGGGGTGTTCACGCAGACGAAGTGGACGTCGCCGAAGGCGCCGACCTCCTCGTAGGAGGTCGTGAAGCGCAGCCGGCCGGTCGAGCCCGGCAGCCCGGCCACGTGCTTGGCCAGCAGTTCCTCCAGCCCGGGCTCGTACATCGGGACCCGGCCCGAGGCCAGCATCTCGATCTTCTCGGGCACCACGTCCAGCCCCAGCACCTCGAATCCCAGCTCCGCCATCGCGGCGGCGTGGGTCGCACCGAGGTATCCGGTGCCGATCACAGTGATCCTGAGGGGGGCCATGGGTGCTCCAGAGGTGCGGGGCCGTTTGCGGCCACTGAGCATAGTCGGGTCCACCAGCGGGGACGTTCCCCAGGAGACCTCCGCTGTCACCCATCTCACGTGGTCCGTCCATATCGCCATCCGTGACCGGACCACTAGGCTTGGGTTACTTAACGGTAGTTAGCATCACGCATCACCCTGGGGAGTGAGAGATCTTGGCGGGTTCTGCCGACTTCGACCTGTACCGCCCGGCCGAGGAGCACGACATGCTCCGCGAGTCGGTCCGCTCGCTCGCCGAGGCGAAGATCCTGCCGTTCGCCGCCGCGGTCGACGAGGAATCCCGCTTCCCGCAGGAGGCCCTGGACGCACTGGTCTCCAGCGACCTGCACGCCGTCCACGTGCCCGAGACCTACGGCGGCGCGGGCGCCGACGCCCTTGCGACCGTGATCGTGATCGAGGAGGTGGCCCGTGTCTGCGCCTCCTCCTCCCTCATCCCGGCCGTGAACAAGCTCGGCTCGCTCCCGGTGATCCTCTCCGGTTCCGAGGAGCTCAAGGCCAAGTACCTCGGCCCGCTGGCCAAGGGCGACGCGATGTTCTCGTACGCGCTCTCCGAGCCGGACGCGGGCTCCGACGCCGCCGGCATGAAGACCCGCGCCGTGCGCGACGGGGACTTCTGGGTGCTCAACGGCGTCAAGCGCTGGATCACCAACGCGGGCGTCTCCGAGTACTACACGGTCATGGCCGTCACCGACCCGGAGAAGCGCTCCAAGGGCATCAGCGCCTTCGTCGTGGAGAAGGGCGACGAGGGCGTGTCCTTCGGCGCCCCGGAGAAGAAGCTCGGCATCAAGGGCTCCCCGACGCGCGAGGTCTACCTCGACAACGTCCGGATCCCGGCCGACCGCATGATCGGCGCCGAGGGCACCGGCTTCGCCACCGCGATGAAGACCCTGGACCACACCCGCATCACCATCGCGGCCCAGGCGCTCGGCATCGCCCAGGGCGCCCTGGACTACGCCAAGGGCTACGTCCAGGAGCGCAAGCAGTTCGGCAAGCCGATCGGCGACTTCCAGGGCGTGCAGTTCATGCTCGCGGACATGGCCATGAAGATCGAGGCCGCCCGCCAGCTGACCTACTCGGCCGCCGCGAAGTCCGAGCGCGTCGCCGCCGGAGGTGAGAAGGAGGACCTGACCTTCTTCGGTGCCGCGGCCAAGTGCTTCGCCTCCGACGTGGCCATGGAGGTCACCACGGACGCCGTCCAGCTCCTCGGCGGCTACGGCTACACCCGTGACTACCCGGTGGAGCGCATGATGCGCGACGCCAAGATCACGCAGATCTACGAGGGCACCAACCAGGTCCAGCGGATCGTCATGGCCCGCAACCTCCCGTAGGCCGTGTCCGCAAAGTCCCGCCTGCCCCGCGACGCCTGGCACCGCACCTCGCCGCGTTGTCGGGCCGCCCGAGTACGTCCAGTACACGAGCGGCCCTCCGCCTTGCGATGCACGGCACCAGACGCCGCGGGGCCCGCCCTCCGGGCGGCCGGCGCTACTTTGCGGACACGACCCAGGGGCCCGACCCCGGCGGAACACGTGGCTCCCGGCGTGCGGCCGGGGGCCACGTGCGCCGCGGCCGGCGGCGCACCCTAGGCTGTGCGCCGGTCGGCCCCCGGGCGCGGGGCTCAGGGGGGAACGCAACGTGTTGTCAGCGGAACGTCAGATATCGGGGATGCTCCGGCAGATCGCCCGTCAGCAGGACGTCATCGAGATCGGCCCCCAGGGCTCCCGCCCGAAGGCGGCCGCCCTCGTGTACGCGGCGGAGCAGTACGGCTACGTGTACGGCGAGGCGCACGCGACCGGGTACAAGGACTCGCAAATCCTCCTGCGGATGTACCGGGACCCGAGCCCCGAGGCGCGCTCCCGCGAGGCGGCCACCCTCACCGCCCATCCGAGGGCGGGGATCGGCGGGACGGTGCCGGGGCTGGCGCCGGGGTCGCTGAAGCCCGTCCCCGAGGCGGCCGGTGCCGTGGCCGTGCTGAAGGACCTCATCGCCTTCGACCTCTCGGCCCGCTACGTAACCAGCCGGGGCCAGAAGGTGTGGTGCTACCTCGCCTGCGTGCTCGTGACCGGTTTGCTGCTCGCCACCGGTCCGCTGGTCGAGGCGGTGGCCTCCGGCGTGAGCCTCGTGCTGATCCTGGCCGTGGCGCTGAAGGCGGGGCGGATCCACCGGGAGAAGCTGGCCCGGCGCCTGACGGAAGCCGGGCTCATCGCGGTGCGCGACGAGCGGGGCAGGCAGCGGTTCCTGCGCCCCGGGCAGCAGTTGCCCGGCCACGCGAACCCGTTCGCCGCCTGAGGCCCTGGCCTGCGGCGCAGGCGGACGCGCACATCGAGCCGCGCGCCCATGGGGGGCACCCGCATGGGCTAAATTTGGACCTTCGTACGCCGGAATCGGTTGGGGAGAACGCAATGACGGAAGCGATCCTGCTGGTCGGCGGACAAGGGACGCGCTTGCGCCCCGTGACGGTGAACACGCCCAAGCCGATGGTCCCCACGGCCGGTGTCCCGTTCCTCGCCCACCAGATAGCCAGGGCAGCCGCCGCCGGTGTCACCCACATCGTGATGGCCACCTGCTACCTCGCCGAGGTCTTCGAGCCCTACTTCGGCGACGGATCCGACTTCGGCATCAGCCTCGAATACGTGGTCGAGGACGAGCCGCTGGGCACCGGCGGCGCCATCCGCAACGCCGGAGCGCGCCTGACCGGCGGCCCGGACTCCTCCGTCCTCGTCTTCAACGGCGACATCCTCACCGGCCTGGACATCGCCGGGCTGGTCGAGTCGCACGAGGCGGCCGACGCCGACGTCTCCCTGCACCTGGTCCGGGTCGAGGACCCGCGCGCCTTCGGTCTGGTCCCCACCGACTCCGACGGGCGGGTGCTGGCCTTCACCGAGAAGCCGCAGACCCCCGAGGAGATCATCACCGACCAGATCAACGCCGGCTGCTACGTCTTCCGCCGCAGCGTGATCGACTCCATCCCGGCCGGCCGCCCGGTCTCCGTCGAGCGCGAGACCTTCCCCGGCCTGCTCGCCGCCGGGGCCAAGCTGCACGGAGTCACCGAGAACACGTACTGGATGGACCTCGGCAAGCCAGAGTCGATCATCCAGGCCTCCGCCGACCTCGTACGCGGCGTGGTCTCCTCCCCGGCCGTCCCCGGACGCCGCGGCGAGTCCCTGGTCCTGCCCGGCGCCGAAGTGGCGGCCGGGGCCAAGCTGTCCGGGGGCACCGTCGTGGGTGCGGGCGCCCGGATCGGGGCCGGAGCGGTAGTCCAGGGCTCCATCGTCCTCGACGACGCCGTCATCGGCCCCGACGCCCAGGTGAACGCCAGCCTGATCGGCGCCCGCGCCGCGGTCGGCGCGCGGACCGTCCTCGACGGCACGGTCGTCGGCGACGGCGCCGAGGTGGGAGCCGACAACGAACTGCGCGCCGGCGCCCGCGTCTGGTGCGAGGCGCGGTTGCCCGACGCCGCCATCCGCTTCTCCCCGGACGCCTGACGCCCGTTCGCCCGATCCCGTTCCGGGAGGGGGTGCGGCCGGTCCGGCCGCACCCCGTCACCGCCGTCAGTTGCCGCGGACGGTGACCTTCTCGTCGTTCTGGATCTGCTTCACCAGCTGCTGCACCTTCGCCTTGTCCCAGACGAGGTTGCCGCCGCGCTGGCCGGAGATCGGCATGTTCATCGACACCCCGTCACCGCCGTTGACGCCCTTCATCGCGAAGAACATCTGGCCCATGTCGTACAGGCCCATGTCCTTGTCCACGATGAGGGTGTCCAGGCCCGCGCCCAGCATCGGGTAGAGCGAGAACGGGTTGAGGATCGTCGACGGCGTCGCGGCCTGACTGGCCAGCGCCGACAGGAACTTCTGCTGGTTCTTCGTCCGCTGCAGGTCGGACTCGGCGAACGCGTACCGGGTCCGTACGAAGGCCAGGGACTGCTCGCCGTTGAGGGTCTGCTTTCCGGCCTTGAAGTCGGCGCCCGACTTCTCGTCCTTGAAGCCCTCCTCGATGTTCAGCTCCACACCGCCCAGCGCGTCCACGATGTTCGCGAAGCCGGCGAAGCCGATCTCCGCGTAGTGGTCGATGCGCAGGCCCGTGTTGTGCTCCACCGTCCGCACCAGCAGCTCGGGGCCGTCCTCCGCGTACGCGGCGTTGAGCTTGACCCGGCGCCCCTGCGCGGGGAACGTCTTCCCCGACTGCGAGCCCACGAAGGACGGGATCTCCACGTCCGAGTCGCGGGGCAGCGAGATCATGGTGTTCCCGCTGGAGCACTTCGCCAGGATCATCATCGAGTCGGTCCGCTTGCCCTCGGCCGAGCCGGTGTGCAGCTTCTTCTTCTCCTCGGCGGACATCCCCTCGCGGCTGTCGGAGCCCACGATCAGGTACGTCGTGCAGTCGCCCTCCTTCGGACGCTCGATGACCTTGGAGAGGTCCACCTCGCGGCGCACCTTGGAGTCGGCCCAGAAATACGTGGCGACCGAGGTCACCAGCAGCGCGGAGACCAGCACGATCGAGCCGACCTTGATCCGCTTGCGCCAGTCCGGCGCGGGACCGGGCGCCCGCCCGGGACGGCCGGGCCCGGACGGCCCGCCGGGGCCTCCCGGCCCGCCCGGAGCGCCGCCCTGCGGAGCCCCGTAGACCTGGCCGGTGTTGTAGCCGCTGTCGTAACCGCCGTAGGTGTCGTGGCCGCCCGCCTGCTGCGGGGGTACGCCGTACGCGGGCGGCGGGCCCGCCGGTCGCTGCGGGCGCGGGGGCTGCGCGGGCCGAGGCGGCTGCTGCGCCTGCGGCTGCCGCTGGATGTGCCGCATCCGCTGCACACCCTCGGGCTGCGGCTGCGCGCTGCCGCGCCCGTACGCGTCGTCACGACCTTCTGGCCAGTCATTCATGCGCCCAAGAATGCCCGCCCGGGTGCGTGCTCCGACAGCCCGGTCCGCATTCCGTTCCGCTGCTGTTGCAGAGCTGATGCCTCCATGAGCCATCTCGGGGGTGTCGTGCCGGTCGGGCCGGGCTCGCGGTGTCCGGCCCGACCGGCACGACACCCCCTAAGGTGTCCGTATGACACAGATACCGGGCGAGCTGCCCGGGAAGCCCACCGCAGCCTCCCGGACGACTCTCAGCCACATCATGACCGCCAACGACACCAACCTCCTCGGCACGGTGCACGGCGGCGTGATCATGAAGCTGGTGGACGACGCGGCGGGCGCCGTGGCCGGCCGCCACTCCGGCGGCCCGGCGGTCACCGCCTCCATGGACGAGATGGCCTTCCTCGCGCCCGTGCGCGTGGGCGACCTCGTCCACGTGAAGGCCCAGTGCAACTGGACCGGCCGCTCCTCCATGGAGATCGGCGTACGCGTCCTCGCGGAGCGGTGGAACGAGTCCACCCCCGCCACCCAGGTCGGCACCGCCTACCTCGTCTTCGCCGCGGTCGACGCCGACGGCAAGCCCCGCGAGGTCCCGCCCGTCCTCCCGGAGACGGAACAGGACGAGCGGCGCTACCAGGAAGCCCAGATCCGCCGCACCCACCGGCTCGCCCGCCGCCAGGCGATCATGGCGCTGCGCGAGGAGCGGGCGGCCCAGGGCTTCGACGACTGACGCCCCGCCTTCCGGCCTTGGTCCTGTCGTCAAAGTGGCGCCTGGCCCGCGACGCCCGGCACCGCACCTCGCCGCGTTGTCGGGGCGCCCGAGTACGTCCAGTACACGGGCGCCCCTCCGCCTTGCGATGCTTCCCCTCGGCCCTGGCGGGCCTGGGGAGGCCCCATGGCACCGGACGCCGCGGGCCTTACCGACGCCGCTTTGACGACAGGACCTAGGGTGCGTCCCCGCACACCACCTGGTCGCCGGTGACCACCCCGAAGGCGCCCTGGTAGGGGTCCTCGGCCCGCACCGGCACCACCTTGCGGTAGTCCGCGCCCGCGATCACCACCACCGTGCGGCCCTGGCCCGCCACGGCCCGCAGCTCGCTGCCCGGCAGCGCGGTCGCCACCGAGCGGGCGGAGCGGTCCCAGCGCGGGTCGTACGTGATCACCGTGCGCTTGACCTCGCGGCCGGCCCCGTTGCCCGGGGCCCCGGTGGTGTCGAATCCGGTGGCGCGCAGCGCGGCGTCCACCCGGCCGCCCATTCCGTCGATCCGGGTGCCGTTCTCCACCTGGACGCGGACCTCGCGCGGGGGCACGTCCACCGGCACGGCCGCCTGCGGGCCGCCGCCGGTCCTCCCCGGCCGGGCCGGGGACAGCGGCCGGTCCTCGCGCAGCGCCTCGAACAGCTTGGCCGCCTTCGGCTCGTCCCACTTCACGGTGGACCCGATGCCCTTGACGGGGAACGAGGGGCTGCCGATGGGCACCGAGGCGAATTCCGAGGAGGACGGGGCGAAGTCCCGCATCGCCTGCCCGAGGGCCAGCATCTGCTCCGAGCCGAAGTCCTTGTCGGCCCGGACGGAGCCGAGGAGCGTGGAGCTGACCTCCTTGAACTTCACCGGGTTCAGCAGCACCCCGCCCCCGGTCGCCTGCTTGATCAGGGCGGCGACGAACCGCTGCTGGCGCTGCATCCGGCCGAGGTCGGAGGCCCCGTCGACATGGCGCGAGCGCACGTACTGCAGGGCCTGCCCGCCGCTGAGGCGGTGGCTGCCCGGCAGCAGGTCGAGCCCGGTGTTGCGGTCCCGCATGGTCTTGGCCGTGCAGATCTCCACGCCGCCCATCGCGTCGACCGTCTTCATGAAGCTGGTGAAGTCGACCTCCAGGTAGTGGTCGATCTTCACCCGGGTCATGTTCTCCACGGTCCGCACGGTCAGGTTGGGCCCGCCCTCCGCGTACGCCGCGTTCAGCCGTACCGGGTGGGCCTTGTGCGCCTTGCCGGTGACGAGGTCCCGGTGCGCGGGCACCTCGGCGTAACTGTCGCGGGGCAGGCTGATCACACTGGCCCGCTCCTTGTCGGCCGACAGGTGCACCAGCATGATCGTGTCCGTGCAGTGGCACGGCGCGCCGCCCAGGCGGTACTCGCGCTTCTCCTCCGGGGAGACCTTCTCCCGCCCGTCGGTGCCCACCAGCAGGAAATTGAGGCCGTGTCCGGCCTGCGGCCGGTTCTTCATGTCCTTGAACGGGTCCACCCGCTCGATCCCGGTGTCCAGACCGGTCATCACGGCGTGCCCGATCGCCCCGGAGCCGAGCACCGCCACCGACACCCCGGCCGCGAGCCGTACGCCCCACCGGGGCCGTCCTTCCCGGTGCCGGGCGCGACCGCCTTCGCCGCGCCGGGCGCGCTGCGGCCGGGGCGGCCCGTCAGGACGGGCGGGACGGTGCGGCTGGGGCACGGTGGACACCTCCGCGGGGGCAGCAGGGAGACCGGCCGGGGCACTGACCGGATCGGCCGATTCGGCAGAACAGTAGGCCCATACGATCAGCAGCTGTCCTTACCGATCGCTCGGCGCGCACCCGGTTCCCCCGTACGCGGTAACGTGACACCGATACCCGACCTTGAAGGACCACATGCCCGCCCAGCAGCCCGCAGTCTCGGTGATCATGCCGGTGCTCAACGAGGAGCACTACCTCCGCGATTCCGTCCGCCACATCCTGGAACAGGAGTACGCGGGCGAGATGGAGGTGGTGATCGCACTCGGGCCGTCCACGGACCGCACCGACGAGATCGCCGCCGAACTGGTCGCCGAGGATCCCCGGGTCCACACCGTCCCGAACCCCACCGGTCGGACCCCGGCGGCGCTCAACGCCGCCATCAAGGCCTCGCGCCATCCGATCGTGGTGCGCGTCGACGGCCACGGCATGCTCTCGCCGAACTACATCGCCACCGCCGTCCGCCTCCTGGAGGAGACCGGCGCCCAGAACGTCGGCGGCATCATGCACGCCGAGGGCGAGAACGCCTGGGAAGAGGCGGTCGCCGCGGCGATGACCTCGAAGATCGGTGTCGGCAACGCGCCGTTCCACACCGGCGGCCAGGCGGGACCGGCCGAGACCGTCTACCTCGGAGTCTTCCGCCGTGAGGCGCTGGAGCAGCAGGGCGGCTACAACGAGGAGTTCATCCGCGCCCAGGACTGGGAGCTGAACTTCCGCATCCGCGAAGCCGGCGGCCTGATCTGGTTCTCGCCGGAGCTGATGGTCCAGTACCGTCCACGGCGCTCCGTACGGGCCCTGGCCAAGCAGTACAAGGACTACGGGCGCTGGCGGCACGTGGTGGCCCGCTACCACTCGGGCTCGATCAACCTGCGCTACCTGGCCCCGCCGACCCTCGTCTGCGCGCTCGCCGCGAGCGTGGTCGTGGGCGCGACCGTCACCCCTCTGGGCTTCGTCCTTCCGGCCGGCTATCTCGCGGCGATCACCGCCGGTTCCGTACCGGCGGGCAAGGGGCTCGGGATCAAGGCCAGGGCGCAGATCCCCGTCGCCCTGGCGACCATGCACCTGTCCTGGGGCTTCGGCTTCCTGACCAGCCCGCGGGCCCTGGCGGACAAGGTCATCGCCAGCCGCCGTCCGGCCGTGCAGCGGGACCCCTCGCAGGTCTGAGACGTACGAAGGGCCCGGCCCGGAGGCTGCGAACCGTCGCAGCCGCCGGGCCGGGCCCCTTTTCGTGTGCGCGCTACCAGGTGAAGCCGGGCTGGACCGCCATGCAGGCGCCCTCGTTGTCGCCGTTGAGCGCGTGGGCCGAGGTCGGGGCCACGGTCGGGGCGGGCGGCGGCGGGGTCGGCGCGTTGCCGGTCCGCCAGTCCTTCCCGACGAACAGGGTGATCCCGGAGACCTCCTCGGACTTCTGCACCGAGGAGGCGGGCAGGCCCAGGGCGGTGGCCACGACGCCCGCGTCGGCCGCCTGGGCGTCCGTGGCGTAGCGGACGACGGTGGTGTCCTCGGCGCCGGTCTGGGTGTCGGAGGCGGCCTTGGTGAAGCCCTTGCCGGTCAGCAGCGAGGCCACCTCGGTCGCCCGGTTCTTGACCCGGGCCTCGGCGCCCGCCTTGCCGCTCGTGGCGTTGCGGACGCTGACCGCGATCTTGGCGGGAGCCGCGGCCGGGGCCGTGCTCGCTGCCGTGGTCGGGGCGGCCGGCGTCGGCGTGCCCGCGGACGCGGAGGCGCCCGGGGACGGCGAGGCACCCTCCGCCGGGGTACCGGAGCCCTTGCCGTCGAGGGCGATGTCCTCGCGGATCATCCGGAACACGGCCTCGGCCTCGTCGGCCATGGGCTCGACCCGGCCGTCCATGCCGGGCTTGGTGCTGTACACCCACGGCATGGTGGTCATGGTGATCCGGCCCGGGGGCACCTTCTTGAGCTCCATGCTCAGGTCGTACAGCTTGTCGATCTTGTTCAGGCCGGTGTCCACGACCATGGCGTCGATCGCCGCCTGCGCCAGGCTGTTGAGCTTCACCGGGTTGGTGAGCTTGGCGTTCTTGCGGAACTCGCGGGCCATCGATGTCATGTACTGGTGCTGGGCGTGGGTGCGGCCGATGTCCGTGCCGTCCTCGAAGCCGTAGCGGGTGCGCATCCACTGCAGGGCCTGCTCGCCCTGGATGACGCTCGTGCCCTTGGGCAGCTTCAGACCGGAGCCCTTGCCGTCACGGGTGCGGGAGTGGACGTTCTCCTCGACGCAGACCGGGACACCGCCGATGGCGTCCGCCATCGAGACCACACCCTTGAAGTCGATCATCATGAAGTGATCGATGGGGATCTTGGTCAGCTCCTGCCAGGTGGCCACCGTGCAGCCCGGACCGCCGCGCTGCAGGGACTCGTTGGTCTGCACGAGGCCCTTGCTGGCGGGGTGCACCTTGCCGCCCGGTTCGGTGCACTTGGGCATCATCAGGATCGTGTCGCGCGGCATCGAGACCACCGACATGTTGCTGCGGTCCGCGGACAGGTGCAGCAGCATCTGCACGTCCGCCAGCGGCGGGCCGCCGAAGGTGTCCGTGGCCCCGCCGAGGGACTGGTTGGCCTCGTCGTCGCGCGCGTCGGAGCCGATCAGCAGGATGTTCAGCGGGGTCTGCCCGAAGGCGTTGGGCTTGGAACCGCCCAGCTTGGTCTCACCGAGGTTCAGCTGGTCCGTATGGATGCTGCCGTTCAGATGGCGGTAGTACAGGTATCCGGCGCCCGCCGTACCGAGTATCAGCAGGGACAGTACGGAGGCCGTCCAGCGCAGCACGCGCCGCCGGCCCTGCCTGCGGGCGGGGACGGCGCCGACCGCCTGGCGACCCGCCCTGGAGCCGCCCCGCTGTGGGGGCACCGTGCCGGACGCGTCCGCCCCGCCGCCGGATATCTCCCCGGTGGCCTGGGCGTTCGCCCCCTCTCCTCGCACGCTGCTGTGCCTCACACGTCCCCCTCAAGATCCTTCTTGGTCAACAGAGTGCCGGTGTCACCGGCCGAGTCCTGTTACTTGGCGCAGATCGCCTTGTCGGCCTGCGCCCGCTGCACGTCTTCGGGCAGCTGCTGGGGCACCGGGGCCGCCAGCGGGGCGCCCGGCTGCTGGAAGTCCGGACCCAGCGTCAGCTTCATCGGGGTCTTCGCCGGAGCGTCCGCCGTCCCCACCTTCAGCGCGGTCGCGGGCAGGCCCATGATGTCCGCCAGTGCCCGGGCCTGGTCGGCCTGGTTGGGTGCGTACTCCAGCTGGGTGGCGCCGACCTTCGCGGGTGCGTTGCCGACGTTGCTGGACCTCTGCACGCCCTTGCTGTTCTGCAGCCAGTTCAGCGTGGTGGAGGCGGAGCCCTTCGGGCCGCCGCCGTTGTAGATGCTCACCCGTACGTCCGCCGCGGCCGCGCGGGTGCCCTGGAGCAGCGCGTCCTGCTTGGCCTTCGCGTCCGCGTCGGCCGCCTCCTTGGCGGCCTGTTCCTTCTTCTCGACCTCCGTGAGCGAGACGTCCCCCCGGATCATCTGCAGCAGCGGATCGGCCAGGGCGTGATCGACGACGACGGTCGCCTTCTTGCCTTCCGGTTCAGCCGGGTTGTCGAGCACCGGGAGGGTGGTGAAGGTGATGTTCTTCGTGTCGATGCCCTTCAACTCGCCCGCCAGATCGGTGAGTTTGCCGATGGACCCGATACCCGAGTCCACGCCCAGCGACTTGGTGGCGGCCTCCGCGAGGGAGAGGAACTTCTTGGGACTGGTCAGCGTCTCCTTCGACTTCATCTCACGCATCATCGAACCCAGGAACTGCTGCTGGATCCTGATCCGGTCGAGGTCGCTGTTGTTGCCGAAGCCGTGCCGGGTGCGGACGAAGGCGAGGGCCTGTTCGCCCTCCAGCCGGTGTTCGCCGGCGTCCAGCTTGAGGTGGGAGCCCTCTTCGTCGTTGACGGCCTTGTCCAGGCACACCGGCACGCCGCCGACCGCCGTGCTCAGCGTCTTGACGGCGTTGAAGTCGGCCATCATGAAGTGGTCGACCTCGATGCCGGTGAGTTCCTTGACCGTTCGCATCGTGCAGCCCGCGTCGCGACCCTCCTGGCCCAGGCTGGTGTTGAAGCGGGTGCCCTTGGAGGGGGCGATCGTCTTCGTCGATCCGTCCGGCTGTTTCGTCGGGCAGGCCGGGATGTTGGTGATCAGGTCGCGGGGGATGGACAGCGCGGTCGCGTTGGTCCGGTCCTTCGAGACGTGGAACAGGATCGTGGTGTCGGCGTGGCCGACGCTGTCCTTGTCCCCGTAGTTCTCGTTGCCCGCGCCGGTGCGCTTGTCGGTTCCGATGACCAGGATGTTGATGGCCTGGTCCTTCTTGAAACCGCCCGTGCCCGCGCCCGCCACGTCGGTGACGCTGAGGTTGCCGTTCAGGTGGTCGTAGTAGAGGTACCCCGCCACGGCGCCGCCGACCAGCAGGAACGCCACGACCCCGCCGGTGACGGCCAGCGCCTTCTTGCGGCGTCCACCGCCGCCGCCCGCGCCCTTGCGGGAGCGGCCGCCGCGCCGACCGCCGGGAGGCGGGTCGCCACGGCGCGGCTTCGGCACACCGGGGGAGGGAGCGGTGGGGGCTGAAGGAGCAGACGGTGATCTGCGGGGTGCGGTGACCTTCGGCCGCGCTTGCGCGGCGGAGTCGGCCAGTCGCAGTTCGTAGTTGCCGGTGCGGGGATTGAGTACCCACTGGTCTGCGGGGTCGATCTCGTCCGCCCGCCCACGGCTTTGCGCATCCACGGTTGCTCGAATCCTCCGTCGGTGCCTCGCGACGCGCCTCCCCCAGGCGCACGGTCAACGATCCGGCTGCTGGTGCCCGTCTCTGATCCGGCCGGGCACCGGATCGCTCACCCTATCCGCCCTGTTCGGCGGCAAACCATGCTGGTGACAAATTCCACTCCCCTTATAACGGGGTGAATCGCCCATCCTGCTCGGTTCGGTCACCGGCTTTTTGGATTGCTTTACCGGCAGTCGGCGTTACCTGCAGTGGTTCCCGTAAAAGTAGGGACGGGTACCTGAGGTGTGACGGTTCCCTCGTCGGAGGAGTCCGTGTCCGAACCGGCCTCCGTGCCCGACCCCGCGGCCTCGGTCGGACGCGCGGTCGGGGTGGGCTCCGGCGGGGCCACCGTGACCGGCTTGTCCATCCGCAGCTGCTCGAACAGCCGCGCCGCGTCGGGCTCGACCAGCTCGTCCCGGTTCGGGTCGGGCGCGTACGGCCTGCGCGGCACCGTCAGGAACTTGACCTGATCGGTCGGTATGTCCCGCATGCTCCGCACGAGTTCGTACAGGCCGCGCAGCGAGGCCAGTCCCGGGTCCGTGGTCACCGAGGAGGTCGCCGCGTCCAGCAGCGGGTACAGCCGCGCCGGATTCAGCAGCACCCCGTTGCTCTGCACCTTCTTGACGAGCGAACCGAGGAACTGCTGCTGCCGGTCCATCCGTTCGGTGTCACTGCCGTTGCCCAGGCTGTGGCGGGCGCGGACGTATCCCAGCGCCTGCTCGCCCCGCAGGGTCTGGCGCCCGGCCTTCAGCCGCAGCTTGGCCTCGGAGTCGTTCACCGGCTCCTTGAGGCAGACCTCCACCCCGCCGATGGCGTCGACCATCTTCTTGAACCCGCCGAAGTCGATCACCATGTGGTGGTCGACGCGGATCCCGGTCAGCTTCTCCACCGTACGGATCGTGCAGGCGGCCCCGCCCCACTGGAACGCCCAGTTGAACTGGGCGAACCGCGCGGCGGTGCGGCTCCCGTCCACCTGCAGGCAGGAGGGGATGTCCGCCATCAGGTCCCGGGGTATCGACACCGCGGTCGCGCTCCTGCGGTCCTGCGGCAGGTGCAGCAGGATCGTGGTGTCCGAGCGCTCGGAGCCCTTGTCCCGCCCGTACCCGGCGTTGTTCCTGCCGGAGCGCGAGTCCGAGCCGATCAGCAGGATGTTCTGGGACCCGGTGGACCGGTGCGCCGGGCGGTCGCGCTCGTAGCGCCGCAGCTCGGCCGCGGCCGAGGTGTCCTCGGTGATGTTCCCGTCGAGCTTGTTGTAGAGCCACCAGCCGGTGGCCGTACCCGCCAGGACCAGGAAGACCGCCCCGAGGCCGATCCAGCGCAGCAGCCGGCGCCGGCGCCCGGGGCTGCGCGGGGGCCGCCCCGTGCCCCCGGCCGCATCGGTGCCGCCCGGTATGCCTGCGCTGTCCGTCACTGGCGTCCGTCCCCTCGCCGCTACGACTGCGGGCCGTCGGCCGTACGGGTGAGCACGGCCACTGCCGATGCTGCCCCCGGGGCGCCGGAGCGGCCCGGGGGCGGGGGCCTGTCTAGGGCCGTCCGGGTGACAAATCGCCCGTACCTGCCTTTCACCAGTGTGAGCGACAGGCCTCCGGGCGGCGATCAGACGGTGTGGGTGACGCGCTCGCTCTCGCTGCGCTGCGCCAGCCCGTCCGCCGGGAGCCGGTCCAGGTTCCGGCACAGCACCACGGACCCGCCCGCGGCCAGCGCGGCGTACAGCCCGGCCGAGAGCCCCTCCCAGGTGTCGTAGCCGAGCCCGGTCAGCACCCGCGAGCCCTCTCCGAGGCCGAGCTTCGCCGCGTCCTCGCGGGCGCGGGCCACCAGCGCCGTGTGCGTGAGCTCCTCGCCGCCGACGACCAGCGCCGGGCCCTCGGGATCCACCGGCACGAAGGGCGCGAAGCGGTCGCCCTGCCCCGGCACCTCCACGGCGTAGTCGGCGAACCCGGCCGGCGGCTGCGGGAACCGTCCGCCCAGCGGCCGCAGCGCGAGCGCCACCCGCTCACCGCCGCACGCCAGGGCCCGCTCCAGGGTGTCCGGCCCGCTGACGACGAGATCCGCACCGGCCGGATCCCCGCCGACCTCGGCGACGACCCCGACGGAGGCACAGGCGAGCAGCCACACCGCGCTCTGCCAGTGGGCGGGGAGCAGCAGCGCGAGCCGGTCCCCGGGCTCGGCGCCCAGGTCGCCCTGGAGCAGATTGGCGGTCTTGGCCACCCAATTGGCGAAGGTCGCGACGGACAATTCGACGCGCTCGCCGGTGGCATCGTCGTAGAAGGTGACGAGCGGGCGGCCCGGATCGGCGGCGAGCGCGGATCGCAGCAGGTCGGCAGGGGTGCGGTCAGTGGCGTTCACCCGGCACAGCGTACGCGGGCCCGTCCCCCGTACGGGGGCCGTCGGCTCCTCCGTACGGGGGAGGGGTACGCGCGGCGTGTCGGACGGAGCGTCAGATCTCGGATGGCGCCCGGCGATCCACGTGCTCACCATCCTTTTCATGCGTGGATTCCTTGCTTCCTCGATCGGCGTCGCGACGGCCGCCGCACTGGCCCTGCCCCTCGCGCTCGCCACCCCCGCCCTGGCCGAGACCGCCCCCGTAACCCCCGCCGGGTCCACCCAATCGCTGCCGCTCGTCCCGCTGGGACCCTCGGCGACGCGGGCGCCCGGAGTCCCCGGAATGAGCGCCTCCCCGGGCCGCCCCGAGACGCAGGGCCTGACCGCACGCGAGGTCAAGACGTTCTCGCTGGTCGGCGTGGTCTGGGACGACGCGGCCACCGAACTGCACGGCCGGGTCCAGGTGCGCACCCGCTCCACCCGGACCGCCACCTGGTCGGACTGGCAGGACGTCGAGACCCACAACAGCGAGCACGCCGCCGACCCCGACGCCGCGGAACGCGGCTCCCGCCCGATCCGCGGCGCCACCGCCCCGCTGTGGGTGGGCGAGTCCGACGCCGTGGAGGTCCGCGTCCAGGCCGAATCCGGGGCCCCGGCCACCCGCGCGCCCTCCCGGCTGCCCACGGGCATGCGGATCGAGCTCGTCGACCCGGGCGCGGAACCCCCCGCCACGGGCTCCGACGGCAAGAACACCGGCCCCGACGGCGACGGCAAGGGCGAGGTGGCGGTGCCCGCCATGACGATGGAGACGGCGGAGTCCTCCGCCGCGAACGTCCCGCACGCCTCGCTCGGCGCGAACGAGATCACCGCACTCGACAAGGCCGACTCCACCGCCGACGCGATCTTCGCGAGCGACGGCGAACTGACCGCGGCGGCCGCCCCGTACATCGGCCCGCGCCCGCGGATCGTCACCCGCAAGGGCTGGGGCGCGGACGAGGGCCTGCGCGAGTCGGGCTTCGTCTACACGAGCACGGTCAAGGCGGCCTTCGTCCACCACACCGCCTCCGGCAACAACTACGCCTGCAAGGACGCCCCCGCCGTCCTGCGCAGCCTGTACCGCTACCACGTGATCAGCAACGGCTGGCGGGACCTCGGCTACAACTTCGCCGTCGACAAGTGCGGCACGGTCTACGAGGGCCGCGCGGGCGGCGTCTCCAAGGCGGTCCTCGGCGCGCACACCATGGGCTTCAACACCAACAGCATGGGCGTCGCAGTGCTGGGCACCTTCACCTCCTCGGCCCCGCCCGCGGTGGTGGTCGACTCGGTCGCCCGCCTCACGGCCTGGAAGCTCGGCCTCTTCGGCCGGGACCCGCGCGCGAAGACCACCCTGACGTCGGGCGGAGGCAACCGCTACCCCAAGGGCAAGAGCGTGAAGATGAACGTCATCTCCGGCCACCGGGACGGCTTCGCCACCCAGTGCCCGGGCGCGAAGCTCTACGCCAAACTGGGCGCCACCCGCACGGCCTCGGCGAAACTCCAGGGCCGGCCGTAGGCCGTCCGCCGGGTTCGCGGGTGCGGCGCCGTCGCCGGGCCCCGCCCCCACCCCCTACGGCGCTCGGCGCGGGGTCCGGGGCGGAGCCCCAGGGGGACGCGGCCGGGCAGCGCTACGCTCGGTGGCATGGCCGGCCGCTTCGATCCCCTCACCCGCGCCGCGGTCCGCGGCGGCCGCACCGACGTACCCGCCGGCCGGGGCGCCGCCGCCGGCTCGGGGGCCCGGGAGCGCAGCTGGACCCCCGCCGGGCCCGTCGACCTCGGCCTCACCCTCGGCCCCCTCAGACGCGGCCCCGCCGACCCCACCTTCCGCACCACCCCCGACGGCTCGGTCTGGCGCACCGGCCGCACCCCGCAGGGCCCGGCCACCCTCCGCGTGTCCCGTGCGGGCGAGCTGGTGCACGCCGAGGCCTGGGGCCCCGGCGCCGACTGGTTCCTCGAACAGCTGCCCGCGCTCCTCGGCGCGGCCGACGACCCCGCCGCCTTCGTGCCCCGCCACCGCCTCGTGCACGCCAGCCACCGCCGCCGTCCCGGCCTGCGCCTCACCCGTACCGGCCTGGTCCTCGAATCCCTGATCCCGACGGTCCTGGAGCAGAAGGTCACCGCCGACGAGGCCTACCGCGCCTGGCGCCGCCTGGTCCGGCAGTACGGCGAGCCCGCCCCGGGCCCGGCCGGCCCGGACCTGTACGTCGTGCCCGCGCCGCGCACCTGGGCCATGATCCCGTCCTGGGACTGGCACAAGGCCGGGGTCGACGCCAAGCGCTCCGCCACGATCGTGCGGGCGGCCCGCTTGGCGAACCGCCTGGAGGAGGCGGCCGCGATGGACCTGCCCGAGGCCGTGCGAAGGCTGGAGGCCGTTCCCGGCATCGGCCCGTGGACCTCCGCCGAGACCCTCCAGCGCAGCAACGGCCACCCCGACGCGATCACCACCGGCGACCTCCACCTGCCCGGCATCATCGGATACGCCCTCGCGGGCGACCGCGACACCGACGACGCCGCCATGCTGGAGCTCCTCGCCCCGTACGCGGGCCAGCGCCACCGCGCGGCCCGCCTCGTCCTCCTCGCGGGCCACACGCCGCCCCGCCGCACGCCCCGCATGCCGCGCGGCGACATCGGCCGCTTCTAGGCGGCCCGCCGGTCACCAGGGCCCGCGGGCCCTGGCACCGCGCTTCGCCGCGTCGTCCTCGGTCGTCGATGCTCCGCACGGACTCCCCCGTCCGCCTTGCGACGCTTCCCCTCGGCCCTGCCGTCAGGCGCCCCCGCCCCGCCGGACCCGGGCGCCCGGCAGGGCGCGGGCGGCCCGCCGATCCGCCGGGCACGCCGCAGGCGTCACCGCACCTGGATGAAGTCCGCCGCGGACCGCCCCGGCCGCTCCGCCGGGACCGCCGCCGGGTGCCCCACCGCCACCGTTCCCATCGGATCCCAGTCCTGCGGCAGCTCCAGCACCTCCCGCACCACGTCCCGGCAGAACATCGTCGAGGAAACCCACGCCGACCCCAGCCGCTCCCCGGCCAGCGCGACCAGCAGGTTCTGCACGCCCGCGCCCATGGCGACCACGAACATCTCCCGCTCCGCCGTGTCCCGCCGGGCGTGCCCGTAGTGGTGCGCGCCGTCCGTCACCAGACACGGCACCACGAGGTACGGGGCGGCCCGCAGCACGTCCCCGCGCCGCACCCGCTTCGCCACGGACTCCTCGGACTTGCCGTCCGCCCGCAGGTCCGCGATCCACGCGTCCCGCATCGCGTCCAGCAGCCGCACCCGGGAGGCCTCGGACTCCAGCAGCACGAACCGCCACGGCGTCGTGTGGTGCGGGGCCGGGGCCGTCACGGCCGCCGCCACCGCCCGCCGCACCGCGCCCGGGTCCACCGGCTCCGCCGTGAAGGCCCGTACGGTGCGGCGCTGCGTCACGGCTTCCCGTACCGCTTCCGACGTCCCCAACCGGAACATGTCGTCGGCCGGCGAGCGCACCAGGTCCCGGGCCGAGGAACCCTCGCCCAGTACGTGGCCCAGCCCGCGTACGACGGCCACCGGCAGCCCGGCCGCCTTGCCCTTCACCAGGTCACCGGCGGCGGCCAGCTCGTCCGCGGTCGCCACCACCGTCGAGCTCAGCGGATTGCCGTGCGCGTCCGTGCCGCCGCGCAGGTCGTCCAGGACCCGCACACCGGCCGAGCCGATCGCCACGTCCGTCAGTCCGGTGCGCCACGGCCGCCCGAAGGTGTCCGTCACGACCACGCCCACGTCCACGGACAGGACGTCGCGCACGCCGGCGCGGATCGCGGCGGCCGAGCCGTCCGGGTCCTCGGGCAGCAGCAGCACCGTGCCGGGGGCGGTGTTGGAGGCGTCCACACCCGCCGCGGCCATCACCAGGCCCTGCCGGTTCTCGACGATCCGCAGCGGACCCCGGCGCGCGACCACCCGTACGGTCTCGGCGTCGATCGCCGCCTCGCGCGAGTCGGCCTCCACGATCCGGCCCTCGGCCTTGGAGACGATCTTCGAGGTGACCAGCAGGACGTCCCCGTCCCGCAGGTCGGGGGCGGCCGTCGTGATCAGTTTCGCCAGGTCGTCGCCCGGCCTGACCTCCGGGATCCCGTCGACGGCCCGCACCTCGTACGCGGGCGCCGGCGTCACCGGGAGGCCTCCGCCAGCTCCAGCGCGGCGCGGGCCATCTCCGCGGTGGCCTCCACGTCGGTCATCATCAGCGGCACCGCGCGGCAGGTGATCCCGGCGGCTTCGACCTCGGCGACGGCGTCCGCGTCCGAGGTGTCCACGAGCCAGCCGTCCAGCAGCCCGGTCCCGTAGTGCAGGGCGACCGCGGCGGCGGTGGACTCGACGCCCACCGCGGCGAGCACCTTGTCGGCCATCCCGCGCACGGGCGCGCCGCCGACGATGGGGGAGAGGCCCACGACGGGCGCCGCGGCGGAGGCCACGGCCTCCCGGATGCCGGGGACGGCGAGGATCGTGCCGACCGAGACCACGGGGTTCGACGGCGGGAAGATGATCACGTCGGCGGCGGCGATGGCCTCCAGCACACCGGGCGCGGGCTTGGCCTGTTCGGCCCCCACGGGTACGACGGCCTCCGCGGCCACCGAGGCGCGCAGCCGGACCCAGTACTCCTGGAAGTGGATGACGCGGCGTTCCCCGGTGCCGGCCTCGGTGATCGCGACGTGGGTCTCGACCCGGTCGTCGGACATGGGCAGCAGCCGTACGCCGGGCTGCCAGCGGTCGCAGAGGGCCTCGGTGACGGCGCTCAGCGGGTAGCCCGCGCCGAGCATCTGCGTACGCACGATGTGGGTGGCGAAGTCGCGGTCGCCGAGGCCGAACCAGGTGGGGCCGACCCCGTACGCCGCGAGTTCCTCCTTGACGGTGAAGGACTCGTCGGTGCGGCCCCAGCCCTGGTCCTCGTTGATGCCACCGCCGAGGGTGTACATCACCGTGTCCAGGTCGGGGCAGACCTTGAGGCCGAAGAGGTGAATGTCGTCACCGGTGTTGCCGATGACCGTGATGTCCGCGTCGGGCACCGCCGACTTGAGTCCGGACAGGAACCGGGCGCCGCCTATACCGCCGGCCAGAACAACAATGCGCATGCAGACAGTCTGTCAGCCGCACTGCCGTCGGGGGGTGGAGGTCAGGCCGGTACGGACGCGGATTCGGCCGGGGTGCAGCTGTGCATCGGCATCTCGGTCAGGCCGGGGAAGTAGACGTGCAGGCTGACCGCGCCGTCGAGGGTGTCGTTGACGACCTCGTGGGCGTAGCCGGGGGCGAGGACGCGCTGGGTGCCCGGGCGGTGGGTGCTGCGGCCGCGGGGGGTGTGCTCGGTGAGCTCGCCCTCCAGGACGGTCATGACGCCGGAGGAGGCGCCGTGGTCGTGGAGGCCGCTGCCCTGGCCGGGGACCCAGCTGAGCAGCCAGACCTCGTAGCCGGGGCCGGTGCGCAGCCGGTGGTACCAGCGGGTGGTGGCGTCGTACTCGACGAGGTGCTCCCAGGAGGCGCGGTCCTCGGCGATGGAGCGGGCGAGCCCGGCGAACTCGGCGACGGTGGCCGGGTGTTCACGGGCGGGCTGGAGGAGGTGCTGGACGGCGAGGATGTCGCCGGCGATCTGGAGGTCGCTCTCGACCGTGGCGGAGGCGACGGGGGAGGTGGGGGTGGCGCTGTTCGTGCTGTTCATCGTGGGGGGTACCTCGACGTATGTCAGTGGTGCTGGCGGTTGCTGCGGGGACGGGCCGGAGCTCTGGGGAGCCGGGGCTCCGCGGGCATCAACAGCTGCAACAGCAACAGCGAACCTGGGCAGCGCACAGGAACCCACGAATGGGGGTCCGGGTGGTGGCTGCGGGCGCTGACATGCAAACAAGGAGAACGGCTCGGGGGTCTGACTGTCAACCCAATGTCCGCTTTGGGGTAAAAGTTTCACCTCATCCGGTTACCGTGCCCGGAGAAAGGTTTGTGCAGTGTGCGACAGGGGATGTGGCGCTGTGTCGGCGCTCAAACACGATCCCGACTTCCGTGACCTGAATGTGATCTGCGCCGCTTCTCCGGCCGGACCGCAACCCCGCCCGGAGGTGGCACGTGGAATACGGGTAAAGGCGGGCATCCTGTGGTGCCGGTGGCATGTGTCACGATTTTTGGCGATATGAACACTTTCTGCATAGGCTTGGTTCCGCAGAGTGAATAAGGGGCCCAATAGCAGATCTCGGCTTGACTGCCCCGGAGCCACGCACTTGTAATTTCACTCGTGTCGTTACGTAGCAATCAGTGACGACATCGTCACGGGGACGCACAGACAGAGCGAGGGGCGCACATGACCGAGCTGTTTCAGGAACTGCTGGTCGAGGAGGCGGACGAAGAGCTCGGGTGGCAGGAGCGCGCTCTGTGCGCCCAGACCGACCCCGAGTCCTTCTTTCCCGAGAAGGGCGGCTCCACCCGCGAGGCCAAGAAGGTCTGCCTCGCCTGCGAGGTCCGCTCCGAATGCCTTGAGTACGCCCTCGCCAACGACGAGCGATTCGGCATCTGGGGCGGTCTGTCCGAGCGGGAACGCCGCCGCCTGAAAAAGGCAGCGGTCTGAAACGGCCGACGCACCACCGGTCAGGCACCCACCGCACCACGCACGACATAGCGAACGCACCACGACACGCACCACGACCCGCACCGCAGCACGCACCACAGAGCGCACTTCGACGCATGGCGGACAGCGCGCCGAACGGGACGACGAGCGCGACACACAGCACGGCACACGGTCCGCCTCCTGCACCTTCCCCGCAGGAGGCGGACCGCTGTCGTGACAGCCGTTAGGGTGGGGCGCTGTCCAGCAGCCTCCGAGGGCACACCACCCCCGGACCCCCGGCCGGAGGGCCCGTACCGCGATGTCCCTGCACAGCCAGTCGACGGCCTCCTACCAGGCCCCAGCCACACCCGAGTTCCCCCGGCACGTCGTCACCGCGGTCCTCGTCGCCCATGACGGCGCCCGCTGGCTGCCCCGGACACTCGCCGGCCTCCTCGGCCAGGAACGCCCCGCGCAGAACCACATCGCCGCCGACACCGGCAGCTCCGACGACTCCGCGCGCCTGCTCACCGAAGCCCTCGGCGACGACCGCGTCCTGCACCTCGCCCGCCGCACCGGCTTCGGCACCGCGGTCGACGAATCCGCACGCTCCGCGGGCACCCCGACCCCCGAGGACCTCCCGTACCTCAAGCGCCCCAGCGGCTGGGACCCCGTCAGCCGCACCTGGCGCGACGACACGTACGACCTGCCCGACCTCCCCCACGGCGAACCCGTCCAGTGGCTCTGGCTCCTGCACGACGACAGCGCACCCGAACCCGACGCCCTGACCGAACTGCTCCGCGTCGCCGAGGACAACCCCGACGCCGCCGTCATCGGCCCCAAGCTGCGCGGCTGGTACGACAAGAAGCAGCTCCTCGAAGCCGGCGTCACCATCGCCCGCAGCGGCCGCCGCTGGACCGGCCTCGACCGCCGCGAACAGGACCAGGGCCAGCACGACCAGGTCCGCCCCGTCCTGTCCGTCTCCACCGCCGGCATGCTGGTCCGCCGCGACGTCTACGACGAGCTCGGCGGCTTCGACCGGCGCCTGCCCCTGATGCGCGACGACGTCGACCTGTGCTGGCGCGCCCAGAGCGCCGGCCACACCGTCCTCGTCGCCCCCGACGCCGTCCTGCGGCACGCCGAGGCCGCCGCCCGCGAACGCCGCACCGTCGACTGCGCCGGACGCACCACGGCCGGCCCGCACCGCGTCGACAAGGCCGGCGCCGTCTACACGATCCTCGCCAACAGCTCCGGCCGCGCCCTCCCGTACGTCCTGCTGCGCGTCCTGCTCGGCACCGTGCTGCGCACCCTCGCCTACCTCATCGGCAAGGCCCCCGGCCAGGCCGTCGACGAACTCACCGGCCTGCTCGCCACCCTGCTCCGCCCCGGCCGGCTCCTCGCCGCCCGCAAGGCCCGCCGCCGCCCCGCCGTCCCCGCCGCCGAACTGCGCCCGCTCTTCCCCCCGCCGGGAGCCTCCCTGCGGGCCAACGCGGAACAGCTCGCCGGCTACTTCGGCAGCGACCGCGACGCCGCCGCCGCCCCCGCGGGCCGCCACGGCGGGGGCAGCGTCCTCGACGCCCCCCGCGAGGACGGCGACTACCTGGTGGAGACCGAGCGCTTCGCCCGCCTCAAGCGGCTCGCCCGCAACCCCGCCCCCCTGCTCCTCGGCCTCCTGGCCGTCGTCTCCCTCGCCGCCTGCCGCGCCCTGATCGGCGGCGACTCCCTCATGGGCGGCGCCCTGCTGCCCGCCCCCGGCAGCGGCTCCGAACTCTGGGGCGCCTACACCGACGGCTGGCACGCCGTCGGCACCGGCTCCACCGCGTCCGCGCCGCCCTACCTGGCCGTCCTCGGCACCCTCGCCACCCTGCTGTTCGGCTCCACCCAGGCCGCCCTGACCCTGCTGCTCGCCGGATCCGTCCCGCTCGCCGGCCTCACCGCCTACTTCGCCTCCCGGCCGCTCGTCGAATCCCGGCTGCTGCGCGCCTGGGCGGCCATCGCCTACGCCTTCCTGCCGGCCGTGACCGGAGCCCTCGCCGGCGGCCGCCTCGGCACCGCCGTCCTCGCCGTGGCGCTCCCCCTCCTCGCCCGCGCCGGCGTCGCCGCCTTCGACCTCGCCGACGGTGCGGAAGCCACCGACCGGCGGGGCGGCCGGCGCGCGGTGTGGACGTACACGCTGCTGCTCACCTTCACCACCGCCTTCACCCCCGTCGTATGGCCGCTGGCCGCCGTCCTCGGGACCGCCGCCCTGGTCCTGCGCCGCGCCCACTGGAAGGCGTACGGCCTGCGGCTGCTCGCCACCCTCGCCGTCCCGCTCGTCGTGCTCGCCCCCTGGTCACTGGGCCTGTTCACCCACCCCGGCCGCCTCCTGCAGGAGGCCGGACTGCCCTTCGGAGCCGGCTCCGCCGACGCCCTGGGCCTGCTCGCCATCAGCCCCGGCGGCCCCGGCACCGGCGCCGGACCGGTGCTCGTCGGCATCGTCCTCGCCGCCCTGGCCGCCCTGCTGCGCGCCGACCGCGCCTTCGCCGTCCGCACCGCCTGGGCCGCCGCCTTGGCCGGACTGCTCCTCGCCGTCGTCCTCAACCGCACCGCCTGGGCCGGCCCCGCCACCCTCGTCTACGGGCTCGCCCTGCTCGCCGCCGCCGCGCTCGGAGCCGACGGAGCCAGGGAACGCGTCGCCGCCCGCAGCTTCGGCTGGCGCCAGCCGCTGGCGGCCCTCATCGCCCTGGCCGCCGCAGTGGGCCCGCTGGTCGCCGCCGCGACCTGGATGTTCGCCGGCGCCGACGGCCCGCTGCAGCGCCGCGACCCCGTCCAGGTCCCGGCCTTCGTCGCGGACGCGGGCGGCGACGACAACCAGACCCGCACCCTGATCCTCGACCTGGCCCCGCCCGCCACCGTCTCCTACAGCCTCGTCCGCGGCTCCGGCGGCCGCATCGGCGACGCGGAGGTCACCGCGCGCACCGGCGCCGACACCCGCCTCGACAAGGTCGTCTCCAACCTCGTCGCCGGCTCCGGCGCCGACCAGTCCAGCCAGCTCAGCGCCTACGCCATCCGCTTCGTGATGTTCCGCCCCGGCGGCCCCGAGGAGATCCGTCGCGTCCTCGACGCCACCCCGGGCCTCAGCCGGCGCCACCAGCAGGACGGCACCGCCCTGTGGGGCGTCGAACCCTGGCTGCCGCGCGCGGTCGTCGTCTCCGGCAAGCAGGGCGAAGCCCCGATCCCGGTCGCCGCCGGACCCGTCGAGGTCCACAGCAAGATCCCCGCCGGTGACGCCGGCCGCGTCCTGCGCATCGCCGACCGGGCCGACGAAGGCTGGCAGGCCACCCTCGACGGCAAGCCCCTCAAGCCCAAGACCCTCGACGGCTGGGCGCAGGGCTTCGAACTGCCCGCCGACGGCGGCCGCCTCGACCTCGTCCACGAGGACTCCCTGCTGCGGACCGCCTGGTACTGGGTCCAGGGCCTCCTCGCCCTGGTCCTGGTGGTGATGGCCCTGCCCGGCCGCCGTGCGGAGCTCGACGACGACCTGCCGGAGGAGGAGGCCGCGCTCCCCGACCGGCCCGGCCCGGGCGAGGCCGGCGAGGGCCGCCGCGCCCGCCGGCTGCGCGCCGAGGCCGAATCGGCCCCCGTACCGGCGGAGACCGCGGCGGTCGCCGACCCGTACGCGCAGATCCCGGCGCAGCCGGCGTACGGCGACGACGGCTACGCGTACCAGGCGCACGGCGACCAGGGCGGCTACGCCTACGAGCAGCAGCAGACCCCCTACGACCAGTACCCGCAGTACGACCAGCAGGGCGGTCAGGCCGGCCAGGGCGGGCACGGCGGTCAGGCCTACGCGGACCCCTACCCGCAGCAGCCCCCGAACCAGCCGGTCCAGGACCCGGACCAGCAGCAGTACACCTACCCGTACGAGCCGTACCAGCCGTACGACCCCCACCACCCCCACGCACCGCACGACCCGCGTCCGGACGGGAGCCCCCAGCAGTGAAGCAGCGCGCACCCCTGACGCTGGCGGCGGTGACCGCGGCCCTGGCCGCCCTCACCGGCGTCGCCGCCCTCACCGCACCCGCCGCCGACGGGAAGGCCGCCGACGGCAAGGCGGCCGCCGCCCGGATGCCGGTGGAACGGTCCCTGCTGGTGTGCCCGGGGCCCAGCTCCTCGGACATCGCCGAGACCACGTACACGTCCTTCACCCCCGGCGCGCCCGCCGGCGAGGGCAAGGGCTCGGCCCGGCTGCTCGGCGCGACCAAGGACGCCAAACCGGTGCTGGAACCCAAGGAGCCCGGCAAGCCCCTCGGGGCCACCGCGAGCGGCGCCGACGCCCCCGCCCTCACCGGCAGCGCCGACGGGGTCCTCGCCCCCGGCTGGACCGCGCAGCTGACCACCAAGGTCTCGGTCGGCCGGAGCCGCGGCGTGCTCGGCGTCGGCTGCACCGCACCCGGCACCGACTTCTGGTTCCCCGCGGTGAGCACGGCCAAGGGCCGCGAGGACTACGTCCACCTCACCAACCCCGACGACGCCGCGGCCATCGTCGACATCAAGGTCTTCGGCCCGGACGGACCGGCCAAGCCCGACGCCGGCACCAGCGAGAGCATCCGGGTCGACCCCAAGTCCACCAAGACCGTCCTGCTGTCCACCCTGGTCCCGGGCGCGCAGCTCGCCGACGCCACCGCCCACGTGACCACCCGCGCGGGCCGGGTCGGCGCATCGGTGCAGGTCGGCGAGGAGGGGGTGGGCGCCGACTGGCTGCCGGCCTCCGCCGACCCCGCGGGCTCGCTCGTACTGCCGGGCATCCCGGCGGACGCCGCCTCCGTGAAGCTGGTCGTCTTCGTACCGGGCGAGGAAGACGCGGACCTGAAGGTGCGCCTGGCCGCACCCGGCGGCTCGATCAGCCCGGCCGGCAACGAGCAGCTGCACGTCAAGGCCGGTATGACGGCGGCCGCGGACCTCAAGGACCTGACCCGCGGCGAGGCCGGTTCGCTGCTGCTGACCCCGTCCGACCCCAAGAAGTCCGCCCCGGTCGTCGCGGCGCTACGGGTGGTCCGCGGCAGCGGCGCCAAGCAGGAGATCGGCTTCATCCCCGCCACCGGGCCGGTCGGAGCACGGGCCACCGTGGCCGACAACCGGCCCGAGGAGAACGCCACCCTGCTGGCCCTGACCGCCCCGGGAGCCGACGCGAAGGTCAAGGTCACCGCCTCGCCGGGCACCGGCGGCGGCGAGGCGGCCTCCAAGGAGGTCGACGTCAAGGCGGGCACCACGCAGACGCTCACCCTCGCCCCGGCGGGCGGCAAGGGCTCCTACGCCCTCACCGTCGAGACCGTCTCGGGCGGCCCGGTCCACGCGGCCCGCACCCTGTCCCTCCCGCACGAGGGCATCGCGATGTTCACCGTCCAGGGACTCTCGGACGACCGCTCCACGGTCTCGGTCCCCAAGGCCGCCCAGGACCTCTCCGTCCTGACCGGATGACCGGATGACCGGATCGACCACCGGATGACGGGGCACCCCCGGTACGCGGCAGCAGGACGGCTCTCAGTCCTGGCCGTACCGGGGGTCCACCGTCTCCGGCGAGAGCCCCAGCAGCTCCGCCACCTGCTCCACCACGATCTCGTGGACCAGCATCGCCTTCTCGTCCCGCGTCTTGGTCCGGATCTCCACCGGCCGCCGGAAGACCACGATCCGGGCGGGCCGGCCCTCGCGCGACTCCGACACCGCGCCCAGCGGCACCGCCTCGTCGTTCCAGCCGCCGTCCGGACCGCCCGGCGGCCCGGGCACGTCACCGATCAGGAACTCCACCTCGGCCAGCTGCGGCCAGCGCCGCTCCAGCCGCTCCACGGAATCCCGTACGAGGTCCCCGAACAGCTCCGACCGGCTTGCCGACAACGGCACCTGAGGAGGCGCCAGCGGACCGCGCATCCCGCGCCCGTGCCGGTCCCGCCGCCGCGGGCGGGGCTCGGTCCGGGCCCCCGCGGGAGGCTCGGCGGGACAGGGCGGAAGAGGGGTGTCGGTCACCCCCGCAGGGTAGCTCCGAGCACGACACGGGGGAGTGAGCGGAGGTGGAGTCGTCGCGGCCCGGTCAAGAGTGCGGTACCGTCCAACGTCGTGAGCCTTGTACGTCGCTGTTCGCGCACCGCGTGCGGCCGCCCTGCCGTCGCGACACTGACGTACGTCTACGCCGATTCGACCGCAGTTCTCGGCCCGCTCGCCACCTACGCCGAACCCCACTGCTACGACCTGTGCGCCGAGCACTCGGAGCGCCTGACCGCCCCACGGGGCTGGGACGTCGTGCGCCTGTCCGACAGCTCCGGGCCGTCCCGCCCCAGCGGCGACGACCTCGAAGCACTCGCCAACGCCGTCCGCGAAGCCGCCCGCCCGCCGGGACGCACGGCCGAGGCCGGCGGCCACGGCCAGGGCGGCCCGTCCACCGGCGAGACCCGTCGTGGACACCTGCGCGTCCTGAGATCGCCCGATTCCTGACGCTCCGGCGGTCTGAAGAGCTGCTCCTGGTTCAGGGTAGGTTTTGCTGAACCGCACAGGACCTTCAGGAGGGCAGGCAGTGGCCGCAGATCTTTCGAACATCGTCAAGGCGTATGACGTGCGTGGTGTCGTGCCGGACGAGTGGGACGAGTCCTTGGCCGGGCTGTTCGGTGCCGCTTTCGTGGAGGTCGTGGGCGCTGCGGCGATCGTGATCGGTCATGACATGCGTCCGTCGTCGCCGGGTCTGTCGGGGGCGTTCGCGCGGGGTGCGGCGGCGCGGGGTGTGGATGTGACGTTGATCGGTCTGTGTTCGACGGATCAGCTGTATTACGCGTCGGGTTCGCTGGGTCTGCCGGGTGCGATGTTCACGGCGTCGCACAATCCGGCGCGGTACAACGGGATCAAGTTGTGTCGTGCGGGTGCGGCTCCGGTGGGTCAGGACACGGGTCTGTCGCAGATCCGGGCTCTGGTGGAGAAGTGGTCGGACGAGGGTGCGCCGCCGGTCGCGGAGGGCACGGTTCCCGGGACGGTCACGGAGCTGGACAGTCTTCCCGGTTATGCGGCGCATCTGTTGGGTCTGGTGGACCTGGCGTCGATCCGTCCGCTGAAGGTGGTGGTGGACGCGGGCAACGGGATGGGCGGTCACACGGTTCCGACGGTGTTCGAGGGCCTGCCGTTGGACCTGGTTCCGATGTATTTCGAGCTGGACGGGACGTTCCCGAACCACGAGGCGAATCCGCTGGATCCGAAGAACATCGTGGATCTGCAGGCGCGGGTGCTGGCGGAGGGTGCGGATCTGGGGATCGCGTTCGACGGTGACGCGGACCGCTGTTTCATCGTGGACGAGCGCGGTATGGGTGTGTCCCCGTCGGCGGTGACGGCGCTGGTCGCGGCGCGTGAGCTGGCGCGCAATGGAGGCACCGGCACGGTGATCCACAATCTGATCACCTCGTGGTCGGTTCCGGAGGTCGTGCGGGAGAACGGTGGCACGCCGGTCCGGACCCGGGTGGGTCATTCCTTCATCAAGGAGGAGATGGCGAAGACGGGTGCGATCTTCGGTGGTGAGCACTCGGCGCACTACTACTTCAAGGATTTCTGGAACGCGGACACGGGCATGCTGGCGGCGTTGCACGTGCTGGCGGCGCTGGGTGGTCAGGACGGGCCGTTGTCGGGGCTGGTGGCTTCGTACGACCGTTATGCGGGTTCGGGGGAGATCAACTCGACGGTCGGTGACCAGGCGGCCCGTCTGGCGGCGGTGAAGGAGTCCTTCGGCGCCCGTGAGGGGGTCACGCTGGACGAGCTGGACGGGCTGACGGTGACGGGTGAGGACTGGTGGTTCAACGTCCGGGCCTCGAACACCGAACCGTTGCTGCGGTTGAACGTGGAGGCCCGTGACGAGGCCACCCTGGCCAGGATCCGCGACGAGGCCCTGGCCCTCATCCGCGCCTGAGGCACTGCGGCACTCAAGAACCGGGCTCCGCCGATCCAGCCCCGCCGGCGTTCGAGGCGCAGGGCCGGGCGGAGCCCGGTGCCCGGCGGAGCCGGGTTCCCCGGGGGCGCAGCCCCCGGGGCCCAACCCGCCCCCACAACACCGCACCGCCGCGAACTCGGCGGTACGCTGACCTCGCCCCACCCACATGCCCGAAGGGAAACGCCCCATGCCGCTCGAAGCCGGCCTCCTGCAGATCCTCGCCTGCCCCGCCTGCCACTCGCCCCTCGAGGACAAGTCGGCCGACGAGACGGCCCCCGAGCTGATCTGCACCGGCCAGGACTGCGGCCTCGCGTACCCGGTCCGTGACGGCATCCCCGTGCTCCTCGTGGACGAGGCCCGCCGCCCCGCCTGACCCCCTGCCGCGCGCCCCGCAACAAGGGCACACGCAGACGCTGAGACCGATTCCGCCACCCTGGATCCGTCAACACCGCCGGAGGCCGCCATGCTCGACGAGTCGCTCCTCGACGCACCGGACGATCTCGCCCGCGTCGACCGCAGGGGCCTGCTCCGCGGCGCGGCCGAGGCCGGAGCCAGAGTCCGTACCGCCGCCCGGCACGCGACCGAGGCCGGTCTCGCCGAGCTGCGCCCCGACGGCCGTCCGCGCTCCGTCCTGATCGCCGGGCCCGGCACCGCCGCCACCGGCGTCGCCGACCTGCTCGGCGCCCTCGCCGGAGCCTCCGCGCCCGTCATCCGGCTGGATCCCACCGGCGTCGCCCACGCGGCCGGCGCGCTGCGCTGGTCCCTGCCCGGCTGGGCCGGACCCGTCGACCTGCTGCTCCTCGCCACCACCGACGGCACCGAGCCCGGGCTCGCCGTCCTCGCCGAGCAGGCGTACCGGCGCGGCTGCACCGTCGTCGGTGTCGCCCCCGAGCGCTCACCGCTGAGCGAGGCGGTGGACGGCGCGCACGGGCTCCTCGTACCGATGGCCAAGGCCCCGTACCAGGAGTACGACGAGTCCGCCGCGGCCGGACCCGGCGCCCTGTGGGCCCTGCTGACGCCGCTGCTGCTGCTCCTCGACAAGGTCGGCCTGATCACCGCCGCCCCCGACACCCTGCAGCTCGTCGCCGACCGGCTCGACCGTACGGCCGAACGCTGCGGGCCCGCCATCGCCACCTACTCCAACCCGGCCAAGACCCTCGCCGCCGAGCTGGCCGACTCCCTCCCGCTCATCTGGAGCGAGGGCACCGGCGCCGCCCCCGCGGGCCGCCGGTTCGCCGCCACCCTCGCCGAGCTCGCCGGCCGCCCCGCCCTGGCCGCCGTGCTTCCCGAGGCACTGCCCGCCCACGGCGTCCTGCTCGCCGGATCCTTCGCCGCCGGTGCCGACCCCGACGACTTCTTCCGTGACCGGGTCGAAGAGCCCCAGGCCCTTCGCGCCCGCGTCGTCCTGCTGCGCGACCGGCCGGCCGGTGGCCTCACCGCCGCCCCCGCCGCACGCGAGCTCGCCCTCAGCCACGACACGGCGATCAGCGAGCTCGAACCGGAGGAGGGCGCCGAACTGGAGCAGCTCGCCGAACTCCTCGCCGTCACGGATTTCGCCACCGCCTACCTGGCGTTGGCTTCCGGCGGACACAGCTGAGGCACTGAAGTACCCAGCTCTATCCAGGAAGACGACGATGGACCGCCTGACGAACACGATCCGCCCCTACGCCTGGGGATCCACCACGGCCCTTCCCACGCTCCTCGGTGTCGAACCCACCGGTGAGCCCCAGGCCGAGATGTGGATGGGAGCCCACCCGGGCGCCCCCTCCCGCATCGACCGGGGAGCGGGCGAGCGGCTGCTCTCGGACGTCATCGCCGCCGATCCCGAAGGCGAGCTGGGCGCCGCCACCGTCGCCAGGTTCGGCCCCCGGCTGCCCTTCATGTTCAAGATCCTCGCCGCCGGCGCCCCGCTCTCCCTCCAGGTCCACCCCGACCTGCACCAGGCCCGGGCGGGCTTCGAGGACGAGGAGCGCCGCGGGGTCCCGATCGACGCGGACCACCGCAACTACAAGGACCCCAACCACAAGCCCGAAATGATCTGCGCGCTCACCGCGTTCGACGGGCTGTGCGGCTTCCGTCCGCCGCAGGAGGCCGCGGACCTCCTCGCCGGCCTGGACGTGGACAGCCTCAAGCCGTACGTCGACCTGCTGCGCGCGCACCCCGAAGAGGCCGCCCTGCGCGAGATGCTGACGGCCGTACTGACCGCGGACCGCGTCGAGATGGCCCACACCGTGCACGAGGTGGCCGTCGCCGTCACGCGCATCGGCGGCCGCTACACCCCGTACGCCACGCTCGTCCACCACTTCCCCGGCGACCCGGGCGTCATCGCGGCGATGCTGCTCAACCACGTCCGACTCCAGCCCGGCGAGGCGATGTTCCTCGGCGCCGGCGTCCCGCACGCCTACATCGACGGCCTCGGCGTCGAGTTGCTGGCCAACTCGGACAACGTGCTGCGTGCCGGGCTCACCCCCAAGCACGTGGACGTGCCCGAGCTGCTGAAGATCGCGAAGTTCGAGCCCGGCGACCCGAACCTGCTGCGCCCCGAGGGCGACGCCGAGGAGGTCTACGAGACCCCCATCGACGAGTTCCGGCTCTCCCGCTTCCTCCTCGCGCCCGGCGGCGCCCCCCGCGTACTCCCGCACGACACCCCGCAGATCCTGCTCTGCACGGCCGGCTCCCCGCGGGCCGGCGAACTGGCCCTGGCCCCCGGCGAGTCGGTCTTCGTACCGGCGGGCGAAAAGGTCGAACTGTCCGGAAGCGGGACGATCTTCCGTGCCACCGTGGTGGTCTGACGTCGCGTCCCTCCCACCGGCTGCAACAATGTGCGGCCGGTAGTCAGTGGCTAGGAAGGACACCCTGCACCCATGAGCGCGTCGGGCGGTACCAAGGCGATCGTGGCGGCACTCGCCGCCAACCTCGCCATCGCTGTAGCCAAATTCGTGGCATTCCTCTTCAGCGGCTCCTCGTCGATGCTCGCGGAAAGCGTCCACTCACTGGCCGACTCCGGGAACCAGGGACTGCTGCTCCTCGGCGGCAAGAAGGCACAGCGCGAGGCGACGCCGCAACACCCCTTCGGGTACGGGCGCGAGCGCTACATCTACGCCTTCCTGGTCTCCATCGTGCTCTTCACCGTCGGTGGCATGTTCGCCATCTACGAGGGCTACGAGAAGATCCACGACCCGCACGAGATCACGCACTGGTACTGGCCCGTCGGTGTCCTCCTCTTCGCGATCATCGCGGAGTCCTTCTCCTTCCGCACCGCGATCAAGGAGTCGAACGAGATCCGGGGCGAGCAGACCTGGACCCAGTTCATCAGGCGGGCCAAGGCCCCCGAGCTCCCCGTCGTCCTGCTGGAGGACTTCGGCGCGCTCGTCGGCCTGGTGCTGGCCCTCGGCGGTGTCGGCCTCGCCCTGCTGACCGGCAACGGGGTCTGGGACGGCATCGGCACCCTGTGCATCGGCATCCTGCTCATCGTCATCGCGATCGTCCTGGCCGCGGAGACCAAGTCCCTGCTGCTCGGCGAGGCCGCCGGCGTCGAGGAAGTCGAGAAGATCAAGGCCGCGGTGGTCGACGGGGACGTCGTCACCCGCGTGATCCACATGCGCACCCTGCACCTGGGCCCGGAGGAGCTGCTGGTCGCCGCCAAGATCGCGGTCGAGGGCAACGACACCGCGACCGAGGTGGCCGACGCGATCAACGCCGCCGAGGCCCGCATCCGCGCGGCGGTCCCGATCGCCCGGGTGATCTACCTGGAACCCGACATCTACCGCCCCGAAGCCGCCAAGTAGACGAGCGGCCAAGAGCCATGAACGCCCGAAGGCCCCCGCGAGCAGCAGCCCGCGGGGGCCTTCGAGTTGTCGTCGCCTACGGCTCGTCGACGTGCACGGCGCCCCAGACGGGCCCCGCCGGTACCGGCTGCTTCTTCCTCCGCGCCACCAGTGCGGCGATGCCCAGCCCGATCCCCACGGGCAGGGCCAGCGTTCCGACGCTCGACACCAGGCCGAGGACCCCCATGAGCACGCTGTCCTCCTCGGCGATCCGGAGCCCGGTCACGGCCGACACCGGCAGCGTGCCCTGCTGGAGCTCCGAGTAGTAGCGGGAGTCCGCGGAGTTGCCGCGGTTGTCACCCAGGATGAAGACCCGGCCCTGTGGCACCGAGACGGCGAAGGCAAGATCCGGAGCCCCGGGAGCGTCGTCCAGTACGTAGGGCTCTTCGAGCGGCCGCCCGTTCAGGGTCAGGGTGCGGTCCCCCTTCGCGTAGGCGATGTGGTCGCCCCCCACCGCCACCACGCGCCCGAGGTTCGGCCCCGGCCCCTCCCACCCGACGGGGTCGTAGGTGACGACGTCGCCGCGGTGCACCTCGGACGGATGCCTCTTCACCATGACCAGGTCCCCGTGGGGCAGCGTGGGCAGCATGGCGGCGCCTTCATAGCTGTGCACCTTGAACTGACTCACCATGAGCGCGAGCGCGATGCCGTTCAGCGCGACGCCCAGGATCAGAAGGGTGATCGCCCATATGCCCCGTTTGCGCCCAGGTCTGTTCTTCATGACTCCGAAACCCCTCCCACCAGTGCGAACGGCCGGAAGACTACGGTCTGGCCGAAACCGCGCCACTGCTGGGTCCCGCTCACCGGATCTTCCCCGGTACCCCCAGGTCGACGCCCCGTCAGGAGCGGCCCCCGACCGTTCGCCGAAGCCGGTGCCCGTGAATCCCCGCCCGGCTTCTTCCTCGTCCGACTGGGGCTCGCTGCGCCGACCGGTGTAGATTCGTGCCCAGTGTCAGGCGTCGCTGCTGATGGCGGGTCGGGCGGTCCCTGCGACCGGCCGAGGGGAGAGAGGACCCCCGACGGACTGTGCTCGGTGTCCCGTCCCCAGGACGGCGCACGGCCCAGCCGTACCCACCCTCTCGAACCATGAGGAGCAGCACCCATGGACTTCAAGGTCGCAGACCTCTCCCTTGCCGCGTTCGGCCGCAAGGAGATCACCCTGGCCGAGCACGAGATGCCGGGTCTGATGTCGATCCGCGCCGAGTACGCGGAGGCGCAGCCCCTGGCCGGCGCCCGCATCACCGGCTCGCTGCACATGACCGTGCAGACCGCCGTACTCATCGAGACCCTCGTCGCCCTCGGCGCCGACGTCCGCTGGGCCTCCTGCAACATCTTCTCCACCCAGGACCACGCGGCCGCCGCCATCGCGGTCGGCCCGAACGGCACCCCGGAGAACCCGCAGGGCGTCCCCGTCTTCGCCTGGAAGGGCGAGACGCTGGAGGAGTACTGGTGGTGCACGGAGCAGGCGCTGACCTGGCCGAACACCCCCACCGGCGGCCCGAACATGATCCTCGACGACGGTGGTGACGCCACCCTCCTCGTCCACAAGGGCGTCGAGTTCGAGAAGGCCGGATCGGCCCCGGACCCGTCGACGGCGGACTCCGAGGAGTACGCCCACATCCTCACCCTGCTCAACCGCACCCTCGGCGAGTCCCCCCAGAAGTGGACCCAGCTCGCCTCCGAGATCCGCGGCGTGACGGAGGAGACCACCACCGGTGTCCACCGCCTCTACGAGATGATGTCCGAGGGCACCCTGCTGTTCCCGGCGATCAACGTGAACGACGCCGTCACCAAGTCGAAGTTCGACAACAAGTACGGCTGCCGCCACTCCCTGATCGACGGCATCAACCGCGCCACCGACGTCCTCATCGGCGGCAAGGTCGCGGTCGTCTTCGGCTACGGCGACGTCGGCAAGGGCTGCGCCGAGTCCCTCCGCGGCCAGGGCGCCCGCGTCATCGTCACCGAGATCGACCCGATCTGCGCGCTGCAGGCGGCGATGGACGGATACCAGGTCGCCACCCTCGACGACGTCGTCGAGACGGCCGACATCTTCATCACGACCACGGGCAACAAGGACATCATCATGGCCTCCGACATGGCCAAGATGAAGCACCAGGCCATCGTGGGCAACATCGGCCACTTCGACAACGAGATCGACATGGCCGGCCTCGCGAAGGTCGACGGCATCGTCAAGGACGAGGTCAAGCCCCAGGTCCACACCTGGACGTTCCCCGACGGCAAGGTCCTGATCGTCCTCTCCGAGGGCCGCCTGCTGAACCTCGGCAACGCGACCGGCCACCCGTCCTTCGTGATGTCGAACTCCTTCGCGGACCAGACCCTGGCCCAGATCGAGCTCTTCACCAAGCCGGAGGAGTACCCGACCGAGGTCTACGTGCTCCCGAAGCACCTCGACGAGAAGGTCGCCCGCCTCCACCTCGACGCCCTCGGTGTCCGCCTCACCACCCTGCGCCCGGAGCAGGCCGCGTACATCGGCGTCCAGGTCGAGGGCCCGTACAAGCCGGACCACTACCGCTACTGATCACCAACTGATCGACCGCGGACGTACCTGAAGCAGGCCCCCGGCACCCGTGCCGGGGGCCTGCCCCTTGTCCCTCGACCCCGAGAAGAGTGCGCACCATGCCCCGCGGCCGCTACTCGCTCCACGACCCGCACGACCACACCCCGCTCGGCGAGGAGCACTTCCACTGCGCCCCCGGGCCCTCCGGCTGGCGCTACGTCTCCCAGCTCACCGGCCCGGACGGCGACCACCGCGGCTCCGTGGACCTGGCGATCGACGAGCTCGGCCGCCCCATCCGCATGGAGCTCAACGCCGCGAGCTGGCAGGTGCGCGGCGCCGCCATCGACGGCGTCACCTGGGTCCGCACCGATCCCACCGGAACCGAGGCCACCGAGGGCAACATCGCCGCCCCCGGCTTCACCGGCACCTCCCCGGCCTTCCTCGTCGCCACGACCCGCCTGCTCCGCCTGACCCCCGGCGCCCCCGCCACCCGCGTCCGGCTCCTGGCCCTCACCGATCCGGTCCTGGCACCCCGTACGGTCGACCAGGCCTGGGCCCTCGTCGCCCGCCGGGAACACCCCACGGACAGCGGCCCGCTGCTGGTGGACGAGTACCAGGTAAGCGCCCTGGACACGGGCGAGGTGCACACGATCCACATCGCCGGGGACGTGGTGCTCTCGGCCCCCGGCATCGAACTCGAACACCTGGAGACACCGCCCTCGGTCTTCGAGGAGCAGTGATCCTTCAGGCGGGCGGCGCGAACCCGCCGGCGCGCGGAGCCTCCGCGGGCGCCGCGGGCGCCACGGGTGCCACGGGTGCGGGAGCCACGTAGGGGACCGGTGCCACGACCGGAACCGGCTCCGGTACCGGCGCGGGTGCGAACCCGGAGCCAGGACCGACGGCGGACGGCCGGAACGCCCGGGCGGCGTCCCGCGACTGCCGCTCGTGCACCACGGCCATCAGGAACGCGGCGGCCGGCACCCCGGCCGGCGGCGGCGCCCCCGTACGCGCCACCAGATCGTCCGCGAGCCGCACGGCCATCGCGGCGCCCACCTGCGGATCCAGCTGGTTCATCCGCGTCAGGTACTGGCGTATCGCCAGCCACAGCCCGTCCGGCACCGCCGACAGGTCCAGCCCGGTGAACCGCCCCGCCAGCCACGGAGGCGGCGGAGGCACCGGCATCACCCGGGTCCCCGGCACCCGCTCCCGGACCACCAGGGTCCCCGCGAACACGTCCCCGAGCCGCCGCCCCCGCGCCGACGCCAGTGAGGCGATGCACGCGATCGACCCGAAGGTCAGGATCAGCTCCACGACCCCCAGGGCCCCGCGCACCAGAGCGTGCCGGAACCGGATCGGCCCGCCGTCGTCCCGTACGACCCGCAGCCCGCAGGCGAGCTTGCCGAGCGAACGCCCGTGGGACAGGGTCTCCACCGCGATCGGGACGCCCACCAGGAACAGCAGGAAGCTCGCCACCGCGACGGCCGCCTGGGCGGCGTCGTCCAGCGAGGCGGTGGCCATGGTCAGCCCGACCGAGATGAGCACGTATCCGGTGACGTACACGGCCAGGTCCAGGAGGATCGCCAGCCCGCGGCTCGGCAGCCGCGCGGGCCTGAGCCCCAGGACGACCGCGTCCCCCGTCACCAGATCGCTCACCACAGCACCTCTCATGTGACCTGCCCCCGCCCCTACGGCCTCCAGTCTGCCAAGCTGACCACACTAGGAATAGGCAGTGGCCAGGGGACCTGGGACAGGGGAGCGGCAAACCGGATGGATCTCGACGTCTTCGTGACCGCACACCGTGCCGAGTGGGAACGCCTGGAGCAGCTCCTGGGCCGCGGCCGCAAGCTCACCGGCGACGAGGCCGACGAACTCGTCGCGCTCTACCAGCGCACCTCCACCCACCTCTCCCAGATCCAGTCCAGCGCCCCGGACCCGATGCTCACCGGCCGGCTGACCCAGCTGGTCGCCCGCGCCCGCGCCACGGTGACGGGCACCCGCCGGGCCGGCTGGCGCGACGCCGCCCTCTTCTTCACGGCGGGCTTCCCCGCCGCGGTCTACCGCAGCCGCCGCTGGTGGATACCGACGGCCCTGCTCTCCACGGCGCTCGGCGTACTCATCGGCTGGTGGATAGCCACGCACCCGGAGGTCCAGAGCGCCATCGCGGCCCCCGATGACCTGAAGGCGCTCACGCAGCCGGGCGGCCAGTACGAGACGTACTACTCCAGCCACCCCGCGGGCTCCTTCGCCGCCCAGGTCTGGACGAACAACGCCCAGGCGGCGGCGATCTGCCTGGTCCTGGGCGCGTTCCTGGGGCTACCGGTGCTCTGGATCCTCTTCCTGAACATGGCCAACCTCGGCGTCGGCCTCGGCCTGATGGCCTCCGCCGGCCGCCTCGACGTCTTCCTGGGCCTGATCCTTCCGCACGGCCTGCTCGAACTGACGGCGGTCTTCGTGGCTGCGGGCATGGGGCTGCGCCTGGGCTGGACGGTCATCGACCCGGGCCCCCGCACCCGCCGCGCGGCCCTGGCGGAACAGGGCCGCACCGCCCTCGGCATGGCCATCGGCCTCGCGGTGGTCCTCTTCATCTCGGGCCTGATCGAGGGCTTCGTGACCCCGTCGGGCCTCCCCACCTGGGCCCGCATCACGATCGGCGTCGCAGCCGAGGTCGCCTTCCTGCTCTACGTCTTCATCCTGGGCGGCAGGGCCGCGCGCGCCGGCGACGTGGGCGACGTGGAGGAGGCCGACCAGACGGCGACGCTCCCGACCGCGGCCTGATGTGCGTACAAGCCTGTTGAGCTGCTAGTCTCCTCGTCGTCCCGCGAAGACCGTTGACACGGAGCGCGCGGGGAGGTAGATTCGAACGGTTGCCTCGAACTGGACAAGTTCGGCAGCGATGGTTTAAACTCTCTCTCACCCCCAAAAGGAATTGAATTCCAGTGGGGTACAACCGACTCCTCATTCAGGAATCCGAAGCCGGGAAATCCGGTGGAGAACTTCTGGTAGAGTCGGAATCGCCGGAAAGGGAAAGCGCGAAAGCGAAAACCTGGAAAGCGCCGAGGAAGTCGGACACGAAAGAGTCTGATAGAGTCGGAAACGCAAGAACAGAACGAAAGCCCGGAGGAAAGCCCGCGAGGGTGAGTACAAAGGAAGCGTCCGTTCCTTGAGAACTCAACAGCGTGCCAAAAATCAACGCCAGAAGTTGATACCCCGTCCACTT